>NZ_JBCHVG010000024.1:0-76758 GCF_050474445.1 Ensifer sp. B1-9
TCAGTTCGTCCGCCTTCAGGGTCGCAAAGTCGGTGGCCGGGTTAGGGGGTAGCTTCTTCGGCCAAGCCACGTCACCCACCTTCCGCACAGCGGGGATGGATACTGTGATGTCGGCGAACGTTGGCGCACGCGCCCTCTCGCCCGTGAACATTTCTCCGGGCACTTGCGAGCGATCACGCGTTGTCGTGATCAACATGTCCACCCGGCTTGCGTCGGCTTGCGTCTCGGCGACCGGCGTCAACACACCCTTCGGGTGGCCGCCGCATCCGGAAACCACGATGAGCGTCAAGCAAAGGCTGATCACGTGGCGGCTGCCTGCATACCCTGTCCGACCGAAGACTGAATTCGTCAAATGCGTCTCCACAAATCTGCTGTTCTACGACGTCACTAGTGAACTAACCTTGTCTGGCGATGACCCAACCCAAGGAGAGAAGACCGACAGCTGCAGTCCAACTGCCCAGCACGCGGCAAGCGACCCGCAACGGAAACGCTGTGGCCGAAACGACCAGCGCTGTGGCTACCACTATGATTGATGTCGCAACGGCGGTCGTTCCCAGAAGCGTAATGAGGCCGGCATCGTCGACCTGTATTTCTATCCCGTTCTGGAAACCGAAAAGCCCGCCATAGGCAGCTGCCACAGGGATGGCGAATCTTGGCGGCAGTTGAAGATCGGCGGCTATCGCAGCGCCGATCAGGAAAAGCGCGGCCCTGTTCACAATTTCCAATGTGCCTGTGGTGCCGAGGCTTTGACCAGCCAGGCTTGTGAGAAACAATGCAATCGGCGCGGCAAGCACGATTGCTCGCGCGGAGGCTGGTCGCTGTGCGCCCGCCAGGAGACTAAGTGCAATCAGCCGAATGACGTCCGTCGGGCTCAGGAGCAGGTGGATCGCACCATCGTAGAAGGGACCCACTCCAGAATTTACGAGATGCGCATGGGCGATCGATGGCGCTGACCACGCCAACAGTGCCATCACTGTCCCGACGCTATGCGGTTTCACGCCAATGCACCCAATAGAAAGTAGGAGCCGCCCAGCAGCACGCCTCCACCGAGAAAGCGCACCGCAGTTCTGCCCCTTGGGAGCTTTTCCACCGCGCCAATTCCGATGCCCACGGCATGGAGTAGCCCGGTCCCAATGACGAACCCGGCGCTATAAAGGACTGCGTCGGCGCCCGGAGCGAGTTCCGTTCCATGCGCGTGCCCATGAAACAGGGCGAAGACCATCACCAATGGGATCGCGATCGCCAGGCTGATGCGCACGTCGGTCAGGATGAACAGCCCGAAGATGATCGAAGAAGCCGCAATGCCAATTTCGACCCAGGGCAGGGGAATTCCGAGAAGCCCCATCATCCCCCCGGCCGCCATGGCGACAGGAAAGACGATCGGGAGGATCCACAGCGCCGGAGGCCCAAGCAGGGCACCCCAAAGACCGACCGCGACCATCGCAAGCACATGGTCCGATCCGCTGACAGGATGGCTCAGCCCCGAGAGGAGCCCGCTGACGTGTCCCCCTTCCGCGTGCGCAAAAGCGGCGTCGGCATAACCCACAAGCATCGCGCATACGATTGCCGCGAGGAAAAACTGTGAGACGTATCGGTGTATCATTGGGCCTCGATGACAGTTTAGAAGAGAAGCAGCGTTCGTTCGATTGTCCAGTAGGCGCCCAGGGAACCGACGATATAGCCGGGGGCATAGCGCGCCCAGCCGGACAAATCGAATTGAAGCAGGCGCAGCGCGCGGTGGAGCATGAGGATCAGCAAAACAAATGCCAATTGCCCGATCTCTACCCCGACGTTGAAGAAGAATAGAGCGAGGGGAATATCGCCTTTGGGTAGTCCAGTCGTCACCAGACCGCTGGCAAATCCAAACCCGTGCAGCAGGCCGAAGGCAAAAGCGACAATCCATGGTTGGCGGAGCGTAAAACTTGTTTGGCCCCGCCAAAACCGCGCGATCTCAACACCCAGGAACAGGATCGAAAGGGCAATCGCGGCGTTGAGAGGGCCGGTAGAGATTGAGACATAACCAAGTGTGGCCAGAGCGAGCGTGATGCTGTGCGCAACTGTGAAGGCGGTGATGGTCTTAAGTAACGAGCTTGCCGTGCGAACGATGATCATCAGGCCGACAACGAAAAGCAGGTGGTCCATTCCGAGAAGAATGTGCTCGATACCGAGCGACGCATAGGTTTTGGCCACTTGCCAGATGGTCTGATTGTCGGAGAGTTCGATCCACGGCCGCGCCGGTTTGATAATCTCCGTCACTTCCCGGCCGTCAAGCCAAGACATGCGGACCAGCACATCTGTAATCGTCGCCTGCAACCCCACGAAATCGATCCGCCGGCCTGCAATGTCGCCTTCGTCGAGCGCAATGCGGCGTCGTTCGATCGTGGAATCACTCAGGCGCTGAATGAGCGGATCAGCTCTGTCGCGAGAACCCTCGGGCATTTGCAGTAACACGGGCAATGGCATGCCGGCGTTGACTGGTGTCCGCCAAAGGACATCGTATTGTTTCGGCCCAATCTCCCGTATCTGAAGAAAGGCGGGTCGGGATTCATGCGCGTAGGCGGCTTGCGTCGTGCCGACGCATGCAACGCAAAGCGCTGCGGTGAATTGCACTATCAACAGCCATAGGCAGCGCAAATGACGGAATCGCCCAGTCACGATCATGGAGTGCGAGCTCCCGAAGGCGGTTCCCCGCGCTCGACAGCGGGAAGGGTAACCTTGTACTTTTCGCGCATCATTCGGTAGGCTTCTTCCCGGAACTCCGCACGTCGAGCATTGAGCCAGGCAGCCCGAACCTCGTCCTCGACTTCGTCGAAGCTCGGCTTTGTCGGGAGCGTCTTGCGTTCGACAAAGACAGCATGCCAACCATATCCAGATTCGACCGGGCCGACCCATTTCCCCGGTCCAAACTCGAAAACACTCTGGGCAAACGCCGGACCGAAAATTGTCTGGAGATCCGTTTCCGTCCGCTCCGCATAGGAATTCTGGAACATGAACCGATCACCGTCCTGCGGGTCGGCCATGGCTGCCACCGCCTGCGCAGCAGCGCGTTCAGCATCCTTCCCGCGCTGGTCTCTCGAATAGTAGACATGGTGGAAGCTGATCCTCGGCGGCAAAAGGAACTCGCTCTGGTGGGACTGGAACCACTCGCGCAGTTCCTCAGCTGTTGGATCGTGAAGTGCCGACAGGTCTTCCGCCAGAAAATCCATCTTTTGCGCCAGTCGACGTTTGACGATAATGTCGTCTTGGTCGAGCCCCATGGCGATTGCTTCGCGATAGAGCACTTCCTCGCGAACCTTCGCCTCCACCAATCCCTGAACGATTTCTTTTGAAGGGGGAGGGAGCCCTTGAGACCGCCACGCGACGAGCAACTGATCAATGTCGCCTTCGCTGATGACGATCTCGTTTTGCTGACGCGCGCCCGTCGGCCCTTCCTGGCCGCCCACCAGAAAGAGCACCCCGCCAATTACCGTGAAATGGACAAGCGGCTCACGGACGAGCCGCTTCAAAGCTTCATTCACTCGATTGCTCAAGATACGCCCTCAACCAAGCTGTTGTCGCTCAAGCCTAGCGCTTGACCGTGTTGAGGTCCGTCAGCGTTTCAGGTGCGGGAATGACTTCGTAGTTGGCATAGCCGAACTCATTGCTGCGCGCGAGCAGCGTCCGCTCACTGACCTGGTAGGCGGTCCAGCTCAGCAGTTCATTGCCGAAGTTCTCGACGATTTTCCCGTCTGTGACTTCGTAGTGAACTGGAACACCGAGGTAGGCATCTTGCGCGCTGTTGCCGAAGTGCTGCGGTATCGGGTGACTGGGGTCGAGATTGAGCAATACCCGCTGCCCCGTTGCGTCCCACACCGTACGAAAGACGTCGCCGGTGACCAGGTTCTTCAACCAGACCGTTTTGCCCACGATCAGCCCGGTCAGAGCCTGCTGGTCGAGTGTCTTGCCGCCTGTGCCGATATCGGCGATGCGAACGCCTGCCGCTGCCCGCTCCTTGCTCTCACCTGGCGCATACCAGATCGGCGAGGTCCAGGCACGCTCCTGAACCGTCGCTGGAACGACTTGCGGGACCTTGATGCCCAATTCCTTGGCCTGAATCGTTGTCCAGCGGGGAGTCGGGATTTCCAGTACGCGTGCGTAGTAGAAGGCATGAACGGATGGATCGAAGTCCGGGTCAGTCCAGACCTTGGAGAGTTCGGCTGATCCAACGCTGTTCTCGTAGGTCGCTCTCTCGAGGTCGACCGTGGAGCCGATGGCCGGCACTTTGCCGGTGACCGGGTCGGGCTTCCGGTCGCCCGACCACACGACATCATAGACTTTCTCGAAGGACTGACCGCTCGCAGACCATCCCTTGACGATCTGAACGCGATCGAGGTTCCCCGATGTCGGATCCTTGACGGCCCAGACGAGGAAAGACGGTGCCTTGTCCGTCTCCGTCGAGGGTAGATCGGATCCCATCGGCACGCCTCTCTTGTAGGCCTCCTTGACCCAATGCTCGCTCCAGCGCTCGCCCCAGAGAGACCGGTCGGAGAAATCATAACCACCGAAGAGGCGGACCTTTATACGGGTGCCGCTCGTTGCATAGGTTTCCTTGCGTTTCATTGCTTCAAACAAGGAATCGCGCGTGTTCTCCTCGGCCCAGAGCGCGCTCAGGCCGGCGGGGTTTTCGTATTTGGGATCAAGGCCGGCAAACATCTTGCCTTCCATGCGACCCTTCATGTCGCCGTCGCCGGCGGCGTGTCCGCCGTAGAAATTGTCCTGACGGTAGGGAGCCGCAGCGTTGTGGGAGTCCGAGCCGCCGACAAAGCCAGGTTTATACGGATTGTAGCCACGCGTGTCCTCGAACGCGAGGCCGTTGCGGAGGGCGTCACGCACGAAGCTGCCCCTGATCCCGTCAAAGCGGCCGGCCGGATCGCCGAGCAGATAGCTCATGATCTCGAAGTTGGCGAACTCGTCGTTCGGGGAGAGCAGAGGATGGGTTTCAGACGCGCCCTTGATCTGCTTGATTTCGATCAGCGGCTCATTGCGCATGCGCGAGGCCGCCCATGCCTCGTCGATCGGCCGGCCCTTGCTGTCGACTTCGGTCGGGTACATCAGACCATCGGACAGATTGGCGTTGTGCGAGATGGCAAGGAGCTCTATGCCGGCCGCCCGCTGCTTATCCATCCATGCCCACAGATCTTCGGGCGCCTCTGAATCGAAGGACGAGAAGGGGAATTCCGGAAGATGCGCCGAGTCCTTGAAGTAGATGTTACGGTGCATGTTGCGGCTGTTCGGCGTCGACGTCCATTCATAGGCGTTGAAAGCGGTGAATTTGCCGGGCTCGTTCGCCGCGTTGGCCATCTCATTGTTGCGGTCCCAGACCGATGACATTAGTTCGGGCGAAACCAGCTCCTTGATCGGCTGGTTCGATGTCATGGTCCGACCGAGCTGCAGATAGACGCGCTGGATGTCTGCCGGCGTCTTGATCTGGAGTTCCTTGCCGAGTTCGCTCTTGGCGAGAGCCGCGCTTGGATCGTTTGCCTGCTGGATCACGCCCACATATTCGGAGTGATCCGTGACACCCATCCAGTCGAGCGGCTGCTCGATCTTCATGTCGAAACCCAATGCGTGCTTCAGCGGCTTGCCCTTGGCGTAATCATAGGCGTCTGCCGGCGTGGCCTTCGTGTTGCCGAAAATATAAGCGTCGAACGACCAACTTGTATGGATGTGTTGCTCTCCGAAAAAGACATCCCTGTCGGGATTGGGATCGGCGAGCGCCGGAGATGAGGAAAGAATGGCGAGCACGCTAACCCGGGCCATCCAAATAGCGACTGAAGAACTATGAAGTTTAGACATATCCCCTCCAAGACCCGCAAAACGGGGTAAAGTATCGATCAGACCATCCAAGCTCGCCAACGAGGTCAGCATCTCTCGGCGAGAACTTAGCTTCAGCCACCGATCAAACTTTTCATTTTACGCCAAAGGCGCTCCTTTGATGTGTCCGGATTCGCCTAGGTGGCAAAGCGCGCCCGATAGTAGTCGAAGAGAATCATGCTTGAGATGCGAATGCCTGGCGTCTCGCAAGCCCTCGTTGCGTTCGGCCGCTTCCAGACAACCGCTCAACCGCCGTTTTGTCAACGGAGTCCGCAGAGATTGTCGAGCCGGCCGCCTGCTGGGGTAATCAGAACCGCTCTGACCGCTTCGACGCCGCAGTCGCGCTGCCCTTCAAGGGGCCCGCGAATCTGAGGGTCCAGTTGGTTCCAACTACCGAATGGACAACATTGACGTAAGACACGTCCGCGCTTCTTTTTCAGCCCTGATAATACCAACCTTCTGTTGCGTTGCGTACGTCCCGCATATATATGATTGAACTACTTTAACGATAGCGTGGGGAGCGCCGTCAATAGCCGAAGTCCCTGTCATCTCCAGCCATGTCCTGCATGGCATACCCAGCTTCGTACGCGATGAGATCGGGGAAAAAGCGCTGAGCCGCGCGAACCGGGCTGCAGGATTCGATGTCGATTTGATTGAGGATCGGAATTTTTTCATTCCGCAGCGGGCCCTATTGAACTTCATCGATGAGATCGTAAAGGCCGCAGGAGAGCCCAACCTCGGGCTGTTGTTGGCTCCAAGCATGAATGTGGCCGCGTATGGCAGCTTCGGCCGCTTCATTTTTGAAGCAGAAACCCTCGGTCAAGCGATTGAACGCAGTGTGGCAGGCCTGAGCTATCACAGCACATACGATCGCCTGTCGACGACGATACGCGGTGACGAGGTCCTCTACAGCTACGCCTTCGCGTTGGCTGGCTCACCAGGATATGTCGCGGTGGCAAGCGCCGCGGCCGGAGAACTGTTAAGTGTCGCAAAGGCATTTCTGCCAACGAGTTGGCGACCGCTGCGTGTCGAGCTCGATATTCCGAAGCCGACAAACACATCTGTTTTTGAAGATGTCTTTCAATGTCCTGTGATGTTCAATGCGCCCGCGGTCGGGGTCGCCTTTGAACGTCACCGGTTGTCAGCCTCGACGAAGCGAACGTCACCGGCTGCCCTAACGATTGCCGACCTAGCGCGCGAGCGGCTGGGAGGTGCTCCACAAAACCTTATCCAAGTTACTGTCGAGCAGATCCGAACACAGCTAATGGCCGGTAACATCATGATCGACGATATCGCCCGGTCGATGGATACCAGCGTCCGGACCCTTCAGCGGGAACTTGGCCGCGCAAATACGGATTTCCGCAGTTTGACAAACACAGTGAGAACGCAACGCGCCATCGAACTCCTTCAGCACACGGGATTATCGATAACCAGCATCTCCGGCGATCTGGGCTATTCGTCTCCCACCGGGTTCACCCGCGCCTTTCGAAAAGCAACCGGCTGCGGACCACGCGAATTTCGTGACAAAAACTCAGATAGCGCCGCCGGATGACGTTCTGCGTCAGGCGAATGCCGCGGCGGGGCGTCTGAGCGAGCATCACAACTTCAGGCGAACAGTTGGACGATATGATTCCCCCGATGCGCTCTCACCGGCACACTTGCGCCGAACGAACGCGGCGCCCCCGCCGGCGCTATTGCCGAGGCTGCATCCGAGCAGCCCGACAAACGAACTGGGCAGATGCACCCAGGGACACCGCATTGGGCTGCAGACGGTGAGCCAGTTCCGCATACAGTGCCCACCGGGTGTTTTGGCGGATCGTCGCGCCTAAGTGTTCGGGAGGAGGGCCGGTGGATGGGTCAGAGGGGTGTGACCCACCGGCGAGCCTAGTGAGTGGGAGATTGATGGTCGATGGCCTGCTGTTGCGATGGCCAAACCGCTTGAAACATCGCAAACATGAAGGCAGTGGTGAGACCGAACAGCAGCAGACCGGCCAGCGACTGGAGCACGCCCATCATCTGCCAGTGCGGCGGCAACGAGACGTTCCCAGTCCCAAACCCCGTCATGGCCCCCAGTGAATAAAGCATGGCAGATTTTGTATCCGGGATGGCGCCGAGCGCGAGGTAGGCGAGAGCCCAGCTGATCGCTTCAATCCCGTGCAACGCCACGATCAGGAAGACGGCTGTGTTCATGGCTACCGCAAAGCGGAACATGAATTTGCGCCGTCGGTCTATTTCCTGAAGGAGAACGGTGAAGCCGTCGTAGATGAACGCCAAGCCGAACACGTGGATGATAACATTCAAGAGAATGAGTGGCAGGCTCCAAGCCCAATCGGTGCCCCACGGCGTCTCATCGAGAACATTCATGCAGTGTTGTCCCATCCAAATTGGATTCCAGTGAACCCAGCGCGTCAACAACGCAGCGCGCAATTAGCGTCACGGCCGCGGCCCGGATCTCAATAGTACGCAAGGGCGAGAGGAATTTAGGCTTGTCTTGCAGATATGCACAAGGGCAATGTTCTTGTTGTCTGGAGGCTCGGTCGGTTAGGGCGGTCGCTCTCACCTGATAGCTTCTGCATATTCGCCGCCACCGAGCGTGGCAAGAGGGGTTGGGGGAAGCTTGTCCATGCAACCCCGCGCTCGCGTTTCTGACGCTGATCTCGCAAGGGCAGGTGACGTGGCTGGCTGGCGCGTGCCTGCCAATTCGCTGAGCTGAACGGCCCGTGCTGCTGCACGAGCAACGCAGCCCAGCGTTGCAGGGATGCGGTGGGGGAAGTGCCTGATCAAGACCGAGCGGCTTGATAGCGCAAAATGCGGACTGCCCAGTCTGAGGTGCCACCGATTCTGGCGGATGAAGCAATGTCAACGACTGCTTGGCGTCAAATGGTAAGAACCGGCCACGAGAGTGTAGCAAGAGACAGAGCACCCGCTCGGGAGAGCCACCGCCGGTGAGCACAATCGGTTGGCTAAAGCCTGTGCGACAAATCTGTGATTGTGGCGACTGCTTGCGTGGTGGGGGAGCAATTGATGGACATATCCGTGACACAGAGGTCGCAGGACTCAGAAGGATCGCAAAGATCTTCGCCAAGCCCAGCAGAGGTTCGTGATCAGCTTGCGCGCATCATGTCCAGTCCGGAATTTCCGCGAGCGGGCCGCGGCGCGGCTTTCTTGACTTTCGTCGTCGAGGAGGCCCTGGCGGGCCGCGCGCAGCGCCTGAAGGGATACACCATCGCGATCGACGTGTTCAAGCGCAGCAAAGACTTCACCCAGGACGATCCCGTCGTCCGCATCGAAGCCGGACGGCTGAGGCGTGCTCTCGAGCGCTACTATCTTGTCGCCGGACAGCTCGATCCTATCAGGATTGACATTCCGAAAGGGCATTACGCACCTTTGTTCGCTTGGAACAGCCAGATACCAACAGCCCCCAAGACAGCTTCGGTCGAGGATGGTGGCGTACAGCCCGGCCGATCCCGGCTACGTCGCTGGTGGCCGACGCTTGGTCTTGTCGGCTTCATCGGCCTTGCCGCGCTGACATACTGGGCGAGCGAGCATGCAATTGGGGCCGCGCAACGAGACAGTACTTCGAAGGCGCCTAATGAGCCGACGCTCGTGATTGCACCGTTCGCCAATCTGGGTGACGGGCCGCAGGCGGAGCTCTACACTCTCGGTCTGACCGAGGAGCTGCTCAGCGCTCTGCCACGGTTCAAGGAGATCAAGGTCTACAGTCGTGAGACGTTACGACAGCTTGCCCCAGGGAGCAGAGCTTCGGAAGTTCTTGGCGGGCCGGGCGCTCGCTATCTGCTGGCAGGCGGTGTCAGGGTGTCCGGATCCAAGGTCCGGGTGACGGCCCGTCTCATGGATACATCTGACGGAGCAATCCTCTGGTCGCAGAACTACGACGACGACCTTAGCAGTCGAGAACTCTTCATCATCCAGTCCGACGTCGCCCGCAAGGTTGCGACCGCTGTCGCCCAACCTAACGGTATCGTCGCGCGGGCCGTCGCCGACAACCCTCCTTGGGTGGCCTCGGGATCCACGACTCGCCTCGCTTCTACCCATATCGGTCGAAACTGATCTTGGAGACGCGCCTGGCCGCCATAGACTGTCTTTAAAAGCGCCGTGGCAGGACCTACTTCGAAAAAAAGTAAGATCGAGCCGGAAGCCCAGACCGCTGTGGCCGTTTTCCGGCGCCTCCGCCCAGTAGCGGATGCCGGCTGTGAGATTGATCGTTTTCCACGACGAGGCGTTTCGCGACATGTGCGACGACTTTCAGACTGCAAATGACGAGAAGTTGCTTTGGGAACGACCGACCGCTCCAGAATGGTAAGCGTGGCGTGATGGCCGCCTACCGGCGCCACCCTGTAGTGAGATAGTGTCCACCAAATTGTAAGTGGACACTATGGCGGTATCCGATGTCGGGAACAGGCGAAACGGCGAAGCGCGGTCGACGAAACTGGTCGCTGGAAGAGAAATGGCGAATTGTTGAAGAGGCGCGGCTTCCCGGCAATTCGGTAGCGGAGGTGGCGCGCCGCCACGGAGTCAACAGCAACCTGCTTTTCCGCTGGGTGCGGGCAGCCGAGGTTGGAGAACTTGGTCACCCGCCGGCCTCCCTTGTGCTTCTGCCGAAACCCACCCTAGACTTCATTCCGATCGGCGTGTTTGGACGAGGCGATGACGAAGGGCCAGCGATGGCAATACCGGTCACCCCTGCTGCGCCCGTTCCCCCGGTGGAGAGTTCGGTGCGGCCAAAATCGGTGTTGCCACCCAAAGGGCCGACATTGGACGAGCGCCCCGGCGTCATCGAAATCGATCTTGCCAATGGTGTTCGCGTTCGAGTTGACGCGTTCGTCAACGAGAAGGCTTTGCGGCGTGTTCTTGCGGCGCTGAGTGAGGCGTCGTGATTCAGATTGCTGCGGGGACAAAGGTGTACCTGGCCTGCCGGCCGGTCGATATGCGCCGTGGGTTCGATGGTCTGTCGGCGGAGGTCGCCAACACACTGAATGCCGATCCCTATAGTGGCCATCTCTTCCTCTTTCGGGGGAAAAGAGGCGGCTATTTGAAGGCTCTTTATTGGGACGGAACTGGGATGTGCCTTTTTGCCAAGCGATTGGAGCATGGCAAGTTCGTTTGGCCGTCGATCGTCGATGGCGTTCTGCAGATGTCGGCAGCCCAACTTTCTCTGCTCGTTGAAGGGATGGACTGGCGGCGAACGCGGATGCCCGACGCTTTGCCGAAGCCGGCGATGGTTTAATAACGCATTGTTTTTGCGAGAGAAACTCGTAGCAGGATAAGGCTTCTTGTGCTACAGAGACGCATGTCTCTTGTTGCTTCCGATCCGCTTGCCGAACTGGAGGAATTGCGTGCGTTGACCGCGCAGTTGCAGGCGGAGCTTTATGCCAAAAACCTCTATATCGAGAAGCTGAAGGCGCAGCTTGCGACGTTAAAGCGGGCCCGTTTTGGTCGTTCGTCTGAGAAACTTGATCGCCTGATCGAGCAACTCGAATTGACGATCACCGACCTGGAGGAAACTGAGGCGCAGGCCGGCGTCGAACAGAGACAAGACTGTTCATCGCTCTTGCCGCCCACCGCTGCCGCGAAGGTGAAGTCGCCCCTGGGGCGCAAACCCTTACCGGCCCACTTGCCGAGCGAGACGATCACCCATCCACCGGTCTGTTCCTGTCCGAAGTGCGGCGGGACCGTCTTCAGCAAGATCGGTACGGATGAGCGCGAAGTGCTGGAATATGTGCCTTCACACTTCAAGCGGGTCGTGCATCTTCGGCCGAAGATGAGTTGCCGGGCCTGCGAGACGATCGTGCAGGCGCCAATGCCGTCGCTGCCAATCGAGCGCGGCCGTCCTGGCCCCAACCTGCTTGCTCATGTCCTGGTCTCCAAATATTGCGACCATCTTCCCTTGCATCGCCAAAGTGACATCTATGCTCGAGAAGGCATCGACCTCGATCGTTCGACGCTTGCCGGATGGGTCGGGGCGATGGCGGCGCTGCTCAAGATCCTGAGTGAAAGGATCGGTGACCATGTCCGGGCAGGCGAAACGGTGCATGCCGATGACACACCCGTTCCAGTCCTTGATCCCGGACGCGGTAAGACTAAAACCGGCCGCCTTTGGACTGTCGTTCGAGACGAGCGGCCGTGGGGATCGACCGTACCGCCCGCCGCTTTCTATGCCTACTCCCCAGATCGCAAGGGAGAACGTGCCCATCAACTGTTGTCGGAGTGTCGCGGCTTCCTGCATGCAGATGCCTATGCAGGCTTCGATAAGCTTTATGAGGGCCATGAGCTCACCGGCCAGGCACGGCTGACGCAAGTCATGTGTTGGGCACACGCCCGTCGCGATCTGTACGATGAATTCCTTCGCAACCGCTCGCCGGCAGCCGAGCAAGCTCTGAAGCTGATATCGGATCTGTTTGCGATCGAGGCAGAGGTCAACGGCGCGGGACCACAGATGCGGCTTGCCACGCGGCAGGCCCGGTCCGTCCCCGTGTTGGACACGTTGAAACGCCATCTCGACGGCACGCTCGCCCGCATCAGCGGCAAGAGTGAGTTCGCCAAGGCGATCCGCTATATCACGTCCCGCTGGCAGGCATTTACCGTCTACGCGACTGACGGGCGCCTCGAAATGAGCAACAATGCCGCCGAGCGGGCAATCCGGCCTTTGGCCCTTGGAAGAAAGAACTATCTCTTCAGCGGCTCAGACGCCGGCGGCGAACGCGCCGCCGTCATCTACACGATCGTCGAGACCTGCAAATTGGGCGGCATCAACCCGCACTCCTACCTCGCCGACATCATCAATCGCATCGCCGATCATCCCGCAAATAGGATCGACGAACTCCTCCCCTGGAATTGGTCCCCCCAGCCATAGTGTCCACTTAAAATCATAGTGGACACTATCCAACTTCAGACCAAGCACTCCCCGCGGTCATCACGCAACGCTTACAGATTGGTGAGGTGCAAATGGTGTGATGCGAACGGTCGAACCGGGATCCTTAAACCCGCTGCTAGGGGCAGTGCGCATAAAGTCGCGTTGAACTGAATGGGACTGGATCCGCGGAATTCATCAGGGCCAGCGGCATTGAACTAAACGGCCGCAATCGAAGGCCGTATACATGCCTGCACCCGACCAACGCGCTGCCACACCAAAAGTCCTTGCCAAGCGGAGACCGGACACTCAGCATAAGCAGGAAGGCTCGAGCACAGGCTTGAGATTGCGAACTGATGAACTCGCGCGGAGATTGATATCCTAAGGCGCTGTGCGGGTGAAGATTATTGTAATGTTCGAACCAGAACGGCAGTTGCGCCATGACGGTTTCGGCATCCGGGGTGGGATTCACCGCGACGTAATCGCGCTTGAAGGCTGCGCACCGGCGTTGTGCACGGTTCCATGCCGATGTCGCAGAGCAAGGACGCGGTGTCCCTGGCGATGAAGCAGGAGCCGTTGTCGGTGAGCCATTCGATGGGCTCGGACAGCATGTTGATGCGGCCGAAGCGGTTCTCTACGGCGGTGATCATACTCCTACACACTTAACTAAGTGGGGGAGCATGCCTGGGCCTTTCGGGGGCCAATTCAGTCTCGGCCTTGGAGACGAAGGTCAACGATCACTCTTGCTTTCGCCAACGCATCTTCTTGAGTATCTGCCAGGATATGGTCGGGGTCTGTGGAGAGAAGGTGAGCGCCTGGCGTTATATGCACGCGCCACCCCGCCCCGTAGTGAACCATCTCTAAGCTGTATCCACGATATTGAACGCGGCTGTTTTTCAGGTCTATCATATAAGTTTCCCTTTCGATTCAACTTTGACACGGTCTGCCACACACACATTGACGGCTATCAACGATTTGGATTCGATACGAAGTACGGCGTTCGCCAACGGTTGAGAATGTTGCAAAGAGGAGCCCTTGTCGGCTCGACGATCGCGTCGGCCTCCCTGGCCGCCGCCGTTATGAGCACCTGTCGCTATCGGGGGGCAAAACTAGTTGGCGAAGCAATTCGCGCATCCGTATCATGATCGTAAGGGTCTCAAATTTTGCTGGGACGGCGGGTATCATGACGTCCGGCCAAGTCAGAGAGCAGACCACGGCATCCACTTTGCCGAAGGCACGGGTCGTTGTGTTGCACAGTGCCTCTAAGTGCGAGAGTTCGTGTATGTCCGTAAACAGTGCAATTGCGATGCCGCCATTGGCTTCTATGTCGCTGATCACCTTGTTCACACAAGTCGAATCGCCGGCGAATGGAATGACAACATTCATGCCTGAGATCCCCAGGGCTGTTGCGATCCTGGCACCTTGTTCCTGATCGCCGCCGAGGACGATTACCGTCTTACGCTCTTCGAGCCTCAATGCATCCGTCCTTCACATCAACAGCACCGCCGTCAACGCCAAGACATCCGGATAAGGATGTCAGCTCCTTTCTGAGAGAGAACTGAATATTGTGGTCGGCGTCCGAGGGGGCCGCGCATCCAGCATGTAACAGGCGGCGGCGACCTTTTGCGTAGCGCGAAGGCCGCGCATCGGAGCGACGTTGGGCGAAACAGCTGTCTACGCTGACGGATCGCGGCTGAGAATCGTGCATGGTAGAAAACTCTCATCGCATGGATCGCGAAATGGATAATTCTACGCTCAAAACGCTCGTTTGGATTTGATGCAGCGCAAGATCGGCCGCCTTCGGAAAACCCAGTGAGGCCGATCGCTCGTGACGTCGGCATGGAGGGTAATGCAGTGTGGCCGATAGGCGACACTTTCAGCCGATGTGGACCACGCCGAATATTCAATGGCAGTTCATCTCGTATCGACGTCAGGGCCGGCTACCCAGTCCACGATCATTCGATATTGTACCTTGGCCTGCGAGTAGCTTCGGTAGAAGTCGAGCAAATCCCCAGTCGGGTCGGACAGGCGCTGGAAGCCGGAAATAAAGGCCATAACTGTTCCTATCGTCGTCTGGCCTGTGATCACCAGATAGCCGCCCGCGAGCAACACCATCAGCGAGCCGAGCGAGTTGGCGATATTGAGCAGGGACTTCAATCCGAACTTCAGAAGATAAAGTTCAATCCGGTTTTGAAAGATTGTCCTGGTGGTTCGATGGGTCGCGTGGAGCATGGCCCTCTTACTGGACGAACGGTCAACAGCCTGATCGCCAAGCTTGCGCACCAAGCCGATCTGTCGCTCGACCCGCTGATTAAGGCTTTGTTGCAGGTATCTGGCGAGGAAAAATTGAGGGATAACTGCAGCAAGACTGAAAATGGCTATCAGCGGCTCCATGTAGATCATATAGGCGAAGACCGACATCATCATGCTGGTGTTGACTACAAATTCCGAAATGCTCGTTCCGACGAAGCCGCCCACGGTGTCGACCTCATTGCCAAGCACGTTTGCAGTCTGTCCACTTGCTTCTGTCGGTTGCTTTGCTCTCTTACATGCGACTTCCGCCAACTGGTCGCGTGCGGTCTTGATAGCGCTTTCCCCCATCCAGCCCTGATAGATCATCAATACATATTTCAGGCTGGAATAGGCGCCTAGGATCGCGAGGTAGACAGCGCCGAGGACGGCGAGTCGCCTGATATCCTTTGTTGCGACGGCCTCATCTATCACTCGTCGCTGCAACTCGATCGGAATGAAGTTGAACAGCGTCACGCTGATGGCGACGGCGCCGACATAGAATTGGTGAAAGCCCGTGGCGCCCCAGATGAATTTCCCAAATGTTTCGTTCAACTGAACAGACGCAGAGGGGGCGAGCGGCCTGATGCGACGTGCGATAGTCTTTAAAATACTCCATCGAGGGCTCGTCATTTCCGAATTTTCCGTCCTGGCAGTCATGTTAATTCTCGATCGCTTGGAAGTCGAATACCGAAGATGTCCAGCCAGTGCCCCGTCGGCCGCGATCGCCTTCAATTGGCATCGAACTCAAGGCCAATCGGCCTGGAGTTAGTCGCCTTCAAGTGCGCGGTAGATTTCCTGTTCCTGGGCAAAGTGCAATCGTACGACTGCGTCGAGCCCATGAAGCAGACGTTGGATCTCCTCGAGTTGCTCCGAGCTTGGGCCTACAAAGCCGACCGCCCGGCTAAGGGATGACAGATGATGGACTTGGCGCCGAATTTCCATGTGAGTCCGACTCATGCCGGCCAGGGCATGCGATGAACCCAGCCTCCGCCGCAGCAAAGGATACAACTCGCCATCGTCCCGCTTTTCGTGAGGGAGGAGCTGCTCTCGCAACAGTACTTCCAACTTGGCCAGACTTTCACGGACGTCGGCGTTGGAGAGATGCTGGATTCGATCGCTCGTGTGGCGTATTTCGTCGACGATCGAGATCAGATTGCGATGCTCAGCCTCCAGCTCGAATAATTCTTGCTGTGACAAGTATTTGCCGTGGGCCCATAGGCGCAGCGGACGACCCAGGGCACGCAGAGCGTTGAGAATGGCTATGACATCGATGGCTTCCTGCGCAAGCGCGCCTTCGATCGGTGCGAGATAACCGAATGCGGCCACGACCATGCCAACACATGACAGGCCCATTCCGACGTAAACGCTCTGGAGCGCGATGCGCCGGGATCGATTTGCGATACGAACTGCACTGACGAGACGATCGAGGCGGTCAATGAGGATGACGACATCGGCCGCTTCTGCTGATGCTGCGGCCCCACCCGCACCCATCGCCACCCCCACGCTGGCCGCTGCAAGGGCAGGAGCATCATTTACGCCGTCGCCCACCATCATGACGGGCGCTACCACCTTTTCGGTCTCCACTAACCGTATCTTGTCTTCCGGTTTCATTTCGGCGACGATGTTATCGACATCGAGAAATGACGCTAGGCTTTCGGCGAGATCTTTCCGGTCCCCCGTGGCAAGCACAATCCGCTTGCACCCGGCTTCACGCAGCTGCCTTAGAACTGTGCCGGCTTCCGGTCTGACCTCGTCAGCCAGAAGAAATGCGCCTGCAAGGATACGATCCTTAGCAACTGCGATGGCAACGGTTCCCTCCCGTTTGATCCAGAACTCAAGTTCGCGCGAGAAGTCGCTGTCATCGGTGATCGGGCGGATGAAGTCCCAACCGCCCACTGCGATATTATGGCCATCAATGCGCCCTCTAATGCCGGAGCCAGGCAGTTCTTGCAGATCGGATGCCGGCCGGAGGTCGAGCCCACGTTCACGAGCGGCAGCGACGAACGCACGGGCAACGACATGGTGGGAGCCTTGATCGATCGAAGCAGCCAAACGCAGGATCTCGTTCGGATCCAGATCGTTGCGGACTTTGATCTCTAAAAGACGAGCGCGACCGCCGGTGATCGTCCCCGTCTTGTCAAGCAGAACCGTTGTTGCGCGCGTGAGCATTTCGAGGGGGCCACCGCCCTTCACGAGGATTCCTTTGCCGGCGCAGCGCGAGACGCCCGAGATCAGCGCGACAGGAACTGCAAGTATGAGGGGACAAGGGGTCGCAACGACCAACACCGCAAGTGCCCTGACCGCTTGCCCTGAGAAAAGCCAGGCAAGCCCCGCAACGAGCAGCGTCACAGCGAGAAAGATGAGGGCGTAACGGTCCGCAAGCCGAGCCATTGGCGCTTTGGTTGATTTCGCAGCCTCGACCAGTCTTGCAATGCCCGCATAGGTGCTCTCATTTGCTGATCGTGATGCTACCATCTCGAACGGATTTCCGGCGTTGATTGTGCCGCTCATCAGGTGTTCGCCGGATCGATGTTGGACAGGCAGCGCCTCGCCCGTCAAGGCGGACTCATCGAGGAGCGCCGTGTCATCCTTCAAGCTGCCATCCACCGACAGTACTTCACCACCACGCACGAGGACCCGGTCGCCAGGCGCAATGCACTCAATCGGGACTTCTTCAAACTGCACACCGGTGAAACGCGTCGCCGTGCGCGGAATCCGTTCAAGTAGCGCGGTCAGCTCGCGGCGTGCCCTCCTTTGCGCAAAATCCTCGAGCGCCTCTCCACCGGCAAACATCACTGCTATGATAGTCCCAGCGAGGTATTCGCCAAGGAAGAGTGCACCGCTCATCGCGAGAGCGGCAATCACGTCCAGTCCGAACTCGCCTTTACCGAGGCCCTTGGCAATTTCCATGAAAAGGTTCGCCAGGACAATGGCTGTTCCTCCTCCCCAAAGCCACGCACTAATATCCGGCCGGCCCGTGAGCCAAGCGAGCATGCCCGCTGTTAGAAAGATCACGCTCAGCGCAAGAAGCGCGCGTTTTGGCCATCTTCCTTCTTGCCACCCAAGTGTGGATGCCAGCTGCTTGCCCAAGGGTTGACTTCCTCAAATCACTGGCGGACGATCTCACAAGTGTAATGTTGCGTCGCAGGTTCGTCAGGGGCCGGCGAACAATGCCGGGTCCGGATCTACTCGCTAGCGTAAGGCGTTCGGTCTGGTGTGGAGCGAGGCCAGCGGTTCTCGTCGCAATCTTCAGCGTATGATCAGGACCGAGCAATGCGCGTGCTTGGTGACTGTCTTCGACACGCTCCCAAGGATCATGCCCTGAAGACCTCCAAGGCCCCCGCTTCCAACGACGATCATGCTTGCGCCAATCTCCCTTGCAGTGTCGAGAATGGTTTCCGCACAATCGCCTATTTCCACGCGCGCATCGACATTCTCAACGCCCAACCTGCATGCCTCGTTGGCGGCCTCCGCCACAATTTCCTCGCCAAGCGCCAACGTGCTCTCGTCGATGCCATCGCCCGGTCTCTGCAAGATCTCTGTCGTCCTTGGCATTCTCGGGACCATAGTGCCGATCGCAAACACGCGCCGCGGGCCGAAAAAGCCGTGCTGCACGCCCGAGAGCGCCGGTGGGACGACATGGAGCACGGTCAGGTCAGCGCCTATCGCCTTGGCAAGCCTTGCGCCCATCGCCACGGCGTCGCGCGCTTGGTCGGATCCGTCCGTTGCAACAAGGATGTGGTCATTAGCCATCGGAGCCTCCTCGAAGAAACAGCCTCATGCATTGCCGGCCGACAAGCATTGACCGACGTCAAAGACAAGATGAGGTTAGCTGTCCAAGGAAATAGGTGAGTTGATCTCAGTCGAAATACGACCATTGGAACAGAGCAAAATGGAACCGCTTATCCTTCGCCTGGGGCTCGCACTTGCAATCGGTCTTCTGGTCGGACTGGAACGGGGATGGCGCGAAAGGGATGCGCCGGAAGGCAGTCGCACTGCCGGCATTCGAACCTTCGGGATTTCCGCTCTTCTTGGCGGCATCATCGCAGCAATGTCGGAAGCTCAGAAGAATCAAATCGTTTTTGCCGCAGGATTGCTGGGCTTTTCGATGAGCTTGACCTGGTTCAAACTGCGTGAGGCTCGACGCGATGAAGATTTCAGTGTGACTGGTGTCGTAGCTGGACTATGCGTTTTTTCATTGGGTGGGTTGGCAGTCGTGGGCGACTACAAGGCTGCGGCTGCTGGTGGTGCCGCTCTTGCCGCGGTGCTTGCAAGTCGCGAGCTTCTGCACAATCTCCTCAAGCGGCTAACCTGGGTGGAACTGCGTTCCGCGCTGGTACTTGCGGTGATGACGGCCATCGGGTTGCCACTATTGCCAAACCGGGCAATCGATCCCTGGGGAGGTTTCAATCCCCGAGAAATCTGGTTTCTCACTGTCTTGAGCGCTACCATTTCTTTTGGCGGATATGTGGCAACGCGCCTGCTGGGTCGTACGCGCGGGCTTCTTGTCAGCGGTCTAGCGGGTGCGATTGTCTCGTCTACCGCAGTCACGGCAAGCTTCGGACAGAAAGCCCGTAGCGGAGAGCCGGCTCGGCCGCTCGTAGGAGCAGCAAGTCTTGCTGCGGCCATTTCCTTGCTACGCGTGCTGGTTATTGTCCTTGCGCTGTCCCCGCGACTTCTGCCGCTCATTCTGTTGCCGCTGCTGACAGCAGCTCTCGTATCCGTTGCGTGCGGGAGCCTTCTATTGGCCAAGGGGGTACCCGCCGCAGGCCAAAGCGTCGATGCACGGAATCCTTTCGAACTTGTGCCGCTTCTCGTGTTTGTCAGTCTGTTTGCCGTTACAGCGACACTTGGCGCCGTATTGGTGACGAGGATCGGCAACAATAGCTTGATTGCCATTTCGGCGGCATCCGGGATCTTCGATGTCGACGTGGCCGTGCTGACGGCGTTGCGCTCCGCCGGCGGAACGATGCCTTTGGAAACCGTCGGCGCTGCCGTGCTTGTTGCCGCTCTTGTCAATGCCGGGGGGCGAATATTCGTCGCGATGCTGTCCGGTAGTGCTGGGTACTGGCTGCCGCTCGGACTCGTCTCGCTTGTCGCCGCAGCAGGCGGTGCGAGTGCCTACTTCTTGACTACGTAATAGGGTTGCCACGGCCCCGCCATTTGTCGAATTCCATGACGAAAAGGACGGAAGATGCTGCAATCAAAAGGATCCCCCATTCGGTCGGCTCTATTGGTGAAACCTGCAAGGTGTCACTGAGTAGTGAAACATGCATGGCGGTGATGTGGAGAGCCAGGGCTACGCCAATGCAGATGATCAGGAGCGGATTGGCGAACATCCCGAGCGCAAGCACGGATTTTCGTTCCGAGCGGCTCGCGAAGGTCTGGAAATTTTCGAAAAGAACAAGGAGCAATAAGAGCATGTTGCGCGCATCGCTTTCGCTGTATCCGGTTAGGAGAGCAAGGTAAAACATCGTGAACCCTCCGCCGCCCATGACGAGCGTTGTCTGGCGGAGACGGCGGATCATCACTCGGTCAAAGATCGGCTCTTTCGGGCCGCGTGGGGCCCGCGAGAGCTCATCGCCCTCGGGTCCTTCGCTTGCAAGAGCGATATCTTGTATGCCGTTTGTGACAAGGTTGAGCCAGAGGAGTTGCACCGGGAGAAGCGGAATTGGCAATGCGAGGGCGGCGGCCAAAAGAAACAGCACAAGTTCCGCCGATCCCGTGGACACGAGCATGAAGATGACCTTACGGATATTGGCGTAGGCGACGCGACCTTCCCTGATGGCACTGACAATTGACGCGAAATTGTCGTCCGTGATGATGATGTCGGCGCTTTCCTTGGCGACGTCCGTTCCTTTGCGCCCCATCGCCACTCCGATATGCGCCTGCTTCAGCGCGGGCGCATCGTTGACCCCGTCACCCGTGACGGCGACGAAGTGTCCGTTGCGCGTAAGCGCGCGCACCACCGCCAGCTTTTGCGAGGGAGCAATGCGTGCATAAACTCGCCCCCGGCGGGCGAGCGCGTCGAGGCTTGCGTACCCTCGCTTCTCGGCCTGGCTCACCTCTTCGCCAGTGACGACCTGACTGATCGTGAAGGGAAGGCCTGCATCAGCCGCGATCGCCGCAGCGGTCTTGGGATCGTCTCCGGTAAGCATGACCACCTGCACCCCTGCATTGCGACAGGCGCGGATGGCCCTCGGCACTTCCGGTCTGATTGGATCCCGCATGCCGACGAGCCCGAGAAAGACCAGATCGACGAGAAGATGCCGGCCAAATCCGCCACCGTCTGCGACTGCTGTTTCGCCTTCCGCAAACGCAAGTACGCGCAAACCACGGGCAGCCATTTCTTCCTTCTGGCGCAAAAGCCTGTCGCGGTCGATCATTACCGCACGGCCATTCGCCTCCATCCGGTCCGACATCGCGATGAGGGTTTCAGCCGCTCCCTTCACGAAGATGCGCACCACGTCTCCATGTCGATGAAACGATGCGGCATATTTGATCTCCGGCTCATAGGGAATTCGGGCAATCAGAGGATAGTCGTTCTCAATCGACTCCCGCGGCAGGCCCGCCTTGTGGGCGGCGGCCAGCAGAGCGACGTCGACCGTGTCGCCAACACTGGTCCACCCATTTTCACCTCTTACAAGTGATGCTTCATTCGGTAGCGAGGCCGCCCTGAGAAGGGCGGTTGCGCGATTGCGCGCCTGGACGGGGGACGCGTCCTGCCCGCGGATGTGGCAGGACTCGATCTCGGCGTGCGTGTCGCAGAAAAGGTTGGTTCCATCGGGTAGGCGAATTTCGGTGACCGTCAACTCATTCAGCGTTAATGTCCCGGTTTTGTCGGTTGCGATTATCGTGCATGACCCTAGCGCTTCGACAGCGGGCATGCGACGAACGATGACGTGTTTCCTGCTCATCCGGCGCATGCTGATTGCCAATGCGACCGAGATCGCGATCGGGAGGCCCTCGGGGATTGCGCTCACGGCCAGTCCGACGGCCATCATGAACAGATCGCTCGGCGGCATGTCGCGGGCAACACCGACAAATATCAGCAGGGCCACGACAATGGCGACGACCAAGGCGATGAGTTTAGAAAAGCCCTCCAGCCGGATCAACAACGGTGATTTGGCAAGAGGCGCCCTCCCGATGTCGCTTGCTAGTTTACCTATTTCGCTGTTCTTGCCCGTCGCGTCGACCACGCCACGTGCGCGGCCGCGTGTGACAAAGCTACCAGCATATGCAATGTGGCGTCGTTGCTCGTCGCCTGTGATTGAAGCCGGAGCGGCCGACTTTCGAATTGGCGACGATTCGCCTGTTAACAAGGACTCGTCACAAAAGAGACCGTCAACAACGGTTAGTCGCATGTCTGCCGGTACGCGTCGGCCCGATTCCAGGGCGACCAGGTCGCCCGGCACGATCAGTCGCGCGTCGAGCTCGAGCAAGTTCCCATTTCGCACAACGCTGGCTTTCGGCTGCTCGAGCTTGCGCAACGCCAATGCCGCCTGACCGGCAGAGTGTTCCTGAACGGTTCCTACGATGGCGTTGGCAACGAGAACAATCCCAATAAAGAACGCGTCCCTCACATCGCCCAACTGAAAGGACACCAAGACCGCCGCCAGCAGAATGTAAATCAATGGACTACGGAATTGACGCACGAATGTTGCGGCCAGCGACTCTTCCCGCGATTCGGGAAGGGCATTTGAACCGTACTTAGTCAGCCGGGTGAGGGCTTCCTCGTTCGTCAGCCCGGTATAGGCGCTATCGTCCTCCTTATTTCTAGCGAGGCTGTCGAGCAGTGTATCGGTCATCATGGGCCCTCGTGGCGAAGCACGAAGGGTGCTTATTTGTCCGAAACTGTTAGATAGTCGGTAACCCCGCTCACCCCTTTTGCGGACCAGGCAGCCTGCTCGGCCGTGGTACGCTCATGTGGGCTTTGGACTTTCCCCCGCAAGGTAACGTGGCTGCCAGAAACTTCGACCTCGATGTCCTCGGCCTCGATTTCGGCATTCCGTCGCAAGGCTTGCTTGATGCCGTGGCGGATGTCGACGACATCCATCCTCGGTCTAATCCTCAACTGGTTGTCGATGCCGGTTACACCGGAGAGTTGTTGGACCGAGTGTTCGGCCGCCGAGCGTTGGAAATACCAATCAACGGTGCCCACAAGTGTGACGAACCCCTGCTCCACCTTGACCTTTATATCGCTCGGCTCGGATATAGCCGCGCCCCAGTCGAGAATCTTCAAGACACGGCTTGCGATTTCGTCATCGGCTGTCTTCTTGTGCGCGGGCAACCGCACCTCGATTTCCTCCGCAATCGCGCGTACGCCCTTAACCCGTTGAGCCACATGCTCGGCGGCATGCTTTTCGGCAAAGCTGTGGACATGACCGGTCAAGGTCACGATCCCTTTCTCAACGGTTACGCCGATGTTTGCGGCGTCAATGCTGGGTTCATACTCGAGTTCGTCGAGAATATCCTGTCGTAAACTAATGTCGCTCATGGCGGTCACCTCCAAAGGTCTC
This sequence comes from Ensifer sp. B1-9, assembly GCF_050474445.1. NCBI lineage: Bacteria > Pseudomonadati > Pseudomonadota > Alphaproteobacteria > Hyphomicrobiales > Rhizobiaceae > Ensifer > Ensifer sp. B1-9. The sequence goes on from NZ_JBCHVG010000024.1 coordinate 23,536, forward strand.
CTCGTGCAGTTTGCGCCAAAAGTATGCTTCATCGTCGGGCATTGGTCTTTGAGGGGCGTCAAAGCACGGCAACGCTGATGAACTTAATTTGGAGATGTTTGTTCAAGGAGGTGGATCATGATCGTCAAGGAGATGTCCCGCCACGACTGCAACTGTGTCGTTCAGGAAGGTCATGTGGCACGCCTCGCCTGTTGCCTGGACGACAAGCCCTACGTTGTTCCGATCACATATGCCTACGCCGGAAACTGCTTCTACGCATTTTCCATGCCCGGTCAGAAGATCGACTGGATGCGCAAGAATCCTAACGTCTGCTTGCAGGTGGACGCGGGTTCAGGAGACGAATGGAAGAGCGTCGTGATCTACGGGCGCTATCAGGAGCTTGCCCCAACCGGGCAGTGGCACCGCGAGTATTTGCACGCCTGGTCCCTTCTCGAAAAGAGAGCAAATTGGTGGGAACCCGGTGGGCTGAAGCCGAGTCCTCAAGAAATGTCCGGCCATTATCCGCACCTCTTCTTCAGTATCGATGTGCTCGAAATGACCGGGCGGGCGTCCTGTGGTTCCGAGACATGAACCCAAAAGAAGTGCGTCGCTTGAGGGTCGGCGCACCTCTTTACTTTTGTTCTGTGGCTCAATGTATCATCAACACCGGCACCGCCGGTGACTCGATCATCGCCTTGGTGACCCCACCGAACATGCGTTCGCGGACACGTGAATGGCCATAGGCACCCATGACGATGAGATCGGCTGCGGTGTCGAGCGCATGCTGCAAAAGCACCTCGTTGACTTCGCGCCCAGTGCTCGGGAGCCTGTCCACGATGACCTCGATGCCGTGCCTTGCGAGGTAAGTCGCAACATCCGCCCCCGGTTCTTCCCCGTTCCTTGCCGGCGCAGCGTTGGGATCGACCAGCACAACATTGACGCTGTCGGCCTTCTTCATCATCTCAAGCGCTTCGCGTGCGGCTCTCGCGGCTTCGATGGTGGAGTTCCATGCAAGGAGAATCTTTTTCGGTGCCAGCGTCACCGATTGGCGGTTGCCAGATAGAAGGACCGGCCGGGCTGAACGAAAGAGCGCACCGTCAATGGCGTGCGAGCGAAGCCGCGAACTCGCCTTAAGGCTTGTCCCGATCAAGGTTACGTCAGCGTAACGTGCCCGTTCTCCAATCTCATCCTCCGCCCACGCTTCTTCAGGGTAGCTCCCATGGACATCAAAAGAGACGCCAAGCGCTTCCAGGGTCGCGCGGGAATTCATAACGGCGTCGCCGAGTTTCTCGGTATCGCCGGCACGGGCGTCCAGCCACGCGACCGACATCGCCGCGTAGTCACCGAGGGGCACCGGAGCTGCAAGCTTTACAAGAAAAACGGACAGGTGCGCGTTCCCGGCCACGCAAAGATCTGCCGCAGTTCTCAGATCGATGTCATAGTTTTCGGCATCGGCAACCAATAGGACGGTCTTGTACGTCATTGCTCCATCTCCCGAATTAATGTTTGGGCTATCGGCCAATCTACGCATGGTCTCGCAAACGGCATTGACGGCAATCAAAGATCATCCTCTTGATTGGAGCCGGAGTGTCGCGGTTCTCAAACGAAAATCGGAGGGATGATCGGCGATGGAGCAACCGAATTCCCGGCACAGTTTCAGCATTTTAGTGTTTTCCGCCAGAACAATCCCCTCCATGCGCTTAAGGCCGTCGGCCGTCGCGTAATCCCTTAACTGGGAAAACAGTGCCCAGCCGATTCCGAGCCCCTGCAAGTCGGTCCGCACTAGCAGGCCGTATTCGGCGCACTCATGGTCGGGGTCGGCAGAAAACCGAGCGATCCCTGCGAGCTCGTCAGTTGCGCAATCCACTGCGACGAATGCCACCTCGCGCTCGTAGTCGATCTGCGTGAGCCTGATGAGCATCTGGTCCGAGATGCTCTTACCCGCCGCCAGGAAGCGCATTCGAATGTCGTCACTAGATGTTCTCTCTAGGAAGGCGGGGTAGAGAGCGGCGTCCGTCGGCTTGATCGGGCGAATGCGATAAGTTTTTCCCTTCAAGATGGCGTTCTTCTGCCAGTCACGCGGGTAGGGGCGGATTGCAAGCGCTGGGTTGGGGCCGGGACATTCGACCGATTTGGGATCAATCACGATCCGGGCATCGAGCGCAATGACGCCATGTGCATTGGCAACGAGTGGATTGATGTCCATTGAAACGATGCAAGGAAGGTCGATGACCATTTGTGAAATGGCGAGCAGTGCCCTTCGAATTGACGACCGGTTTGCAGGCGGCTCGTCACGGAAGCCGGCGAGAAGTTTGCCTATGCGCGTGCGCTCGATCAGACCGCTTGCGAGTTCCTCGTCAAGGGGCGGTAACTCGATCGCGCTGTCGGCAAGGATCTCAACCGCAGTCCCTCCAGATCCGAACAAGATGAAGGGACCGAACACGGGATCGCGGTCGATGCCAAGGATCAGCTCTCTGCCATGCTCGCTCTTGATCATCGGCTGAACTGCGAACCCATCGATGACGTCAGGAGATTGTTTTGACGCAAGCCGCGCTGAGATGCGCTCTGCGGCTCGCCGAGCGTCCAACGGCGAGGAGATATCGAGGGCCACGCCTCCAAAATCCGATTTACGAGTGATCGTGCTGGACACGAGCTTGACGACGACTGCTGCCGCTTCGCGCAGCATGTCGGTGGCGACGGCCTCCACTTCGTCAAAGGACGTCGCGAGAACTGCCGGCGGGACGGGAATTCCATAGGCTGCGATGGCCGCTTTTGCTTCGAGCTCAGTTAACCATTGGCGCTTCTCGGTTGCGACCTGGCGGAAGATCGCCTGAACCGCTTTCCGGTCGTAGGAGATACCTTCGACTGGGTTTTCCGGGACGCGCAACAATGTTTGGCGAGCTCTTGACCAATTGTGCAGATAAGAAGCCGCAAGCGCGGCGTCGGCGGGCGTATCGAAGCTTGCCAGTCCGGCCGCTTGTAGGACGCGCCGCCCGTCGCGGGCCGTGCGCTCTCCCAGCCAACACGTGAGGGTCGGCTTGGTCGAAATCGCACCGGACTGGCTGAGCCCGGCAACCGCGCGAGCGGCATCGACGGGAGAAGCCAGGCCCGTGGGGCAATTCATGACGATCAGAAGGTCTGTCTCCGGCGCCTGAGCAACCAGCTCGACTGCTGCCCTGTAGCGCTCGGGGGACGCGTCGCCGATGATGTCGACCGGGTTGGCGCGTGACCAGGTCGCAGGTAGGAGTCGATCAAGAGCCTGGATGGTCTGATCGGAAAAGTCGGCGAGTTCGCACCCGAGATCCATGAGGCGATCGACGATAAGTATACCCGCCCCTCCGCCATTCGTTACAATCGAAACACGACTTCTGCCAAGCTGCGCAAAGCGTCCAATAGTTTCCGCCGCATCGAACAAATCGGCCAGGTCATGGATCCGCAAGATTCCCGCCCTCCTAAAGGCTGCGTCCGTGACTTGATCGCCTCCACAGAGCGCACCTGTATGGGTGGTTGCCGCTTTAGCCGCCTCGGGATGTCTGCCGGATTTGATGGCAACAATTGGCCTTAGACGTGCCGCGGCGCGTGCGGCCGAAAGGAACTTGCGAGGATTGGGAATTGCTTCGAGATAAAGAACGATCGCCCGGGTTCCTGGATCGGTCGCGAGGAGATCGATGAAGTCGCCGGCGTCCACATCGGTCATGTCACCCAGAGAGATGACTTTGGAGAAGCCGACATTGTTCTCGACAGCCCAGTCGATCAAAGCTGTCGCGATCGCCCCCGATTGCGACAGCAACGCAATGTCGCCCGGCGAGGGAAGCAAGTGAGCGAAGCTCGCATTGAGCCGTGCAGACGGAATAATCATGCCGACGGTGTTGGGACCAATAATGCGAAACAGGAAGGGCTTTGCTGCATCCAGCATGGCTTGCTTGAGACCACTGTCCTCGCCAAGTCCGGCGGTGATCACCACTGCTGCTCGGGTGCCGTGTAGCCCGAGCGCATGCACGAGTTCGGGCACTGTCTTTGGTGGCGTGACGATGATAGCGAGGTCGGGAACTCCGGGAATGTCCGCAACATGAGCCAAACAAGGAAGTCCCGCGATTTCTTCATATTTGGGATTGATGGGCCAAATTTGACCCGGGAACCCGCTCGCCAGCACGTTGTTCATGACAACACGCCCCAGCGAACCCGCCCGTTTTGAGGCTCCGATGATCGCTAGCGATGAAGGGTTGATGGCTTGTTGAAGGTTGCGAATCGTCATGGTGGCGATCTCCAATCTCCGCCTGTCGGAGATACCCGGGCTGTGTTTGGCATGCACTCGATGCACCGCATTCAGCGGGGTTCCGGCACGCGATCAAGACGACCGCATCAGTCGAGCAGTTCGCGCAGGCGCTTGGCGAGTTTTCCTGCCGTATAGGGTTTCAGCAGCCACGAAGCGCCTTCGGGCAGCCCTTCTTCGGTAAGGCTCGGCGCCGCGTAGCCCGATGTTAGGAGTATTTTTATTCCAGGACGGAATCTGCGAACATGCTGCGCGAGCTCGTTACCAGTCATCCCGCCAGGCATGATCATGTCTGTAAACACAAGAGAAACGTCCGGGTGGTCGGCGAGAAGCTGAAGGGCTTCAGTGCCAGTCTCGGCTTCGACGACTCCATAGCCGGCGGCCAGGAGCCGAGCGACTGCGATGCGGCGTACGCGGGCGTCGTCTTCGACAACGAGAATCGTCTCATGCCCTCGTGGCACCGGCTCGGGTAGAGGATCCTTTGGCTCGCTTGCCTTGTGGGCTTGTAATTCTTCCTTTGCCGCCGGCAAGAAGAGCCGCACGCTCGTGCCGCGGCCAGGTTCGCTATAGAGCTGGACATGACCGCCTGACTGCTTGACGAAGCCATAAACCATGCTGAGACCGAGCCCGCTTCCCGCTCCTGTGGCCTTGGTCGTAAAAAAGGGCTCAAACGCACGGCGTCTGACTTCGTCCGACATGCCGACACCCGTATCGCTGACGGTGACGAGGACATAGTGTCCCATCCGGGCGTCCGGATGCATAAGGACGTAATCCTGATCCAGGTTTGTCTTCGAGACCTCGATCGTGAGTCGTCCCCGCCCTTGCATTGCATCGCGCGCATTCAATGCAAGGTTTAGCAGGGTGTTCTGAAGTTGCGGGACATCGACCAGTACGATATTGTCAGAGCCACGAACCAATGTGGACAGCTCCACCGTTTCGCCCAGCGTTCGCCCCAGAAGGTTCGCGAAATTCCCGATGAGGCCGCCCACGTCGACCAGTTTCGGAGCAAGGGGTTGACGCCGGCCAAAGGCGAGAAGTTGTGCTGTAAGCTTTGCGCCGTCGTCGGCTGCGGCCTGTGCCTCTTGCAGAAGGTGCCTGAGAACTTGATCCTCGAGGCTCGCCTCGATCATTTCGAGGTTGCCGTTGATGATAGTCAGTAGATTGTTGAAGTCGTGCGCGAGCCCGCCTGTAAGCTGCCCGACGGCCTCCATTTTCTGTGCCTGACGCAGTTCCTCATCAATGCGTTGACGGCTGGTCAGATCCCGAATGAAGCCGGTAAAAATCCGACCTTCGGCGGACCGCGCTTCTCCGACCGACAATTCCATGGGGAAGATCGTGCCGTCCTTGCGCCTACCAGTCACAACTCTCCCTATACCGATGATCCTCTTCTCGCCCGTGCGCAGATAATTATCGAGGTAACGATCATGCGCCTCACGGTCCGGAGACGGCATCAGCATCTTCACGTTCGAGCCGCGGACCTCATTTTCCGTAAAACCGAAGAGCCGTTCCGCCGCCGCGCTGAAGGAGGTGATTAACCCCCTCTCGTCAATCACCACCATCGCTTCGGGAATAGTGTCAAGAATCGACCTGAGATGAGCCTCTCTTGAAACGAGATCGGCCTGGGCGTGTTTCAGATTGGTGACATCGCTGTCAAACTGTACAATAAGATCGCTTTTGCCGTCTGGAAGATCGGCCCAAACGCTCACAACGAAGACCTTGCTTCCATCCTTGCGCTTTTGCACCAGTTCGCCGGACCATGACCCGTGTTGTTTAACCTGCGCGTGGATGTCATGGATTGGCTCGGGAAATGCGGTCGCGAGGAGATGGTGGATCACTTCACCTTCCGCTTCAGCTCGTGACCAACCGTAAAGTCGCTCACAGCCCCTGCTCCAGTGTTTGATCCTTCCACTGACCTCATGCACGATCAGGTTCGCGCCCTCAAGGAGAGTAACGATTTTCCCGACCGTCGTTCGCGTCATCATCAACCGCCACGTTCTCAAGCGAAACCGGTTCGCTTCACCTTGTTTGGCATTTGCGCCGAACGAAGTTCGTCACCGTCCGCGATCGATTGAAGCATATGCCTTTTGAGCACTATGATCGAGCGCCGGTCGGGCGCAACGATGATACCGTTGCTTGCGAATTTCGTTATAGTGCGAGATACCGTCTCGATAGTCATGTTCAAATAGTCGGCAATATCGAGCCGCGTCATCGGAAGGTTGATGAAGACAGTCGGCTCAGCATCTCTGCCTTTCGCCATAAGAAGCAGGAAGTTGGCAACCTTCTCGTCGGCGCTTCGGCGCGACAACAACACCGCCTGGTCTTGGGCTGCCGTCATTTCGTCGCAGAGCCTGGAAAGGAGTTGTTCTCGAAGGTGCGGCTGGCGCCCCACTTCGTCTTCAAAGCGACGACGAGGATATCGACGCAGTCTGACTTCAGTTATCGCTTCGACCGTATAGAGGTAGCGGTCCTTGAGAGAGACGCCCAAGAGATCACCGGGATGCAGAAACCCCACGATGACCCTGCGGCCATCGGCAAGCAGGCGCAATGCGCGCAACATGCCGCCTTCAACCTGAAATACATATTTGGCATCGTCCCCTTCCCAAAAAAGCGCTTGGCCAGGCGCGGCCTCGATGACCGGTTGAAGACTAAAGACGGACGACAGATCCGCTGGTGCAAGGGGGCACACCACCACTCGAGGACCGCCTTGCATAGCAACTGATTGAAGGGACATAGCGGAATCCTCCGTCTGACGCTGACTGAAGACGATTTCAGCATCGATGCGTGAACCGGCATCGACGCGCCTGCAACAATTGGTGCTATAGTGTGACGGAATGTAACAGCGTTTCAGGGCAGACCAATTTCGGTGAAGGCTATGGCAGACGCTCGAAACGAGCAGGAGCTTGTGCTCGTTGTGGATGACGATCCACGTATCAGGCAGATGTTGGCACGCTATTTCGAAGGGGAAGGCTACCGGGTCAGCCTCGCCGGCGATGGCCGGGAAATGCGCAACAAGCTCGAGAAAGCGCATATCGATATCATCCTGCTCGACCTGGGGCTTCCCGGAGAGGATGGGTTGTCACTCGCCCGCGAGCTTCGCGCCCATTCCGATATTCCTATCATTATGCTGACCGGCCGGGACGATGTGGTTGACCGGGTCGTGGGGCTTGAGATCGGCGCCGATGACTATGTCACGAAGCCCTTTCACCTTCGCGAAGTCCTTGCACGGGTAAGGGGCGCGCTTCGCCGTCGGCGTCCTCTTGCCGCATTGGTTCTGGAGGCCCACACGAACGAGACCTTCTGTTTCGAAGGGTTGCGTCTCGACGTTGCTTGTCGTCGGTTGACGTCGCAAGACGGCCGGGAGATCGCCTTGACGACGGCCGAGTTCGACATGCTCTGCGTATTGGTGAGGCATGCTGGCCGCGTTCTCAAACGGGACGTGTTGATGGACCTGACCCGCGGCAGATCACTGGAGGCCTATGACCGCGTGATAGATGCCCAGATCGCGAGATTGCGCCGCAAAATCGAGAAGGACCCTCGCTATCCGGAGCTTATCAAATCCGTCCGAGGAGTGGGCTACGTGTTCAGTGCACGGACGATGAAGTAGGACGCTTAGGCTTTCGTTGCTGCGGCATGCTTCACCGATCATCCGGGTCGCGGAGATTTTAGCGCAACGGGATAAATATACCGTCGGCCTCCCTCTCAGGCGTTCCGTTGGCAACCGGCCATCGGTCCGGTGTTAGGCTTGCGATATGAATGGCGCCGCAATGTCTATCGCGCGCTGTTGCGCGCAGATATTGAAGCAGGGCGTCGCAGACGCCAGGCGTGTCGCCGGCGCTGGCTATGACAAAAACCGGGACGGAGAGGTATCTGCCTAGTCGTTCACTATACCTGGCACGCAGGATGGCGATACCTCTGACGTAGTCGAGCGAATTCTCGACAACTGCAATCTCCTCGACATAGGGAGACGGGTATGTCCGCAGGAGCGCCGTTGCGCAGATTTGCCGCCATGCGTCAAGATCGATGCGGTAGCCGACGGCGCGGATCAGGCAGTAGGCCCGCTCGACCTGCGCGGCTTTGATTGGGGCGACGGCATAGGCGGAAGCCATGATTTCCTTCTCGATAACGATGTTCCCGATGGATTGATGGGTGAAACGAACCAGCCGAATCCAGGGCCCTGTGCCGTGCGGTTGTAGGCTCTCCTTCAGGATCGGGGCACGGCTCATTATGCGCGTAGTTTTCCCGTGAGCCCGGAAGCCGTCATTGACGAGCATCAATGCCAGCGATGGCGATCTGACTTTTATTTTGTCTGAAGAGTATTCTGCTCAGGAGAATGCGTCATGGTGGTCGATCTGCGCGGTCGTAGCGTGCTCACCCTCGACGAGTTGACTTCGGACGAAATCCGCTACCTGCTTCAACTCGTTCCTGATCTTAAGGAACTGAAGCGGGCTGGGGCTGAGGTCAAGCGATTGAGCGCGAAAAACATCGCGCTCCTCTTCGAACGAGAATCGATCCACACGCACGCCGCATTTGAAGTCGCAGCCTATGACCAAGGTGCCAATGTCACATTGATCGGGCCCACGACTGGTCACGGGCGATATCGGGAATCAGTCAAGGACGCGGCTCGTTTCCTCGGTAGGCTGTATGATGCAATCGGATATGTCGGACATTCCCAAGCGACTGCGGAAGAGTTCGCCAAATGGAGTTGTGTGCCTGTTTACAATGGGATGACGGACGAGTCACACCCTACGCAGGCTTTGGCCGACCTTGCGACGATGCAGCAATGCAGCGACAAGCCTCTCGATGACATGATCGTCGCCTTCCTTGGGGACGGACGCAGCAATGTCGCCAGATCACTGGCAGTGGCGGCGTCAAAGCTTGGCATCGACCTTCGTATCGTATCGCCGCAAAGTTTCTGGCCCGAGATACCCTTCGTCGAACGTGTGACGTCGATGGCAAGGGATAATGGCGGGCAGATAACCGTGCTGGAGCATGTCGGTACCGGCGTTCTTGGCGCTGACTTTATTTGTACGGCTCCCTGGTTTGTCGAGGGAGACGTCCGTTGGGCCGAGCGGGTAAGGCATCTTGCTCCTTTTGCGATCAGAGAGAATGTGATGGAAGCAACTGACAACCCGCGCACCAAGCTGATGCACAGCCTACCCGCCTGGCACTGGCGGGAAGATGAGGTCGGGGCGCGTATCGCCAGGCGCTTCGGCGTCGAGTGCATGGAGGTATGTGATGCTGTCTTTGAGTCCAAATCCTCAATCGTGTTCGATCAGGCCGAAAATCGGATGCCGGCAATCAAGGCGCTTCTCGTGGCCACGCTTGTCGGTTGATCACGGAGATCCGGCCTTTCTCGTGAGCGCCTAGGTTACACCCGAAACGACAAGGCCTCGGGTGCCTCCCGACGATAAGAAATGGAGTTTGTGCAGATGGTCACTCAACCCCTCATTCGATTTCACGGCGCCGCAGGCACAGTTACCGGCTCATGCCAACTGATCGAGTTCGGCGCGACGAGAGTTTTGGTCGACTGCGGGCTGTTCCAAGGGTCCAAGACGGAAAAGGAACTTAACTATCGCCCGTTCCCCTTCGATGTTGACAGCATCGACGCAGTGATCCTGACACATGCGCATATCGACCACTCCGGGCTGCTTCCGAAGCTCGTCAAGCTTGGCTATGAGGGGCCGATCTTCGCGACGCCCGCGACGACTGACCTGTGTTCCGTGATGCTGCCGGACTCTGCCCATATCCAGGAGAGCGAGGTCGACCAACTCAATCGTCGCAACCTCAGGCGCGGACGCGGGACCGTGACGCCGATATACACTGCCCGAGACGCAGCGGTGGCGGTCACGCTATTCAGGCAGGTGCGCCTTGGTGTATGGGAGAGGGCGGCCGATGGGGTGCGCTTTCGGTTCTGGAATGCCGGCCACCTGCTCGGTTCGGCTTCGGTAGAAGTCGAACTTGACACGTCCCCCACTCCTCTCAGGGTGCTTTTTTCGGGTGACATCGGCCCACGTCACAAACTTCTTCAATATGACGCGGCCGCACCGACGGGCTGGGATTATGTTGTATGCGAAAGCACCTACGGCGACGTCGAGCGGGAAGACGCCACCGACGAAACCAGGCGGCGCATTTTGCACTCGGAAGTGATACAAGCCACCCACCCTGCAGGCGCTTTGATCATTCCGTCCTTTGCGGTGGAGCGAACGCAGGAACTCCTCACTGATCTTGTCTACCTGATGGACACCGGTAAAATCGCGACTTGTCCGATTATCATCGACTCGCCTTTGGCGACCCGCGCGAGCGAGATCTTTCGCAGGCACGCCGGGGAACTTGAGAATGGTGACCTGCTCGTCAAGGCCCTGCAAGCCAAGCACGTGCGCTTTACCGAGACGCCCGAGCAATCGAAAGCGATCGATTTCACGAAGGGATTTCACATTGTCATCGCCGCCAGCGGAATGTGCGAGGCTGGTCGTATAAGGCATCGCTTGAAGAATTGGCTCTGGCGGGACGAGGGTACGGTGCTCCTTGTCGGTTACCAAGCCGCTGGCACTTTGGGAAGAATACTTGAAGACGGTGCCTCCGTGGTGCGCATTCAAGGCGAGGACATTCGTGTGCGCGCACGCATCAGGAAGCTGGACATCTATAGTGGGCATGCCGATGGCAGAGAGCTGGCAGAATGGGTGCGGTCCCGCGAGCCAATCGGTGCTGGCGTATTCCTGGTGCACGGTGAAGATGCGGCTCTGGAGGGGATGAGGCAACGGCTCCACACATTCCTGCTGGAGGACAAGGTGGTTCGTCCGCGTTTGGACGCAGCGTTCCGTTTAGAGGTGAAGGGAGCGGTCGAAGTATCCGAAGGCGTCTCCCCACCACGGATCGATCCACTTCGCGCAGGGCGGATGGACTGGAACAACGACTTGCAATCGCTGGTACTCGACTTGCAAGCGGAATTGGCCAAGGCAGCCGACGACAAAGCCCGAGGCGTAGTCATTCGCCGTGTACGGCGAGCACTGAACGAAGACGCTTGAGCCGCCGCGCAGGCCGGCGATTAAATGAATCGACCTGGAGCAGGCACGTTGGACGCGATATCATCAGCCGGCGAGCGCCATACGATCCTGATCCGCATCGATCAATTGGCTCGACTCTTCAATTCGCTTGATCCGACACCCTTCCATGAGCGCGATTTGGACGAGGATGCCGAGCGCTTCATTGTCGAATGGGCTGAGGAGGCTCCTAAAGGTCGATCAATTGCAATCGTCGTACAGTTGCCTTCGGGGGAAGCCGACACGGGAGTCACACGTGTCGTTCAGGACGCGCTGCGCTACAATTTTGAAAGCCGCGGCAAGCAAGCCAGTCGCGAGTTGCGCCAACTTCTGAGGGAGGGACGGCAAGCCTTGTTCATCGGTATTCCGATCCTCGCATTCAGTTTGATCGCAAGTCAGCTCGTGACCAATCTGTCGGGTGAGGGTGCGTTCTCGCGTGTTACCAGCGAAAGTCTCGTCATCTTCGGTTGGGTCGCAAATTGGCGGGCGCTCGAGATATTTCTCTACGACTGGTGGCCGATCGTGCGAAGGCGTCGGCTCTATCGTCGTCTGGCAGCAGCGGAAGTCCGGGTACTATCCTTCTGATATCCCGGTTTTCCTTGATGCGCGTCAATGCGCGGGTTCGCGCAGATGAGATCCTAATGTCCTTGTCAGGAGTGCAGGATATGCAGAATTTCCGGAGGTTTATGCTTGCCGCAGCGATCTGCGCGTTCGCCGCTTCGCCGACCCAAGCAAGTGGATTTGACGCCGGCTTCTCTGACAGCTTGGCGCGAGTAAGACCGGCCGTTGTCGGTATCAGCAGCACCGCCAACCGCATACTGACGAACGAACTGCTGGACGATGCGAACGTGCGAAAGATCCTGGGCCTCCCGGATGGTGTTCTTCTCGTGCAAAGCGGTGCTACCGTCACGGGCTCCGGCGTGATCATCGACAGCGTGCACGGTTACATCGTCACAAACAGTCATGTGATCGCCGATGCCGACGACATCGCGGTGACGCTAAAGGATGGCCGTGTCTTGCAGGCCGAAATTGTGGGCAGTGATGCGCCAACCGATCTTGCCGTGATCAAGATCGGTGCACCGGGCCTGATTGCCCTTGACTGGGGGCGTTCATCCGATCTGAAGGTTGGCGATTTCGTGGCTGCCGTAGGCAGTCCGCTCGGCTTGGAACAGACCGCAACCTTCGGGATCGTAAGTGGTCTGGGGCGGTCCGGTCTCGGTATCGACGAGTACGAGGACTATATTCAGACTGACGCAGCCCTCAACCCCGGAAATTCTGGTGGGGCGCTTGTCAACGCAAAAGGCGAGCTCCTGGGTGTGATACGCGGGGTGCCGCCGCCGAATGAAGGCGCCCAGGGCATTGGCTTTGTCATTCCATCCGAGCTCGCGTCCAAAATCGTTCGCGCCCTCGTTAAGGACGGCGAGGTCCGGCGCGGATGGCTTGGTGTTTCAGTCACTCTTTCGCAGGCAGGCGTGGGCGCGTCGCAAGATTTAGTTGTTGATCGGCTGGTCTGCAATTCGGCGGCCGAGCGGCAAGGGGTGAAGCTTGGAGATGCCGTGACCGCACTCAACGGCTACGCGGTCTCGACCGAGGCCGCTTTCAAGAATGCAGTCAGCCTGCTGGCGCCTGGCGCCCGCGTCATCCTGGACATCCGGCGCGGTGGAAGGGTGCAGAGATTGGAGCTGAAGCTCGCCGATCCCGGTAGCGTGCAAAGCGCTCCGGTCCATCATGCTCTGGGAGCGGTGATCCTTGCCTTGCCAGTTTCATCGCTTTCGCGCGCGTGCACGCCAAACGGGCCGATCTTTCTGGAGGTGCCATCCGACAGCATTGCATACGCCGCTGGCCTCCGGACGGGTGATTATCTGACTTCGATCAATGGTGAGCCGGCCATCTCGGCGGCGCAAATTCAAGACCTGTTGGACGCGTCTGATGGTAAGATTTCGCTCGATATCCTGCGCGCAGGTACAGCTTATCGGATCGAGGCTGATTAGGTGCATTCTTTATGATGCTCGGCTTCAGTTCACGGATTATCAGAACGAGAGAACGCCATGCAATGGTCCTTCAAACTCGGCTCCGTCGCGGGGACCGAAATTCGCGTGCACGTAACATTCGCCCTACTGCTCATTTGGATCTGGGTCATGCACTACCGGATCGGTGGCCCGCCGGCTGCCTGGGAGGGAGTTGCCTTCGTCATCAGTGTTTTTCTTTGTGTGGTGCTTCATGAGTTCGGGCATATTGCAGCTGCTCGCCACTTTGGCATCAAGACACCGGACATCACTCTTTTGCCGATTGGGGGCCTTGCGCGGTTAGAGCGCAACCCAACCAAGCCGCTCGAAGAGTTTCTGATTGCCATTGCGGGACCGCTGGTCAATGTCGTGATTGCCGGTCTCGTCATCATAGTCGTCGGAGGCACACTGGGCTGGGAACAACTGCTGTCGCCGCAGGACCCCCGCGTCGATTTCCTGGCGCGCCTCGCGGGCGTCAATATCTTTCTGGTCGTATTCAACATGATCCCCGCCTTCCCGATGGATGGCGGGCGCGTCCTCAGGGCAATTCTCGCCTGGCGTTTGTCATGGACGCGCGCCACCACGCTTGCGGCTCGGACCGGGCAAGCCATTGCCTTGGCAATGGGAATTTTTGGTGTCTTCTTCAACCCATTGCTTATCCTGATTGCCATCTTCGTCTATCTCGCGGCGGAGACAGAAGCGCAAGGCAGCGAACTTCAGGCAATCTCCGCCGGCACGAGCGTCTCTGACGTGATGATTACCGACTTTGCGACGCTCGGGCCCCGGGCCTGTGTCGGCGAGGCCGTAGAGCTCTTGCTTGCGACGAGCCAGAGCGAGTTTCCCGTCTTGAACGAGGCGGGCCGGTTCGAAGGACTGATGACGCGCGAAGGCATAGTCCAGGCGATGAGAGAAAGGGGTGCTGGTGCGCCCGTGATCACGGTGATGCGTCGCGACATCCCCATGGTGGATGGCCAGTCTCCGATCGACGCGAGCGTAAGGCTCATGCAGGAAGCCAGCACGTCGGCTGTGCCTGTGGTCGATCGCAACCAACGAGTTGTCGGCCTCATGAATTACGAAACCATCGGGGAACTGCTGATGCTTCGCAGCGCTGATAGGCGCTTTCAGCCCGGTGGCCGCGATCGTCGCTTGCGCTAATCATGTGCTTTCTATCGCTCGACGACTGCGACCCCTTCCGTGATGCGGTCACTTGGATAGAGAATGACCCTCTCACCCGGAACCAGCCCGTCGCGGATCTCCACTTCCAGGCTGTTGCGCTGCCCCACAAGGACCGCTTTTAATCGGGCGTGCCCTTTCTCAACGATGAAGACCGCCCATTTGTCCCCTTGCCGGAACATTGCGCCTAGTGGCAGTTTGAGCACCTGGCCCTCGAAGAGGAGGATCTGAACATCAGCGCGATAACCGTGCCCAAGGGATCGCCATCGAACCGGTGGATCGGCGAAATCGAGGATAACGTCAACACGCTGTTCTTCGATCCCGAGCGCCGATATCTTCGTCTGGCCGAATGGCTCGATTCGCCGGACGATTGCGTTGAGATCTTGCCCACCCCAATTGGTCACAATCGCCTTTTGACCCGGTTTAAGCTTGACGGCGTCCTCCGAGAGAAGATTGACGATGATCTCCATGTCATCTGGATCGCCGATCTCCAGCAAAGGGGTGCCTGCATCGACCACGCCTTCACTGCGGCGCATGACCCTTAGGACGACACCATTCACCGGTGCGGTCAACGGAACGCACTCGCAGGGTCCGCTCCGGTTCCTGATTTCCTGGCGCGACAGAAGCCGGGAGCGTGCCTGGTTAAGCTCATGGCGCCTGACATTGAGCGCTGCCTCCGCCGTGGCGAGGTTGGCCTCGGCTACGTTGTAGACGCGCTCTGCATCATCAAGAGCCCGCCTCGAGATCGTGTTGCGCTCCATCAGAAGACGCGCGCGACCTCGCTCTGCTTCCGCAAAAGCGAGGTCCGCCTTTGCTTTGTTGAGTTCGGCGGCTGCGAGGTTGTAGGCGGCCCCCGCGGCTTCCACCGCCGCCCGTTGCTCCGCTTCCGTTCTCACGTCCAGGAAGGCTGGCGCTGCCGGTTCAATCTGGGCGAGCAAGGTTTCTCCTGCCTTGACACGATCACCGGCTTCAGCCGTTATGCGCTGTAGCTGGCCACGAAGAGGCGCATGAAGTGTGTAAACTTCGCGCACCCGGGTTTCCCCTTCCTCATCGACAGTTACGCGCAGCGCGCCGGTCTGCGCTGTCGCAAGGTCCACCGGGACCGGCTGGGGTCGCAGCGCATAGGCGAGGCCGGTTACCAGCAATGCCGCCAGGCTTCCCCAGATTGCCAGTCGTTTTCGTGCCGTGCGCATCTGCTACTCCCTTGTCTTCAGCGCGGCGATCAGGTCCAGTCGGTCGAGCCTCCGACGCGCGACAGCGGCGCAGCCCAGCGCCGAGGCAAGCATGATGATGGCGGCCTTGCTGTAAGTTGAATTGTGAAGCACGAGTGGTACGCGGTAGAGTTCAGTCTCGAAGGCGCGTGTCATCCACCACGCGAGCCCCAAACCTATCGCGGCGCCAAGCGGAACGGCGAGCCATGCGAGCAAGCCGACTTCCCCGAGGAGAATGTAGGAGATCTCCCAGCGCGTGAAACCGAGTATGCGCAATGTTGCAAGCTCCTGCGCGCGCTCGGAGATGGCGATGCGGATTGAATTGTAGGTTACTCCGACCGAAAGCGTCATCGAAAACGCGACGAAGAAGCCAATGAAGATGAAGATCGTCTCGCCCATCGTTTTGTAGAAAGTATCGATAGCGGCACGTCGAAACTGAATGGAGGCTATGCCAGGTATGTCCTTGAGTTTTGCCATGAGGTCGGATCGGCCAGCCTCGTCGATGCGGATGTGCAGACCACTTGCTACATCACCGTCGTCCGCAAGGCGATTGAGCGTTCCCATCTGCATATAGGCGGGCTTGCCAATGTAGGTCTCGAATACTTGCACCACGGGCACGCTGAATGAGGCTTGGTGCCCCTCCAGAAGCTCAACGACGACAGTATCGCCGATCGCAATACGGAGCAGTTCTGCGAGCTTGCGAGAAACGACCAGTCCGCCAAGCGGAATTTCAAGGCGCCCACGTGAAACGTCGAATACCGGACTAAGGATAGCACTTCCCGACACGCCGATAATGCCCTGGCGCTCGGCAAGATGCCTGTGGCTGATGCGAGCGGATACGTAGCGATAAGGTTCAACCGACAGTACGCCGGGAAGGTTCTCGAAGTCTCTAACGGTCTTGAGCGGGTGGAGCTCGTTGAAAGCGATCGTCGCGTCCTGGTGTTGTCCGCGTTCGAAGACAGTTTCGGCAAGAGAGTCGATTGCATCCACCCATTGCAGAGCCATGATCATGACCGCCGTCGACATCGCCAGTCCAAGACTTGTGAGTAGTGCACGTCCGGGCCATCTCATGATCCGACGCAGGATCATGCGGGTCGGCTCGTCGAATGTTCCGGCGAACGCGGAACGCGTTGTGAACATGCGCCGATAAATTGCCGGTGAGGGCGGTTTCATGGCTTCAGCTGGCGGCAGCCGAACGGCACGATAGCTCGCCATCAGGCTACCGGCGAGCGCGGCAGTCAGACTGATTGCGGCGGACACCACAAATGCGGCGGGACCAGGACGATAGAGCAGGAATGGAAAGCGGTAGAAATTTGCGTAGAGTTCAGTGTTCCAGTGACCAAGCCATGCGCCGGTCAGCGACCCAATCACGATCCCAGCGGTTCCTATTGCGAGTACGAGTTTGAAGTAGTGCAATCCAATCGTCCAATTCGTATAGCCGAGAGCCTTCAGCAGGCCGATTTCCCGCCGTTCGGTATCGACGAGACGCGCCATCACCAAGTTCGTGAGGAAAGCAGCCACGGCGAGAAATATGGTCGGCATCACGCGAGACAGATTCTTCTGTTGCGCAATTTCGCTTTCGACGAACCAGTTTGAGGTCTGGTCACTCCGGCTGTAGGCGCCGATACCGCCGTAGGGCGCAAGAATGTCATCGAGCCGACGGATTACATCGTTGACGTCTGCATCTGGTACTAGACTGAGCGCAACGCTATTGAAGGAGGCCTTGAGGTCGAAAGCCGCGCCCAAGGCGTCCCGTCCCATCCAGAGAATGCCGAAACGTTCGTCGTCCGGCATCAACCCTCCCGGGGCGATCGCGTACACAAATTCCGGGCTGAGTGCGGTTCCCACAATGTGCAATGTGCGCTTGCGACCTCGCAAGATGGCATCAATGCTGTCGCCAGGTTTCAATCGATGCGCTTCGGCAAGGGGCTCGCTGACGACGACTTCATCAGGTCGGGTGGGATCGATCAAACGTCCTGAACGGATCACGAGCGCATTCAAGAGCTGCGGGCCACGGTCTGGCAGGGAGATGACCTGCGCGACCGCTGGCTCAAGATACCCGGCGATGTTGAGGATGGCACGCTCGTCGATCCGTGTTTCGACCAGCCTGACGCCGGGAATCTCCCCGATATCCCGCTTGCGGTACTCGGGTACACGTTTGGCGTGAGCGAAGACATCGGCAAAGCGGGTCCGCTCATAGTAGGCGGCAGTCGTTTCCTCAAGTGCTTCGATCGTTGTCAATGACATGATCAGTAGCGCCGCGCCAGACGCGATCACCAATGCGATCGCAAGAAGCTGAGCCTTCATTTGCCAGAGCTGTCGTAGCAGCTTTCGGTCGAGGCTCGTCATCGCGACTACTCACCAACTCAACTCGCCAGGCGCCCGCTGCGTCGCATTGCACCGCGTTTCAACAATGCGACCGTCCGCGAAATAGAGGACGCGATTGGCGATTTCGGCAATTACAGCATTGTGGGTGATGAGCGCGGTGGTCGTGCCGAGCTCCCGATTGATCTTGAGTATGGCCTCGAGTACGAGAATTCCGGTCGTGCTGTCGAGAGCACCTGTCGGTTCGTCACAAAGCAGCAAATCGGGTCGCTTTGCGATTGCTCGAGCGATCGCAACCCGTTGCTGTTCGCCACCGGAGAGTTGCGCCGGAAAGTGATCAAGGCGATCGGCCAGACCGACAAGCGACAGCGCGTCGGCGGGCGACATGGGGTCCCTGGCGATTTCCGTCACCAGAGCTACATTTTCGCGCGCGGTCAGGCTTGGTATCAAATTATAGAATTGAAAGACGAAGCCAACGTGGTTTCGCCTGTATTGATTGAGTGCGCGTTCACTGTCCAGCGGAAGCGGCTGATCGCCAAAGCGAATTTGGCCAGAGGTGGGTGTGTCGAGACCGCCAAGAATATTGAGCAAGGTGGATTTGCCGCTTCCGGACGGTCCGAGCAGCACCACCAACTCTGCCTTGTAAAGGTCGACATCGACGCCGCGAAGGGCAGGAACCTCAATGGCGCCCATCCGATAGACCTTCGTAAGGTCGTGCGCCGCCAGGGCGACGGATACTTTTTCGCTTGTCACCGACCATCCCTTGTGCTCTCAGTGATCATGGGCCGGGCGTCACGCTAACGCTGTCCACGGCTTAACTGGAGAAGTATTTTTCGATATCGGCGACCTCGAATTTGACCAGATCTTTTGCCAGTTCTGCGCTTGTTACAGACCGCGCCTGGGCGCCGAGTTGTCCGCGTAGCTGACCAAGTACGCGCGGGGGCGCAACAAGCACGAGATTCTTGATGTCCTCGTCGCGTACAAGAGCCGACAGTCTGCCTGCGACGTTGGCGACAAATCGCTCTTCGGCCTGTTCGTGCCAGTCGGTCTGTTCAACCTTGCTTCGTGCGCTACCGACCGACTGATAGATCCTGCCCTCGCGATCGCTTCCCAGCATTCGCGTCGGTGGTTCAAGGTTTACGATGGAATCCATCGTAATAAAGTTGAGGCGTTCAGCGTCCCCCGCATTGCGCATGACAAGGGCGCGGCCCCCGTCGCATGCGAAAACCCAGCAATCGTGCGGAATTCTCGGCTTCATGACCGTGCCCTTTCTACCTGCGAACGTCTCGGATATCCATCTGTTCAATGCGCCATCAAAATCGGCAGGGTCGCCGCTTTGAGCATAGATTTCGTGACACCTCCGAGAATGAGCTCCAGCAGTTTGGAATGCCCGTAAGCACCCATGACAATCATGTCGGCGTTGATGTCCAATGCGTGTCTCAGCAGAGTGTCGGTCACGGAGCGGCCGGAGCTCGGCAGGGTCTCAACCGAGACGTTAATGCCGTGGCGCGCGAGATAGGTCGCGATATCGGCGCCCGGCTCATCACCACTCGCTCTCGATGCAGCAACTGGGTCGACCATGGTGACGTGAACGGACTGAGCCATCTTCATCAGTTCGAGCGCATCCCTTGCGGCATGCGCCGCGCTTGGATGCGAATCCCACGCCAGGAGGATCGTCTTTGGCCGCAGGGTCGCGTTCACCTCGGGAGGAACGAACAGGACAGGGCGTCCAGCTTGAAAGAGTCCGCCGCTGACGACCTGCGACTTCAAGTCGTCGTTTGCAAAGATGCCGGGACCGGCCACAACCAGGTCCGCGTAAACGGCTCTTTCGCCGATATCATAGGCGGGGCCGGCGACTTCCGCGTATATACTGTCGACATCAAACGACAGCTCGGCCGCTGCCAGGCGCTCGCGAACCTTGGCAACGTGCTCGGAGAGCTTCTGCAGGTTGCGCTCGCGTACTTCCAGCCAACTCGGCGACAGTGTCTGATAGCGCCCGGTCGGTACTGGCGCCAATGTTACGAAAAGAGCGCTGAGATGCGCACTCTCTTCGCCGCCGAGTTTCGTCGCGATCTGGAGATCTTCGTCAAGTCGATCCTCGGCCAGCACACTTAGAATAGTTTTGTACGACATGGTTCCCTCCCTTAGGGTCGATGTTCCGCGCCGCAAGGGTTCTTGCGGCGCGGAAAACCCGATTCTAATCAGCTTTCACCTGGATTTTGCGATCGTTCTGTCTAGCCTCCTCGCTCTTTGGCAGGGTGACGGTCAGAACGCCTTTCGAGAAGGTGGCGCCAATGTCTTCGGCCTTCACGCCTTCAGGCATTTTGAATGCGCGCTGGAACGAACCGTAGCGCCGCTCCGACAGCATGTATTCCTTGTCCTTTTCTTCTCTTGATTCCTCCTTTTCGCCGCGGATCGTCAAAATCCCGTTCGAAACCTTCACCTCGATGTCCTTTTCCTCGATGCCCGGCAACTCGGCAGTGATCTCGTAGCTTGCCTCCTTTTCCACGAGGTCGACGGCCGGCGCGATGGCCCAGGTCGGCGGAAGAGACGCACGCCGAATGTTCGTTGGTTCAAAGGGGCGACGCCAGAAGCTCGGGGTGAAGTCATCGAACAAGCGGTCGATCTCGGCCCGAAGCCCCTCGAAAGGTACCCACGATTCCGGGCGGGAACGAGGTGTCTTTTCTTCTTGTTTGATGGGAAGTTTGGTCTCTGTCTCGGCCATGGCTGCTTTCTCCTTTGAGTAGACGTGGGGCGTGGCCGGCGACATTTGCGAGAAGGGAGCGGATCGAACTTCTATCCGTCCCTGTGCGGCTTAGTGTCGCCGACCAGCAGATGTAGTGATTAGACCGCGTTCGCAAAGGCGGCGCATTGACGCCCGTCAAAGGCAGTGTGCCGTTGCTTTGACCAAGCGCAATGCAAGGTGCTCGTCATGGTGTCGTTATTAAGCACGCGGTTCGAATTGTAGGATTTCGAGATGACCAAGCGCAGTAAACTGCAGATGATACAGGCGGGCCTGTTGAATTGGCTTATGCTGATATTGATCATTTTGATGGTCGCTTCGGTCTTTAGCGTGCTTCTGATAAAGGGAGTTCTTTTCAAAGAACGGCAAGTGAACCTCGAGCCGCATAGAGTTTTGGCGACGGTCTGTTGCGCTTTGCCATTGTCAGGCTCGAAGTCTTGAATGTTGATGCTGCAGATGACGGTGGCTGCGTCAGCTGGCCTCGCCCAAACGCCGTGTGAGCGCGACCGCCGCGCCTTTCAAAATCGCATCGTCGCTGCGGATGAGGAATATCGGTATCTCTGCAAGCCAGGACGAGCGTCGGCCTTTCGCCTCAAATGCTGCTCGAAATAACTTGCCCCTTAACCGTTGCTCCATTCTTCGTGGGATGAGTCCCCAGAGATAAATGCCACCACGACCATCATAGAGGAGCGCGATGTCACCTGCGAACCTTGCCAGCCAGGTGGCAAAAGTATCTACGGCCGTCGCGGCCAACGCGTCGTTCCGGATCAAGGCCGCATCGATGATGCTGGAGGCCGGCAAGCCGCGGACGGCCTGACCGGTACCTTCGACCAGCAGTTCATAGAGATGGCAAAGACCGGCATCTGACAGAAGGTTCTCGACCGAGACATAGTCCGTATCGCAGCGGATGCGCTCGAGAATGTCAAATTCTCCGCGTGTCTGGGGGGCAAAGGCGATACTTCCCGCGTGTGTGCGATGCGCGGTCCATGTGCCGTCAGCAAATGTCAGCGACCCCACGCCCAGCGCCTGTCCGATGCTGATGATTGCCTTCGGCGCCTCTGGCCCAATCTTTTGTCCACTGATGGCTTTGGTGTCGTGTGAAGTCAGGTGCGGGAGAGCCAATGCCAGCGCGTCGAGCGCCTCGACCTTAACAACGGGAACTGGTGACGAGCCCCAATCGAGTTGTTTTGCCAAGTCATGCTGAAGGTGCTCTTCGTCTGAGACCGGGCCGCCGTCGATGACCGCGATGCCGATCGCTGAAGACGCGACGGGGGTCGACCGGATATAGGCTATCAGAGCGTCGGTCACGCAAGAGAAGGCCTTGTTCTCGAACTGCACGTAGTGATCGATCGATAGTCTGTCATAATCCGTGACGGCGAGGCGCGTGTGTGTCTCGCCTATGTCCGCGACGATTGCTTGACGTGCAAATTTGCCCACCGCCGGTTCCTCCTATGTCGTCCACAAGATTGTGCCGGAAGTCCGCCAAATGCGCTTTGATGGCCATCAAGGTCAGAGCCCATCATGGCGCTTAAGATTTGCCAGCTGCTAATGCGGAGGCGTGGATGGAAACCGTGATCTGGCTCGAAGACGTTGGACGAGAAAACATCGGTGACGTTGGTGGAAAGAATGCTTCGCTCGGTGAAATGATCAACGGTCTTTCCGGGAGCAATATCAAGATTCCGGGTGGGTTTGCCACAACTGCGCAAACCTATTGGCGCTTCATCGATTTCAACGATTTGCGCGAGCCAATCCGGTCGCTCCTGGAGGCATGGGAATCCGGAAGAGAAACACTCGGTCAGGCGGGTGCGGCGATCCGAGCGCTTATCCTGCAAGGTGTTTGGCCTGCCGACATCGAAGCCGAACTAATTTCAGCTTATCGCAATCTGTCGGAAAGGCTTGGCGTCGACACCGCGTCGGTCGCTGTGCGCTCGAGCGCCACCGCCGAAGATCTGCCAGCCGCGAGTTTCGCCGGGCAACAGGAAAGCTACCTTAACATTGTCGGCGAACAAGCACTCGTAGATGCCTGCCGTCGCTGCTACGCTTCCCTGTTCACGGACCGCGCCATCAGCTATCGCCAGGCCAACGGCTTCGATCAGATGAAGGTAGCGCTTTCGATCGGCATCCAGCAGATGGTTCGCTCCGACCTTGGCAGTGCCGGCGTCATGTTCTCGATCGAAACGGAAACCGGCTTCGACAAGGTTGCCGTGATCAATGCAAGCTGGGGCCTTGGCGAGTATGTCGTCAAGGGTACCATCGATCCAGATGAGTACCGTGTCTTCAAACCACTGCTCGGCGACCCAGGGCTCGTACCGATAATAGAAAAGAGGCGCGGTTCCAAGGAACGAAAGCTTGTCTACGGCGATGGGGCGGCACCGACGCAAGGCGTGTCGACGGGCCAGGAGGAGAGGGCGCAGCTAGTCTTAAGCGACGAGGAGATTGTCAGGCTGGCGCGGTGGGCGATTGCGATCGAGGCGCACTATGGATGTCCGATGGACATCGAATGGGCGAAGGATGGTCAGAGCCAGGAGATTTGGCTTGTTCAGGCACGGCCGGAAACGGTTCAGTCACGAGCAGCGACCAACCTGCTTTTGACCTACCGCATCAATAGTAAGGGGCGGGCGTTGGCAAAGGGCCTTGCCATCGGCAACGCCATAGCGGCTGCGCCTGTTTGTCTCATCGAACGTGCGGGCGATTTCAATAGCTTTGTCGACGGTGCAGTTTTGGTTGCGACGACCACGGATCCCGACTGGGTTCCGCTTATGAAACGTGCCTCCGCTATCGTCACCGACCACGGCGGTCGGACGTCGCATGCCGCGATCGTCAGCAGGGAGCTCGGCGTTCCTGCCATCGTGGGCGTCGGAAACGCGACGCAATTGCTGCGCCCGGGGGAGACAGTCACTGTATGTTGTGCGGAGGGTGATGAGGGCACGATCTACGAGGGGCGGGCAGATTTTGCAGCGGAGCAAACAATCCTGTCCGACATACCCGAGACGCGCACAAAGGTGATGTTGAACCTCGCCGATCCACAGGCGGCGTCACGGTGGTGGAGATTGCCGGCAGACGGCATCGGGCTTGCGCGCATGGAGTTCGTAATATCGAATTCCATCCAGATCCACCCGATGGCACTCGTCCATTTTGACGACTTGCGGAATCAAGCCGCCAGAGAAATGATATCCGATCTGACGCGAGGATACGCAGACAAGACCGACTACTTCGTAGACAGGCTTTCAGCCGGGCTAGCGCGGCTTGCTGCTGTCGCATTTCCAAAGCCGATCATTATTCGCATGAGCGATTTCAAGACCAACGAATATGCGGGTCTTTGCGGCGGGGCCCAGTTCGAACCGGAAGAAGAAAACCCCATGATCGGTTTTCGCGGTGCCTCACGCTACCATTCTTCCCGATATCGCGATGGGTTCGTGCTGGAATGCCGTGCCATAAGACGGCTTCGAGAGAGAATGGGCTTTGCAAATGTCGCGCTTATGATCCCCTTCTGCCGCTCTCCGCAAGAGGCGGAGAAGGTGCTCGACACAATGGCCGAGAACGGATTGAAGCGCGGTAATGGTCTCGAGATCTACGTTATGTGCGAAATTCCTTCTAATGTCATTCTGGCAGCGGAATTTGCACGGTACTTCGACGGGTTTTCCATCGGATCAAATGATCTCACGCAATTGACGCTTGGTATTGATAGGGACGCCGAGGAGCTTTCTACCGTCTTCGATGAACAAAACCCGGCGGTAAAATGGATGATACGCAGGCTCATCGTGGAGGCAAAGACGGCAGGCGCCAAGGTCGGTCTATGCGGACAGGCACCCAGCGATCATCCCGAATTCGCGGCCTTCCTCGTCGACTGCGGCATTGACTCGATTTCGGTCACGCCTGACAGTTTTGTTGCCGTAAAACGTGCGGTTGCGGCCGCGGAGGCGAAACAAGTGTGAAGATAGTGGGATAGTGGAGCGAGGCGAACAGAGCGTGTAGCTTCATTCCTCAGCTTCGAGCTGTTCGGCTGCCACAAACAGGAGCGCGCGCATTTTCTCTCGCAGCGTCGCCTTGTCGACCGGCACATTGGCACCGAGCAGGTCGCCGAGCACCTTCAGCAAGACGTCATCATCTCCCGGCTCGGTTTGACCGGCCTTGATCACCTCTTCCACATAGGCCGATCTGTCCGCGCGTCCGATAACCTGAGCTGCCCATGCGGCCAGAATGCGGTTGCGTCGATCTCGGACCCTGATGGCCCTTTCGAAATCAAGGAAGTACTTCTCTTCGAGAGCCTTTTCGCGCTGATTCAATGCCGTCATCATGGTGCTCCGACATGTTCTAGGGCTAAGCTTGCATGGCAGCATCGGCAAGGCCGTCCTTTGCCGGCTCCGGAATTTCTGTCATGGTGGCTTCGGTCAGCAAAAGGACGCTTGCGACCGAAACGGCATTTTCAAGCGCCACCCGGACGACCTTTGTGGGATCGATTATACCCGCAGACATCAGGTCGACATATTCCTTCCGTCCGGCGTCGAAGCCATAATTGCCTTCCGCCTCCATCATCTTCGACACAACGACGCCGCCGTCGGTGGAGGAGTTCTCCGCGATCTGGCGCGCCGGAAGTTCGAGCGCGCGTTTCAGAATCTGGACGCCCGTGCGCTCGTCGCCTTCACATGCCGTTTCCTCATCGGCCACGGCATTGACGCATCGCAAGAGGGCGAGCCCACCTCCAGGCAGAATACCTTCGGCTACCGCCGCCTTCGTCGCGCTGATAGCGTCGTCAAGCGCCTCCTTCTTCGACTTGAGTTCAGCTTCGGTAGCAGCGCCCACCTTGATTACGGCAACGCCGCCCGAGAGCTTTGCCAGTCGCTCCTCGAGTTTTGCTCGGTCGTAGTCGCTCGTCGTCGTGGATACTTCCCGCCTTATCTGGTCGGCGCGGCCGGCAATTGCCTTCTTATCTCCCGCGCCGCCGATGATCGTCGTCGTATCCTTGGTGATGACCACCCGTTCGGCACGGCCAAGTTGTTCGGGTGTCACCGCTTCCAGTTTGATACCCAATTCTTCGGAAATCAGCTGACCGCCTGTAAGTATGGCTATGTCCTGAAGCAGCGCCTTTCTTCGGTCGCCGAAGCCGGGCGTCTTTACCGCGCAGTTTCGAAGCGTTCCGCGCATCTGGTTGACGATCAGCGTGGCCAGCGCTTCCGTTTCAACGTCCTCAGCTATGATCAGCAACGGCGTGCCAGATTTGGCGACGGCCTCGAGCAGGCCGACGCAGTCCTTCAGGGATGTGATCTTGCGGTCGAAAAGCAGAATGACAGGGTTCTCGAGCACCACTTCCATCCGCTCCATGTCGGTGACGAAGTAGGGCGAAAGGTAGCCGCGATCAAACTGCATGCCTTCGAGTACATCGAGGACCGTCTCCGTTGATTTCGATTCCTCGACGCTAATGACCCCTTCGTCGCCGACTTTCTCCATCGCTTCTCCAATGAGTGTGCCGATGTGCGTGTCGTTATGCGCCGAGATGGTTGCCACCTGCTCCTTTTCACGCTTCGAAGAGACTGGGCGCGAATTCGTTCTTAGTTCCGCGACGGCGCGCTTGAGCGCGCGATCCAGACCTCGCTTGATATCGATCGCGCTTGCGCCGGCCACGACGTTGCGCAGCCCGTCAGCGAAGATTGCATGGGCAAGAATGGTCGATGTCGTCGTCCCGTCGCCGACAATATCGCCGGTCTTTTCGGCCGCCTGTCGCAGCATCCGCGCGCCGAGATTTTCCTCGGGGTCCTTGAGATCGAACTCCTTAGCGATCGTCACGCCGTCATTGCAAACGATCGGCGAACCCCATTTTCTTTCAATCAACACGGCCTTGGACCGAGGTCCAAGCGTAACCCGAACCGCATCGGCGAGCTGAGCCGTTCCCTTCAGGATCTTCTCGCGCGCGGCGGAGTGGAACAGGACTTGCTTGTGCGTCATAGCTTCAATCCTCCCGACATTAAAATCTAGCATGCACGGGCACATGCAACCTTGATGGGCATCAAAGACATCTTCAGTCGCGCGATGCCGCACCTTTGACGGCGGTCAAGGTAAGACCGATCGATCAGTGCTTTCATGAAATGAGTGGAGTAGTGAAGCGGGATCGTGGCGATGATTTACAATACGATACTGGTAAGCTTGAGCATGCACGAAAGTGTCGCGCGGCAGCTAAAATTTGCCCGTGACGTCGCGTCGCGCTTCGAGGCGACACTCGTCGGTTTCGCCGCTGGCGACATTCGCATCATAACGGCGGCGCCTCCCGGTGTGGTCATGGATGATGAATTCATGCGCCTCGAAGCGATCGATATCGAACGCCGCCTGGAAGTGCTCAGAAAAGAATTCGAGTCGGAAAGCGGAGGCGCGGATTTGCTGCGAACGAGCGTTGGTGACCCAACGAAGGAACTCGCGGCCGCGGCGCGATTGGCAGATCTCGTCATCGCGAGCGTCTCTCAAGTCGGTAGCGAGCACGTCGATCTCGGTGAACTGATCCATTCGGCCGGTCGTCCTATCCTCATTCCGAGGAACGACCTTGAGCCTCTCGCAGCACACAAGGTTATGGTCGCCTGGAAGGATACACGCGAGGCACGACGAGCAGTGGTCGATGCGATGCCGTTCCTCGTTCATGCGCGCGAGGTCCTTGTCGCAACAGTCGAGGAGCATGGAAAGCAACACGCTGTGGAAACGATGCATGATGTCGTCCGCCACTTGATCCATCATGGTGCAAAAGCCCGCGGAGAGGTCTTCAGCTGTGATGCTCCCTCAGATGGCGAGGCCCTCATCGGTATTGCCAAGCAATTTGGTACGGATCTGATCGTTTCGGGAGCATACGGCCATAGCCGCCTCCGCGAATGGCTCGTGGGAGGCGTTACCCGCTCACTGCTGCGCGAAAACTCTCTCAATCGCTTGATGTCGTCCTGACCAAATAGCCAAGCGGCGGTTCGCGTAGAACTGTTGCCAGAAAGGCCGAAAACAGTGGAGTCGATGCCCGCGCTCGATGCGAAAATTCGCTTTCTCAGCGACCCGGCATCGTACCCTGATCCACCATCGAGGATCAAAGCCAGGGAGACCCATATGTCGTGGGTCTTCATCGCTGATGACTGGGTGCTGAAGCTGAAGAAGCCGGTCAAGCAGACCTTTCTTGACTTCAGTACGGTTGACGCCCGCCATTTTTTCTGTTGCGAAGAAATTCGCCTCAACCGTCGACTGGCCCGGGGAACCTACCGAGCCATCAAGTCACTATACGCCGCCTTTCCAACGCGCTGACTTTTGAGAAATTCGGAAAAGCTGTCAATTGGCTCATCGAGATGAGACGGCTTCCAGAGACCGATATGCTGGATAGTCGCATAAAGGCGTGCGACCTCGCCCCGACGGAACTGATCGGCGCCGCCGAGAAGCTCGTACGCTTTTACGCTGGCTGTCGGCCGGAGACCGCCGATCGATACGTGCGCCAACTGCTGGATGAACACGAAATCTCACGAATGATTTTGCTGCGGCCCGAATTCGATCTGGAGACCCGGGATGTCGCTGCATTGCTCGAAGGCGTCGGTTGGGGATTGCAGGCGATGCGTTCAACGATCGAGGCTAGGATCAGACGGGGAAACCTAGTGGAAGGACACGGCGACTTGCGGCCCGAGCATATCTGCCTCATCGGGCCTCCCCAAATCATTGATTGCCTTGAATTCAACCGGTCCATGCGCCTCGTCGACCCATATGATGAGATCAGTTATCTCGCACTCGAATGCGAGGCTCTCGGCTCGGTCTGGATAGGTCCAATCTTCCTTTCAGCCTTGGAACGCACGCTCGGCAATCGCCCTTGTGATCGCTTGCTGGCGGTGTATGGCGGCTTTCGCGCCTTGCTTCGAGCAAGGCTTTGTCTTGCCCACCTTCTTGAAAAGCCACTACGCAAGCCTGAGAAATGGCGGCCGCTGGCGCTCAACTACCTCGAGATTGCAAGGGTTCGCGTGTCACTGATCATCTCCTGAGAGTGTGGCAAGCGAGGCGCCGGAGTGGAGGCGTCGAATGGCTTCGGAAAAAAGCGGTGCGCTGCCTACGACCTCCACGCAGTTGCGCAGGACGTCTTCCGGTATATTAAATGGGGAAGCCGAGTCTGTCACGATCGTTCGGTCGATCGCAGGATGAGCCAGAACTGCCTCGCAGCCCCGGTCAAAGAGGGCATGGGTAGCCAGAGCATAAACGGCATTCGCACCCCGCTGGCGGCAAGCCTCCGCTGCTCTCAACATTGTTCTGCCTGTCCCGATCAGGTCGTCGATGATAAAGACGTTCGCCCCTTCTGCGTCACCCGCGAAAAGATGACCCGAGGCAACCCCACCGCTGCGACGCTTTTCCATGAAAGCGAGTTGCGCTTCGTTGCCCGACAGACGTTCGTAGTATTCTCTCAAGAGTTGCGCTCGTTTGATACCCCCAGCGTCGGGCGCCAATATCAGAGTCCGTTCGGCGCCGGCGAGGTTCGCAATGATCCCGCTATAGAGTTTTCGAGTGTCCAGGTGAACCGTTGCGCAGCGGAAAGCGTTCTGAAATGCCGCCAGGTTGTGGACGTCCAGAGTCACGACCACGTCGATGCCCGCCGCCTCGAATAGCTGTGCTACGTAGCGCGTCGTCACCGGGTCGCGTGTCTTGGTCTGTCTGTCCTTGCGGGAGTAGGCTAGATAGGGCACGACGGCGGTTACGCGCGATGCGCCGTGTTCGCGGCACGTGGCTGCGAAAAACAGGAGTTTACATAGCTTGTCATTCGCCGAACCCTCCGGCGAACCATTCAAGGAGTGAACGATGAAGACGTCCTTGCCGCGCACGCTGACAAGCGGTCGTAACTTGTGTTCCCCGCCTTCGAAGTCACGCTCTTCGTGGTCGGCGAGCGCGATCCGAAGATCGTCGGTAATGGCTCTTCCAAGCGCCATCGTTCCGTTGAGAGCAAAAATCTTCATGAGAGCAGCATGATACATGCATTCCTGACGCTCATTGATGGTCGTCAAGGATCCATAATTCTTTGCCCGTCGAAAGCTCGCGGTCATCCTAGCGTGGTCGGCTCAGCCGGGCTCAGTGTAACCTGCGCCTGATCCGGTCGGACGACTCGCTTTCCCACCATCGGCCCATGCGTGCTAGTCGTCACCACGGTCCGCCCCTCGGGTTCGCCATCCCGTTGGTGGTAGATGACCACCCAGTCCTTCGTCTTTCCGAGTTCGTGGGCACGCCTGCTGTTGGAAAAAAGTACGGTGAAATGCCAGTCCCCCATCTCCATGTGCATGATAGGAAGCCAGGCCTCGTGTGTCGGGTTGAAGCGTCTTGGGGCTATCAGGCGCAGCGCACCCGAAGCAGCCTTGTCACGATAGGCGCGGTCGACTTCGAGCAGCAGCGGAACCGGCGGTTGGCTCGACTTTTTCCAAAGGCGTGGCACGGATCGCCGTCCGAGGCGATCCGCCAGTGTGGCGGCGATCATCTGCTTCCGTCTGGGCCCAATGCCTTTCAGTGCGAGGTTGCCGAAATGGATGGCGTGCTCCAAATCTTCCAGGGTCTCAAGCGTTCCATCATCCGCCAACACTCCTGCCAGTCGCGCGCCAATTCCGGGGATGGTGCGAAATAGCACTTCCGGCGTGAGTTCGCCGCGCAGCCTTTCTAGTTGCGCCCAGCGACCGCTCGCGACCAATTGAATGATAGCGCCGGCGATTGCTTCTCCGACTGCAGGCAGCGCTTCAAGGGCCTCACGGCCTCCTTCGGCGAGAATTGCGGCGACGGGGCGATTGAGCGCGGCAACAATGTCGGAGGCGTTGCGATAGGCACGCGATCTAAAACTGTTCACTCCCTGCTCGTCGAGCAGATCAGCATATTCGCGCAGTTTCTGTGCGATCGCCATGTTATCGTTCGGTGGCTGGTCCTGTGATTTCGGATTGGTCTTGCTTGCCATGACGTCCTCCCGTCAGTCTCGTTTGGCCTTGGACGTCGACCGCAAGCGCGCTCCTTCCAAACTAAAGACGTCCCTTCTCGTACTCCTGGCAAGACTCGCCGAACGCAGCCATTGCCTCCTCCAGATAATCCGCAAGAAGCGGCGTGCCGATCAAATAGCCTGCGGTGTGTTCATTGTGGGCCTCAGCGGCTTCGGCGCGAATTCGTTCCCAGTCGTCCACCGTGTCGTCTCCGCGGCCGAGCCAACAAAGGGCGACGAGGTCAATCTGCTCGTCCTCGTTCATCGCCGAGATCGTACTCTTCAGCTCGGATTCCACAGGATCGTCGGGCTGGTCTTCGAGCACGGAGATCATGTTGTCATCCACGGCATTGGATGCAGGATCAATTTCCGAGACGACGTCCTTGGCGTCGAACTCGCGCGCCTTGATGATGAGATAGCAGACACTATCCGGCGAGATGGACAGGTTCCAGGTTCCGCTCATCTGATTTCTCCAGCTTGCAAATTTGCTCCCATGTCGGGCATTCGTCTTCGGCAACTCCAGGTCCGCTTGTCCGCAGACCGAACACGCATGTTGTTGGTCATGATCGCAGACTTGCGCTCAGGCACCTTGATGACCGTCAAATTGCCCAAGGCCTGCGTCGGTGATCAATGCTGGCTGGTCCAAAGATCGCTGGGAGACCCCGAGCGGCAAATTAACGGGAAGGCGATTGATCCGCATCAACGTAACATCGAGGCATGGCGCGCATGATTACGCCAGTTCTTTGCTTTGGCGGCGTGGCCCATTTGCCGACGCCAACATTCGCCATTCAAGCGAGGTAGCATGCTCGTCCAGGACCAGACCGATGCCATAGCATTCTTAAGCGACCGGAAAACGCACGGAAGCGAAGCGGTCGAGCACATCGAGACTCACATTTCGCATATCTTTCTCGCTCGCAATCGAGCATTTAAGGTTAAACGTGCTGTGAAGCTTCCTTATGTCGATTTTTCCACGCCGGAGTTGCGGCTGAAAGCCTGCGAGCGGGAGGTCGAATTGAACGGGGCCACCGCTCCGGGTTTGTACATTGGCGTCCGAAGGATTGCGCGCGATCAGGAGGGCAGGCTTCACTTCGGCGATGGCCAATTTGTCGAGCCGGTCGTCGAGATGGTTCGCTTCGACCAGGACGCGCTGTTCGATCGAATGGCTGTCGATGGAAAGCTGAACGCAATGCTGCTCACGCAAGCGGCGCGCATGATTGCCCGTTACCACCATGACGCACCTGTTGTTCGTCGAAGCTCGGGATCCGCAAACATTGCCGCAGTGCTCGCCATCAATACAGCTGCCTTCGCCACCAACCACCTCTTCAATGAAACGGAAGTGGCGACTGTCACTCAACTCTTCGAAGAGGCGCTGGAAGCGAACGGGCCCCTTCTTGATAGCCGAGAGACGTTGGGCAAAGTCAGGCTCTGTCATGGGGATCTGCACCTGCGGAATATATGCCTCATCGGCGGACAACCCAGATTATTCGATTGCATCGAGTTCAACGACCTGATCGCTACCGTAGACACGCTCTATGACCTGGCATTCCTGTTGATGGACCTGTGGCACAGAGGGTTCCCGCAACTCGCCAATCTGGTCATGAACCGCTACCTTGATGAAACAGATGACGAGGATGGCTTTGGGCTTCTGCCCTTCTTCATGGCGATAAGGGCGGCCGTTAGGGCTCATGTGATCGCCACCCAGGTTGCAGAAGGCGGAAGTGCGACGCATCTCATGTCCGACGCGCATTCCTATCTTGAGTTGGCGCGCTCGCTGCTTGCAAAGGTTCAACCACGCCTCATTGTGATCGGCGGCTTCAGTGGCTCGGGTAAGACTACCGTAGCGGATGCGCTCGCCGTCAGGCTCGGGGCTCCTCCGGGCGCTCGCATCATTGAGAGCGACCGCATCCGCAAGGCGTTGCACGGGGTTCCAGCCGAGGTGCACCTCGGTGTGGATGCCTATCGACGAAGTGTATCGGACAAGGTCTATTTCGAGATAGCCCGCCGCAGCCTAGCTATATTGAAGGCTGGCGGGTCTGTTGTCGCGGATGCGGTGTTCGACCGTTCGCACAATCGCAGCCTCGTCGAGCTTGCCTCCAAGGCTGCGGGCATCCCGTGCGAAGCGGTCTGGCTGGAGGCTGGTGTGCCCACCTTGCGACAGCGCATCGGCGGCAGACTTGGGGGGCCGTCCGATGCGGATCTGAGCGTTTTGGCGCGGCAGATGTCTGGTGAGCGAGAGCCTCTTACCTGGCGCATGATCAATGCGGAGCAGCCGGTTGGTCAAATTGTTCAAGAGATTCTCGAACCAGAAAAGGTGGCATGAGCGCCAGAACAATCCGCGATCCCCCGCGGCCAGCCGTCAGATGAATACGCTGTTGAGGGTAAGCTGGAAAGATGAGACACCCGCTTCACACGGGCGCCGACCTTGTGCCGAATATCGGCTTGCAGCCACGTGCCGGTGGCGACTTTCGTCCAGGCTTTTGGACCAAGTCCGCCCCAGAGCTTATGAGACTTCTCTCCACGCCGCCAAACGGCTTGTCATCGGCACAGGTTCGCGCCCGACAGAAGCGCTACGGACCAAACACGCTTGAGGCTCGCGCCACCGCAAAAGCGCTTCGAACCTTCGTTGCCCAGTTTCGCAGCCCGCTTGTTCTGGTGTTGATCGTTGCTGCCGCAATCGCGATGTTTGTCGGCGACACACAGGACGCGGTCATCATCTGGTTGATCGTTCTCTTCACCTGTATCCTCTCGTTCGTCCAGGAGTATAGGGCATCGGGCGCCATGGAGCGCCTGAAACGTACCGTTGCCCGCACAGCGACGGTCTTGAGAGGCAGCTTGGAAGGCGCCGATGGTCGACCGCGCGAACGTCCTGTTTGCGGGGACGTCGGCGAGGAGCGGATCCGCGAAAGCGTTGGTCGTGAACACCGGCAAGGAAACTGAGCTTGCAAAGATCGCTGTCGCGATCGAACGGCAAGAATCTGAAACCGAATTTGCTCGGGGTATTCGCCGCTTTGGCTACCTCATGATGCAAATTATGTTGGCTATCTTTCCATCGTACCCGCGTTCGGTTTCGCGCCCATGCCTGTGCCTGTTTTATGGGGTGTCATTACGATCACGGGTTTCTATATGATTGCGGCGGAGGCGCTAAAGCACGTCTTCCTCAGGTACCGACCTCGCGTGGTACGCGGCCCTTGAAGCTGGCCCTAAACGTGCTTGCATCGCAGTGTCGTTATTGCCGCGTCGTTGGGGAGGAACTATTGTTGGCTTGAAATTCGTGCCTTACTGCCTCTGCGCCCCAGGGGAGCGAAGCAGGGACCGAAATGCCTGCAGCGCTTCTCGAAGCTGTCGTTGGCAACAAAACTTCGCTTTCGGTTTGACCATGAAGATCGCATTCATTGCTTCACCGAGACCAGGGGCACAGGACGTGCTTGGGCAATTCGTCAGCCGATATGGCCAATGTACCATCGCGGATGCCGATTACGTCGTAACAGTAGGGGGCGACGGTACCGCGCTGAAGGCTCTTCATGCGCAGCTCGACGTTGCGAAGAAGAAGACGGTTTTTGCAATGCGTACGCAAGGCTCAATTGGATTTCTCTGCAATCCGTTGCAAATATCCGATCTGGTGGACCGGCTTACCAACGCTATCCCCGTTGACCTACCCGTCCTGCAGGCCGACGTCGAACGAGTGGAAGGTCAGCGACAAACTCTGTTCGCTATCAACGAAATCGTCCTTTTTCGACAGAGGCTCCAACAGGGACGCTTCAATCTTACAGTCCACGGAGAAAAGACCACGACAACCATTGCGGGAGATGGCTTGGCGCTGGCAACACCACTCGGAAGCACAGGCTATAATCAATCGCTTGGCGGTCCGCGTCTGTCTCTCGGCTCACGGCTCTTGGCGCTGACAGGCATCGCACTTGCACACCGGAACCCCTGGCACCGCATGGTCTTGAATGATCGCATCATTCTGGACGTAGATGTTGTCGAAGCCGAGCATCACCCCGTTCGAATTGAGACCATCATTGAAACCGTACCCGACATCCGTCACGCCCGCCTGTGTTGCAATGGCGACCGTACGATCACACTGCTCCTGGATCGGGGCGTGTTAAATGAGCTGATGGCTTTTTCTGGCCAGCGTTGCTGAACAGACCTCTCTGCTTCAGTTCTGTTCGACTGAACGCGACGAAATTGTATCTGTAAACCTAGACCTCCTTCGGGAAGCGTTCGTGACGAGGCGTGCTCTGGCGTGACTTTGGCCGGTCGCCGCGAAGCTCCTATGGTTCAAATGCCTTCTTTGATCACCATCAATGCCATTTGGCCATTGCCCAGCGAGATTGGCTAACCAGCTAACCCACGAACACAGAGAAAATCGGATCGTTTGAGATGAACCATAGTCGATGACGGCTACGCTCATGCGGTCGGTGCCGCAGTTTCCGCGTGGTCCTTTATCTCTCGCGACGAGAACGGAGCAAAGGGCGTGCTGCGAGCGCGATCTTTCGCGAAATGCGCCCAACCAGCTGGCCTTTCAGCCTCTCCAGTCCGCAACTTCCAACAACAGTCGGTCTGCTCCGATCTTCTCGGCAATCGCCAGGATCGTTGTCGCATAATCGCCTGCCTCCACGAGCGTGGCCCCGAGACCCCGCGCAATTCCTGCAGCCTCTTCATGCGATCTGACCTGCCACGGGCAATTTCCTCCAGATTGGATTAGAGTCCGGCCTATTAAGGGACGGACGCATGAAGAAGCAGAGATTTACGGAAGAGCAGATTATTGCGGTGCTGAAGGAGCAGGAGGCTGGCGCAAAGGTGGCCGACCTGTGCCGCAAGCACGGAATTTCAGAAGCAACGTTTTATAATTGGAAAGCCAAATACGGCGGCATGGAAGTCTCCGAGGCGAAGCGGTTGAAGGCGCTTGAGGACGAGAACGCGAGGCTGAAGAAGTTGCTCGCCGAACAGATGCTGGATGCAGCCGCACTTCGCGAGCTTCTTGCAAAAAAATGGTAGGGCCTGCTGCCAAGCGTGAAGCCGTCACGCATCTGAGGGCCGTCATGGGCCTCTCGGAGCGGCGGGCCTGCCAGATTATATCCGCCGACCGTAAGACGATCCGTTATCGGTCCAGACGACCGCCGGAGGTAGAATTGCGGGCGAAGCTGCGCGACCTCGCCAATGAGCGAAGGCGTTTCGGCTACCGGCGACTGTTCGTCCTGCTTCGGCGGGACGGAGAGCCGTCCGGCATCAATCGCATCTACCGGCTCTATCGCGAGGAAGGGCTTTCCGTTCGCAAGCGAAAGGCCCGACGGCGCGCCGTCGGCACGCGTGCACCGATCCTGGTCGAGGCGAAGGCCAATGCCCGCTGGTCGCTGGATTTCGTCCACGACCAGTTTGCCTGCGGCAGACGCTTCCGCGTGCTCAACATCGTCGATGACGTGACGCGCGAATGCCTGGCAGCGATCCCGGACACCTCTATCTCCGGTCGACGTGTCGCCCGAGAACGGACAACGCTGATCGAGCGACGCGGCAAGCCCGGAATAATTGTCTCCGACAACGGCACTGAACTGACGTCGAATGCCATCCTTGCCTGGTCGAAGGATCACAAGGTCGAGTGGCATTACATCGCACCGGGAAAGCCAATGCAGAATGGCTATGTCGAGAGTTTCAATGGTCGGATGCGCGACGAGTTGCTCAAAGAGAGCCTGTTCTTCGGCCTCGATCATGCCCGCAGCGCCATCGCTGAATGGGCGGACGATTACAACCATTTCCGGCCGCACTCATCGCTCGGATACAAGACCCCGGCAGACTTTGCCGGGACCATCGCCGCAACCGGCTCCAACGCTGCGCCAGATGAAAGCTTCGCGTTTCCGCCGGTTGCTCACACCGCGCCACTTGGCGTATTCAAAACCGCCGGGGCTCTAGTCGCCGCTGGATGAAGGTTCAGTGGCAGGTCAGATCACCCAAAAGCCCCATCAACTCCCCAACATTTCCTCGATAGTTTCGCTTCAAAGAACTCCTTCGCCGTTCGCTTTGCCGCGGACTGTCGCCGGCCAATCGCTGTCACCGCTGCTGATTGCTCGTCTACTGCCGGCCTTGGCGGCGGAAGAAATCGTAATGGTCCGGTGCCTTGTTTCGAATGCCAACAAGGATGACAAGCTCAAAGCGCTGGTCTTCAGCTTCCAATCCGAACTTTAACCTGCTCCGGGAGAAAATCAACTGCGAAGCCGGCGCGCATCTTTCTTCTCCATCACCCTCAGATTCCGCTCTTTGCCCATTTTCCTCCAGTTCTCGCCCGGAGAATATCACGCGACGTTCCTGAGTGCTTGTGGCAGCATTGATATCAAGTTTCTTCGGCGCCATCTTGATTCGCTTCAAGTGAGGAGAATGTCGATTTCGCTGGCTTTCGTCCCGAGTTCTTGGTGCTGCTGATGCAAGTATACCTGGGTATTCGTAAGCGTGCCGTCGCATTGGTTGGAGCAATGCGTCCCTTTGCCAGAACCCGATTTGAATAGAGCGGATTGCCAGTTACCTCAGCCCCAAGCCAGTCCGGTAGCGGGGGAGTGTCGTCGACACCTTCGAGTTCGACTTCCGCAACAACGAGGCCACGATGTTGGCCGGAATAGACGTCAACTTCCCAAGTGTAACCCTGATGGTGCACCTCGAAGCGTGTTTTTTGAAGGACTCCCTGCGCGTGCTCGAACATTTCCTTCGCGTCCGTGTAGGGGATGTCGTACTCGTACTCTTCACGTCGATTGCGACTGCTTCGGATCTTGACTGTTAACGTGGCACGTCGGCCATCTATCGTCCGAATGCGCACGGTTTTGCCCTTCGTCGCCACGAGATATGCTTGGTGCAGGGCGGAACCCTTGGAGGCAAGCCGCCGCCAGCGATCGTCAAGGACCAGAAATTTTCTCTCTATTTCCACCGCCATATCTGTCTCATCTCCCGAACCAGGCGGATACTCAACCCCGAAGCTCGAGTTTTCGTGAAAGCTGACCCGAGCAGTTTCATGCGTTCGATGGCAGGTAGTTCACGCCCAATCTCGAAAGGCGCGCTGCACCAAGTCTTATCATGTGCGCATCCTGCGTTTTCGCGCTTTGATCGCCGTCAATGCACCCTCCACTGTGGCCTTGATTGTGAACAATGAAACATTGTCACATGCCGATCGCCAGTGCTGCGGCCCTTGAGCAGGAAGTGCGTTATGCCGGCTCCGATAGGCGGCAGATTTCAGGCCGCTTTTTGTACCTGATGATCAGAGCAATACTGGTGCCATCGATCAGTGGAACACTGGCCGCCCGACCTCGGGCGTGGTGGCGATGCGTGACTACGGGGATTTGCGCGCCCTTTCCGAGCGCGCAACGTTTGTGCTCAGACGGTGTTGGGCACATACCGACGCACATGCGGACTTTCGACATAGTCGTCTGGTCGTCTCTGACGCTTCCCGAGTTCCGGTTCCTTGAACTTCACTTTCTCATAGGGGATGGCGGATAGGATGTGAGCGATACAATTGATGCGCGCCCGTTTCTTGTCGTCGGAGCGGATGATCCACCAGGGGGCATATTCCGTGTCCGTCATGCGGATCATTTCATCGTAGGCACTGCTGTAGTCCCACCAGCGTTGATAGGACTCGATATCCATCGGGCTGA
Source organism: Ensifer sp. B1-9 (assembly GCF_050474445.1). Taxonomy (NCBI): domain Bacteria; kingdom Pseudomonadati; phylum Pseudomonadota; class Alphaproteobacteria; order Hyphomicrobiales; family Rhizobiaceae; genus Ensifer; species Ensifer sp. B1-9. The sequence goes on from NZ_JBCHVG010000024.1 coordinate 61,857, forward strand.
GCTTCCATTGACGAAGCGGATCGCCAATGCGCTGACGGAAACGCCGCTCCTGTTCGTCCTCGCTGACATCCAGGAAGTACTTGAGGAGCATTATCCCGCTCTCGGCAATGGCAGCTTCGAAACGCGGAACGAGTTCAAGAAACCGCCGCGCCGTTTCTTCGCTGCAGAAGCCCATAACCCGTTCGACCCCGGGTCGATTGTACCAGGAACGATCGAAAATAACCACTTCGCCGGCGGCCGGCAGGTGCGGGATATAGCGTTGCATGTAGATCTGGCTCTTCTCCCTGTCGGTCGGCGCCGGTAGGGCAACCACGCGGAACACGCGCGGGCTGACGCGCTCGGTTATGCGTTTGATTACCCCTCCTTTCCCCGCCGCGTCGCGGCCCTCAAAGATGATTACGATGCGAGCCTGCGACTTCTTCACCCAAGCTTGCAGATGGGCGATCTCCACCTGTAGCCGACGTAGCTCCTTCCCATAGTCGGCAGTCAATGCGGAGCCCATCATCGCTCCGGATATCCCCTTCTCGAGGCTCTCTTGACCAGCCTTTCCGCCTTTGGTCGACTTGTTCTTTCCTTTACCGTTCTTAGACATCTTTTTCATTTCCTCCCTTGGCTTGGTCGCTCCTGCAGCGCGGCAGCGACATTCTTGACGGCTCTGCTACTGGTGTCGGGCGTTGAACTCTTCCATCCCGCGGATCCCACGCGCAGTGTAAACCTCATCCGCCTAGGGCAATGACTGTCGCCACCATGACCAGGCCCACTGCGGTCATCAAAAAACCGACGCGCAGCGGCGTTCCCGAATGGCGGCCCAAGGTGTAACCGGTCCCAAACAGCAGACCGATCGCGATGAGATTGGAAACACGCAGAGCACTTGTCACGTCATTGCTGAACATGAAGGGCGTGACGACTGGAAAGGTGAGCAAGAAGACCAGAAGGAACACGGTCAACGCGGCAGCGAAGTCTTGCGCGCGGAGTCGGACCTGCATTTTGTCGGCAGGCAGATTCATCAAATGCAGTCGAATCCGGTCCAGGTCACTGGCTGAGAGAGCTGCTAGGACCAGAGGGGGAAGCGCGCCAGCAATGACCGATCGCGCGGCCGACGCACTGGCGGCTGCCTGAACGGCCACAACCGTTTGCTTCGAGACCCGACGTTCGGCCATCGAACTCATCAAAAACATCACGGCGTCAATGATGCCCCAGGCCACGTTGCAACTGAGCGCTCCAATGAGCATGGCCTTGACATCTGCGCTACCAGCTTGGGCGACGCCAAGCGAATCGGTGAATGTCATCACCATAATCAATCCGAAAAGGATCTCGGCTGCGCGGTCAACCGGATCGAGCACGCGTCGAAACGGTAACCCAATTTCGGATGTAGCGATGGTATCGATGACTACTTGACCACCATCATCGTTCATTGCGGGCTCCGACCGGCAAATCGAGTGAAGGCATGACAACTTTAACCAACGATATTATGCGTGTGCGGCTGCTCGTTTAAATTGATCCGCGTCAATGTCCGCCCCGAGATTCGGAAATATCTTGATAAACGCAAGTCGTGGCCTCAACCGCCAGCGTTGCGAGGTAGCGCTTAGAGTTCGTTGTTTGGCCGCAATTAGACGATGTCGCGAAAGGTTTTTCGACAGACGAACTTTTTCCGTCTGTTAAGCGGCTCCGCGCAGCGGCGATTATCGGGGTGGCTACAACGCCATCGGTCGTAATGACAACAAATCAGGTGCGTCGAACATGAAGGCAATGGTGTCCAGCCCTTTCTCGTTTTGCCGCGGTATCTGGGTCACGTTTGCTGCCGCGCTCGCCGTTTCACTTTTGTCAGACATCTCGTGGGGAGGCCCCATTGCGACAGCTGCGACGGGCGACCTGCCGCCCGAAAAAGTGCGACAATTTCTCGAGCTTGCAAGCAACCCGGAGGTCAAGTCCTGGCTAGAGGGTAAGGTCGCTGCGCAAGCAACGTCCGCGGACAGTTCGATTGCGGACGCGATATCCGATTGGGGAGCGGCCGTTGAAGGTCGGGCTACTGCTGTTGTGAGCGCAGTCGATCGTGTACCAGACGAAGTCGCGAATTCTTCTGCGGTGTTTATGCGTGACCTAAATGCGGGCAAGCCCGGCCTCGCCCTCGTGATCTTGGCGGCCTTGCTTGCAGTCGGCTTTGGCGCCGAGCGGTTGACCGGGGACTTGCTCTCTAGGCGCAAAATAGCCAGGTCGAGCCTCGAGCCGGTGCAGACAGCCCTGTTGGAAACCGTTGCGCTGACAATGTTCTCGCTGGCAACCGTTGGTCTCTATCTGTTGTTCGATTGGCCCCCTCTGCTGCGCAAGACAATCCTGCTGCTGCTTGTCGCGTTCATACTGTTTCGATTGATTCACGGCATCGCCCGATTGCTGCTGGCCTTCGATGGAGTCGACCAAGATGCCGCCGTGCAGCCGTCCGTTTCTCAAGTCGATGCAGTAGCTCGGTTCTGGCTGCGCCGCATCGACCTGATCGCCGGTCTGGTGCTGGCCGGCTGGGTCACTGTGAACCTGATGTCCTCCTTAGGTTTCTCCGCGGATGTCACGAGACTCGCCGCATTCATGCTCGGGTTGGGCGTCCTCGCGATCGGGATCGAGTCGGCATGGCGACGACCAGGGACGACTACCTCCGTCATGGCCCGATCGTTGCTCACTCTGTATATGGTCCTGCTCTGGCTCGCATGGGTCGGCGGTCTCCTCGGGCTGCTATTTGTAGGTATCTATTCCCTGGTTTTACCGGGTGTTACCCGCAGCGTCGGCCGGTTAGCCCAGGCCGTGGCCAGCCGGGCGCAATTGAGCGGAGCTTTCGGTGTCTTGTTGAACGTGATGATCGTCAGGGGGGCGCGCGCGCTGGTGATCGCTGCGGCCGTGGCGTGGCTTGCCTATGCCTGGAGATTCAGCGCGGCGGCACTGGCCGGTAGCGAAATCGGCAAGGTTGTTGTCAATGGCGTATTGAATGCAATTGTCATTCTGCTCGTGGCCGACTTGTTTTGGCAGTCGTCGAAGGCGCTCATCGCCTACCGAATGGACCTTGCGGAGCACTCAAGCGATGCCGAAGACCATTTGACGCGAAGCGACAGGTTGCGGACCTTGCTGCCTATTTTCCGCAACACATTGGCCGTTCTTATCGGCGCGATTGCAGTGCTGACGATCTTGTCTGGACTGGGCATTCAGATCGCGCCGTTGCTTGCCGGCGCCGGCATATTTGGTGTTGCCATCGGTTTTGGTTCGCAGACCCTGGTAAAGGATGTCCTCAGCGGGGTCTTCTACATGCTGGACGACGCATTTCGCGTCGGCGAGTACATCCAAAGCGGCAGTTACAAGGGAACCGTCGAGTCGTTCAGCTTGCGGTCGGTGCGGCTGCGGCATCACCGCGGACCGATCTTCACCGTACCGTTCGGAGAACTCGGTGCCGTCGAGAACATGAGCCGAGATTGGGTAATCGACAAAATGACGATCAACGTCACCTACGATACCGACATCGACTTGGCGCGCAAGCTCATAAAGAAGATCGGCCAAGAATTGGCCGCGGACCCAGAGTTCGCGGCGGACACGCTGCAGCCCTTGAAAATGCAGGGCGTTGATAGCTTCGGGGACTTCGCAATTGTCCTGAGGCTCAAACTCATGACCAAACCCAACGCGCAGTTTGCCATCAAGCGGCGCGCCTTCATGATGATCAAGAAGGCTTTCGATGAAAATGGCATCAAGATCGCCGTGCCTACGGTCCATGTGGAAGGAAGTGGCGAATCCACGGCTGCGGCCGCCCATCAGATCCAGCAGTCGGCGAAGGCGGCACAGATCGCCGAAGCGGCGGGCCAAGCCGTGGCTTGATGCGGCTCCTTCGCCAACTCTGCGAGAAGTGCGATAGGGGGCTCGCCCGATCCGATGGAGGTTATGAGAAGAGATGAGTTGGAACAAGTTGTATGCGCTCAAGAGCTACGTGCGTGCTTCCTTGTGGATCATTCCGTTTTTTGCGCTGATCGTGCAGCAGGCCTTTTTTCGCGCGGTTCTTACTTCGGAGAAATGGATAGGGTGGATCCCGCCCTGGCCGTTGGGGGCCGATGGCACGGTTGCTGCCATGCAGGCGATCATAAGCCTGGCGCTTTCGTTTCTCGTCTTCACGTTCGGCTCACTGCTTGTGGCGATACAAATAGCAAGCGGACAGCTTACGCCCCGGATCATCGCGACCACGCTGCTGCGAGATAATGTTATCCGGTTTACCGTGGGCTTGTTCATCTTTACTCTGCTGTTCGCCATCGGCGCCATAAGTCGAGTAAACGCGTCGGCTCCGGCCTCTATAGTGTGGATTTCGGCTGCCCTTGGCGTCCTCTCGCTGGCAGCATTTCTTTACTTAATTGATTATTCAGCTCGTTTGTTACGTCCCGTCAGCATCATCCATAGTGTCGCCGAGCAAGGCTTCGCCGTCATTCAAAGCGTTTATCCTGAGCACTGGAAGGAGACTGTAAGCCAACTTCAGACGCATGACGCGCTTGGAAAGCCGGAGGGGGTCGTCTTGCATGCTGGTTCATCAGATATCATTCTCGCCGTGGACGTGAAGTCGCTGCTGGCCCAAGCATCCCGGGCAGACGGTGTAGTTGAGCTTGCAGCACGCGTCGGCGACTTCGTAGCATATGGCCAACCCCTGTTCCGGCTATACGGTGGTGCCGCGAAAATTCCTGCCAGCGAACTTTGCAGCAGCGTTGCGTTTGGGCGTGAGCGAACCATCGAGCAGGATCCAACTTTCGCTCTCAGGGTCATTGTCGATATTGCTACGAAGGCACTCTCCAAAGCGATCAACGACGCGACGACTGCAGTGCTGGCAATCGACCAACTGCATCGCTTGCTGCGCAGCGTTGGCGGACGCGATCTACGCAACGAGTATCTTTGCGATGAGGGCGGTCGGCTTCGTGTGGTGTACCCAACACCTGACTGGGAAGACTTCGTACAACTCACCTGTCGCGAGATTAGGATCTATGGAGCGGAGAATCTTCAGATCGCGAGGAGGCTTCGCGCCATGATCGACAATCTCGAAAACGTGTTGCCCGAGAGCCGGAAACAGGCGTTGCAGGTTGAGCGCGATCTACTCGACCGAATGATCGACAACGCCTACCTATTGCCTGAGGACGCTGCTTTGGCACGCATTGCCGACACGCAAGGACTGGGTGGATCCGCGGAGGCGTGAGTGTTCGCCCGGAGGCTGTGCATCGCACGCCGCTGCCGGCGAATTCTTACCATTCCATCATGCTAAAACTATGCAGAATGATCTGAAGACCGAGTGCTGCTTGGGTGACCCCGAGCACGACCGCCAAGACCTGAAGCGAGGTTCCGATCCATTTTAAAATGGTTTCCGCGAACAACATCGCGAGCCAATCGAGCGCCAGGATCAGCAACACGATAGCGGCCACCGTGAGGCCTTCCGCTTGGCGACCGCCTGCAAGCGTCGCAAAGACGATTACAGCGGCTATTCCGTAAGGCGTGACGATCGTCGGAAAAGCCAGTGGCGAAAAGGCAAGTTTCAAGTCAGGTGCCCGATCAGGTGCCGGAGTGTGATCCGTCGCGCTTGCGGACTGCTGCAGTATCGTTCGCAGCGCCACCAGAAACAGGATTATGCCCCCCGTCATGGCTAGAACTGGCAGTGAAATCTCAAAGTTCTCAAGCATGGTGCGCCCAAGAAAACCGGCAATTGCCAGAGCACCGGCCGAGAAAAGGATTGCTCTTCGGGCCACCCGGCGTCGAAACTTGGTTTCCCAATTGCTGGTCATCCCCACAAACGGCACCAGGATCTTGATCGGACCGAGCATCAGAAAAAGCATGAAGAACACTTTTCGCGCACCAAACTCGGCCGCTGGCAAAGTTGCGGCAGACGAAACTTGTGCGAATGACTGAACTGGGAGACAGACCACGATCACCGCCAGTATCGCAACAAGATTGCTCAATGAGCGAAAATGACGATACCTGGTTGCTCCAGGAGAGCAAAAATTGTTGGCGCGAGATGTCGTAAGCTGGGCAGAGCTGCCTCGCAGGCAAGTCGCCATCGACCCATCCTCCAGCCAAGGTATTCCCGTCTTCCCGGAAGACAAACGCGGTAGATCCATAGCCTTGGCGATAGTTCAACGCACGACCGTGACTGAGCAGGCGGCATTCTGGACAATCTTTTGTGAGACACTTCCGAGCATCATGCCAGTTAACCGTCCCAGCCCGCGGCTGCCCACAACGATCATGTTTGCATCTACCTCCTTCGCCACGGCGAGAATGGTCTCGGCATTATCGCCAGGTTCGACCCGCGTGTTCACGTTATCGACCCCGAGGGACCGGGCGATTTCGGCGGCATTCTCCGCAATGCGCTCGCCCAGGACGGATGCCGCCTCTCCAATGTCACCTTGCACACTCTCGAACTCACCGCCCGTCGAGACAAGAACCCGCTCTGGGCCGGTTGACCTGCGTCGCGCGAGCCGGATTGCTTCCTCGGCTCTCACACCGTGCAGGATTACATGAAGTATCGTGACGCGTGCGTTCAAACTCTTTGCGATAGTCGCGGCCATCTCAACGGCATGCCGCGCTTCATTGGATCCGTCGGTCGCCACAAGAACGTGTTGGATCATCATCGCATCCTCCATCTTGAAAAGTCTCTCGATATCGACGCCGAATTGCTTTGATCCCCGTATCAAAGAGAGAGGACCGAATCCGGAACAAAGTGCTGATGACACTCTAGTCGGCCGAAGAATGCTATGTGAACTCGCGGCCGCGGCTTCCTCCTCGCAACACTCGTGTTGATCAACGCCTCCCGCCTATTGTCTCCATTTGGAAAGTGACGCGGCGCGATTAGCCGGCGGATGATTACGGGCGCTGCGCCTTGATGTAGGCGATGAGATCCGCGATCTCGGAGCGCGTCAGAGACAGATCAGGCATCCGCGAATGCCTCGGCGCCGCCAGGAATGCCGACAACCGAGCCTCATCGAGCCTGTCTGTCTTGGCGATCTCGGCAAATGTCGGAACAGAGTCGGACCCGCGTTCTTGCCCGGGTGCAACGACGTGACATTCGTCGCACCACCTGGCAGCGATGGCGCGACCGCGGGCAATGTCAGCCGCGGCGGTTTGGTCGCCATACATCAAAAAGAGAACAACCACGAATTTCCACCTACTACATCTGGCCATCGGCACACCCGCCTGCACCTAAAATTGCCGCTTGCGCGGCCATGTTTTCGACGAGAGGCTTCTCATCTTCGTGACGACGCATTGCCGTCTTGCGCATGATGGTTGAGCCAATCTCCGCGATGCGCATCCCTTCTCTGAAATAGCCAAGGACGGCGTCTTGCCAAAAGTGGCACCATGAGTCGAAGGGGTCGTCGGCATAATCTGGTGACTGACAACCTTCGAGAAAGTGCAGATAGTTATCGAGTCGGGTTTCCAGGAACTTTAACGCCTCCATCTGGTAGCGAAGAGTTGTCTCAATCGTCGCGGCTTGCATACGCCCCGACAATAACGCTCCCGTTGCTTCCATCGAGGAAACTCCCGTCGATGGAATGGGCCAGAAAGCTGTGCCTGATTGATGTTTGATTGGTCCTTGCATGCGCGTCGCTCCGCCCGGCGTTGATGTCGATTGAATTGGCCCAATCGTTTTGGGAGACTGCTCAAGCGCCGAAACACCGGCGAAATTCAAGTATACACTATCTGGCCCCCGCATCCGTGTCCTTGATGCCGATCAATGCCCGTTCAATTCGGTTGCAAGTTGGTGCTCTTTGGTTCCGTTATTGACCGGCGTCAATCTCACAGGCCGACGGCTGAGATATATTTGAAAAATATTAGTCTTGCCTCGGGGGCCCCAATCATGACCAGGAAGGTTATAACCATAAGCCCGGACCATGGTGTGCGGCACGCCGCGCGACTGATGCTGGACCACCGGCTCAGTGGCTTGCCGGTGTGCGATGACGATGGAAACCTCGTCGGTATGTTGTCCGAGGGAGATTTGCTGCGCCGCTCCGAATTGGGATCGGCAGCAATGAGAGCCTCCAACGGTAAGTCCCCACGACAGAACCCCGAAACTTACATCAAAGGACACAGCTGGCGCGTCGGAGACGTGATGACGCCCGGAGCTGTAACCGTGGATGCGGATGCATCGGTGGATCATATTGCGGCGCTGATGTATGCCCGTTCCATCAAGCGCGTACCTGTCGTTCACGAAGGCCGCATCGTTGGCATTGTCAGCCGCCGCGATATTCTCGAGGTGATTGTTACGGCCCGGCCCGATAGACCTGCCACCGGTGACGAAGCCATGAAACGTGCAGTACTGGCGCGCCTGTCGTCCGATCTCGGCATCGACCAAGGCGACATTGAGGTGAGGGCCGAGGGCGGTGTCGTTGCCCTGAGCGGCAGTGTCGAAAGTGGCGTCACGCGCCTGGCTGCGCGCGTAGCGGCGGAAGCGGTGTGCGGCGCCGGATGCGTGAGAAATGAGTTGCGCGTTGTCAACGGGGTTGACTGCGAAACTCCTGGCTCGGCTCGATGAACGATGCCCGTTCTCGCGATCGCGCTCAACCCAACCATCGATGTTTCGAGCCAGACGGCGCGCGTTCATCCGACGGTCAAGGTTCGGACCCACCATGTGCAGCAGCGTCCTGGCGGAGGCGGGGTCAATGTCGCGAGCGTGATTGCAATGCTCGGTGGTAAAGCAGAGCTGGTAGTCCTCGCAGGTGGCGCCACCGGCGCAATACTTGAGGACGCACTAGCGGCAGCTGCCATTCGACTTCATGTCATAACGATAGCCGGATCCACCCGCATTGCCTTCATGGTGCGGGAAGAGGAGACCGGACTTGAGTATCGCTTTGTGCCGGAAGGTCCGGAAATTTCCGCAGGCGACGTTTCCGCGGTCCTGCAGGTGGTGGACCAGTTTCAGGGAAACTATTTGGTGGCCAGCGGAAGTCTCCCGCGCAACGCGACCGCTGGTGTATACGCCGAAATTGCCAGATGTGCGGCGAAAAAGGGTATTAAGTTCATCCTCGATTGCCCCGGAACGACATTGCGCGACACCTTGGGCAAGGCTCCGGTCTTTCTCATCAAGCCGAGCCTCGAGGAGTTGGAAGTTCTCGCCGGGTTCCGACTGGACGAGGAGGGTGTCGCAAAAGCCGCGTCGGCCTTGGTGAGGGACGGTGCCTCGGAATTCGTGGCGGTCACCCTAGGCCGCGAGGAGGCCCTCCTCGCTGGCGCTTTCGGCACCCTAAGAGTGCCATCGAAGCATGTCGTCGCCAAATCCACGGTGGGCGCCGGAGACAGCTTCATTGGTGGACTTGTTTGGTTCCTGGAAGCGGGTGGGCCGATGGAACATGCGTTTCGGTTCGGCATTGCTGCGGGTGCGGCGGCGGTTATGGCATCGGGAAGCGAGCTCTGCAGGCGCGAGGATGTGTTTGCCAATTATGGTGAGAGTTGGCTGCCAATCGGGGCTAGTGATGTTAGGTCGGTCTGATTTGATCAGCGACAAAGCCGAGTGTCCAGAAGTGGGCTATCTTCAGGCCCGATTAGGTCGGAACGGGTGGACGCATACCTTCGGTCCCCAGAACAAAATTGAGTGAAGCCGATGCCCTATGCTTCCAACAGCGACCTGCCGGCATCTCTCAGGCGCGTCCTGCCCGGACATGCACAAGACATTTATCGCGAGGCATTCAATCATGCATTTGTCTCTCACACGAGCGAGCCGCGCCAGGAAGAGGCCTCGCATCGAATAGCCTGGGCGGCGGTGAAACGGCGCTATGTGCAGGTCGGGAGCCGGTGGTTTGCGCGCCCTCCGACCACTGATCAAGAGGAGTGATGAATATGGCCAGTCGCATCTTAACTCGGTCCGAGTGGCATTTCTTTTTCGATCGCATGGCAAAAGCCCTTCGAGGGAAGCGGGCGCAGGTCGAAATTACCGGCCTTCGGCTGGGTGACCAGATCCAGGCGAAATCGGTCCCATTGCTCGGCATAACCTTCGATCCCAAGGGAGATCTGCTTGAGATTGCTATGGAGGGGCTTGATCATCTCATTCACAAGCCGGTCAGCATCGCCATTCTCGAAGGGGTCGACGGGCTTACCGGTCTGGAAATCATGGATTCAGATCAACACCGCCAAATCGTCACGCTGACGAGCCCGCTCAGGCTTTCCGGGTCAAGCGATTGACCCGGAGAGGACCGAGATTGCCTTGGAGAGCGGCTTGAGTGGTCTTCGTCTATATCGTGGCAGTTGAGGTATGTGATGAAGGCGATGGTGCTTGAAAAACCTGGATGCCATTGGTTCTGAAGACTCTTGCTGACGCGCCGCCGCGCCCTGGCGAAATCCGAATACGCGTGGAGGCCTGCGCGGTCTGTCGCACCGACTTGCACGTAGTAGACGGAGAACTCGAGCATCCAAAACTTCCGCTAGTGCCGGGCCACGAGATCGTCGGGGTCGTTGAAACAGTGGGCGATGATGTCGATCCGTCTCTGCTTGGAAGCCGCGTTGGTGTGCCGTGGTTGGGGTTCACCTGCGGCCATTGCTCCTATTGTCGCGCCGGCCTGGAGAACCTCTGCGATAAGCCGCTCTTCACGGGTTTCACGCGCGATGGCGGGTTTGCCACCCACGTCGTTGCTGACCAACGCTTTTCCTTCAATTTCGAGTTTGCGACAGATCCAGTGGCTGTTGCACCGCTTCTTTGTGCCGGCCTTATTGGCTGGCGGGCCTTGAAAAAGGCAGGAAAGGCAAAGCGTATCGGTCTCTTTGGCTTCGGTGCTGCTGCCCACATCATTGCTCAGATCTCAGTATGGCAGGGCCGCGAAATCTTTGCCTTCACCCGGTCTGGTGACGTTCAAGCCCAGCGCTTTGCAATCAGTCTGGGTGCAAGCTGGGCGGGTGGCTCGGACGAGGCGCCGGACGATTTACTTGATGCCGCCATAATCTTCGCGCCAGGGGGCGAACTGGTGCCGACGGCGCTGCGTGCGGTGCGCAAGGGCGGGCGCGTCGTGTGTGGCGGCATCCATATGAGCGATATTCCCCGGATGCCCTATTCGATCCTATGGGGTGAACGAGAAATCGTTTCGGTAGCAAACCTGACGCGCGTCGATGCCCGCGATTTCTTTCCCGTTGCTCGAAAAGCTCAGGTGAAGACACACACGGTTGTCTATCCCCTCGAAAGAGCGAACGAGGCCCTTGCAGATCTTCGCCGAGGCAAGTTGATCGGAGCGGCCGTACTCGTTCCCTAAGCTGGAAGGCGCAAGAAGGCAGATCGTTGCGCGGGATCAATGCCGAATTGTCAAAATGAGAGAAGGTAAAGTGGTTTAGAGCAATCATGCGGGTTTGCCGATGCAAGTCGCTCCTCAGGTCCGGTTCCACGCCATGAAGGCATCTGCCATAATGCAGGTATTGATGCGCAGGTGGAAGGTGTGCTTTACGTCGATCAGGTGCATGCCACCGTTTCTTCAGGGGCAGGACCATCAGATGCCTGCCGGACGACCACAGTGCAGGCACCGCCTTAAGATGGCGCTCACAGCAGGACTCTGGGTGGCTGGAACCGCTGCTTCCCAGTCCCAGGATATCACCATCCGCATAGGGCACTTTCCGAACATAACGCACGTTCAGGCCCTGGTCGCCAGGGACTTTGAACGTCGCGGACAGAACTGGTTCACCACGCGGCTAGGTCCCGACGTCGGCATTGAATGGTACGCCTATAATGCCGGCCCGAGCGCTATGGAGGCAATCTTTGCGGGCAGCCTGGATCTTGCCTACGTTGGACCAAACCCTGCTCTCAATGCCTACGCCCGTTCGGCAGGGGCAGAAATCCGGATCATCGCCGGTGCGGTGGCCGGCGGCTCTGCACTGGTCGTGCAGCCGGGAGAAAAGCTTGCAAAGCCAACGGATTTCCGTGGAAGGCGGATAGGAACGCCTCAGTTCGGAAATACTCAGGACGTCGCCGCACGCGCGTGGCTCCTGGATGGCGGCTTGCTTATCACGCAGGCTGGCGGTGATGCATATGTTGTGCCGACCGCCAACCCCGAGCAATTGTCCCTCTTCAAAACACGACAACTTGATGCCGTGTGGACTGTCGAACCATGGGTGTCGCGTTTGGAAATTGAAGCAGCCGGCAAGATACTGATTGAGGAAAGGCAAGCAGTCACGACCGTGCTCGTCGCGAGGGCGGCGTTTCTTCTGCAACACCGCGACCTCGTGCACCGGTTCGTAAAGGCGCACCGCGAACTTGGAGACTGGATAAACCAGCATCCGCAAGAAGCTCAGGCAATGGTCCGTGAGGTACTCAAGGCGGATTTTCGGGTCGCGATGTCGCCGGAGCTTATTTCGCGGGCATGGCCGCGCATGTCGATAACCAGCGACATCACAACCTCCGCCTTGCAAGCATACGTAGCAAATGCACAACGTGTCGGCTTCTTGAAAACAATTCCCGACCTTTCCAACCTGGTCGACCGTCCATGACGAACGAGCGCGCGCCCTACATTGAAGAAACGATCACCAGTCATTGCACGGCCACGGCGGACAAGCTCGTTGTCGAAGGGGTATCAAAATGGTTTCGAACATCTCGCACAACCGTGCACGCACTGGCCAACGTATCAATGCAGGTGGCAGCGGGTCAGATCGTATGCGTTGTCGGTCCGAGTGGCTGTGGCAAGTCGACACTTCTCGACATCATAGCCGGGCTGACGATGCCAGATTCCGGTGACGTGCTCGCCGATGGTCAGGCGGTGGCCGGTCCCGGCCGGGAGCGGTTGGTCGTGTTTCAGGAGCCCTCCCTATTTCCGTGGCTGGATGTCTTCGGCAATGTGATGTTCGGTTTGAGACTTTGTCCTGAACTTGGTCGTGACGAGCGTCGCGAGATTGCGCATCATTATCTTTCGCTGGTTGGTCTGGCGAGGTTCGAAAGGGCACACGTCCATGAATTGTCGGGTGGCATGAAGCAGCGTGTCGCTCTTGCGCGTGCTTTGGCGCCTGATCCGCAAGTGCTTTTGATGGATGAGCCATTCGGTGCACTCGATGCAATGACCCGGGAGCATCTTTACGACGATGTCCAGAAGATTTGGGCCGACAGTCGCAAGACAGTGGTGTTTGTTACACATAACATGCGAGAGGCAACGTGCCTTGGGGATCGTATTCTGTTGATGTCGAGTGCTCCAGGAACGATCTTGCGCAACTTCGATATCCCGCTGCCGCGCCCACGCAGCATATACAGCACGGAATTGGTGGCTCATGCGGCAGCTGTGGCGGATGCTCTTCGCGGCACAATGGGAGGCGGAGTACCAGAATGAGACGAGTTGCTGTCGTTTCGGCGTTCTTTGCTATGCTGCTTATGTTGTGGGAAACGGCCGCGGACACTGGCTGGTGGTCGCCGGTTCTTTTCCCTTCGGCCGTGAGCGTTGCCCGATATCTTTGGGGGGCGATCAACGACGGAACTCTCTTTGAAGCAGTTCGCGTTACGCTTCAACGGCTTTTACTCGGCTACGTGGTCGGCGTGGTAATCGGTCTGCCGCTCGGCGTTCTGACGAGTTCATCTAAGATCATGGAAGACACGCTCGGTTCGCTGGCTTTGGGCCTGCAGACCTTGCCGAGTGTGTGCTGGGTACCTTTCGCAGTCCTCTGGTTCGGACAGACCGAGAGTGCGATGCTCTTCGTTGTCGTGATGGGCACTGTCTGGTCGGTGGTAATTGTGACCAATCACGGGGCTCGAACTATTCCGTCGATCTATGAAAAGGCCGCACGAACCATGGGTTCAAAGGGATTGCACCTGTGGATCACGGTCATGCTACCCGCCTCGTTGCCTTTTCTCGTCAGTGGTATGAAGCAAGGGTGGGCTTTTGCGTGGCGCTCGTTGATGGCCGCAGAGATCTTCGTAACAATCTTGACGGGCTTCGGACTTGGCCAACTGCTTCACTACGGGCGTGAACTGAATGCGATGGATCAGGTGATCGGCGCCATGCTGGTAATCGTGTTGATTGGCTTGCTGGCGGACCGGATCTTGTTCGCACCCTGGGAACGTTTTCTACACCGAAGGTGGGGTACGGATGGTGGATAGACACAGTCTTACGGCCTTCTCATCGGGGACCAGTTTGGCCGCGTGCCCCCCACTTCGAGTCTTTCGAGATTGCAGACATCAGGCCGCGGCAATCTGTGCGAAACCTCGATAGAGTATCCGGCCACAGTGAAAATCATGAGAGCGAACATAATGTTCAACGCGTCCTTACGGGCTGCAAGCCTGCTGGCCACGACTGCTCCAGTCATATCACCGACAACGCCGCCGGCGATGAACGCGGCGGCGAGCATCCAATCGACGAAACCCGACAAAGCATAGTTCACAGCCGTTGTCAGGCCGAAGGCAGTAACCGCCACGAGCGAGGAGCCGACCGCGAAAAGGATGGGCATACCAGTGGAAGCCATTAGTCCGGGCACGATCAGGAAGCCGCCGCCGATGCCGAAAAACCCTGAGAAGATTCCAGTCAGCCCGCCGAACGCAATGACTTTCAGTGCGTTTTTACGAGAGCAGTGTGCACCTGGATCGCCCTGAACCGCGCGGTGCTTGAGCATTCGCGCGCCCACCAGCATCATGAGAAGGGCAAACGCCAACAGCAAATGCTGCCCATCCATGAGCTTTCCCACGGTCGAGCCGACATAGGCCCGACAACCCCCGCTAAACTATAGATGATGGCACAGCGCCATTAACATGGCCGAGGCGCGTATGACCAATCAGATTGGCAGGGGTGTTGGCGGCAACAGCAAAGGCGCTTGTGCCGATCGCAACGTGCGGGTTTGGACGTATCCATCCGAGCAGGGCCGCAGGATTTTGAGCGCCGCGCGTGGTAACGTCGGTTCATGGAGATCGATGAGGACAAGATCGACGATGCCGTTTTGGCGCTGTTATGGCTGACGGTGCATAACGAGC
>NZ_JBCHVG010000025.1:0-75027 GCF_050474445.1 Ensifer sp. B1-9
GCGGCACGGAAGAGTCCTGGAAGCGGGTCGAAAGCGTGCTGACCTCGATCGCCGCGAAATACGACAACGACCCCTGCGTTGCCTGGCTCGGCGAAAACGGCGCCGGCCACTTCGTCAAGACGATCCATAACGGCATCGAATATGCCGACATGCAGATGATCGCCGAGATCTACGGTATCCTGCGCGACGGCCTGAAGATGTCGGCGAGCGAAATCGGCGAGGTCTTCGGCGCCTGGAACAAGGGGCGCCTCAATTCCTACCTGATCGAGATCACCGAGAAGGTGCTGAAGGCGGCCGACCCGCTGACCGGCAAGCCGATCGTCGACATGATCCTCGACAAGGCCGGCCAGAAGGGCACCGGCAAGTGGTCGGTGATCGAAGCGCAGAACATGGGCGTGCCGGCAACCGGCATCGAGGCCGCGGTTGCCACGCGCAGCATCTCCTCGATGAAGGACGAGCGCGAAGCGGCCGAGAAGATCCTCGGGCTTCCCCAGGTCGGTGACCTCCAGGTGGCCGACCGGGCGGCCTTCCTCAAGGATCTCGAAAGCGCACTGCTCGCCGCCAAGATCGGCGCCTATGCTCAAGGGTTTGCGGTGATGTCGGCGGCGTCAAAGGAGTTCGGCTGGAACCTGCCGATGCCGACGATCGCCAAGATCTGGCGCGCCGGCTGCATCATCCGCTCGCAGTTCCTGGACGAGATCACCACCGCCTTCACCAAGGCGCCGGATGCCGCCAACCTGATCGTCACCCCGGCCTTTGCCGCCATGGTCAAGGAAACCGATGGGGCTCTGCGGCGCGTCGTCTCGGCGGCCGTGCTCGGCGGCCTGCCGGTGCCGGCGCTTGCCTCGGCGCTCGGCTACTTCGACAGCTACCGCCGCGGCCGCGGCACGGCCAACGTCATCCAGGCGCAGCGCGATTTCTTCGGCGCCCACGGCTTCGACCGCGTCGACGGCGCCGACAGCCACCACGGCCCGTGGGGCAGTGGCCGTTAGCTGGCATCCACTTTTTGCGGTTCGAATCCCTTCAAGGCGACGGAATGCCAACCCGCTGCAGTTGGTATAGCCGACAGGAAGTCATGTAGGTTTGATGGCCACGTCCCCTTCGGATTAAATATAGACAAAATCAAAAACAGGCGGTCTCAGTAGCCGAACCGGGCGGGTAAGAACGCGCCTTCCTGCTCGGGTGGCCGCTGTTCGAGAGCATGCAGCACGAGGTCTGCCGTCTTCGGTCCGGAAGCAAGCCCAACATGGCCATGACCGAAAGCGGCTATGATTCCAGAGTGCCGTTTAAGGGAGCCGATCACCGGCAATCCGTCGGGTGTCGAGGGGCGATGACCCATCCAGAGCTTGAGATCCGGTTGCTTTTCTTTGGCGAGATAGGGATAGCTTGCCAGTGCATGAGATTGAAGAACCTCGGCACGCCGCCAGTTCGGAGCTTTCTCTATGGTCGCAAGTTCCACCTGACCGGAGAGCCGCAGACCCATTTCCGTAGGTGTGTTTGCCATCTTTCCGGTACTCGGCATGACCGGGATATCGAACGGAACATCGCCCGAGGTGACGGTGACGTGATATCCTCTTTCGCTTTCCATGGGGATTTTGGTCCCGAACTCGCGCATCAGCCTTTTGGAATGGATTCCCGCAGCCACGACGACGTAATCCGCGGCAAGACTCTCGCCGCCCGTCAGAACGACTCTTGGGGTTGGCGTGGTTAGGATGGAATTAGCGCTCTTCTGAATGAAGCGAACCCCCGCTGTGATCGCCGCATCAACGATACCGGCAACATAGGCGCCCGTATTGATGCAGTGGGCCCCCTTTGTCACATAGGCACCAAAACGGAAATTCGGACCAAGAGCGGGCAAGTGGCGCCGAAGCTCGGATTCGTCCCATTCCTCGAAAGCGACACCGTTCTCTCGCCGTAGCCGCCAGCTCAGGGACTCCGCCTCGTATTCTGCCCGGTCCGGATAGGCATACAGGAGGCCCCTCTGGACAATCAGCTGTCGTCGTCCGATGCGCTCGGCAAGAGCCAGATGACGCTCCGGCGCGTCGTGCAGAAGGCTGTTCAGGTGGCTCGCGATTTTCGCGACGCGGCCTTCGGTCGCCCCCGCCAGAAGAAAGCGCAAGAGCCACGGCGCCAGGCGCGGGATTGATGTCCAGTCGATGGTCAGCGGTCCGCTGCGATCCAGAAGATAGCCCGGCACCTTACGCCAGATCCCTGGGAAGCTCATGGGAATGATCGAGGCTGGACTGATCCAGCCTCCGTTGCCGTAGCTGGCGGCCTCTTCGCCCCCCGGGCGTCCGCCATCGCAAAGCGTTACATTCCAGCCCGCGTCCGCCAGCCTCAATGCCGTGCAGGCACCGACGATTCCGGCGCCGAGAACGATCACATTGCCCGTCATGCTTTTCTATCCGATTCTGGTCGCCCGATCAGGCAAGTCCGCCATGGAAATGGCTGAGGAAGTCGCGCGTTGCCGCTTCGCGCGGTTGGTTAATGACCTGGCGTGCATCTCCCGCTTCGACGACGTAACCGTCCTTCATGAAGATCACGGTGTCTGCCACGTCGCGGGCGAAGGCCATTTCGTGAGTGACAAGAATCATGGTCATGCCCTGTTCGGCGAGCTGCCGTATCACGGCCAGCACCTCGCCCACGAGCGCTGGATCGAGGGCCGAGGTCGCCTCGTCGAAAAGCATCACGTCCGGGTTCATGGCAAGAGCGCGGGCAATGGCGACCCGCTGCTTCTGGCCCCCCGAGAGCTGATCGGGGTGTGCTTCGGCTCGGTCGGCAAGACCCACTTTGGCAAGAAGTTCGATGGCGCGTTCGCGTGCGCTTTTCTTGTCCTGCTTCAATACTGTCACCGGACCGACCATGACATTCTCGACTACGTTCATATGCGGAAACAGGTTGAAGTTCTGAAACACCATGCCCGTGTTCGCTCGGAATGCGGCGAGATCCCTGTCACGCAGGGAGACGTTTCCGGCGGAGAAATCCATCTTCTGATCGCCAATGGCGACATAGCCCGCATCCGGAAGGCAAAGAAGGTTCAGGCTGCGCAGCAGAGTCGACTTACCTGAGCCGCTCGGCCCGATCAGCGCCACGACATGGCCACGCGGCACGATCAGATTGATGTCGCGGAGAACTTCGAGCGGGCCGAAGGACTTCTTCAGCCCGACGACTTCAATCATCAGATCCTTGTCCATAAGGGAGCTCCGGTGGTTTGGCAAATCGGAAAGGGGCTGATAGGTCATGTCTTGCTCCTGTCCTCGAGCCAGTGTGCCGTCCGAGTCAGCGGAAAGAGGACGGCGAGGTAGATCGCGGCGATCAAGGTATAGGTCTCCAGCGGGCGATAAGTCGCCGACGTCACGAGCTGGCCCTGGTACAACAGGTCTGGCACTGCCAGCACCGAAAGCAGTGACGTGTTCTTCAATTGCAGGACCGACTGATTGACGAGCGGCGGTACCATGCGGCGCAGCGCCTGCGGCAGGATGATCTTGCCCATCAATTGCCCGCGCCGCATCCCGATTGCGCGGCCCGCGTCCCACTGGCCTATGTCGATCGACACGATCCCGCCGCGGATGATCTCGGAATAGAACGCGGCGCCATAAAGCGTCAGGGTAAGGAAGGCGGCCATGGGCGGCGAAATCTCCACGCCGGTCAGCATGGGTAGCGCATAGTAGCACCAGACGAGCTGGACCAGCACAGGGGTGCAGCGGAACAACTCGACGACAGCCATCACTGGGACGGTGACGACGCGAAGCCCGGACAGCCTGGCCAGCGCGAAGATTGTGCCGACGAGAACGCCGGAAACCACGGTAAGCACCGTGAAGCCGGCCGTATAGGCGAGGCCCTCCAGCAGGAGATAACGATATTGCCAGAGAGTGGCAAAATCCCATTGGTAATCCATTGGGTGCGACCTTATTCCATCCCGGCAAAGTGCCGTGGGCAGGTTGAACTGTAGAGCAGCCGGCCAAGCGTCAGGACGTCGAAGACCGACATGGCGCAGGCTTGCGCGATGGCGGCTGCAAAGGGGGGCATGTTGGTACATTCGAGAATGATCGCCCCGACCGAAGGATTACGCGCCACGAGATCGCAGGCGACAGATATGACCTCAGCCTCAAGCCCGGCCCGGTCATAGGGTGCCCCGCCTTCGATCAGGGCATGGAAAGCGCCGTTGGAAGGGACCCCGGCGACTGGCGTGGAGGGATCCGCGCCGCAGGCCGAGAGCATTTCCGGCGTCAGATTGGCGCAATCATAGGTGATGACACCCGCCCGCCGTCCGGCGCCGAGGGTCGCTTCCACCAATGGAAGCTGAACCAGGCTCGAAGCGGCCACCGGAACAGCAAGGGCATCGGCTAAGCGCTGCTGATGCAACGCCATGAACCCGCAGGACGTGATGATGGCGCAGCAACCTTCCGCGACAAGGCTTTCACCGGCCGCGATGAAGTCGTCGAGGAGGCCGGCGCCCCCTCGACGGATCACCAGGTCCGGCGAGGCTCCGCTGACGCGTCTGAACTTTACCGGGAAGTCCCACGAGCCGGGATGACCGACATCGCCAGGTGGACGAGGAAAGTCCGTATCCAGCATGATAACACCCAGGGAACGGGCAGGGGCGGACATCGGGGCGACCGGCGACTAGAACTTCAGCGTCGGCGGCAGCTTCGCCCGGTCGACTCCGACGAGCGCAAGGCTATCGAGTATCCACTCGTTCACCTTGCCCTCGTGACGACGGGTCTGGAGCCAATTATCGACGAAATCGCGAAACTCGCCATTCGGATCGCGGCGAACGCCGATCGTCGTCGGTTGGCTGGATTGCGGTTGAGGCACGACGAGGTTGAACTTATCGCCGAGGTTCTTCGATGTGACGACAGAAAGCAGCGCCACCTGGATCAAGGCATCGGCGCGACCCGACTGAAGCGCGAGGATCACTTCATCCGCACTCTTGAGAGCGACTAACGTGCAGTCAGGCAGGTTCTTGCGCGCGAACATGTCATGGGTGGATCCGAGATCGACCGCCACTCGCACGTCGGGCTTGTTCAACTCGTCCCATTTGGTGACTGCAAGATCCTTGCGGGTGAGGATGGTAAAGGTGTTGTCGAGCATCGCGCCGGTGAAATCGACGACCTTGGCCCGCTCGGGATTTTTGCTTAATCCGAACATCATGTCGATCTTGTTGCCTTGCAGGTCCAGGACCGCATTGCCCCAGGTAGTCTCGACCATCTCGAGCTTGACACCCAGATGCTCAGCGAAGTCCTTCGCCAGCGACACGCAGAAGCCGCCCCATTCGCCGGTTGCCAGATCCTTGTGATAGTAAGGTTCGGTCCCTGAGAACACGCCGATCCGCAGTGCGCCGCGCGCCCGGATGGCTTCGAGCGTCGGGCCTTCGGTCGCCGCTCGCACGATATCCCGCGATAATAGGGCTACACTGCCAGCGAGCAATAAACGCTTGTTAAAATCACGTCTGTTCATTGTGGTTCCCCTTTTGGTTGGTTGGCCTTCATTGGGCCCTGACATTGATCAAGCCGTTTTCACGGCTGATCTTGTTGGAAAGCACGACCGAATAGGTGACGCTTTCAATTCCTTCGATCTTCGCGAGCTCCTCGATGAGTGCGTCGAGGTCCTCGAGGAAATTGACACAGACCCGGCACATGATGTTGGCCGGACCGCTGGTCGCATCGGCGGCGAGGATTTCCGGATATCCTCGCAGGATCACAAAGAGCCGCTGCGCCGCGCGGGGCGTGGTTGCGAGGAAGAGGTAGGCGAAGATGCTCTGTGCGAGGAGATGGCGCCCGACGATCGCTCGATAGCCCAGAATGACTCCGCGACGCTCCAGTCGCTCGATCCGCTCCTGGACGCTCGAGCGCGCCAAACCGACCCTGCGCGCAAGCTCGCTTGCAGGTAGCCGCGCGTTCTCTTCTAACATACTGATCAGATTGCGATCGATGCTGTCGCCGTAATCCATGTCAACCTCATATCCATTCCTGTATTAGAATGCAGTTGAATCTCCCCGAGGAAAAACATTGAAAACTCCGTTCTTCATGACTTAAAGTCATCATGCATCCATGGAGGCCTGATGCTTGCGCCGTTTCCTGCCGTCCCTTTCAGCCCTGCATGCCTTTGATGCTTCAGTCCGGCATCTGAATTTTACCCGGGCGGCCGAAGACATCGGCATCACCCAGAGCGGCATTAGCCGACAGATCAGGAATCTTGAGAGTTTTCTTGGCCTTAGCCTCTTCGAGCGCTCGGGTCCGCGGCTCATCCTGACGGAGTCCGGCGCGAGTTATTATGAGGAGGTTTCGCGGCTGCTCGGTAAGCTCGAAGAAGCCTCGATCGACGCTGTGCGCGGTAGAAAGACCCAGGGCATTCTAAAGATTGGGCTGCCCTCGACGCTGATGCGCCGATGGGGAGCGACAGTGCTTACGGCTTTCTCTTCGAGCCACCCGCAAGCATGGTTTGAAGTCTATCCGTGTCGCCATGATCTGGAGTTCGCGACATCCGACCTGGACTTCGCCATTCTCAGGGGGACGGGAAACTGGTCCGGTGCGCGCAGTCACCTGCTGTTTCCGGAGGAGCTGGTCGTCGTGGGTTCGCCGAAACTCCTTCCAGCCGGAGGATTGCCGAGCGACGAAGCGCTGCTTGATTGCTCGCTGATACAGAACTCCGCCCGGCCGAGCCTATGGCTGCATTGGCTGCGCGGCGCCGGCGTAAGTTATAATAGCCGCATATATGGCCCACGCCTGCCGACGACGGACATGATCATTGAGTGTGCACTTCAGGGCATGGGGCTGGCAGTCGTCCCCGAAATACATGTGCGCGAAGAGCTTGCCGATGGCCGGCTCCAGCCAGCGTTCCGCCGGCATCAGCCCTCGGGCGAGAGCTTTTACCTATGCTATCCCGAGTCTCGCATCGGCTCGGATGGTGTCAGGGCCTTCCGCGACTGGTTCCTGGCTGAGTTCCAGCGCCAGAGGCAATTTCTGCCGCCGGCGCCGGATTTCCTTCAGAGGTAGAGCCGTTCACGGGGCCGAAGCTCTAGCGGGTCATCGCCACGCTTCGTGAGCCACGAATATACCGGCGGCACCCGATCCGCGATCGACTCGATATGGACATCAATGAGGCAGGGGCCGAGATCGTAGTCAAAGGCCTCAACGAGTGCCTTGTCCAGCTCCGCTCCTGTTTTGGCTGTCCAGGCTTTCAGGCCATACGCCTCGGCGATCGCTTGCCCTCGCGGTGCGAGGAAGTCAACGCCGAAGCACTGGTTGTGCCCTTTGAGCCGATGCAGGCCTTTGATCCATCCGAAGGTGCCGTTGTTAAACAGAATGAGGATGGCGGGCACCTGCAGCCGGACCAACGTCTCGAGTTCGCCGACGGTCATTCCGAAGGATCCATCACCGAAAAGGCCGATTGGACGCTTGCTTGGATCAGCCCGCCATGCACCTACCGTTGCAGGCAGGGCGGAACCGAGACCGCCGAAAGCGCGAGGAATTGCAAAGCGCGTTTCGCGATCGTTGATCTTCAAAAAGCGCGTCATGTAGGGGGTCGGGGTTCCGGCATCCGAATAGATCAGGGCGGGCCTTCCCGAGGCTTTCAGCGCATCGTTGAACGCTCTTACTGCCCGCTCCGGACGCATTGGGAGCCGCTCATCCGTCAGTGCCTCCTCTGCATGTTTCCAGAAGATACGGCGGGACACGTTCAGTTCTTCGACCCAAGGCTCGTGACGCGAGGGGTCAACGTCGTGCTCCAGTTGCAGCAGTTCATCGAGCACCAGAAGCGCATCTCCCTGGATCGAAAGCAGGTTCTCGTAGTTGTTCGCCATTACCTCAGGTGCGATGTCGATCTGCGCCAGCCGGCGGTTCAGCGTGATCTTGGGGAAGGTCCATCCAATCGTCACGACCGAGCCGATGCGCGATCCCACGAACAGAGTAAAATCGGAATGTTCTAGTGCCCAGTTCGCATGCGGGTGATAGCCGTTATCGCCAATAACCCCGATGGCGAGACGATGATCATCGTCGATGGCGCCTTGTCCCGTCATCGTTGTGCACATCGGCATATTGTATTTTTCGGCAAGTTCGGTGATCAGCTGACCTGCTCTAGCCCGGTTGACACCGCCACCGGCGACGATGAGGGGGCGCTCGGCCTTGGCAATGAGTTCCAGAAGCTGCAGCAGTTTGCGCCGGGGAGGTAATGTGGGATAGGCCGGAAATGTGCGGCATTCCTCTTCGATGTGCAGCGATATCCGCGTCGCGTCGACCTCGGCCAGCAGCATGTCTTCCGGTATCTGCAGATGGACCGCGCCTGGCTTGCCCGAGCAGGCGACGCGGAAGGCGCGGCGAACGATTTCCGGCAGCTTCTCGGGCGATTTGACCTGCACGGACATTTTGGTCACGGGCTCAAAAAGCTTGGCGCAGTCAAGCTCGGTCAGAACCCCGCGCCCCTCGCCGGGCAGGGGGATGTCGATCGTCAGCAGGATGACGGGCACGGAGGAACCGTTCGATTCGGCGACTGGCGGCAGCGAGTACATTGCACCTGCTCCCGATGGGCATTCAAACACTCCGGGCCTGTTGGTGAACCGGGCATAGGCGTCTGCCATGAAGCCCGCGGACCGTTCGTCTCGGGCCATCACATGGCGGATCTTGTCCTCGCGTCCCTGCAAAGCTTCGTAGAGTGGAACATTGGTATCGCCGGGGACGCCGAAGATCGTCTCGACGCCGTAGCCGATCAACATCTCTACCAGAATATCAGCGCCGCGCATTTCGTCTCTCCTGTGGTGCATAGGTACTGACGAGGTTAGAAGAACTGCTTTTCGGTATGTACCCGCGCATTGCCAGATCAGCGCTGTTCCTTCCGGCGATTCGCCGGCCCTGCCCAACGTGGCGTAGGGCTTGCGCTCGTCATTATCGGATGGCGGCGGCGTTCGTTCCCGTTTGCGTTCAAAAGATGGTGTTGTCTTCTCTATTCGGCGTGGTGAGGTCAAGCACCTTCTGACTGTCCGTTGCTATGGGGATTGATGTCTTCGCAGTATCGCGCTTCTCTCCGGGCTCGGCCTATGTGGCCCTCCCATTATGGGACCAGAAGAATGAGGCGGAACAATCTAATCGGCGACCTGATCGCAATAAACGACCGTATCAAGACAACCACGCGAACTCACCCCATCCATCGTCCTGCGAAGGACATCCTTCCACCGGCGGCGGAGTCTTCCTGTCTCCTTTGGTTCTCGTCACCTTGGTTGCTGATTACGCAGCGACAGGCAAGCTCTCCCGTGTCCAGCAGAATTCGGTTCCGTCACTCCACATGCGATGCATGATCACAGCAAGCCGTCGGGCCAACGCGACAACCGCCTTTTGCCTTCCGCGGCGTCTGGCGATATTCATCGCCCAGGCTTTTAGCCACGACCATTTCTTAACGTTTACAAGCAGGACCTGCGCTGCTTCGTACAGCAGGGATCGCATCATCGCGTCACCGCAACAGGATACGCGCCCGACCCGTTTGCTTTCACCAGACTCGTTCAGTTTCGGCGTCAGCCCGAGCACAGAACCGACCGCCTTTGAATGTGCAAACCGGCCAGGAATATCAATGGTTGCCGTATAGGTGAGAGCGACAACGGGGCCGACACCAGGGATCGTCGTCAACCGGCGACAAACGTCATCCTCGCGGACCAAATCCAAAACCTTCTTGTGCAGCTTGGTGAACTCGTCGCGCAGCAGTTTGCGTGCAGCCAACAATGGCTGCATGATTTCGTGTAGATCAGGCCTGTCTTCGACCAGCTCATTGATCCGCTCCTCGAATTTGACCGTGCCGACCAATCCGACTTTCAGACCGAAGTTGCGCAACAATCCGCGAATGTCATTCGCGATGGCGATGGCTTTTTCCTGCAAGAGTTTGCGCGCGGTCAGCAATGCCCGGTGCTTCTGGCTCGTCAGTGTCTTCACATGCACAGGCCGGTAGAGATTGACGCGCATCATCTGGGCTATTCCACGCGCATCGTTGCGGTCCGTCTTATTCGGTTGGGCTTTCAAAAAGGCCTTGGCATGCCTGGTCTCGATGCAGATCACCGGCAATCCTGCCTTGGCAAGTCCTTCATAGAGCCATTGCGACAGTGGTCCGGCTTCAAGACCGATCCGCTCAATCTGCCACTTCGGGTGCTTGATCACCGAGATCAAATCCTCAGGGTGCGTGGCAACCTTCGTCTCCCGACAAATCTTGCCTGTCTCATCAACAATGCAGACCGCGGTCTCTTTCACCGACACATCCAGTGCACAATAGTGTTTCATCCTGCGCTTCTCCCTGATGTTGAGGCTGTTGAAAGACATGACCTCGTTTTACCATCAGCCAGTAGCGCAGCACCGCAATCCACACCGCAATCCACAACGGTCAACGCTGAGACGCAAAGCCGAATATCCCATCTAATCGCTGTGCATAGATCAAGCTTTTTTTGACATGCACAACACCGGCCGGCCGAGCGTCGTTCGACCTGACGAGTGTCAAACTGTGGATCGCGGACCGCTGTTTCGTGTTGCGTTGTTGACGACGTTTGCCGGGAGCACGGTTGTCTGCGCGGTCGATACCTGATCGCCGCATGAAGGGTTTTCGCCGGTGGGATCTTCCAATGTAACGGACGCAGTATGGACGTGGTCCACGTTCACCTGCCAACACCATCTGCGGAATGACCCGACCTACGTCCCGGCAGGGACGTTTCCACGCATCCGATAAGGCGGACGCAATTCAGAATGCCTGGTGAACTCAAGCAGTTATGCCGGCGGACCGGTCAAAAAATTCTCCGGTTGTCAGCATTCTGTGCATTATCACCGATAGCTTGCGCGCCACAGCAACTGCTGCTCGTTTGAAGCCGACCTTTTCTCTGAGCTTCATCCCCCATGCACGAAGTGAACTGTCAGCATGGGCTCGGGTCAGAATCACGGTAGCGGCCTCATAAAGGAGGCCACGCATATGACTATCTCCCCGCCGAGAGATGTGGCCGTCATAGTCAACTTCCCCGGACTGATACCGCCTTGTTGTCAGTCCCAGCCACGCTCCCACAGACCGGGAGATTCGGAAGTTTTTCGGATCCTCTATCGCCGCGACAAAGGAGGCGGAAGTCACCGCACCGACCCCGGGAATGGTCTTCAGTACCTGACATGCGTCGCTCCGCCGTGCCATTGCGACGAGCTGACGATCAAGTTCCGCAGCGCGGCCTCGGACACTACGCCAAGCTTCGAGAAGGGGCAGGATGATCTGTTCCAAGGCAGCATTGCTACCCAACAGATTGCGTACATTCGTGGCAAATACCAAGCCACTACCTTTGGACACGACCAGGCCAAACGTCTTCATAAGTCCACGAATCTGATTGGATAGCTCCGTCATGATCCTGATTAACTTGGTGCGCGCGGTCACCAATGTGCGGATAAGCATGCTGTCATAGCCCTTCACGCGTACCTCACGGTAGAAGCCGACCTCAGCCAGCTGTGCCAAGCCGTCGGCGTCCTTGGCGTCTGTCTTGTTCGGTGCCATGTCGAGCGCGGCCTTAGCATGGCGAGCGTCGATACAGATTGCCGGAAGCCCTTCTGCACTCAGAGCATGATAGAACCACACAGACAAAGGACCGGTCTCGAACACCACCCGCTCTGCTGCCGGTGCGCGATGGCGGATCACCTCTGCGAGCAGCTTCGGATCGGATGGGCATTTGCCGCGCCAAATCCTCTCGCCGTTGCGCCGAATAGAAATCGCTGTCTCTTTCAGTGACACGTCGAGGCCTATATATTCGCTCATGGTTGTTCTCCAATTGATGTTTGGGCCCGGCATCCAGTCGTGAGCCCGTATTCCCATCTTATCGGGGAGCAACCACCTTGCTATTCGCCCCGGGGTGGCTCGCTCCCGCGATTACCCCATGTAACGGGCTGACCCGGCCCGCCAGGTTTGAAGGGCGGGTGGTCGTCCCTCACAATGATGGTGTGGCGGAGTCAGGAGTGGCCTGCTCCAGAGCATCACGGAGAGACGACCATGAAAGAGTATGCGGGCATCGACGTATCATTGGAATACTCGAGCGTGTGCGTGGTGGATGCGGATGGCCGCATTGTGCGGGAAGCAGATCCTCAGCGAACCGGATGCGCTGATCGCCTGGTTTGGCACGCACGGCGTGGCGATGGAGCGCATTGGTCTGGAGGCCGGTCCGTTGTCGCAGTGGCTGCATGCCGCGATGGTGAAAGCCGGTCTTTCGGTCGAGCTGATCGAGACGCGTCACGTGCGTGCAGCCTTTAAGACGATGCCGGTCAAGACCGACAAGAAGGACGCCCGCGGCATTGCGCAGTTGATGCGGCTTGGCTGGTTCCGACCGGTCCATTGCAAATCTCTTGCCGCCCAGGAGGTGCGTGCGCTGCTGACTGCCCGCAAGCTCATTCAGGGTAAGCTTCACGACATCGAGATGAGCATCCGGGGCATCCTGCGCGGCTTCGGCCTCAAGGTCGGGCCGACGACACGGCGCACTTTCGCGGGGCGCATCCGCGCGCTGATTGCCGGCCATTCGACCTTGGAAGCGATCGCGACGGCACTCTTGAAGGTGCGCGACGCGCTGGTGCAGGAATTTGCAGGTTTTGAGCGCACGCTGCGCGCCATCGCCCGCCAGGACGACAACGCCCTTCGGTTGATGACGACGCCCGGCGTTGGCGTCCTAGTGGCACTGACGTTTGTCGCGGCCATCGATGCGCCGGAGCGCTTCCGCTCCTCGCGCGCGGTGGGGCCGCACTTCGGATTGACGCCGAAGAAATATCAGTCGGGCGAGACCGACCATAGCGGGCGCATCTCGAAGATCGGCGATGGCAGCGTGCGCACCGCACTCTACGAGGCGGCCCACGTCATCCTGACGCGACCGGTCAAAGGGTCCGATCTGAAGCGCTGGGCGTTGGCGGTCGCCAGACGAGCCGGTCCCAAAAAGGCGCGCGTGGCGCTGGCCCGCAAGCTGGCGGTGGTGTTGCATTGCATGCTCAGGGACGGAACCACCTTCATTGCTCGTAAGGTAGATCCAGCCCTGACGGCATGATCGAAGGAGACGACAAGACAGGCGTTCGGACGGGCACAGCCATCCGCCCTCCGCAGCAAGGTCCCTTCGTCGGGACGATGGATGGGTTAGGCCGCTATGCGATCAGCAGCACGCGATGATCGCATAATGTATCGACGGGAATGTGCGGTACAGGGCAGGCTCCTGCTATGCCGCTCTATCAAAAGGGTGGGTAGGCGCCGACTTCGCCATTGTCTCTATTGTTCAAGCCGGACGCCAAATTAGTCACCGAAAAGAACGCTTACCGCGCGATCCGCATCTGGCCAGTCCTCTTGCCGTCCCGGCCCGTCTGCGGGGCCGTCCGTTGCCCTTTTGACAGGCTGCTGGCCGGTATTGATCTCCGCTCAGAAGGTGTGATGGCAAGAATTAGTGTCGGCGGACTTCGCACCATAGTCCGGCGACGTCTGCGCAGCGGCGAGACGCAGCGCCCTGCCAGAACGGCGGGCGAACCGCAACAAAACTTCAGTTAAAGCGACACGTGATAGTGCTAGTGATTTGAACGAAAATTTTGAGAAAAGGTTTTCTCACATTGACATTCGAGCTGCGCAAAGGTTTTCTCATGTCGAATTGGACGGGAGGCCGAACTGAGCAACCAACGCACAAGAATGGCACGGACGACGATCCATGACGTCGCTCGCGCCGCCGACGTCAGTGTCTCCACCGTCTCTAAAGCGCTGAATGGCAGTGGCCGGATGGCAGCCGAGACGCGCGCCCGCATAAAGCAGGTGGCCGAGGACATCGGATTCCGTCCCAACGCGCTCGCGCGCGGTCTGCTCTTCAATCGCTCGTTCACGATCGGCCTTCTGACGAACGATACCTATGGTCGCTTCACGCTGCCTGTCATGGCCGGGGTGTCCGAAGCGCTGGTGGACAAGGGTGTCTCGGTGTTTCTCTGCGCAATCGAGGACGATCCGGCGCTTGGCAAGATCCATGTCGATGCCATGCTGGACAAGCAGGTGGACGGCATCATCGCCACGGGCAAGCGCATCGACCGCTCACTCCCCGTCGATCTGTCCGGACTTCCGGTTCCGGTCGTCTATGCCTTCACCGAGGGAGCGCCTGGCAGCGTCACCCTGACCTCGGACGATGCGCAAGGGGCGGGGCTTGCGACGGACTGGCTGCTCGGCCTCGGCCGCCGTCGGCTGGTGCATGTCACCGGACCGCAGGATTTCGCCTCGGTGCGCGAGCGCTCCGCGGCGTTCCGCGTCCATGCCGGCGCTGATGCCGAGGTCCTTTGCGGTGTATGGGCGGAGCAGTGGGGGCACGAGGCCGTCGCCCGACTCTGGGACAACGGCGATGAGAAACCGGACGGTGTCGTCTGCGGCAATGACCAGATTGCGCGCGGTGTGATCGATGCCTTGCGCGAGCGCGGCGTGCGGGTGCCGCAGGACGTCTCCGTCGTAGGCTTCGACAACTGGGAGATCATGGCCGATCAGGCGCGCCCGCCGCTGACCTCGGTCGACATGAATCTGAAGGAACTCGGCAAGGAGGCGGGGCGCACTGTGCTGGCGCTGGCCGAGGGCAAGCTCATCGAGCCGGGGCTGCGCAAGCTGCCGTGTCGGCTTGTCGTGCGGCAATCCTGTGGAGGCGGGAGCGCCTGATTTCAAGTGAGGAGACGGGAGCGTTGCAGACGTCCCGAAATGAGGAGGAAGTCATGCTCAAGAAACTATTGTCCGCGACATGCCTGTTTTCTGTCGCGATGATATCCACCGCTCAGGCGGAAACGATTTCCATGTGGGTGCGCTCGGGGATCGGCGATTCCTTCAAGGAAGTGGTCAAGGCCTACAATGCCAAGGGGGGCGATACGGTTGAACTGACCGAAGTGCCCTTCGCCGAACTGGTGCAGAAATATGCGACCGCAATCGCCGGCGGCCAGGCACCCGACGCCCTGTCGCTCGACCTGATCTATACGCCGGCCTTTGCCGCGGCGGGTCAGCTCGAGGACATGACCGACTGGGCGAAGTCGCTGTCTTACTTCAATTCGCTTGCGCCGGCCCATGTGAAGCTCGGCACCTTCGAGGATAGGATCTACGGTCTGCCGCTGTCGGTCGAGACCTCCATCTTTGCCTGGAACAAGGAGCTCTACAAAAAGGCCGGGCTCGATCCGGAGAAAGCACCGGCGACCTGGGAGGAAATCACTTCCAATGCCGAAAAGATCCGCGCGCTCGGCGGCGACACCTACGGCTTCTATTTCTCAGGCGGCGGCTGCGGCGGCTGCATGATCTTCACCTTCACGCCACTCGTCTGGGGTGCTGGTGCCGATATCCTGTCGGAGGATGGCAAGACGGCAACGCTCGATACACCGCAGATGCGCAAGGCGGTCGACATCTATCGCGACCTCGTTGCCAAGGACACGGTTCCGGCGGGCTCGGCCAGTGACAATGGCGTCAACTTCCTGTCGATCACCAATGGCAAGATCGGTCAACAGAGCCTGGGCGCGTTTGCCATCGGCACGCTGGTCACCCAGCATCCCGAGATTGACTTCGGAGTGACGCTCATCCCCGGCGTCGACGGCAAGCCTTCCTCCTTCGCCGGTGGCGACAATTTCGTTGTGACCAAGGGGACCGCGCGGCTCGATAACGTGAAGGCCTTCCTGGAATACATCTATTCTGTCGAGGGCCAGAAGATCATGGCCAAGTTCGGTAGCCTGCCGACCCGTTCGGATATCGCAGACGAGGTGCTGGCTGGCCTCGACCCGCGCCTCGGTGTCGCCATGAAGGCGGTGTCAGTCGCCAAAACGCCCTATACGCTCCAGTTCAACGACCTCATCAACTCGGCGAATGGGCCGTGGGCAACCTTCATCAACGCCGCGATCTACGGCAATAATGTTGACGGCGCCTTCGCCGACGCGCAGTCGGAGATGCAGTCGATCATCGACGCGGCACCTTAAAAAAGTGCCGAGCGGGACGGGCCTCTCTCTCCCACCCGAACCGCAGGAGGAGCCGCAAGGCTCCTCCTCGAACCACCCAATCGAAGGCGAACGTACCATGAGGATGACCCTTGCTGCATCAAGGCTGCCACGTGCGCGGCGAAGGCGAAACAGATCAGGTCTGTCGGGTCTTCTCTACATTGCGCCGGCGATGGTGCTGGTCACGGTGTTTTTCGTGATCCCCGTTCTATTCACGCTTTGGATGAGCCTGCACCGCTGGCCGCTGCTCGGCACGCCGCGTTGGATAGGTCTCGGGAACTATACCCGCATGCTGACGGATGCGCGCTTCTTCACCGCTCTCGGCTTTACGGCGCATTATACTGTGGTGGTCACGATCGCCATTTTCGCGGTCGCCTTTCCCCTGGCCTTTTTTGTGGAGAAGCAGAGGCCTTTCGTTTCGGTCTATCGAACCATTATCTTCCTGCCCGTCGTGGTCGGCCTTGCCTCAGCTTCGCTTCTTTGGGTGTGGCTCGCCAATGTCGATAGCGGACTGTTTGCGCCCCTGTTCCAGGCGCTTGGCCTGACGGCCGGCCGGGTGAATCTGCTTGCCACCTTCGACATGGCCTTTCTCACCATCATCGTGATGGTGGTCTGGAAGATCGCAGGCTTCACAATGATCATTCTCTTGACTGGCCTGCAGGCCATCCCGGCCGAACTGACGGAGGCTGCGCGTATCGATGGTGCGCGCCGCTGGCAGCGCTTCCGGTACCTGACGCTACCCCTGATGCGCCGCACGTTGGCGCTGGCGCTAATCCTGTCCATCACGGGATCCATCCTGGCCTTCGACCAATTCTACATCATGACCTCAGGCGGGCCGCAAAACCGCATGATCTCCGTGGTCTACTACATCTTCAACCAGTCCTTCGTGTCCTTCAACCTCGGCTATGGCGCGGCGCTGTCGATTGCGCTGCTCGCCATTCTCGTTGCCATCAGCATCGCGCAGCTCTGGCTGCTCAAGGTCGGAGAAGACCGCCCATGACAACCCGTCAGGAGATCCGCGCCCGCAAGGCAATTTGGAACCGCATTGCCTATCACGGCGTGGGTATCGGAACGGCCTTCTTCTTCCTTGCTCCATTCCTGGTCAGCTTCCTCGCCTCGTTCCGGTCAAACAGCGAAAACGGGCAGCCGCCTTTGCCGCCATGGCCAACCTCCGGCGTCAGCATCGACGCCTACCGGGCGCTTCACGGCTTCGGCTCCGGTGTGTGGCAGCACACCGTCAATTCGCTCGTCGTATCGCTGGGCACCGTCGTCCTGACCGTGGTGGTCAGCGTGCTCGCCGGCTACGGTTTCTCGCGCTACCGCTTCCCGCTGAAGAACGCGCTCTTCGTGCTGATCATCGCCACCTTGATGATCCCGTTTCAGTCGATCCTGACACCGCTTTTCATCATCCTGGCTAAGCTCGGCCTCAATAATTCGCTGTTCGGGCTGATGCTGATCTATGTGACGCTGCAATTGCCCTTCTCGGTCTTCATGATGCGCAACGCTTTCGACGCGGTGCCCAAGGAGATAGAGGAAGCCGCCCGGATCGACGGCGCGCGTGACCTGAAGCTGCTTGTCCGCGTGCTGATGCCGCTGGTCATGCCCGGCGTGGCGACAGTGTCGATCTTCGCCTTCCTCAACGCGTGGAATGAGTTCTTGGCAGCCCTCGTGCTTCTGTCCAGCAACGAAAACTACACGCTCCCCGTTCTGATGACGGCGGTGCGGGCGGGGCGGCTCGGGGCCATCAACTGGGGTGCCGTGCAGGCCGGTGTCACCGTGATGGTCGTGCCCTGCCTTTTCGTCTTCCTTCTTCTGCAACGCTACTACATGCGCGGTCTGATGGCCGGCGCGGTGAAATGAAAGAAAGAGAGCCCATCATGAAGACCCGCAAAGATCGCCAGTTCCGCCCCGTCGCCGTTCCGGATGTCGAGGTCGGGGGATTCTGGGGCACATGGCAGGATGCCGTCTGCCAGTCGACGGCCGAAACACTGCTCGACCGCTGCGTCGAAGCAGGCATGGTCCAGGCCATTGACGTGGAGCAACCAAGCCCCGGTATCGTCATTCCGATCCTGGACTGGGGCGGCTCGACGCAGATGTTCTGGGATTCCGATCTCGGCAAGTCGATTGAGACCATTGCCTATTCGCTCTACCGCAAGCCGAATCCAAAACTCGAAGCGCGTGCGGATGCCATCATTGACCTCTACGAAAAACTGCAGGACAAGGACGGTTATTTGAACGCCTGGTTCCAGCGTGTTCAGCCGGGCCGGCGCTGGACGAACTTGCGCGACCACCACGAACTCTATTGTGCCGGCCATTTGATCGAGGGAGCGGTCGCTTACTTCCAGGCGACGGGCAAGCGCAAGCTGCTCGACATCATGTGCCGCTACGCCGACTATTTGATCGAGGTCTTCGGCCACGGCCCGCAGCAGATTGCCGGTTACGACGGCCACGAGGAAATCGAACTGGCGCTGGTCAAGCTTGCCCGCGTGACAGGCGAAAAGAAGTATCTCGACCTGTCGAAGTTCTTCGTCGACGAACGGGGAACGGAGCCTCACTTCTTCACGGACGAGGCACTGCGCGACGGTCGCGATCCGGAGGACTATATCCAGAAGACCTACGAATACGGTCAGGCGCACCTTCCGGTTCGCGCGCAGACGAAGGTGGTCGGTCACGCCGTGCGGGCGATGTATCTCTATTCGGGCATGGCGGATATCGCGACCGAGTACAACGACGACAGCCTGACGGATGCGTTGGACGTGCTTTGGGATGACGTCGTCACCAAGCAAATGTACATCACCGGCGGGATCGGCCCGGCCGCTTCCAACGAGGGTTTCACTGATTATTACGACCTGCCGAATGAAACGGCCTATGCCGAGACCTGCGCGTCGGTGGGGCTGGTTTTCTGGGCGAACCGGATGCTCGGTCGCGGGCCGGACCGGCGCTATTCAGACATCATGGAGCAGGCGCTCTACAACGGCGCCCTGCCAGGCCTTTCCATCGACGGAAAAACCTTCTTCTACGACAATCCGCTGGAATCGGCAGGCAAGCATCACCGTTGGAAGTGGCACCATTGCCCCTGCTGCCCGCCAAACATCGCTCGGCTCGTCACGTCGATTGGTTCCTACATGTATGCAGTGGCCGATGACGAGATCGCCGTGCATCTCTATGGCGAAAGCACCTTGCGCTGCACACTCGCCAACGGCGCCGATCTGTCTTTGAAGCAAACCACGAATTATCCGTGGGAGGGAAGTATCGCCTTCAACCTTGATGTTGCAGCCCCGGCGCGCTTTGCGCTTTCGCTGCGCATTCCTCAATGGGCCGAGGGCGCGACGCTCAGCGTTAACGGGCAAATGATGGATCTCCGGACGATCGCGGCCGACGGCTATGCCCGCATCGAGCGCGAATGGACCGATGGCGACAGGGTGGCCCTGTTCTTGCCGCTCTCCCTGCGGCCGCAATATGCCAATCCGAAGGTCCGGCAGGATGTCGGACGCGTTGCGCTGATGCGCGGACCACTGGTCTATTGCGCAGAGGAAGTCGACAACGGCAGCGATCTGAATGCGATCATTGTCCCTCAGACGCTGCCGCAGACTCGCATCGACGTGCTGCACGACCTCAACGGAGCGATCGCAGTTGATCTCGCTGTCGAGCGGGAAGATGCCTGCTCATGGGGCGAGGCGCTCTACCGCGCGGCGCCTGCCGAGCGCAAGCCGGCCTCCCTGCGGTTGGTGCCCTATCATCTCTGGGACAACCGCGCGCCGGGCAGCATGCTCGTCTGGCTGCAGGCCGGAAACTAGGACGGACTCATGACGAAGGAAGCACGACCCACAAGCCTGACCCTCACGGATGTGCGCAAGAGCTATGGCAGCCTCGCGGTCATCCACGGTGTCGACCTGACGATCGGCGAGGGCGAGTTCGTCGTCTTTGTTGGGCCTTCCGGTTGCGGGAAATCCACGCTCTTGCGCATGATCGCGGGGCTGGAGGAGGTGACTGACGGCGAAGTTGCCATTAAGGGCCGCGACGTCACCGATCTCGACCCCTCGGACCGCGGCATCGCCATGGTCTTCCAGTCATATGCGCTTTATCCACACATGACGGTGCGCGACAATCTGGCCTTCGGCCTGAAGATGTCGCGCACCGACGCGGCGGAAATCAATCGCCGTGTTGGCCAAGCCTCCGCGATCCTGAAGATCGAGCATCTACTGGACCGGCGGCCAGGCCAGCTTTCCGGCGGCCAACGGCAGCGTGTCGCGATCGGTCGAGCCATCGTTCGCAAGCCGGATGTCTTCCTATTCGACGAGCCCCTGTCCAATCTCGACGCTGAACTGCGCGTTTCGATGCGTATAGAGATTGCCCGGCTGCATAGGGACCTCGGCAACACGATGGTCTACGTGACGCACGACCAGACTGAGGCCATGACCCTTGCCGATCGCATCGTCATCCTGCGCGATGGCCGCATCGAGCAGGTCGGCACGCCGCGGCAAGTCTACGAAGACCCCGCGAACACATTTGTCGCCGGGTTCATCGGCTCGCCGCGCATGAACCTGCTGGAAGGGACATGGAGCGAGGGAGTTGTCCGCGTCGGGGACGCGCCGTTGCCTGCACCGGCGCTTCAGGCGACGCTCGCCGATAGAACGCCGCTGACCTTCGGAATACGGCCGGAGCACATTCAGATTTCGACCGAGGGTGTGGACGGTCTGCCCGCCGTCGTCGAGTTCAGCGAATATCTCGGCGGGACCTGTTACATCTATTGCCGACTTGCCGAAGGACAGGTCGTTACTATCGAGAGCCGGGGAGATCTGCAGCCTGCAAGCGGGGACCGGATCAGGCTCGAGTTTCCCCCCGTGCGGAGCTTCTTATTCAACACAGACGGTGTGCGTGTGCGGTGACGCCTGGCACGTTCGCAATAAAGCGGGGGTTCAGACCTTAAGGAGCCCATTCATTTTCATGATGGATCGGTCTCAGAAAGCGGCGGTCGCTGTCGGGGGCGAAGCTGCGAAGTAAACAGACGTGGCTATCTGCCTAGCGCGGGTTTTCCTTCCTTCTCAGAAGGGCGGTCTGGATCGCCTCTGTCTTTGTCGGTTGGGCGGGCGATGTCGACGTTGGTTTGCTGGATCTATAGCGGGCCTGGAAGCCTTCATACTTCCGGAGCGCATTCAACCGGTCGGCCTCCGAGACACGCTCGACCGGCTCGCCATTGATGTTATGGCGGACCGACCCGGCCCGCGCCACAGCGATCTGATAGCTCCGTGAGTGCACATAGGTTGCCATCGCCCTGCGAAGAGCCGAGACGCTGATGTCCGGTTTCAACAGCGGGCGAATGTCATTCCAGAGCCCGAGCGCAAAGGGTCTGACCGGGTCGCCAATATTCGCCGGAAGGACCGCAATTGGCCGGGTGAGAAGAGCGTTGATCGCTTCGGTTTTCGCGACCTCTCGTTCGCGCGCCAGAACAGGTCCAGAGCGCGTTCGGGCAGGTTTCGTCGCGTCCGCTTTCTGACCCATCGCAGCCCCGTCGATCCAGCGTGTTCCTTTAAGGGTACGTTATTCGAAGGCACGAACCAACGACATCGCCCTGAATTCCAAAGCGTCTATAGCGTATGTGCCGGAAAGTGAAATGCCGCAAGCCACAGCACACCTGTGCCGTGGAGAAGACGCGCGGCACTAATGATTTCAGTAGTGGGCGGCGAGTCCTTTTCATCCCATCGGTTGCATACGAGGACGAGCAGTTGTCTAGCTACTGGTGAGATCCGGCGTTTATTGATCTCTCTTGTGTAATCTCGGGCTCTCGCACAAGTTTACTCACGGCGATCCTTACCGGCCTATTCCGCAACCGTGACGAGCCGGAATGGTCGGCGCTCGCGCTGATGGAAAGGCCTGAGATCGTCAGGCGCGTGCATGAGGAATTCATCACCGCAGGGGCGGACGTCGTTACCACGAACAGTTATGCGCTGGTGCCGTTTCACATCGGCGAGGAACGATTTCGCACCGATGGCCGCCGGCTGGTTGCTCTTGCCGGCCGCCTGGCACGCGAGGCCGCCGACAGTGCGAAGGATCGAAAGGTACTCGTCGCTGGATCGCTGCCGCCGAGCTTTGGCTCCTATGAGCCGCAACTGTTCAGACCGGATCTGGTACAGGATTATCTCGGAGTCTTGGTGGAGGAGCTCGCCCCGCATGTCGATGTCTGGCTTGGAGAAACGCTGAGCCTCGTGGCGGAAGCCGAGGCCGTGCAGCACGCGGTGTCGGGCAGCGGTAAACCCTTCTGGATTTCCTTCACGCTTCAAGACGAGCCGGGGGCCGAGTCGAGGCCGGCGGCTGAGTTCAAGGCGAAGTTATCGAGACAATTTCCGCACCGGGCTTGACGCCGCTGAACTCACGCTGCCGTATTCTTGGTGCCAATCGGCTCGCTGGTCAGCCACAAATCACGCTGCCTTTCTTCCAGTGCCATTTCGTTAACATATCACCACTAGTCAGGTCGCAATTGACGTCGGACGTTGGGGCCATGAGCTTTTCCGAAATATTGCTGGTGTTTATAGTATGCTTGGCGATGTGCTTGTTTGTGGGAACAGTAGTGCACGAGCTGGGACATTTCTGTGCTGCGAAATGGTTTACAAGAATCCTTCCGACGCGCTTGCAATTAGGCGGTGGACCCCCCGTTTTTGTGCGGGAAGGAGCCATCCGCTTCGTGGTCGGCTGGTTGCCCTTAGGCGGCATGGTCGCTTATGCGGGTGAAAAGGGCGAACCCCAGGTTCCGGCCACGGCCGTTTCCTGGGACGAGGCAACGCACAACGAGCGACTGGTCGTGGCCGCGGGAGGCCCGCTCTTCCATGCCGCGTTGTTCCTGACGGCTTTGGGTGCACTATTGTTCGTTTCGACCGACGCGCGCGGGCTGATTTGGGTTTCGATTGTCGTCAATTGCATTGGTCAGGTCGCCCTGGCCTTGCTGTCGTTGAACCTGCGCAATGTGTCGGACGGCGGCCATATCTACCGTGCCCTCCGTCGTCTACCTGCGGCCCATTCGCTTGGGGCATGGCGATACATTGCCGTCGCGATGTGGGTCGCAGCGGTTTTGAGTGGGGCTCTGATAGCAATGAACGCTGCGATGGCTTGGCACGAATAGGATTCTCCCCTCCGCGACGCGAGACGTCAGCGCGAAATTCGTCCATGCCCTGTAACCGGGATGCTTGAAACATCGGTTGACGGCCGAGGAAGTTGGCGCCTTTTGGAGCGCAGATGCTCTTCTCCAATTACGTAGTCACCTTGTTCCCGAGACGTTCACGTTCTGGGTCAAAAAGATGGACGGACCCGGCCCCGCACGTTTGAGGCCGCCATTCCACTCCCGGGATGATTTCGCTTCGAGTTTTAGAGTTGGTCAATTCAAGGACACCGTAATCAGTGTTGCGCTCCCACATTCCCGCAGCCGGCTGGTCTGTGATCGACGTTCCATCGACAAGCGGGAAAGAGCTTCTCCATGGAGACTACATTGGAGGTTCTCACGACCCGGCGGCGCCGTCGTGAGGCTCATCGTGAATGGCCGACGACGTCAAGGCGAGAATCGTAACTGAGAGGTGAGCCCGGGTGTGGCGGTGACTGCAATAGCGCCGCGCTACGGCCTGGAGGCCAATCACCTTGGTCGTGGCGAACACTGGCGCGGGAGGGGAAGTGGGTTCGAAGCCCTGTTTGCGGCCTCGATTGGCGTGCTGTCCAGACGAGAACGCTGGCCTCTTTTCAAAAGATGATGGCCAACAAGCAGAGGCTGCAACACGTCGGATCTGTTCGGGACCCGGCAAAGACGGCATCCTGCCTTAGAGCAGGAGGCATTCTGTGGGCTATCAGGCATTTTGCGCAATCTGTCATACATATTTGACAACATGGCTGATATCTGTGTAAATTCACATAAGACAAGTTGGCGCGACTAAATCGCGTATTTCGCATATCGGAGGACCAATGATCATCACCGACGCCGAAGTGCGGGTTTTCCGCACGACCACACGCCGCCACTCGGATAGTGCTGGTCACGCGCATCCAGGTCCGCCGCATCAGGTCGAGCAGGCGTTGCTGACCATCCGCACAGAAGACGGACACGAGGGTCATTCCTTCACAGCGCCAGAAATCGTCCGGCCGCATGTTATCGACAAATTTGTGAAAAAGGTCCTGATCGGAGAGGACCATCGCGATCGCGAACGGCTTTGGCAGGACCTCGCGCACTGGCAACGCGGCTCAGCAGCGCAGCTCACCGATCGCACCCTTGCCGTGGTCGATTGCGCGCTGTGGGACCTTGCAGGGCGAACCCTGAAACAACCTGTATACAAGTTGATCGGAGGATACCGCGACAAGGTGCTCGCCTACGGCTCGATCATGTGCGGGGACGAACTTGAGGGTGGTCTTGCAACACCCGAGGACTATGGACGTTTCGCCGAAGCGCTGGTCAAGCGCGGCTACAAGGGTATCAAGCTGCACACCTGGATGCCCCCGGTGAGCTGGGCTCCCGATGTAAAGATGGACATCAAGGCATGTGCGGCCGTGCGCGAGGCGGTCGGACCGGATATCCACCTGATGATCGATGCCTTCCATTGGTACTCTAGAACAGACGCGCTTGAACTTGGGCGCGGGCTCGAAAAACTTGGCTTCGACTGGATCGAAGAACCGATGGATGAGCAGTCGCTTTCGTCCTATAAGTGGCTCGCAGATAATCTCGATATTCCCGTGGTCGGCCCGGAAAGTGCAGCCGGTAAGCATTGGCATCGCGCCGAGTGGATCAAAGCCGGCGCCTGCGACATCCTGCGCACCGGCGTCAATGATGTCGGCGGTATCACCCCGGCACTGAAGACGATGAACCTTGCCGAGGCCTTCGGCATGGAGTGCGAAGTGCATGGCAACACCGCCATGAACCTGCACGTTGTGGCCGCCACCAAGAACTGCCGCTGGTACGAGCGTGGCCTGCTGCACCCGTTCCTCGAATATGACGATGGGCACGACTACCTGAAGTCGCTGTCCGACCCCATGGACCACGAGGGTTATGTACACGTGCCGGATCGAGCCGGTCTCGGCGAGGATATCGACTTCAATTTCATCGAAAACAATCGCGTGCGCTGACGGGCAGGGAAGTGGTGATGAAGACCGTTCTTGCCTTCGGAGACAGCCTGACCTGGGGCGCCGACCCGGCGACGGGCCTGCGCCATCCGCCGGAAGGGCGCTGGCCAGAAGTTCTCGGCGAAACACTCGGCGGCCGGGCAAGGGTCATTTCGGAAGGACTCGGGGGCCGCACCACCTGCTACGACGACCATGCGGGCCCGGCATGCCGCAACGGCGCCAAGGCGTTGGAGGTGGCGCTCGCCAGTCACATGCCGCTCGACCTCGTTATCATCATGCTTGGTACCAACGACATCAAGCCTGTCCATGGCGGGCGGGCAGAGGGAGCCGTTTCCGGCATGCGCCGGCTGGCGCAGATCATCGAGACCTTTCCCTACAAGCCGAAGGCGGCAATACCCAAGCTTCTGATAGTAGCGCCGCCCCCCTGTTCGTCCGGTCCCGATGGAAACACGTCGGCGGGTCGCAGCGTGGCCGAATCCGAACGGCTGTCTCCGCTTTACCGCAAGCTCGCGGATGAGCTCGGCCACCGGTTCTTTGATGCCGGCTCGGTGACGCGGGCGTCCACGACCGATGGCGTTCATCTCGAGGCGGTGGATACGGCGGCGATCGGCCGGGCGCTCGCGGCTCCCGTCGGCGAAATTCTTGGCTGATCTGGCCTTCGCCTGTGGAGGAACAGGCCGGCGCATCTTGTGATAGGAAGGTCGGATCCCGCGTGGACGGCCGCAAAGGAGGAAGCATGAAACACTTTTTAGCAACGGTCGCATTTGGTGCGCTTCTCGTCGCCACGATGCCTCATATCGTCCTGGCCGAAACGCCGGAGGATCAACTCGTCGTCGCGACGACGATGAGTAACATCCTCACCCTCGACCCGGCTGCCATCACCGGCCGCGAGACGGTCCAGGTGCTGAACAACATCTATGACACGCTGGTCGTCCTCTCGCCTGAGGACCGCAGCGTTCAGCCGCGATTGGCAGAACGCTGGGAAGTGGCAGACGACCGCATGTCTATCCGCTTCCATCTACGCAGCGACGCCAAATTTGCCTCCGGCAATCCGGTCACAGCCGAAGATGTCGCCTGGAGCCTGAAGCGTCTGCTCGCGCGCAATCTGGCGCAATCGTCGTTCCTGAAGACCCGCGGCTTTACGCTCGAGGCGGCCGATAAGCTGTTCGCCGTCGAAGACGATCGCACCTTCGTGCTGCATCTGCCGAAAGCCGACGACCCGAACCTGATCCTGATGATCCTCGCGCAAAACGGTCCGGGTTCGATCATCGACAGCAAGGCGGCGCTTGAGAACGAAAAGGACGGCGACCTCGGGGCGGCATGGTTGACGCTCAACTCCGCCGGCTCCGGTCCGTTCACGCTGACGCAGTGGAAATCGAACGAATTCATCATCCTAACCCGCAACGGCGAATACTGGGGCGAAGCCCCTGGCATGAAACGCGTGCTGCTTCGCCACTTGCCGGAATCGCAGTCGCAGCGCCTGCTTCTGGAAAAGGGCGACATCGACGTTGCCTATTCACTTCAGGCGCCGGATCTGAAATCGCTGGAAGCCGACAAGGCGATCACGATCAGATCGACGCCTGGATCGGGTTTCTACTATCTCAGCGTCTCGATGAAGGACGAACGGTTCGCCAACAAGAAGGTTCGCGAGGCGCTGCGCTATCTCATCGACTACGAAGGCCTCGACAAGGCAGTGATGCCCTATTACGGCAAGCTGCACCAGCGGCCGCTGTCGACGGGTGTGCTTGGCACCTTGCCGGACGAAGGCTACAAGCTGGATGTTGCGAAGGCCAAGGCCCTGCTTGCAGAGGCGGGCTATCCGCACGGCTTCAAGACCACCTTGCGCGTCCTTTCCGAAGACCCCTTCATGAAGGCGGCGACCGCCATCCAGAACACGCTCGGCCAGGCCGGAATTCAGGCCGAGCTCATCAGCGGTTCGGGCGATCAGATCTACGGTGCCATGCGCGAACGGAAGTTCGAACTGTTGCTCGGTCGCGGCGGCGGCGGCCAGCAGCCGCACCCGGACAACAATCTCAGGTCCGTTGCCTATAACCCGAACAATTCCGATGACGCGAAGCTCACCAACTATCAGAGTTGGCGCACCAGCTTCTTTGACGAGAAGCTGAACAAGATGATCGAGGAGGCGCTGGTCGAGCGCGACACCGCCAAGCAGATCAAGCTCTATGAAGGCGTACAGACCTACATGGACGAGATTGTCATGTCGATCCAGCCGTTCTCGGAAGTCGTCGACACAGCAGCCTTCCGAAGCGACGTGAAGGGGATGATCGTTAGCCCCTGGCTGTCGCGTTTCGAAGGGGTGAAGAAGGAACGGTAACCCCAGGCTTTGCTTTCAGCGAATTTGAAAAGGCGCGTCGCCCGGCGCGCCTTTTGCTGTTGGGAGCGGTGCAGGTTTCACATGCCGGACAACGCCGTTGCGGCGGTGCCTGTCAGACACCGCAAGGCCCGGAACGTACAAGCGTGACCGCCTCGCCAGCAACGGTGTGAAGTAGTCGGGGTGGAAGTTGGTCCGTGACCTGCGGGCAAGCGCAGCCATCGCCATTGACCCGGTATCGATCCCATCGACGATCGAACGCATTGCGAGGAGAGCGACAAGGCTAAGCTTTGCGGATGTGGTGCGCGCTTTGCCGGGTACGTGGCGTCCGTTCGGCGAGGGACGTCCTGATGCCCTGCCAATTCGCTTCAAAACTCAGTCTCCTTGCCGCAAAGAAATGCCCGGCACTGGGCCGGGCAAGTCGGGGGAGAAACCTTGTCCTGGACCGTAAGCTGGGAAGAGCGGTCTTGAGAGGCGGGACCTCAGTGCGCGCCCTCGTATTCCAGCGAGGCGCCGATCAGTTCTCGCGCATAGGGATGGGTCGCGCAGTTTCCGGGGATCGCCTCGCGCGGCAGAACTTCGGTGATTTCGCCATGGAGCATGACGGCAAAGCGGTCGCACATATGGTCGACCACGGCGAGGTCGTGCGTCACCATGATGTAGGTGAAGCCACGTTCGTCCCTCAGGCGCTGAAGCAGGTTGAGGATTTCCGCCTGCACTGAGACATCGAGCG
Source organism: Ensifer sp. B1-9 (assembly GCF_050474445.1). NCBI lineage: Bacteria > Pseudomonadati > Pseudomonadota > Alphaproteobacteria > Hyphomicrobiales > Rhizobiaceae > Ensifer > Ensifer sp. B1-9. Next base: position 28,103 of record NZ_JBCHVG010000025.1, read on the forward strand.
CCGAGGTCGGCTCGTCGAGCAGCAACAGCGACGGCTCGAGGATCAGGGCGCGGGCGATGGCAACGCGCTGTCTCTGACCGCCGGAGAGCTGGTGAGGGAAACGGTCGAGAAACGAGACCGGCAGGCCGACATCGGTGATCACCTTGCGCATGCGTTCCTCACGGTCGCCAAGCTTGTGGATCACGAGCGGCTCGTTGAGGACGGTGCGTACCGACTGACGCGGATGTAGCGAGCCATAGGGGTCCTGGAACACCATCTGCAGCATGCGGCAGCGGTCGATGAGCGGCATGTCGCGCACCGGCTTTCCGCCAATGAGAATGTCGCCGGTCCAAATGTCTGTAAGCATCGAAACGCAACGCAGGACCGTGGATTTGCCCGAGCCGCTTTCGCCAACGAGCCCGAAACACTCGCCCGGTTGCACCGAGAAGGTGACGCCGGGAAGAACCTTGACGGCCGTTGGGCCCGCGCCGAAGGTTATAGCGAGATCGCGGCATTCGACTGAAACGGACATCAGGCAATTTCCTCCAGCCATTCAGGACGGCGATCGAGCACGGCAAGCGGGGCGCGCCCGCCGCCGATCCTCGGCTGTGCTGCGAGCAAGCCGCGCGTGTAGGGATGCTTCGCCTTGTCGAGGTCCGCAGCCGCCAGGGTTTCAACGATGAGACCGGCGTACATGATCAGGACGCGGTCGCAGAAGTTACGTACGAGATTCAAGTCGTGGCTTATCATGATGAGGCCGATGCCGCGATCCCGAACCAGACCGTCAAGAATATTCAGCACCTGCAGCCGCACCGTAACATCAAGCGCGGAAGTCGGTTCGTCGGCGATCACGAGGTCCGGGTCGGCAAGCAGCATCATCGCGATCATGACACGCTGGCCCATGCCACCGGATATCTCGTGCGGGTATTGATCGTAGACGCGCTGCGGGTCGCGGATCTTCACCGCTTCAAGCATGGCAAGGGCCTTGTCGCGCGCCTCGGTCTTCGAGCACCTGAAGTGCCGCAGATAGGTTTCCGCCACCTGGTCGCCGACGCGGCGGATAGGGTTCAGCGAGAACTTCGGATCCTGCAGGATCATCGACATGCGCCTTCCGCGGACCTTCAGCATCTCCTTTTCGGAGAGCGACGGCAGATCGAGTTCGGCAAAGCGAAGCCGGTCGGCGGTGATCGTTGCGCCGGGCAGCAGGCGCAGCAGCGCGCGTCCGACCGTAGACTTGCCGGAACCGCTTTCACCGACGATCCCGAGACGCTCGCGCCCAAGGGTGAAGGAGACGCCGCGCACCGCATCTGCCGGAGCACCGCCATAGCGGATGCGCAAGTTCTCGACCTCGAGAATGGTCTTTTCCATGGGGGCTATCTCCGGTTCATCTGCTTGGGGTCGAGCGCGTCGCGCAGGCCATCTCCGAGCAGATTGAATGCGAGGCTGACGGAAAGGATGGAGATGCCCGGGAAGGTAACGAGCCACCAGCTGTCCAGCATGTACTTGCGGCCAGTCGCGATCATCGCGCCCCATTCCGGAAGCGGAGGTTGTGCGCCCAGCCCGAGGAAACCGAGGCCGGCGGCGGTCAGGATGACGGTGGCCATGTTCAACGTCAGCCGGATGAGGACCGAAGGCAGGCACATCGGCATGATCGACTTGAAGATGATGCGGGTCGCGGAGGCTCCCTGCAGTCGCGCTGCCGAGATGTAGTCCGCCTTGCGGAATGTCATCGCCTCCGCGCGCGCCAGCCGTGCGATGGGCGGCCAGGAGGTCAGCGCGATCGCGATGATCGCGTTGTTGAGGCTCGGCCCGAGTGCCGCGACGAAGGCGAGCGAGAGAATGAGGCTCGGGAACGACAGGAAAATGTCGGTGATGCGCATCATCACAGTATCGACCTTGCCGCCGAGGTAGCCGGCAGTCGTGCCGATGACGAGACCGATCGGGCCGACGACGATCGAGACGAGGAAGATGATCGTGAGCGTGATGCGCGCGCCGAAGACCAACCGGCTGAAGATGTCGCGGCCAAGCTCATCGGTTCCGAAAACGTGGCCGTTGCCTGGGGCCTGCAAGGTGTTGGCAAGGTCCTGCGCATAGGGGTCGTGGGTCGCGATCAGCGGTGCGAGGGCAGCAATGAGGACAAGCAGTGCCAGAACAGCGAGCCCGAAGGTCGACGTCGGGCTCTTCAGAAGGAAAAGTACGATGTTCTTCACGGACTGAAGCGGTGCCGGCAGACGGAAAGTGGGTTGAACGCGTGTGTCCATCAGCGTGTCCTCGGGTCGAAGATGCGGTAGAGAACGTCGGACAGGAGGTTCAGTCCGATGAAGATGATGCCGACAATCAGCACGCAGGTCATGACGGCGTTCATGTCGCCGGTAATGAGATTACTGGTGAGATATTGGCCAAAGCCTGGCCAAGCAAAGACCGTCTCGATCAGCACTGCTCCTTCGAGCAAGGATCCGTAGGCAAGCGCGATGATGGTCACCAGCTGGACACGGATGTTGATGAAGGCGTGCTGCCAGATCGTTTGGCTGCGCGAAAGACCCTTCACGCGCGCCGTCGTTACGTATTCCTGACCTAGCTGATCAAGCATGAAACTGCGCGTCATGCGCGTGATGTAGGCGGATGAGGAATAGCCGAGCAGGGCAGCCGGCAGGATGATGTGATTGACCGCCGACCAGAAGACATCCATCTCGCCCGCCATCAGGCTGTCGATCAAGAGGAAGCCGGTGCGCTCCTCGACGAGCCCGATATAGTACTGATCCATCCGCCCGCTGCCGCCGACGAGGCCGAAATGGGCGTAGAAGACGATCAGCGCGATCATGCCCGTCCAGAAGATCGGCATGGAATGGCCAAAGAGGCTGAAAACGCGCACGACATGGTCCGGCCAGCGATCCTTGTTGACGGCGGCAAGGACGCCGAGCGGAACGCCAAGCCCCGCGCCGATGAGGATCGCGAAGGTGGCAAGCTCGATCGTCGCAGGCATCACATGCAGGATATCCTGAATAACAGGCTGGCCGGTGCGAATGGAGGTACCGAAATTGCCGGTGAAGACGTCTCCCAGATAATAGAAGAACTGTTCCCAGAGCGGCCGGTCGAGACCCAGCGAGCGGTAGACTTGCTCATAGGTCTCCCGGGTCGCATCTTCTCCGACAATGGCGCGGACGGGATCGGCTGGCATCAGCCGGCCGATGAAAAAGGTCAGGAGAAGCAGGCCGAGCAGCGTGACCGCGATGGTCCCGATCTGTCCGGCCGCGCCATAGATGCGGATGCGGCGTAATGACATGGTTCCTCCGTGTGTCATTCGCCAATAAAGGCGGTACAGGCTCCTATATCCTGTATGACAACTTCAGCGAACCTGTCACAGGCTTATCATGCTGTCAAGCCAAACCGCTCATAGGAAGTCATCGCGACGGGGGGAAAAGCAGTCGATGAGCTCGCCCGCCTCAAGGCACTGGCACCCGTGCTCGGCGCCGCCTGGAATGACGAGACTATCGCCAGCCTGCAAATCATAGGTTTCACCATTGCGGAAGAAGCGGAAGCGGCCGCGTGCCACATAGGTGGATTGCACATGCGGATGGCGGTGCAACCTGCCTTTGGCGCCGGATTCGAAACGAAAAGACACGACCATGAGATCCGGGGAATCGGACAGGACCTGACGGGTGACACCCGCGTCCGACGATACTGCGGGGAAGGTGGGGAGAGCCATGTAAACCTCGATGATGTTGTATAACATCATCACCATACATGTTCTTGTACTTGTATGACAACTACGGTGTCGCTCAATTTTCTTCGGTTGCCGTGGTGCGCGACCGCAAAAGCACCTTGTAGCGTTCCAGGCTCCCCCGAAGGTGGGCGCGCATGCGTTCGCGTGCGGCCTCGGCGTTCCCCTCGATGATCGCGTCGACGATCTGGCCGTGCTCCTCCTGAAGGTGCAGATTATAGTCTTTCGGACGCGATCCGGGCGCCGATCCCTGTAGTTCGCCGCGGGGAATGATACCCGAACGGATCAGCTGAAGAAACTCCGGGAACCGTCTGTTCTGTGTGGCCTCGGCAATTGCAAGGTGAAGCTCGAAATCTGCGTCTCGCGTGGGCGACCCGGTCGCCAAGCATTCACCCACGTGGTGATGGGCCTCAAGGATCGCCTCGATCTGTGCCGCTGAACGGCGAGATGCCGCAAGTCCTGCAGATTCCACCTCGAAAACCGTTCTGAGTTCGAGCAGTTCGATCACCGATGAAATCCGTTGGGTCGTTAGATCCTTGAAGGGCTGGTTCTTGTCCTGTTGGATTTCCAGCGCAAAGATGCCGGCGCCCTTGCGCGCCTCGACCAGACCGTCAGCCCGCAGGATTGCGATAGCTTCACGCACGACCGTGCGACTGACCGAATACTCTTTGGTCAGCGCGCTTTCGCTTGGAAGCCTGTCGCCGGGACGGAAAACACCCTCCATCAGCTCGCGGCGTAGTGCTGTGCTGATCTTTGCCGCCAGCGACGTGCCGCGAACGTGATTGTTTTCGGCTTCCATTTCCACTCCGCCTGTTTCGAACCTGTCTGGCATGTTAGCCGTTATCTGTTCGTTTGCAAGGGCGGCCGCGGGTTCGCGTCCTTAGCGCGTAGTGCGCAACATGGCGCGATAGCGTATCTGGCTATTCTTGAGGTGGTTGCGCATGGCCGCGCGTGCTGCATCCTCGTCGCCGTTCTGTATGGCCAGGAGAATTGCCTCGTGTTCGTCTACGAGACGGCTGAGTTCGTTGGAGGCAAGAACAGCCTCCTCGCCGTTATCCGCGATGGCGCGACGGGGGATGAGAGCCGGTCCAAGCGCCCTAAGGAACTCGCCAAAGCGCGGATTGTTGGTTGCCTCGGCGATCGCGACGTGGAAGGCGAAATCGGCCTCCGCGGTCGGTTTCCCTGCAGCCGCGCAGGCCCTGAAGGCGTCAAAGGCTTCGATGAGCTTGCCTTCCTGACCGGGCGAGCGGCGAAGGGCCGCAAGTGCCGCTGCGTCGCCCTCGACTGCGGTTCTAAGCTCCAGCATTTCGATCAGCGACGACACCCGCGTGAGGTCGACCTGTTGAAACGGCCGCCGCACGGACGCAGCCTGCTCCAAAAGGAAAACGCCCGCTCCTTGCCGGGGCTCAACCAGGCCGTCGGAGCGCAGGGCCGCAATCGCCTCGCGCACCACTGTGCGGCTCACGCCGAATTCCTGGGTGAGCTTTGATTCAGACGGCAGGCGGTCTCCAGGATTGTAACGCCCCTTGGATATCTGGGAACGAAGAGCATCCGCAACCTGCGCCACGAGCGTCTTGCCCTGGGAGGCGGAGGGATCGGAAGTCGTCGCTGTCATCATGCAATAGGCCGTTTCCAAGATCACTGTCGGTTCGTTTGTGGATACGCTATCAAGGGGTGATGGCGCAATCCGTCGCTATGCCGACCTCAGATCCCGAGGCATCAGCCGTTCAGGAATGTTCTGATAGGAAACGGGTCTTAGAAACCGCCGAATGGCCATGGTTCCGACCGAGCTTGCGCCGAAGTTGGTCGAGGCCGGGTACGGGCCACCGTGAACCATCGCATCGCAGACCTCGACGCCTGTCGGATAGCCGTTGACCAGGATACGGCCCGCCTTGCGTTCAAGGATCACCATGAGCTTGCGAGCGAGATCGGTGTCGCCCGCGTCAAGATGGAGGGTTGCTGTCAACTGTCCTGCGAAGCAATTCGCGACCTCAATCATCTCTTCGGGATTCTCGACCGTGACGATCAGGCCGAGTGGCCCGAAAACCTCCTCTGAAAGGGCGTGATTGCCGAGCCAATCCCGAGCCGCAACGAGAAAGAGATTGGGCGTTGCATCGCGGTTCTCGCAATCTGAGCCGAGGATATGGCGGACGCCAACTCCCGCCGTGATGCGGTCACGCCCGTCGCGGTAGGCTCTGGCAATGCCGTTGGTGAGCATCACCTGCGGTGCAACGTCTAAAAGCGCGGCGCGAGCGGCTTGCGCGAAGGCGGGGGTCTGCTCGGCAAGGATCACCGCGATACCCGGATTGGTGCAAAACTGCCCGGCGCCCATGGTAAGCGAACCTGCCCACCCCTTGGCGATCTCCTCGCCGCGCGCCGTGATCGCGTCGGGCAGGAGGAACATCGGGTTCACCGAGCCGAGTTCGCCGAAGAAGGGGATGGGTTCCGGTCGTCCTGCGCACAGATCAAACAGTGCCCGTCCACCTGCCAGAGAGCCGATGAAGCCGACCGCCTTGATCAACGGATGGGTTACGAGCCCGGTTCCAACATCGCGGCGCCCGCCCTGGATCAACGAAAAGACGCCCGGGTGCAATCCGTGCGCCTTGACCGCGGCCAGCGCTGCCTCAGCGACGATCTCGCCGGTCCCCGGATGTGCCGAGTGGCCCTTGACGATGACGGGGCAGCCTGCGGCAAGAGCCGAGGCGGTATCACCGCCCATGGTCGAAAACGCCAACGGAAAGTTGGAGGCGCCGAAGACGGCAACAGGACCGATCGGGCGCTGGATCAGGCGAATGTCGGGGCGGGGCAGGGGTTTGCGCTCCGGCAAGGCCTCGTCGCGTCGCCTGTCGAGGTACTCGCCCTTGCGAATGTGGGCGGCAAACAGCCGAAGTTGGCTGGTGGTTCGGGCACGCTCGCCCTCGAGCCGGGCGGCTGGCAGCCCGGTTTCCGAACTCCCGATCTCGGTGATCGCCGCCCCGCGCGCCTCTATCTCGTCGGCGACGGTTTCGAGGAAGGCTGCGCGCTCCTCCCGAGTGGAGTGGCCATAGGTCCAGACGGCGTCCTCTGCGGCTCTTGCCGCCTGATCAACCAGTTCCACCGTTCCGACGGAGAATTCAAAGGCAGGGCCACTTGCCGGTTCGCTCGTAAATTTCTGCGCAGTTGCGATCCATTCGCCTGCGACCAGATGTTTGCCATGCGGTTCGAAAGTCATCCATCACTCCTTAAAGATCGGATTGTCGACATAGGCACCGCCCTGAAAGCGGGCCATGGATTTGTCGGAGCCAGGCTGCGGCACGGCCTCCGCGACACCCGCCCGGAAATGTTCGGCATTATCCCTGGGTTTCCAGCCGAGCCAGCCAAGATGGGTGTTGTCCCACCACCCGGCATCGTTCGCAGATGCGCCCCAGATGACGGGGCAGCCCAAAACCGGTACGCGGAAGACCGCCTCGATAAGCGACGCGAAGTCTTCATGAGAAAGCCAGGTCGATAACATCCGGTGGTTCGTTGGCTCTGGCGTACAGGAGCCGATGCGAACCAGCGCCGTTTCCTGCCCGAACTTCTCGAAATACATGCGGGCAAGCGCCTCGCCGAAGCATTTTGAGACCCCATAGAGTCCATCCGGGCGGAACGGAACATCCGGACCGAGCCGTTCGGCTTGCGGATAACAGCCGATCGTATGGTTGGAACTGGCAAAGACGATGCGCGGGCGGCCATTGGCGCGGGCGGCCTCGAAGAGATTGTAAAGACCGGAGATGTTTCCGCGCACGATCCCCTCAAACGGCCCTTCGGTCGACGCCCCGCCAAGATGGAGGATACCGTCGCAGCCGGCGACCATGGCGCTCACCGCTTGAGCGTCGGCAAGATCGCATTGGACGAGCTCCTCATGGTCAGCCGGGGTGCCTAGACCTGCACGATCTGCAAGCCGGACCGTGTCAGCAAGCCCGGCGAGCTTTGTGCGCATCACGCGCCCAAGCTGACCCGCCGCGCCGGTAATGAGCAGACGGTCCATTCCAAGCCCCCTTCAGACACCGCAGACAAAGACAAGGTTGGCGCTTGCCTATTGACCTTGTCAGACATATCATACAAATACGCATAACACATATTATATGTTGGTCGCAATCACCGAAGGAGGAGTTTCATGCTGACCGTTGAAACGCGGCAAGCCGTCAATCCGGACTATGCAAAGACACTCGATACGGCGGGTCTCCGCAGGCATTTCCTGGCTCAGGACATGTTCCGGACGGGTGAGATCCGGTTGATCTATACCCACTACGATCGCTTCGTGATGGGCGGCGCCGTTCCCGCGGGCAAGCCACTGACGCTCGACAAGGTGGAAGAAACCAAGACGCCGTCGTTCCTTGACCGGCGCGAGATGGGTATCGTCAATGTCGGCGAAACAGGCATCGTCACCACCGAGAAGGAAAGCTACACGCTCAAGCGCGGCGACGTTCTCTATCTCGGAATGGGTACGGGGGCCGTAACCTTCTCCGGGGAGGGGCGCTTTTACATCACTTCCTGCCCGGCCCACCGCAGCCTACCCACCCGGCTTGTCACCATTGCCGGCAGCAAGGAAGTCAAACTCGGCACGACCGAAACCTCCAACAAGCGCACGATCAACCAGTTCATCCACCCGCTGGTCATGGAGAGCTGCCAGCTCGTCCTCGGCTACACCACGCTTGAAGATGGCTCGGTGTGGAACACCATGCCTGCGCACGTCCATGATCGCCGTATGGAGGCCTATCTCTATTTCGGAATGGACGAAAAATCCCGCGTGTTGCACCTGATGGGTGAACCGCAGGAAACGCGCCATCTCTTCATTTCCAACGAGGAAGGCGCGATTTCTCCCCCCTGGTCCATTCACTCGGGCGCTGGCATCGGATCCTACACGTTCATATGGGCAATGGCCGGCGACAATGTTGACTATACCGACATGGAGTTCGTCCAACCGGGGGATCTGAAGTGACAAATCCCTTTTCCCTTCAGGGACATAAGGCGCTCGTCACCGGCGCAAACACCGGGCTTGGGCAGGCGATTGCCGTTGGCCTTGCTGCGGCTGGCGCCGAGGTAACTTGCGCGGCGCGACGGGCGCCCGATGAAACACTTGAAATCATCGCAAACGCGGGCGGGATCGCCGCACCGCTTGCCTTGGACTTTGCCGATCCGATGGCTGCGCGCGACGTCTTTGCCGGAAGGGGCTACGACATTCTTGTCAACAATGCCGGCATCATTCGCCGCGCCGATGCGGTGGAGTTCAGCGAGGCCGACTGGGACGACGTCATCGACGTCAATCTGAAGGCGCTTTTCTTCACCTGCCAGGCTTTCGTCAAGGAGCTGCTGGCGAAGGGCCGGCCCGGAAAGATCGTCAACATCGCATCGCTGCTGTCCTTCCAGGGCGGTATCCGCGTGCCATCCTATACGGCGTCCAAACACGGGGTCTCGGGGCTCACCAAACTGCTTGCCAACGAGTGGGCGTCCAAGGGCATCAACGTGAACGCGATCGCGCCCGGTTACATCGAGACCAACAACACCGAGGCGCTCCGCGGCGACGCTGATCGCAACAAGGCCATTCTCGATCGCATCCCCGCCAACCGCTGGGGCAGACCTGACGACATCGCCGGTGCCGCCGTGTTCCTGTCGTCGCGTGCTGCCGACTACGTTCACGGCGCCATACTCAATGTAGACGGTGGCTGGCTGGCCCGCTGATGCCGTGGCCGGCGGCAAGCTCATCATATGAGTTATATGATGAGTTGATGCGGATCCGGCCGGTACCCAAAGATTTTCCATTCTGAAAACACGCAGAGGACTAAAAGAAGATGACTCCTGAACAGATCAAGGCCGCCCTTGGCTCAGGCCTCCTTTCGTTTCCGGTCACCCATTTCGACGAAGAGGGCCGCTTTGCGGCCGACAGCTACAGGGCCCATGTGGAGTGGCTGGCCGGTTACAAGGCGCCGGTGCTGTTTGCCGCCGGCGGGACCGGCGAGTTCTTCTCGCTGAAACCGGATGAAATTCCCGGCATTGTCGCTGCCGCCAAGGAAGTGTCGGGCGAGACCGCAATCGTGTCGGGCTGCGGTTACGGTACCGAGACCGCCATCGACATCGCCCGCTCGGTCGAAAAGGTCGGGGCAGATGGCATATTGCTTCTGCCGCACTATCTGATCGATGCGCCGCAGGAAGGGCTCTACGCGCATGTGAAGAAGATCTGCCAGTCGGTCGGCATCGGCGTCATGGTCTATAACCGCGACAATTCCGTGCTGCAGGCAGACACGCTCGCAAGGCTCTGCGACGAATGCCCGAACCTGATCGGCTTCAAGGACGGCACCGGCGACATCGGCCTGGTGCGCCAGGTCACCGCCAAGATGGGCGGCCGGCTGATGTATCTCGGCGGCATGCCGACGGCCGAGCTTTTTGCCGAGGCCTATCTCGGCGCCGGCTTCACCACCTATTCGTCTGCCGTCTTCAACTTCGTGCCGGGTCTTGCCAACGAATTTTATGCAGCGCTTCGCGGCGGTGACCGCGCCACCTGCGAACGCATCCTCAACGACTTCTTCTATCCGTTCATGGCCATCCGCAACCGGGCCAAGGGCTATGCCGTCTCGGCGGTCAAGGCCGGCGTGCGGCTGCAGGGCTTCAAGGCCGGCGCCGTGCGCCCGCCGCTCAAGGACCTGACGGGCGCCGAAGTCGAGATGCTCGACGCGCTCATCGGCGCAAACAAGCGCAAAGCGTGAGGTACCAATCTGCAGGGGGCGTCGGCCGTGGTATGCGACGTCTCCACCTTTAGATGGAGCGGCGTTTCACGGCGCTCGATTCCAGCGCTATCCGAGGGCTTCCCAGGCCAGTTGCGGTTTGGGAGGCCCTCGAGACCCTGGTCAATTCGACTGCGCCGTCGCAGGATTTGGCATCGGGTATTGCTCCGCCAGCGCCAGCGCTTGCTCGGGTTCGTCAAGCTGCATCAGGCCACCATCGCGGCTCTGGCGAACCTTGTTCAGGTGGTCACGCGGACTAAGGCCCAGGGTCCGCTTGAACATGCGCGAGAAATAGTAGGGATCGGAATAGCCGACCTCCGCGGCGGCGGCCGCCACCGAAAGGCCGGCCTCCAGGAAGTGCATGGCGCGTTCCATTCGCTTCAGCTCCTGGTACTTGCGCGGCGTGCGCGTTACCCGCTTCTGGAATTCGCGCAGGAAGTAATCGCGATTGTAGGGCGATGCGTCGACCGCTCGTGTCGCGATTTCCGGATCGAGCGGATTGGCAGAGATCATCGTCGCGGCTTTCATGACCGCAAGGTCGATCGCGTCCGCGCCCTCGGGCTGGTAGGTGGCGTGGTCCCGCCATCCGATGAACGCATCCTCGATAAAGGCAATGAGCAGCACCATGAAGAGATGATGCTGGCCGAGGGTAACGGAGGAAGGGGGAGCACTCTGGCGATAGTGCCGGACCAGCGGTTCGAGAAGCGGCCAGCGCGTGAGGCGCAATTTCGGTTGCAGATCCATCTGCGCAACAAGGTTATGGCGCCCGTAGATATCGAGCGTGAAGTGCTGCGCTACGCCGAGATAGGTCTCCCGCTCCTCGTTCCATCCGATGAAACGCTGGCCACGCGAAATCAGCATGGCGTCGCCCGGTTCCATGATCACCGGTTCGCCGTCTATCAGGTAATGGCCGCGCCCTTCGAGGCAGATCACGAGGTCATCGACCTCATTGGACTTGTCGATCCGCCAGGTGTGGGAGTGTTCCATGCGGATCGCCGCCCGCGTCAGATTGAGGGTCAGCGCCGTCGGCGGAATTGCAGAGAGAATGCCACCTTCAATTTCGTCCATCTTTTTCCTCGCCTTTGTGAATTCATTCTGCGGGAGAGATGGGCGATTGTCACCGCATAAACCGCTTATGCGCACCATATCGTCTGGGAGGAGGGATTGGGAGATGGCAAAAAAGGGAAGAAATCCCGTTTCGTCCGCACCGATCCGGGAGCGTAATTTGTACGAAAATGTATCCATAAAGACAGCATTTCGGTGCCATCCGGAAGGACGGGCATGAAAGGGCAGCGTCTTCTCGGGCTCGGCTATCTCGCGCCCTACGTCATCGGCCTTCTGATTTTCACGGCCATTCCGTTCATCGGCTCGTTCTACCTGAGCTTCACCAGCTATGACCTGATGAGCGAGCCGCGCTGGACGGGGTTCGCCAACTACGAGCGGCTGTTTACCCGTGACCGCACGTTCATCAAGTCGTTGAACGTCACGCTGCTCTACGTGTTCCTGACCGTGCCGTTGAAGCTCGCCTTTGCACTCTTCATCGCCGCGATCCTGAATTACCGGTTGAAGTTTATCGGTCTTTTCCGAACCGCCTTCTACGTGCCGTCGATCCTTGGAGGGTCGATCGCGATTGCCGTCCTGTGGCGCTATGTCTTTGCCTCTGAGGGACTGGCGAACATGATGCTGGCCACGCTGGGGCTTGCCCCGGTCGATTGGTTCGGCGATCCGACCAACGCGCTTTTCACCATCACGCTTCTGCGCTGCTGGCAGTTCGGTTCGGCCATGGTGATCTTCCTGGCGGCGCTGCAATCGATCGATAAATCGCTCTACGAGGCAGCGGCAATCGACGGTGCGGGCAAGGTGCGGACCTTCTTCTGGATCACGCTGCCGCTGCTGACCCCGGTCATCTTCTTCAACCTTATCATGCAGATGGTTCAGGCGTTCCAGGAGTTCAACGGCCCCTACATCATCACCCAGGGCGGTCCGCTGAAGGCCACATACCTGCTGCCCCTCTACATTTATGACGAGGCCTTCAAGAAGTTCAACATGGGCTATGCGTCGTCCATTGCCTGGGTGCTCTTTGCCATCATTACCGTGCTGACCCTCGTCGCCTTCTGGTCTTCGAAGAAGTGGGTCTACTACGCCGGCGACAAGAGGAACTGAGCCATGGCCGATCTTCAAACACTCAACGGCCAGCAGGCCGCGCGCAGGGCAAGGCTTCGTCTGCTGTCGACGACGGTTCGCTACGTGCTCTTGTTTTCAGTCGGTTTCGTCATGCTTTATCCGCTGATCTGGCTGGTCGGCGCGAGTTTCAAGACGAACTCGGAGATCTTCGCAGGCGCCGGCTTCCTGCCCGACAATCCGACTGCAGACGGCTACATCAAGGGTTGGCAGACATCGACGCCCTATACGTTCGGCCGGTTCTTCTGGAATTCGTTCCTGATCATCCTGCCGAAGGTGATCGGCACGGCGATCTCCTGCACCATGGCGGCCTACGCATTCGCGCGGTTCGATTTCCCGTTCAAGAAGATCCTCTTCGCTTCCGTGATCGCGATCCTGCTCTTGCCAAACGTAGTGACGCGCATCCCGCAATATATCTTGTTCCGCGATCTCGGCTGGCTCGACAGTTTCCTACCGCTCTGGGTCCCTTCTGCCTTCGCCGGCGATGCCTTCTTCGTCTTCATGCTGGTGCAGTTCCTGCGCTCACTGCCTGCAGACATGGAAGAAGCGGCGCGCGTCGACGGCGCAAACAGTCTCCAGACGCTCGTCTACATCGTCGTCCCGATGTTGGCGCCGGCGCTGATCTCGGTCTGCCTGTTCCAGTTCATGTGGACGATGAACGATTTCCTTGGGCCGCTGATCTACCTGTCGTCGGTCGACAAATATCCCGTAAGCCTCGCGCTCAAACTCTCCATCGACACCACGGAAGCCTTCGAGTGGAACCGCATTCTCGCAATGTCGGTGCTGACCATCACACCGGCTCTGGTCGTGTTCTTCGCTGCACAACGGTATTTCATTGAAGGGATCTCCTCCGGGGGAGTCAAAGGCTGACCATGGCAAAGGTTCAGGCTGCGCCAAGTCCACGACGCTGCGCATGGTTGCGGGGCTTGAGGAGATCTCGGGCGGGGAGATCGTGATCGGCGACCAGCGCGTCAATGACCTGCCGCCGGGCAAGCGCTCGATCGCGATGGTATTCCAGAATTACGCGCTCTATCCGCACATGAAGGTGCGCGGCAACCTCGCCTTCGGGCTGAAGATCGCCGGCAAGCCGAAGGCAGAGATCGATGCGGCCATCAAACACGTCGCCAAGATCCTCGAGATCGAACCGCTGCTCGACCGGCTACCGAAGCAACTCTCCGGTGGGCAGGCTCAGCGTGTGGCGCTCGGGCGCGCCCTCATCAAGAAGCCGGGCGTCTTCCTCTTCGATGAGCCTCTCTCCAATCTCGACGCCAAGCTGCGCGCCTCGATGCGGGTGCGCATTACCGATCTGCACAGACAGTTGAAGGCCGAAGGCCTGTCTTCGACAGTCATCTACGTGACCCACGACCAGACGGAAGCCATGACCATGGGAGACCGGATCTGCGTCATGCAGGCCGGCCACATCATGCAGGTGGCAACACCCAAGGAGCTCTACAATCGACCGGCGAACCTGTTCGTCGCCGGCTTCATCGGGAGCCCCGAGATGAACCTTGTCGATGCGACGCTTGAGGGTGGCGAACTCCAGATCGGCAGCCAGCGGCTGGCGCTTGGCGCTCATCTCGAGAGTAGGCTTTCGGCCAGACCTGCAGAGGCCGTGCTCGGCATGCGCCCGCAGCATCTTTCGCTCGTCGCCGATGGGCCGGGCCTTTCCGCAAGGCTCACCAACGCCGAGTTCATGGGGCACGAAGTCTACCTGCATGCCGACCTCGAAGGCCGCAAGCTGGTGAGCGTCGTGGGCGCCGCCGAATTCGAGGCACTTGGCCAATCGGATGTGATCCGCCTGCGCCCGGATCCTGATCACCTGCATGTTTTCGACAAGACCGACGGCCGCAACGTCTCGCTGTGAGGAGGCAGCGTTCGGCCCCATTCCAAGGAGGAGAAGTTCGATGAAAACGAAAAGAATGATCGCCGCATTGGCCACCGTCGCCTATGGCGCTTTGGCCCTTGGTACGACGGCGCACGCCGCCGAACTGCGAATGGCCTGGTGGGGCGGCGAGAGCCGCCACGTTGCCACCCAGAAGGCAATCGCCGCCTGCGGCGGAAAATACGGCCACACGGTCAAAGGCGAATTCACCGGCTTTGACGGATACCTTGAAAAGCTGACCACCCAGATGGCCGGCAAGACCGAAGCGGATATCATCCAGGTCAACTGGCCCTGGCTGCCGTTGTTTTCTAAGAATGGCGATGGTTTTGCCGACCTGCGCAAGCTCAAGGCGATCGATCTTTCCAACTGGAGCGAGGCGGATCTGTCGGCCGGCTCGATGAACGGCGTGCTGCAGGGGCTTTCGGTTTCGACGACGGGTCGCGTCTTCTTTTTCAACGCCACGACCTTCGAAAAGGCTGGCGTCGCCATCCCGAAAAGCTGGGACGAATTCTTCACGGCCACGGCGACCATCAAGGAAAAGCTCGGCAAGGACTACTATACCTTCAACGCCGTCAAGGAGACGGCACAGCTTTTGACCACGCTGGCCGTGGTGCAGAAGACCGGGAAGGATCTGGTCGATCCCGCGACCAATCGCGTTGCCTGGACGCCGGAGGAGCTCGCCGAGGGGATATCGTTCCTGGGCAAGCTGGTCGAGATCGGCGCGATCCGGTCGCAGAAGGAAGAAGCGGCCGATGGCAACGTCAATCTGTTTGAAAAGCCGGCCTGGGCAGACGGCAAGGTTGCCGGCTCTTACGAATGGGATTCGACCTATTCGAAATATGCAGACCCGTTGAAGGACGGTCAGGTTTTGAAGCCGGTGGCAATGCTGAAGCTTCCGGACGCCGTGACGGAAGGCGTCTATCGCAAGCCCTCGATGGTGTTCTCCATCTCCAAGAACTCGAAGGATCCGGAGGCGGCAGCTCAGATCGTCAATTGCCTGCTGAACGAACCGGAGGGCATCGATGCACTCGGCACATCGCGCGGCCTGCCGGCGTCGAAGGCAGCCGGTGCCCGTCTGGGTGATAAGGGCGAGCCTGAAGTGCGGGCCGCAAACGCGATCGTAGTCGCCGCAAGCGGCCCGGCCGTCTCGCCGTTTAACGAGCATCCGGAAGTGCGCGCAGCCTTCATCGATACGTTGGAAGAGTACGCCTATGGCCAACTCACGGCCGATGAAGCAGCCGCACAGATCATCGATACGGTGAACGACGTGCTCGCAGAGTTCGATTGATCGTCAGATTTCCCGCCGCGGTTTCCGCGGCGGGTCCGCCCCCGGCGGAATAACAACCAAGAGAAAGAGATCATGATCCGACCGTCCATCATCGCGCTGTCGGCGCGAACGGCAGCGCTTTGCCTGCCTAAAGCCGGAGCGCTTTATCGCCTGCCTGAGCGGATTAGCTGGCAGCTGTCGTCGCTGACGGGCGACAACGAAATGCGGGAAGGCGAGACGTCGACGGTCGTTAGCCTTCTGCATGATCTACAGCCCAGTTGTCGCTACCGAATCGAGATCGACGGGTTCCAGTCACTCGAGTTCGAAACGGCAGCCTGCGCCGGTCTCATCGATCCAACCACCTTTGGCTTTGTCCCAGACATTCGCCCCGACGACCTCAAGGGTGCGCGAGCCAACGCTGCCGCCTTGGCGCTTGCTGTAAGCGCCGTGCCCGACGGCGGCACACTGCGTCTGCCCGAGGGAGACTGGACGGCTTTTCCGGTTCGGCTGAAGAGCAGCATGACCCTCAATCTTTCCAAGGGAGCGATCCTTCGGGCGCCTTCGGTTCGCGAAGGCTGGCCCATTCTTGAGGCCCGCGACAAGGAGGACAGGATGCTCGGGAGCTGGGAAGGGTTGCCAGCCGCCTGTTTCGCCGCTCCAATACATGCGATCGGCGCTGAAAGCCTGGTGATCGAGGGCGAGGGTACGCTCGACGGGTCAGGAGACCTGGGGGATTGGTGGAATTGGCCGAAGGAAACCCGTGAGGGGGCCCGCCGTCCGCGCGGCCTGCACCTCGTTTCCTGTGTCGACGTGAAGCTCTTAGGCTTTACCATCCGCAACGCGCCATCCTGGACGATTCATCCGCAGGGCTGCCGCCGGCTGATCGCTGTGGGCCTCACTGTAACCGCCCCGCCCGATAGCCCGAATACCGATGGCTTCAATCCCGAAGGCTGCCGCGACGCTACGATCACCGGCGTGCGATTTTCCGTGGGGGACGATTGTATCGCGATCAAGGCGGGTAAGCGCGGGCCGAATGGCGAAGACGATCATCTTGCAGAGACGCGCGGCATCCGTGTCACCCACTGCCTGATGGAGCGCGGCCACGGCGGTCTTGTCATCGGCTCGGAAATGTCGGGCGGCGTGCACGACGTCTGTGTCGAGGACTGCGAAATGGTCGGTACCGATCGCGGCCTGCGTCTGAAGACAAGGCGTGGTCGCGGTGGCTCCATCACGAACATTGCCATGCGGCGGGTTCTCATGGATGGAGTCGAGACGGCGCTATCGGCAAACGCCCATTATCATTGCGACGCGGACGGCCACGACGAATGGGTGCAATCGCGCCAGCCGGCTTCCATCGGTCTCGGTACACCGGTGATCGATGGAGTCACCATCGAGGACGTCGAAATGCGCAAGCTCGCCCACGCCGCGGGCGCCTTTCTCGGCCTGCCGGAAGCGCCGATCAGAAACGTCAGAATCCGCCGGCTGAAGATTGCTTCCTATCGTGCCGACGCGACCGCCTCGCCACCGATCATGGCCGACCGGGTGCGACCGATGCGGCACGAGACGATTGTCGCCCAGTGCGCTGACATCGACTGCGATGAACCTGCGCTCCTGAGCCGAACTGCAATCTCCGTTAGCTTTAAATGAGATACTCCATGGACCCGACCGACTATTTCGATCAGTTCGCGCAACGCTACACCCCCTACAAGGGCGGAAGCTGGTGCTACGAGGATGGCTGCGTCTATCGCGGTCTTCGCCTTCTTTTCGAGGCGACCGGCGAGGTGCGCTGGAACAAGCACCTGCACCGGCTTATCGATCGGCAGGTCGCTTCTGACGGCACGCTCCTCGGCTACGATCCTGCCGAGTACAATATCGATAACATCCTTGCAGGACGCGTCCTGTTCCCGCTCGCAGCAGAAACAGGGGATCCTCGTTACAGCAAGGCAGCCGATCATCTCGCAGGCCAGTTGCAAAACCATCCGCGAATTCTTGCGGGCAATTATTGGCACAAGAACCGCTACCCGCACCAGGTCTGGCTCGATGGGCTTTACATGGGGCTGCCATTCCAGATCGAGTATGCACTCGTTAATGACAAGCCGGCGCTGATTGCCGACGCGCTTCAGCAGTTTTCGACGGCGCTGATGTTCACTGCCACTAAGGGCGGTCTCTACGTCCACGGCTATGATGACAGCCGGAAGCAACGGTGGTCCGACACGACCACGGGCAAGTCACCGGCGGTTTGGGCGCGCGCCGTCGGCTGGCTGGCAATGGCTCTGGTCGACGCGCTGGCGCTTCTTCCCAAGGACGGGGCTACCACAGCGCTGCGCCAGCGGACACGCCGTCTGCTGGACGAACTGACGGCACGCCAGGCGTCGTCCGGTCTCTGGATGCAGATACTCGACGAGCCCGATCTTGCGGACAATTACGAGGAAACATCGGCTTCCGCGATGTTTGCCTACGCGTTGCTGCGCGCCGCGAGGCTCGGCCTTGCCGAGCCCGACCAGGCTGTTTCTGCCGGCGATAGGGCCCTCGACGCACTCCTGTCGAGACGTCTCGAAACAGACGACCAGGGCGTCACGCGTTTGACGACGATCGTTGGCGTTGCCGGCCTCGGCGGGTTCGAAGGCAACTATCGGGACGGTTCACCCGGCTACTACCTCACCGAAAAGGTAGTGGCGGATGACGCCAAGGGCGTGGGACCACTGATGATGGCCTTCGCCGAGGGCCTCAGACGTCGCGATTGAGCGGGCAGAGTGGCCACCATGTGGTGTAATGCAGGTGCGCCAGACTGTCGTAAAGCGCGAACGTGGTGCGGCTGTGCAGATTCGCCGGGTCAAGATCGAGTGCTGTCACGATTTCAAGGCGTGCGGGGCAGCGGCCGGCCACACCATGCTGTCCAGCAGTCGTCGACACTGCTCCTCATCGCGAAAGGCACGATCATATCTTCGGCGGTCCGAATGTTGGTAAGAGCTGCAAGCATCGTTTCCGATATTCTCATCTGCTTCATCGACTGGAACACCGGGAGAGCGAACACATGGTGTTCGTTCTGCCGTTGCAGGCAAGTGGAGGTTCCCGATCTTGCGAGCGAGGCAATGGGTAGCCGCAGCTTGGTCAACCTATCTTGAGTTATGACGCAGCCCCCAACATCTTTCGCACCTTCTGCGAAAGTTCATCGAGAGTCGCCATAAGTCGGTTCACATGTGACAACGTGGTAGTCATCTCTGGACCGTACCTGGTGACGAGATACTCTCTGTTTGAGGAGAGAGTTGCCAAGTGCTCCGCGGTACGCTTGCGCAGAACGAGGCCGGCATCCATTGCTCTTCGGGTCCGCTCGCCAAGATCGTGCTGAAAGCCGCGGATCGTCTTGTGATCGAGGCCTTTGGCAAGCAGAAGGGCATTCAGATAGAGCTCGATCGAATGGAGAGCCAGAAGACGTCGCGGAATGTGATTGGTCTTTCCTCTAGACGAGCCTTCACCAAGCTTGACGGCCGCGTCTCTGTACTGTGTCGCCAGATCTAGAATGTCTCGAACGCTTGCTGATTGGCCAGGATACGCGAGATCCATCCAGATTGCCCTCCAAGGCCGAGTGAGAACCCGGTTTGATGACATTCGTTATTGTCCGCTAGTTAATTTTATAACTCTAATAGACGCAACTGCTGATTTGCTCCATCCTGGCTTGCGAGGGGGCTGAAGATGGGCAACGTGGTCGACTTCGATCCGCGAAAACGCCAGAAATGGACGGTTCGGCGCAAGGCGCCGACCGCGACGGTGAAGTCACGTCTGCGCAAGGTTGCAACAGAGGGTTCGCCTGACTGGATGCCTGGTCTTGGCCTTGCCTTCGGCATCGGAATACTCGCTGTTGCGATGCTCACGTCGCCAATGGCGTCAAGTATCGGTTGCGACATCAAAGGCAACGTCAGCAGCTCGGGCGAGCTCATCTATCACGTACCCGGACAGGAGTATTATCAACTGACGGTCGTCAACCCGATGAAAGGCGAGCGTTGGTTCTGTACTGAGGAAGAGGCCCGTGAAGCTGGATGGAGAAAAGCCAAAAGATGACCGGCGCGCTCTGCACGACGTGTCGGTTAAACCGATTCCGCTTTGCGCATGATTTCATACGGATGGCGCCGGTCGCACGAGTCGGTGTGACTGATGCCGCGATGGCGTCGCGATCCGCGAAGATCTCATGTGCGCCGACTTGTGCTTGGGTCAGTCTGCGATCAAGCCGTCGAAAACTTCGAGCATGGCGTCACTGATGGTCTTGCCCAGCGCCGCCGCAGTCTCCACCAACGCTTCCTAGGTTCATGTCACGAGCGACCATTGCAAGGCGGCGCCTTCCGCCGTCACGATTTCCTGGGTGCGTTGGATTGCCCACAGGGCAAGTCGCTTCGGCTGGTGATTTCCACGGTTTCCATGATTTTTCCTGATTTGTTCGGGTGGATGCCTTATAGCGAAGCCGATGAGAGATGGGTCCGGCGAGTCGATTTTGGAATGAGCCCGAGATATTGAGCGAATGACGCAGCAGTTCGACCTGTTCGCTGCGACCGAGACGGCACCTCAGAATGTGCCGGGCTCGTCGGTGGCGAAACGACATCCCACAACTGCGTTGAGCGAAGAGGACATGGTGCGGCAGCTCCGTGAGACGGGCCGCTACCGTATCCTGAAAAAGCTCGAGCCTCGGTCTGTGACCGAGGCGGCGCGACCCGGATTTCCCTTGAAAGGCGTGATCCTCGATACCGAGACTACTGGTCTCAGCCATCGAAAGGACGAGATCATCGAGATCGGCGCGATCGCTTTCACCTTTGACGACGCCGGTGCTATTGGCGATGTCACAGATGTCTATGGCGGCCTGCAGCAACCGAGCATCCCAATTCCAATGGAAGTCACACGACTGACCGGCATCACCGATGAAATGGTGGCCGGCCAGATGATCGATGTCCATCAGTTGAGTGCCATCGTCGAGCCGGCCGATCTCGTTGTCGCACACAATGCCGGCTTCGATCGGCCGTTCTGCGAAGCGTTCTCACGGATATTCGCCGGAAAAGCCTGGGCCTGTTCGATTTCCGAAATCGACTGGTCAGCCCGTGGCTTCGAAGGGACCAAGCTCGGCTATTTGATCGGACAGGCGGGTTATTTTCATGAGGGTCATCGGGCAGTCGACGACTGCTTTGCACTGCTCGAGGTCCTCGCACAGGGTGGCAGAGAGATGGGGCGAACGCCGTTTGCCGAACTCTATGAAGCAAGCCAGCGATCGCGCGTTCGCATCTTCGCGGAAAACAGCCCATTCGACATGAAGGATCACCTGAAGGCGCGCGGCTATCGCTGGTCGGACGGTAGCGACGGCCGTCCGAAATCCTGGTGGATCGAACTTGGCGAAAACGCGCTCGATGACGAACTTCGCTATTTGCGCTCCGAGATCTACCGCTGGGATGAAGCCGATCCCCCGGTCAAGCTCCTCACCGCATTCGACCGCTTCAAGGCCTGACGAGCTCTTGCTGCGCGCATCGCGCATGGCTGGATTGCGAAGTCTTGGCTACGATTTGGCTGCCAGTTTTGTATAGTGGGCTCATCGAAGCGATGCACCTCCTCCCGCAGAACTTCGATTTGTGAACGAGCTCTCCTCCTCCCAAGGTCGTTCATGGGATCAGCACCACTCCTCCTCCCGGGTTGCTGATCGGTTCTTTTGGAAAAGGCTGCCGCACCTCCTCCCGCGGCAGGCTTTTTCGTTTGCGCTCCCGCTGCTTCAAAGCGCAAGGGCGAGTTGCGGTTCGTGTCCGGCGTCCGCCGGATCGAGCGACGACAGCGTCACACCCAATAGCCGGATGCCGTTCGGGGCAGGGAAAATCGGCGACAGTAACAGCGTCACGATCTCGGCAAGCTCGGCAGTACTGCCAATAGGTGCCGCCACCGTCCTGCTGCGTGTAATCTGCGTGAAATCACCCCATTTCACCTTCAGCGTAACGGTTTTGGCTCGAATGCCGCTCGCATCGCAATAGCGCCAGACCTTCTCGATTAGCGGCTGAAGTTCTGAGCGTGCCGTTTCGAAATCGTGAATGTCAGTGGAGAACGTATCTTCCGCACCGATCGACTTGCGCACCCGGTCGGGTTTGACCTGCCTTTCGTCGATGCCGCGGGCGATCCAGTAGAAATAGGGGCCAGATTTGCCGAAGTGCTGCTGCAGGAAGGCAAGGTCGCGCGCCTTCAGATCGCCGCCGGTTTGTATCCCGAGTTTGTGCATCCGCTCGGCCGTCGCCGGCCCGACGCCATGGAACTTCTTGACGGGCAGCGCCTCGACGAAGGCCGGGCCGTTCTTCGGCGTGATGACGAAGAGGCCATCCGGCTTCCTCTGATCCGACGCCATCTTGGCGAGGAACTTATTGTAGGAAACGCCAGCAGAGGCGGTCAGTCCGGTTCGCGCTTTGATCTGCCCACGAATTTCCTCGGCAATCTCGGTTGCAACCTCCATCCCCTTCAGATTCTCGGTTACGTCGAGATAGGCTTCGTCGAGCGACAGTGGCTCGATCAGCGGCGTGTACTCCGCAAAGATCGCGTGGATCTGCTGAGACACGGTGCGATATGCATCGAAACGCGGCCTCACGAAAATCAGAGCCGGGCATTTCCGCTTGGCGGTGACCGACGGCATGGCCGAATGGACACCGAACTTCCTCGCTTCATAGCTTGCCGCCGCCACCACGCCGCGGGCTTCGCCATGGCCAACGGCGATCGGGAGCCCGCGCAGCTCGGGATTGTCCCGTTGCTCGACGGACGCATAGAAGGCGTCCATGTCCACGTGGATGATCTTGCGTGGTCGGCTTGGCGTTTCCATAGTCGTCACCGTGGCAATGCCGCCTTGACCTGGTTCCCAGTCACAGCGGCAAACCTTCTTCGGTCGGTGCTGCCGGCGGCTCGACGATCACCAGCATGTTGCCGGGGAGCGGCCGTTGCAGATGCTTGACCTCGTCCCAGGATCCGGTGAGCCACAGGTCCACTTCCTCAGGCGTCGTCAGGATCACCGGCATCGCCTTGAAGTGGATGGGAGCGACGATTTCGTTCGGCGACGTGGTGAGGAAGCCGAAGAGTTCGTATTCGCGTTCGCCGTCGCGCACACGCCTGACACCCTTCCAGGGCGTCCAGAACCCCGCAAAGAACATCAACGGCCGGTCGTTGTTGCCTGCAAACCGGGCATTCGGGATCTTGCCTCCTGGGACCTGCACTGCCGGATCAGGCTCGGCAAACGAGGTGAACGGCACGACGCAGCGGCTGGTTTGACCGAGCCAACGCCGCCAGTGCGGTGAATTGAGATTGCGGATATTGGTAACGCCGGGATCATAGTTCTTCACGACTTCAGGTGGGGAGGGCATGCCCCAGGCGGTCCGAGTGATCTCGCGCTGACCGTCTTGGCCGACACGCACGATCGGCGCCTGGTAGCCCGGATAGACGTCAAGCGAAGGCTCGTTCCAGCCGGCCCTGTCGCGCAGGGCCTTGGTAAACTGCATCACCGCGTCGCGCGTGGTCGTGATGTTGTAGAGGTTGCACATTTCAGTCCTCCCGCTTCCAATCCGCCGCACTTCATGCCAACGAAGACCGGCTAATCGCCCTCGTTCGATGTCAGGGCCGCCTTTCCCTTGAGTTGCATTTGCCAGAACCTCTTGCCCTGAAGGTCGGTTGACTCGCAATACGAAAGGGAACAAATAGAGAACATATCAACAGGAAGCACTCATGCATAGTCCCAGGGAGTTGTTCCTTCCAAAATGCCCCGTCCAGTCGACAATACCGTCGTCTCCGAACTTCGCGAGCGCATCCAGCGTCTCGAAGGCACAAGCGGCCGCGCGCGGCAGGTCCTACCTTTCGGCGTCGCCGAAATCGACAGGTGCTTGCCCGGGGGAGGGCTCGCACTCGGCGCGCTTCACGAGGTCGCCGGCGGCGGCAACGGCGCCATCGACGGCGCGGCTGCGGCACTCTTTTGCGCCGGCATCGCTGCCCGCTCGAAGGGCAAGGTGCTCTGGTGCGTGACACGCCCGGACCTCTTCGCGCCGGCACTGGCTCAAGCTGGTCTGTCACCGGGCCGCGTCATCTATGTGGAGGCCGGAGACGAGAAGGCGCTTCTTTCCTGCATGGAGGAAGGTTTGCGTCACGGCGGGGTTGGCGTCGTCGTTGGCGAACTGGCCCGCCTTTCGATGACGGCCTCGCGCCGGTTGCAGCTTGCAGCCGAAAGCTCAGGGACAATCGGGATCGCGATCCGCCGTTGGCGAAGGCAGGCCGAGGCGTCGGATTTCGGACAGCCGACCGCGTCGACGACACGCTGGCGGGTGTCCGTTCTGCCGTCGGCGCCATTACCCGTTCCCGGTGTCGGCCGCGCACGCTGGCTGGTCGAGCTCATCCGTTGTCGCGCCGGCGAAAGTGCAGATTTCGAAGTGGAGGCCCCCGATGCCAAGGGTCGTATCGCTCTTCCTTCCGACCTGGCCCACGGATCGCCTGAGGAGGAAGCTCGGCGACACCGCGCCGCCGGCTGACGCTGCGCTTGTCCTTATTGGCCGCCGCGAGCGCCGACGGGTAGTCATGGCGGCAAACACTGCGGCGTTTGCCGTGGGACTAAGGATCGGCATGCCTGCGACGAAGGCACAGTCGCTCGTGACCGATCTCGTGGTCATGGATGCGGACCCCGCTGCCGACGCCGAGGCGCTCGAGCGCCTGGCGCTCTGGGCGCTGCAGCGCTACGCGCCGATCGTTGCCGCCGATCCACCCGACGGTCTGGTGATCGATACGACCGGCGCCGATCATCTGCACGGTGGCGAGGAACTGATGCTATCGGGCATGGTCAATCGCTTCCATGGATCGGGCATCGCTGCGCGCGCCGCGGTCGCCGACACATGGGGTGCTGCTCATGCTGCTGCCCGCTTCCTGGCCCAGCCGACAATTGTGATTGCGCCAGGTGCGCAAGGAGAGCTCATCGCCAACCTGCCGATCGCGACGCTCAGGCTCGATCCTTCGATCGTCCATGGTCTTCGTGTTCTCGGCTTCAACACGATCGGCGATATCGATCGTCAGCCGCGCGCACCGCTTGCCTTGCGGTTCGGACCGGAACTTGGTCGGCGCCTCGATCAGGCGATCGGCCGCATCGCCGCGCCGATCGACCCGATACGCACGCCCGAACTCATTGAAGTTCGCCGCTCGTTTGGCGAGCCTATTGCTGCCGCCGAGACGATCGCGCGCTATACGGCCAAGCTCGTGGCCACGCTCTGTCGGCTGCTCGAGGAGAGAGGGCTTGGCGCGCGGCGCGTCGACCTTCTGTTCCACCGCGTCGACAATTCCTATCAAGCGATCCGCGCTGGAACCGCGACCCCGATCCGGGATTTGAAGCGCTTGACGCGGCTTCTGACCGACCGCATCGAAACCATCGATCCGGGGTTCGGGATCGAGATCATGTCGCTGACGGCAAGCCACGCCGAGCCGCTCGCCGCCACCCAGGTGATTTCGACACTGGTCGACGAACCGGAAGCCGATGTCTCCGGTCTGATCGACATTCTCGGCAACCGGATCGGCCAGCGCCGGCTCTTCCGCTTCGCGCCGGTCGCAAGCGACGTGCCCGAGCGTTCGATTGCCCGCGTTGCCCCGATGACCCCGGATAGGGGCGAGACCTGGCCTGGTCACTGGCCGCGGCCGACGCGCCTTCTGCTTCATCCGGAGCCGATCGAAACCATGGCGCTCCTTCCCGATCATCCTCCGGTCAGCTTCACCTGGCGGGGCGTCAGGCGCCGCGTGCGCCGCGCCGACGGGCCAGAGCGCGTCTTTGGCGAGTGGTGGAAGCGCGATGCCGAGCTCGTGGCCGTCCGCGATTATTTCCAGGTCGAGGATGACGCCGGCGAGCGCTACTGGATCTTCCGGTCCGGCGACGGCGAACATGGCGAAACTGGCAGCCATCGCTGGTTTCTGCACGGGATATTCGGATGACGACGCCGCGCTATGTCGAGCTGCAGGTGACCTCGCACTTCTCGTTCCTGCGCGGGGCCTCTTCCTGCGAGGAACTGTTTCAGCGCGCGGCAGAGCTCAGGCTCGAGGCACTGGCGATCGTCGACCGCAATAGCCTCGCCGGTATCGTCAGGGCGCATCAGGCAGCCAGGGACACCGGCGTGCGGCTGATCGTTGGCTGCCGGCTTGACCTTGATGACGATCTCTCCGTGCTCGTCTATCCGACGGATCGGCCGGCCTATGCTCGCCTGTGCCGGTTGCTGTCACTCGGCAAGAAGCGCGCCGGCAAGGCGAAATGCCGGCTCGGCTGGACCGATCTCGTTGCCTATGGCGAGGGCCTGATCGCCGCTCTCATTCCGGGTGAGGCCGATGACAGGTTGGCACTTCAGCTTCGTCGCCTGCGGGAAGCCTTTGGCGACCGCAGCTATCTTGCGCTGACGCTACGCCGCCGGCCGAACGACCAGCTGCGGCTTCACCAGCTATCCAATTTGGCGGTTTGGATTGGTGTTTCGACGGTCGTCACCAACGACGTTCTGTTTCATGTGCCGGAGCGACGTATTCTCCAGGATGTTGTCACCTGCATTCGTCACAACATCACCATCGACGAAGCGGGGTTCCGACGCGAGCGGCACGCCGATCGCTATCTGAAGCCACCCGAAGAAATGGCGCGGCTTTTTCCGCGCTACCCGGAAGCACTCGGCCGCACGATCGAGATCATGGAGCGATGCCGCTTTTCGCTCGACGAGCTTGCCTATCAGTACCCGGAGGAACGCTCCAATCCGGAACTGACGGCACAGCAGACACTGGAGCAACTGACCTGGGAAGGCGCCGTCTGGCGCTATCCCGAGGGGTTGCCGGACAAGGTCAGGCGGAACCTCGAGCACGAACTACGACTGATCGAGAAGCTCCAATATGCGCCCTACTTCCTGACCGTGAACGCGATCGTCCGCTTCGCCCGCTCGAAGGACATTCTCTGCCAGGGCAGGGGGTCGGCGGCCAATTCGTCGGTCTGTTATGTGCTTGGCATCACTTCGATCGACCCGGATACGAACGATCTCCTGTTCGAACGTTTCGTCTCCGAGGAACGGCGCGAACCGCCTGATATCGATGTCGACTTCGAGCACGAGCGCCGCGAGATCGTCATGCAATGGGTATTCGACACCTATGGCCGCGATCACGCAGCACTTTGTTCGACCGTCATCCGCTACCGCTCGAAGGGCGCCATTCGCGATGTCGGCAAGGCGCTTGGCCTGCCGGAGGACATGACGAAGATGCTTTCGTCCCAGGTCTGGGGATGGGGCGAGGATGTCGGCGAGAAACATGCCGAGGAACTGAAGCTCAATCTTGGCGACCGACGGCTGCGCTTGACGCTTGAGCTTGCCCGCCAATTGATGGGCGCGCCGCGTCACCTGTCGCAGCATCCGGGTGGTTTCGTCCTGACGCATGATCGCCTCGATGAGCTCGTGCCGATCGAGCCTGCAGCCATGGCCGACCGGCAGGTTATCGAATGGGACAAGGACGATATCGACATCCTGAAGTTCATGAAGGTCGACTGCCTGGCGCTCGGGATGCTCTCCTGCATGAAGCGCGGCTTCAATCTGCTTTCCGAGCACAAGGGAATCAATATCGACCTTGCCAGCATTCCAGCGGAAGATCCCCGCACCTATGCGATGATCCGGCGGGCCGACACGCTTGGTACCTTCCAGATTGAAAGCCGCGCGCAAATGTCGATGCTGCCCAGGATCAAACCGCGCACCTTCTATGACCTCGTGATCGAAGTGGCGATCGTGCGTCCCGGCCCGATCCAGGGCGACATGGTCCATCCGTATCTGCGCCGCCGTGAGGGCAAGGAGGCGGTCGTCTATCCGAAGCCGGAACTGGAAGAGGTGCTCGGCAAGACGCTTGGCGTGCCGCTGTTTCAAGAGCAGGCGATGCGCGTCGCGATCGAATGTGCCGGCTTTACGCCGGGCGAAGCGGATCAGCTGCGGCGCGCGATGGCGACCTTCAAGCATACCGGCGGCGTTTCGAAGTTCGGCAAGAAGCTGATTGCCGGCATGGTTGCAAACGGCTACGAGCCGGAATTTGCCGAAAAGACCTTCCGGCAGCTGGAAGGCTTTGGCAGCTACGGTTTTCCCGAAAGCCATGCCGCTTCCTTCGCACTGATCGCCTATGCCTCGTCCTGGCTGAAATGCTGGCATCCGGATGTCTTTTGCGCGGCCCTGCTCAATGCCCAGCCAATGGGCTTTTACGCGCCGGCCCAGATCGTCCGCGACGCGCGCGAGCACGGGGTAGAAGTCAGGCCGATCTGTGTGAACGCGAGCCACTGGGATTGCACGCTTGAGCCAACCAGTGACGAGGCCCGGTTTGCCGTCCGCCTTGGGCTGCGCATGGTCAAGGGGCTTGCGAATGCTGACGCGGCCACACTCGTCGCTGTGCGCGCGGAGCGGTCCTTCGAAACCGTCGACGACCTCTGGCGCCGGGCCGGCGTACCTGCCGCCGCGCTTGTCGAGCTCGCCGAAGCCGATGCATTCAGGCCTTCGCTGAACCTTGCCCGGCGCGAGGCGCTCTGGGCGATCAAGGCGCTGCGCGACGAACCTCTGCCGCTCTTTGAGGCGGCGTCGGAGCGCGAGAACCGGACCGTGGCCGAGCTCGACGAACCGGCTATAGCGCTGAGACCCATGACATCGGGCGGCGAGGTGGTCGAGGACTACGGCCATGTCGGGCTGACGCTGCGTGAGCATCCACTTGCGTTCCTGCGCGCGGATCTGACGAAGCGCCGCGTCGTCTCCTGCCGGGAAGCAATGCAGTCTGGCGACGGCAAATGGCTTGAGGCCGCCGGCCTCGTGCTCGTCCGCCAGCGACCAGGCTCCGCAAAGGGCGTGATGTTCATCACCATCGAGGACGAGACCGGCATTGCCAATCTCGTCGTCTGGGCAAAGACCTTCGAGAAATACCGCCGCGTCGTGCTGGGCGCCGGCATGCTCGGCATCTATGGCCGGATCCAAAAGGAAGGCGATGTGGTCCACCTGATTGCCCACCGGCTGACCGACCTGTCCGGCGAGCTCGCCAGTGTTGGCGATCGTGATGCCGACTTCCCTCTGCCTCATGGTCGAGGCGACGAGTTTTATCGCGGCGCGCCGGCGCCCGATCCGCGAGGAATGCCGAAGGGTCCCCGGCCGCGCGACATAGTCGATCCGTACCTGCATCTCGATGCGATCAAGGTGAAGACACGGGATTTCAGATGAGGAGAAAGTCGACTCGGCACTTGTTAGTCCGCTTGGGCCCCAAAGGTGACTTCCTTCGACGCCACTACCTTGTGCCACAACGCGCGCGCCCGACAAGCCACGTCGCGATTCCGATGCCGGAGACGAGCCAAGAACTCGGGTTCATTCATGCGACCGCCTCGCGCAGAATCGGCCTGGATCGCCGATGTCTCGATGAGGGTGCCACGCACGATTATTGACTCTGTTCTCCGCCCATTGGAAAAAGGCCTACAGTTGGAGAGGAAAAACAACTCATGGCAGACGAGAACAATACGAAGGACAATACAGACGCTCTGGAAGCGACTCCGCCGACAGAGATAGCGCCGCCCAAGAAGCACCGGGGGCCGCGGCCGAAGAATATAGTCTCGGAAGCAACGGCTGAAACACCGGAGGCAGTTGCCGCTCAGCCCTTGAGGGGACGCAGGAAGCGCACAGACAAGCCGGCAGATGTGACGGTCTCGGCAAAGACGCAGGCCGGTTCGAGGGGCAAGGCAAAGAATGTCGCCAAGGGCACCCGAAAAACCCGTGTGGCAAAACAGACGATAGAAACGCCGGCCCCAGCTCCGATCCTCGACGACATCGCGGATCTTCTTCAACTTGAAGAAGAGAATGCACGGCTTCGCAAGGCCCTGGCTGAAAAGTTGCGGGCAGAGAACGCCGATCTGCGCAAGCGGCTTGGTCTTGCTTGATCATTCGGTGAAGGGCCGATCGGCTTGCGCGATCGGCCCTCGTCATCGCATTCTTGCTCGACGTGCCTATAGGCTGCTGCAATGGATGCTGGTGCGGGCTCGGGGTGACGGCGCACTATGAAATCACCATGGAAATATTTGGTGCAACTGGCGTCTCTCGGGCGAACGGCTAAGGAGCCTAATAGCTCGCGAGAAACCGAGGCCGCGAAACCGGACGCGCCGCCAGCTCACATTGCAGCACTCTCCGTTTCGACCAGCGACGGTGCAGAGCCCGCAGTGGGCGCCTCGAACGATGCGGTCAGCGACCTCGACGCAACAACCACGCATACCGCTGTCGTCGCGGTTGCCCGCAGTGGAAGCGCGGCCGTTGCGACGGTCGATCGGTCAACTACCGACGATCACGCGGTGCTTCCGGAACGCGTACATCCAGCCCAACCATTGCCGGCGAAAAGGCGTAGGCGCAGGGGGAAAACGAACGTCAAGAATGTTGCGGTGACCGATGCCGTCGAATATGGAGTCGGAAGCTCCAGTGTTGCGCAGCCGCCGATGACATTCTTCGATGAGGTTGCTGGACTGGATGCGGAAATCACGCAATTGAGACGCCAACTGGCAGAAAAGTTGCTTTTGCAGAACGCGCAGCTCAAGCAAATGCTAGAGCGATACGATGCATCGTGAGCAGGCCTAGCGCTCTTGACTATTGGATACCTATGAAACCACAGCAACGAAAGTTCATCGTCGAAGTTAAATCGGCTCGCCGGCGTTCGACGATCAAGCCAGCCTCTATCTGGGGCGATACGGATCTTAAGGCACTCGTGCGCAAGGCTGAGACCGAGGCTCCACATCTGTTCGAACCGGCTGAGGGACCGAACGAGCTTTCGCCGGCGCAAAGTGTAGAGATCCGCGCAAACGACAGCACCAGCGCCGGCGACACCACACAAATTGCGGAACCCGCTGACCTGACAGAAACGGTGGCCGGGGTCGAAGAAGCTTCCATCTCGCCGCTGGAAACGGACAGCCCGAAGATGGCGTTGGCGACAGCGCCGAAGCGCCGTCGCAGCACCCGCAACATTCTTCGAAATGGTCGAGTGACGACCAAGGCTGCTACCGAGGTCGCAACCTCTCCCGACGACCTTGCCGCACTTGAGGACGAAAACCGCCGGCTGAAGGGACTGCTGGCACATCGGCTTCAGCAAGAGAATGCTGAACTGCGAAAGATGCTTGAACGATTTGGAGTAAAATAGACGGGTCGACTACGCGTTTCCCGCGCGGGATACCGCACCGGATCGGTTCGGGGCCAGTCGATGCCAGAGTCCGCGCATGGCGTTGCAGGTTGCCAGTTATCGCGCAGAAGCGCCTTCTTGAAATGGCAGGAGTAGTTGATGGAAGGGGATGTGGAGCGCACTTTTGTTGTGGATCTCACCGATGCAGCTACAACGGACTCGGGCATTTTCACCTGGGATATAACGCAGGACCTCGTCTACGCAGATTCAGCCCTTGCAGAGCTTTTCGGCTTAATCGCCGAGGAGACCAACCGTGGACTGCCGCTCAAACTCTACCTTGATCGTGTGCATCCTGAAGACCGGCCTTACCTGGCAAAACAAATAACCGAAACCATCGTCGGAGGGCGGGCCCAGCAGTCCGTCTATCGGGTCAAGACGCGAGGCGGGCACTACGTTTCAGTTGTCGCTTTTGGCCGGTGCTTCCGCGACCGCAAGGGCACCCCAGTCCTTTATTCCGGTATGGTTGTCCTCGAGAGCGCGACTTCGGCGAATGACAATCGAAAACACTGATCGCTAAATGGCAACGAAAATAAGTGAGGGACAATGAGAAAGCTGGTCGCAGGCAAATTGCATGGCATCTACGTGACCGAGGCAAACCTTAACTATCATGGCTCGATCACGCTGGATCCGGATCATTGCGAGCAAGCTGGCATCCTGCCCATGGAGTTTGTCGAGATCTGGAACAAGAACTCTGGTGCTCGCATCTCTACCTATGTCATTTTGGGCGAGCGCGGCTCAAGGTGCTGCATCCTGAATGGCGCGGCGGCGCGCACCTGCCAACCCGGTGATCAAGTCATCATCTGCAACTCCGTCTATCTTGAGGAAAGTCGGCTCACCTCCTTAAAGCCGAAGGTGCTTACCTTCGACGAAAACAACCACATACGTGATCGCCTGAGCTATTCGGTGGATGTTGACGCCGAGGGGAAATACACGTTCGAAATCCTCGATCAGGAGAACACCGCCCTGCCAGTGCCGCTCATGGTGTCTGGCGGCAATTGAGATTGCGGCGGGGAAGGCCAGTTTGAATTCCTCGAACGGCTTGTTAGTACAAATAATTTAGCGCCGATCTCAGTCGGCCGCCGCCAACCGGCAGATCCCCATCGCCACTTCCAGCGACCTTTCGAACGCCGGTACCGGCAGGAATTCGTAGCGCGAATGGAAGTTATTGGCGCCGGTAAAGAAGTTCGGCGTCGGAATGCCACGGCCCGAGAGCACCGCGCCATCGGTGCCGCCGCGCATCGGGATCAACTTCCTGTCGATTCCGAGCTCGTCCATCGCCTGGAACAACAGAGCGACGGCGCGGTCGTCGCCTGCCAGGCTCGTGGCGATGTTGCGATAGGTATCGGTGACCTGATGGCGGATGTTGCCGCTGGGGTAGTTTGAGCGAACCCGTTCCGCCACTTCGGTGATCCGCCGCTTGCGTTGATGGAAGCCATCGGTGTCGAAGTCGCGGATCAGGCAGGTGAGTGTCGCCTCACTGTCATGGGCGACGAGATCCTTGAACCAGAAGAAGCCCTGGCGGTCCGTGGTATGTTCGGGCGTATCGTTGCGGTCGAACTGGGCGATGAAGTCCATCGCCATCTTCAGCGGATTGACGAGTACATCCTTGGCCGACATCGGATGGGCGCTGACACCGGTAAAGACGATCTCGGCGGAAGCGGCGTTGAAGGTCTCGAGCACCACTTCGCCCAGTTCGCAGCAGTCGATCGTATAGGCGAAGTCGCAGGGGAAGCGGGCGAGATCCAGCGCCTTGGCGCCCCGCAGACCGATTTCCTCGTCGGGCACGAAGGCAACGAAGACGTCACCATGTGTCTGTTGGTCGAGCCGACCGAGCAACGTCATGATCACGGCGATCGCCGCCTTGTTGTCGGCGCCGAGCACACTGCTGCCGTCACCGACGATGATGTCCTCGCCCTTCCAGCCGAGGATCTCGGGGTGCTCGGCAACGCGCAGCCAGATGTCTTCCTTGGCGTTGAGGCAAAGATCCTTGCCGTCGAAACGGAGGATCTGCGGCCGGATGAACGGCGAAAGCCCGACGTCGACGGTGTCGAGATGGGCGATAAATCCGATCGCCGGCGCGTCGGGCCGGTTGCCGCGTTTGACGCCGGTGACGATGGCATGTGCATCGACGAGAACGTCCGCCAGGCCCAGCGCCCGCATCTCGTCGGCGAGCAGGGCGGCGAGTGCCGCCTGGCCGGGCGACGAGGGCAGCGTTTGTGCGCGGCCATTGCTTTGGCTCTCGATCGCGGCGTAGCGGAGAAAGCGGTTAATCAGTTCCTGGCGAACGTCCATGAAGGTCCTTATGTGGAAGGGCGGGCCGAGACGGCTTGGCCCGTTTCGGTGTCGGGAAGGGTGGAGAGCGAGGCACTAGACGCGGATGATGCCGACGCCGTCTGAGACCTGGATATCGACGCCGAGCCCGGCCGATTGTTCTTTCAGCCGCCGCAAGATGCGCTCGGCACGGGCCCCGGTTGCCAGATGCGGCGCCAGACGCCGCTCCAAGACACCGTCCCCTAACGCTTGTTCGCCGCCAATGACGACCGGATGCAGCCTGATCTCGACGAGACGGTTGTCGGCGTCGAAGGTCGTGGCCGCCACCACGCTCTCCCAGACCTCCGGCGCCGTCCAGGTCGACTTCTCGGATCGGACATGGAAGATGAAGTTGCCGAGGCTGTAGAAGATCGGCCGGCCGCGGTAGATCTCGATCGGCTGCAACACCGGCGCACCGTGGCTGACGAACAGGGAGGCACCAGCGTCGATGCAGGCGCGGGCGACACCACTCACCCAGTGCGGAATCTGATACCAGTCGGACGCCCAATGATGATGGTGCAGATAGGCGACCACCAGCGATCCGTCCTTCGCCGCCGCCGTGATGGAAGCAAGGTTGCGGGAGAGGTCCACCTCATCGATGGTCACACTGCGTCCGCAGCGCTCCGACCGCCGGAACACGGCGCGGGCAATGGCGATCTCGGTCTCCGGGTCGAGGCTCGGACGATCATCCGGCTGGCTGTCATTGGCAAGATCGATGGCGGTGTAACCGACCTGGTCGCGGATTGCTGCCAGTCGCTCGAAGGCAGGACCGTCGACCTCGATCCTCTGGCTAATGCGGAGCCGGTTGACGCCCGGGCGTGCCGGCCGACCTTCCTTCCCGTCGGCGGCATACATGAAGTCGGGACCGGGGCCGCCATCCATCGCAACGATGGCAAGCGGACGACCGGAGAGCACAGCAGTGCTTGCCCGCGAGGCGGCCGCGTGGTCGCGGCCGAGACCGGCATGCAGGAAGCCGCGCTTCTCAATCTCCTCCAGCGTCGAGAGAACGCCGGAGGGACCGAGGTCGAAGGCATGGTTGTTCGACAGGGATAGCGCTTGGAAGCCGATGTCCCGGAGGGTGTCCAACACAACCGGCTCGCTGCAGCCGAAGAACGAACCCTTGAGCGGCCAGCCGCCGTGGCGCCCGAGGATCGTGCCCTCGAAGTTCGTGAAGGCGAGATCGGCTTCGCGCAGCAGAGACTGAACCTTGCGGAAGGCCGGGGCGGTGTTGTCGCGGATGTCGTACTTGATCAGCGATTGGCCGGTCAGGGCCAAGGTGAACCTGTCTTTCATGGAATGACCTTCTGTGGCGATGGCTGCCTGGCGTTTTGGGATTATGGCGGGTTCACCAGTGGGCGAACTCGTCCTTTGAGCTCTGCGTCCCTCAGCATGTGAAGCGCTGCGGCCGGGCATTGATCAGGGTGCGGGTGTAGGCATTGTCGGAGCGCGAGAAGATGAAGTCCGAGGACCCAAAATCCTCGACCCGTCCGTTCTTGAAGATGTAGACGGCGCTGCACATCGCCTGGACGATCGCCAGGTCGTGAGAGATGAACACCATGGTCATGTTCTGCTCGGCGATGGTTTCCTTGAGCAGCGTGACGATCTCCGCCTGCACCGAGACATCGAGGGCCGAGGTCGGCTCGTCGGCAACAATGATCTCAGGCTTGGCAAGAAGCGCGCGGGCAATGCAGACACGCTGCTTCTGGCCGCCGGAGAGCTGATGCGGATGGCGGGCAAGCAGGCTCCGGGCAAGTCCGAGCCGATCCATCATCGCGCCCGCCGACTCGACCGGCTTGTCTCCCGACGCGCTCCTTGCGCCGAAGCGGATACTTTCCTCGATCGTCTCGCCAATGGTCGAACGTGGGTTGAGGGAGACGGAGGGATCCTGGAATATCATCTGCACTCGGCCGAGCAAACCGCTCAGCCGGCCGCTTGCTGCCGCCTCGAAGGTTTGTTCGCCAATGGTGATGCGGCCGTCATGGGCGCTGTCGAGACCGGCGAGGATGCGGCCGAAGGTGGTCTTGCCGCTGCCACTCTCACCGACGATGCCGGTGATCGTGCCACGCGGCAGGCGGATGCCGACATCGCGCAGGCCGAAGCCTGATCGTTTGCGGCCGAGGCCCAAGCCAAGTCCCCACCGGAATCCCTGCGGAGAGAACTCTTTCGAGACGCCTTCGGCGACAAGCAGCGGGCGCTCTGCGTGATCGGCGGCGCGAGAGCTGCCTTGACCATCCTCGTCCACCACCTTGCCTTCGGCCTTCGCCACCTGCGCCGGGATGCGAAGCCGTGGAACGGCGGCCAGCAGCTTCTTCGTATAGTCATGGCGTGGCTGATCGAGGATGACGGCCGTGTCATCCGCTTCGACCACCTGGCCCTTGCGCATGACCAGCACGCGGTCGGTGATCTCGGAGATCACCCCCATGTCGTGGGTGACGAGAATGACGGAGATACCAGTCTCATCGACAAGGTTTCTCAAGAGTTCGAGGACCTGCTTCTGCACCGTTGCATCCAAAGCCGAGGTCGGCTCGTCGGCGATGATGATGTCGGGAGAATCGGCAAGTGCCGTGGCGATGACGATGCGCTGCCGCTGACCGCCAGAGAACTGGTGCGGGTAGTTGCCGTAGCGCCGTTCCGGTTCGGGAATGCCGACGCGGGCCAGCAGGTCGAGCGCCCCAGCGCGGGCTTCGCGTCTCGACAGCGATGGGTCGAGCGCAAGGCAGGTTTCCTGAACCTGCGCACCGACGCTCATCAGCGGATCGAGCGAGGCGGTGTGGTCCTGGAAGATCGCCGATATCCGCTTTCCCCGCAGCGCTTCACGCTCGCCGGTCGTCATCGCGTTGAACGCCTTGCCGTCGAAGGAGATCGTTCCCGATGTCTGC
Source organism: Ensifer sp. B1-9 (assembly GCF_050474445.1). Taxonomy (NCBI): domain Bacteria; kingdom Pseudomonadati; phylum Pseudomonadota; class Alphaproteobacteria; order Hyphomicrobiales; family Rhizobiaceae; genus Ensifer; species Ensifer sp. B1-9. Next base: position 64,266 of record NZ_JBCHVG010000025.1, read on the forward strand.
TGGAACTCCGGCGAAAGCAGGCCGAGGATGGCATTGCCGACGGTCGACTTGCCAGCCCCTGACTCGCCGATGATCCCGAGGATCTCGCCGCGCCGAAGTTCGAAACTGACGTCGCTGAGGATCGTCGTCGGGCCGGACGGCGAGAGATGGCGAAGGCCAAGGTTCTCGACGCGCAACAATGGTGGCAACGCCGCCAACGGCGACGAGGAGCGCAGCGGAGGTGACGAGGGCAGTCGGGGTGAGGAGGGCTGTGGGGTCGTGTTCATCTGTTCTGATGTCATCGCGTCTGGTTCCTTGGATCGAGGTGGCGGCGAACGTCCTCGCCGACGAGATTGATGCTGGCGATCAGGCCGAAGAGGGCGAGACCCGGAAACAGGCTGATCCAGTATTGGCCGGTCATCAGGTACTGGAAGCCGTTGGCAACGGCAGAGCCGAGCGAAGGTTTGTCGATCGGAACGCCCAAGCCCAGGAACGACAGCGTCGCCTCAAGCGCCACGGCATGGCCGACCTCGATCGGGATCAGGGTAATGGCCGGCGCGATGCTGTTGGGCAGCAGGTGACGGAAGAGGATCCGCGACGTCGGCAGCCGCATCAGCCGGGCGGCATCCATGTAGGGCTTCTTGACCTCGCTCAAGGCCACGCCCCGGGCGATCCGCGCATAGGTCGCCCATTGCGCGATCACCAGAGCCAGGATGATCCGGTCGATGCCCGGACCGAGCGTGACGATGGCAATCAGCGCAATCAGGATGGTCGGCAGGCTGAGCTGCAGGTCGACGAGCCGCATGATGGCGACATCGACCCATTTGCCGAAGTAGGCGGCGCTGACCCCAGCAGTCAGCCCGATCAGGGCCGCAAGCGCTGAGCTGACGATCGACACCACCAGGCTGATGCGCAGGCCATAGAGGATGGTGCTGACGATATCGCGGCCAAGCCCGTCGGTGCCAAGCAGATAGAGATAACCACCGCTTCCGAGGATCCCTGGCGGCGAGGACGCCTCCCAGCCGAAGATCTGCAGCGGATCGTAAGGGTTCTGCGGTGCGATCAGCGGGGCGGCAATGGCAACCAGGATGTAGCTGGCGAGCAGCAGCCTGGACACGGTCAGGACCGGTCCGTGTCGACGCTTCGTGAATGTGCTCAGGATTTGGGCTTTCATGACGGTCCCCCTTATGAAGACAGGCGCACGCGCGGATCGAGCACGGCGTAGAAGAGATCGACGAGGGCGTTGAGCACGACGAAGGCGACGGCGATGAAGGTCAGTGTCGCCATCACCACCGGCCGGTCGAGCAACTGGATGGAGTCGATCAACAGCTTGCCGACGCCCGGCCACGAGAAGATCGATTCCACCACCACGGCAAAGGCGAGCATGCCGCCGAACTGCAGGCCGATGATCGTCACGATCGGCACGCTGATGTTCGGCAGCGTGTGGCGCAGCAGGATCCGCTGCGACGACAGTCCCTTGGCGCGGCAGAACCGGGTGAAGTCCTGGCTCTCGACCTCGATCGTGCCGGAGCGCGAAAGCCGCGCGATCAACGCGATGTTCGGAATGGCCAAGGCGAGCGCCGGCAGCACGAGGTGCCACAACCCGTTGGCAGTGAGCCAACTCCAGTCTTCGCCGAGGACACGCTCGGTTGCCCCTCTGCCGCCGGACGGGAACCAGCCGGTGAGGATGGCGCCAACGAGGATCAGCATCATCGCCAGCCAGAAGGAGGGAATGCTGAGCGCCGACACGCTGACGTTCAGCAGCGTCCGGTCGAAGAAACCTCCGTGCCTCCGGCCGGCAAGAAGACCGAGCCCGGTACCGAGCGGGGCTGCGATCAGCATGGCGATCGAGGCCAGTTCAAGCGTTGCCGGCAGTTTGCTCATCACCAGCGTGAAGGCCGGCTGATGGTAGATGTAGGAGGTGCCGAAGTTGCCGCTGACGACATTGCCGACGAACACCAGGTACTGGCGCCAGATCGGCTGGTCGAGGCCGAGCGCGATGGTGGCTGCCTGAATATCCTCGGGCGTGGCGGTTTCGATGTTGACGACGTTGAAGACCGGATTGCCGACGCTGTGGATGCCGATAAAGCCGATCAACGACATGGCGATGAGCAGCAGGAAGGCCTGTGACAGCCTTCCGAGTGCGACCGAGATCATATCCATGAAGGGCTTACTCCGTTGCAGCGATCGTCTGCATCGCCGTCGTCCAGCCGCGCGGATGCATGACGTAGGCGCCGATGCGCGGGCCGTAGCCGACGATGTGGTGGAAGTGGTAGAGCGGGATGATCGGCTGGTCGGCCATCACCAGCTCGGTTGCCGAACCCAATGCGGCATTCCGTTCCGGACCGACCGCTATGCTCTCGGCCTTGGCCAGCATCTGATCGAAGGCCGGGTTCTGGTACTTGCCGAAGTTCAAGGCGCCGTTTCCGCGTTCCGGGTTGGGCGAGGCGAGCAGGGCGCGAAGGATGATGTCGACGGCCTCGCCGGAGGTGCCGCCATACCAGATGCCATAGTCGCCGGCAGCGCGTTTGGTGTTGAACACCGAGAACGGGGCTGCCGATGGCTGGGCATTGATGCTGATCCGGGCCCAGCTCTGGGCAATCGCCTGCAGGCTCTCGGCGTCGCCGGGATAACGGCCGGCCGGTCCGGCAAGCACCAGATTGAATCCGTGCGGATACCCGGCCTTGGCCAGCAGCGCCTTGGCCTGCTCATAGTCCGGCGCCTCGGGCAGCAACTTGGCCGACGTGCCCGGCAGCCCGGTCGGAAACACCTGCGATGCGGCGGTGCCATAACCGGCGAGGATCTTGTCGACGAGAATACCGCGGTCGGTTGCCAGCGCCAGCGCACGCCGGACGAGCGGGTTCTTGAACGGGTTGGCGATCGGCTCTCCCGATCTGTCGGTCACGCCGGGCAGTCTGTCGCGGGTCACATCGAACTGCACGAAGTTGATGCGGGCGGCACCGACGCTCGCAATCCACGCGCCGCGCTGCTTCAGACCGTCGACATCGCGGGCGGGAATGGCGTCGGCGACATCGACCTCACCGGTGCTGAGCGCCGCCACACGGGCAGCCGGGTTCTCGATCACCCGGAACCCGACCTTCAGCCAGGCGGGCTTGCCGCCCCAGTAGGCATCGTTGCGGCTCAGCCTCAGGCTTTCGCCCGAGCTCCAGCTTTCGAACCGGTAGGGTCCGGTTCCGACCGGCGGCGTACCGGAATTAAGCGCCTCCGTCGTCTCAAAACCGTCCGCCGGTTTGTTCATCATGAAGATCGAGGAGAAGGTCAGTGGCAGGTTAGGGGCAGCACCGTTGGTCTCGATGACCACCGTCAGCGGATCGGGTGCAGAGACTGCCTTGATGCCGCTCACCGCGGCGCGAAAGCCGCCGCTCGGAGGCTTCAAAAAATCCCGGATGCGCGCGATCGAATAGACGACGTCCTCTGCGTCAAACACCGCGCCGTCATGAAAGCGCACGCCGTCGCGCAGCTTGAACTCCCACCGCGTGTCGGAAAGCGCACGCCAGGAGGTGGCAAGCCCGGGCTTCAGTTCGAGCCCCTCGTCCTGATACACCAGCCGCTCATAGATGTGGGAGAGCAGCGAGGTGTTCTCGTTGAGGTTGGCGTAATGCGGATCAAGCGTCATCAGCTTGTAGGACGTGGCGATCCGAAGCTCACCCTGTTCCTGCGCCAGGGCCGGCGCGTACGGTGCGCTCCAGAGCGAGACGGAAAGCAGAAACGCCGACAGCAGGCGCGGACGAAATGGTTTTCCCAGTTTCATGTGCGGTTCCTTCTTGTTTTTTTGACAGAGTCAGAGCGCTCGCGCCGGAGGGTTTCCGACGCGGGGTTCATCGATCGAAATTTTTAATCCGGGCGCAGAGATGCCCGGGGAGTGCCCTTACGAGGCGGTGGGCTCAGCCGCTCCGCAACCCTGGTTGGCGTTTGTGCGCGGCAAGGCGACGAGATGGGTCAAGAGCCGCGTCGATCTTCAGCAGATCCGCCATGACGATACGGATTTGCGGCCACGGTTCATCGGGACTGGTAGGGGAGGGTTGCCCGCGGCTGAGTATCGCGTCGAGTTTGGCGGTCACCCCGGCGACCGATGCCGCGGGCGCGCTCCACAACGCCGCCGCCGCCTCGTCCTCGGCGATCGCGGCCCGATCCTCGGCCTCAAGCGCCTCGCTATAGGCTGCGTCGCGCTCAACAGACGCATCTGCCGACCTGAAGAGCCTTGTCTCGATCCGCTGCTGCTGCGCGCTCGATTCGCTCAAATGCTGCAAGGCGCTGTACCACAAGTGCCAGGCTGCGACCGCGGGATCATCGTCGCAAAGGTCAAGCCCCGGATTCTGAGGGGGCGCAGCTTCTTGATATGTGGGTAAAGACGCCGCCACGAAGGAATGAAAATCTCCTCGGGTGACCGTAGACAAAGTTCTGCTATTGTCGGAATCAGCCATGATCCGAGCTCCCTACAGCTTGGTTGTGGTCAGGCTGTGCCCGGTGTTGCAAGCACCGAGCGCAGCCGAATGAAACTTTAAGTGCCACATGAACGAAAAAAGTTCAACAGAGAAACTGAGATTTATGACTGTAATAACGGGAGCTCAGATCCGCGCGGCAAGGGCGCTAGTTCGATGGACTGCTGAAGAACTAGCAAATGCAGCCAGTGTAGGTCTCTCGACAGTACGACGCGCAGAGGCAGAAGATGGGCCACCAACAGCGACAGCAGCCAATCTGAAGCTAATCCAAAACGCTCTGGAAACCGCCGGTATCGAGTTCATCCCGGAAAATGGCGGCGGCGTGGGGGTTCGCTTCAAAAAATAGTCGCCGAGTCTCGACGCCTTGTAGCGCGAAAAGCGCCGCGCTGAGCAGCCGGCCGCGGCGAAGGGCTGTAATAGCCGCAAATGGAAGGCCACAATTTAGCGTGCACAATCGCGTTGGGGACTATGAATTCTCACGGCCTCTGTCATCAATATCCGGTCTGTGAAGTCGAACGCTCAGACGCCGGGCCTCTTCTTGCTTACGCGAGAGGAGGCCTTTTCATCTAAAGTGCCTTGTTCACAACCTGCGCCGCAACACTGACCAGGAAGGCCGCGAGTGTAACCGCGGCGCTGTAGCGCGCAACTTTCATGCGGCGCCGTCGGGCACCAGTCCAGTCATAGCCCATCGGTCACCTCCCTGAGACGTGCTGGTGCTCCAATTTCGCCCACTAGGAAATAGACTGCAAGCCGATTACTTGATTGTGATTCCGGAAGGAAAGCCGCCGATGTTCAAACCGAAGCTGGCTCAGGAGGCTCATTCCCTTTCAGCCAAGATAATTCGCAAAGCCCGAATGACATCCGCTGCATCGATCAGCGTATCCCTGATGTCCTCTGTCGATAAGTCTCTCACCCGGGCAGATGCGATTCCTAAATCGATCACCACGTCTTTCGCGCGCCTGTTACCGCCAACGCCGGCCTGCTCGTGCATTTCACGGATCGTATCGACCGATCGATCGAGGAGGCGGCTTACTTCGAATGGCGTTAGTTTCTCGACCTCATTGGCGGCTCTGATTAGTTCGGAGATAAACGCGGTCGTTTGAGACATTGTGGACCCGAGAAGACAATTTTACATCGCATCAGCACGCGAGCGTCTGTTTCGCATGCTAGCTTTTCCCTTGAAACCATCACCAAGCAATCGGAGCGGCTTTCTGAGCTCGCGCCATTCCCGGCCTGAGCTGGACCTGTTGCGAAAATTCTTGATCACCTAGAAAGAAGCCCCGCCATTGAGGCGGGGCGAGGGTCGCGCCCAGATGGCTCGCTGGACGCGGGGAAGTCTGCATCGACTATTAGAGGATGCTATCGAATGGACGAGCCTAAAGGGAAGGGCTGTTTCCGCGATTCCGGTACGGTTCGGCAAAAAAAACCCCTGGGACCAAATGGCGGCGCCAAGCGCAGAACCATGATTAATTCATCGTGCTTCCCTTCATGGCCGAGGAAGCCATCTGGAATACAGCCAACCTCTACGAAACCGTGATGTTCGTAGAAGCGAATTGCTGCCGAATTCGCCGCGTTGACGCCAAGCTCAAGCTGAACAACTCCGTGAGCGAGTGCGTGCTCTGCCACCTCGCGCAAGAGATTTGCGGCAATCCCAGTTCCGCGTTTGCTTTTTCGGACATAGACGCTGACAAGCCTCGCGCGGTGCGCCATTTTCCTGGCACGCTCGAACCTCAGCCCCATCATGCCGACGGGCAGGCCACCAAGGAACGCGACAAACACCGGCTGGCTCAGATGTTGGCGCCATTGACGGTCGGAGAGATTGACCCAATCTCCAAACACACTCGCAAACGAAAGCGGTTCGTGTGAAAGCGCCTCCAGACGTATGCGCCGGAAGACGTCTACGTCCTTGACCGACAGGCGCCTGATTGCTGCCCCATCTTCAATCGACACTTCGACCTCCACCAAAGAACCCATGTGGGGCTCAAAAACATCGTCCGCTGCCAGGCAGCTATTCCAATGCCACACGTGGCACTTCGGCATCGAAGCCGCTCAGCATCGATTCTCGATCACGACCCCGACCACTGCCATTCGGCCGCCCCCGGGGTGATGACCCCGCTGGCAATGCGTTTCGACAGTTCCGCCCAGATCTGATCCCTGGTGAAGCTTGCGAGATCTCCACATGACTGTACCAAGGGCATCTCCGCGTATTTTGAAAGAGGAGCGGCGACTCCTCCGAATAGCTCGATTTCCCGGAATGGGTAGCCCCCGGCAGGCTTCAAGATGCGATGACCCCAAAGCCCAGGTCGGTCGTCCCCACGCAGTTCAGTCAAAAGATCGAGATTGCCCGATCGCTCTAGGCCGATCGCGGTAAGGTAGCGCATAAGCGGGTAGTAAATGGTCTGTCGGCATCCCCCAAGCGCTCTCACGCCGGGCAACATGGATAATACAAGGAACACCGTGAAAAGGCTTGGCACGATCGCGCGTTGCCGGAGCGCCGCCGCGATGCTGTCCGGCAGAAACTGCATTTCGAAGTTCGATGGACCGCTCGCCCTGAGCGTGCTGTCCTCGAGGCGGAGCGGAATAATCCTGCCTTTTTCCATGCGCCAGAAGAAGTCGGTGGTTCTGCGGATCCAACCCTGCCACGGCCCGATGTTCAGGCGATCCATGGCGTCCAGGATGTTCTCGGCAACTTTGCCGTTTCCGATGAAGCGAGCCGACATCCAGGATCCCGCGTCGTCGAGATGGTCGGCGACCAGATCCGCGATGTCGAAATCATCGAGCTGAAGCAGCTTGATGGGGAAGGGGAGTTTGGCACGCCAGAGGGTCTGATTGGCCGCCCTGATCGCATCGGCGGCAGAGGCAAATTCACCCGATGGCAATTGCGCGAGGAGAGCCGCGGCAGCGTCGTTCGGAGCCAGATCGCCCTTCCCATTCGAGAGGGCAAAGCGAAAAGGGCCATTCAACCCGCAGACGCTGAAGGAATCCAATCGGCTTCGGGGCAGCCCGAAGACATTGAGGGCCTCGTTTTCGAGCGTGAACCAGCCGGGACCTTTCTTTGCCTTTTCCGTGAAACTGACGGTGGAGGCGTGGTACGTGATGTGCCATCGGCAGCCGTGGGCGTTCAGGCCCAAAAGACTGAACAGATGGGTGTAGAATGCGTCCGGTTCAAGCAGAAGCAGGCAGTGAGGGCCGGTTTGAAGCACCGGCGATGCTAGCAGATAGTGGCTTGCACTTCGGCCTTCTTCAACGCTGTAGCCTGACCTCCAACAGGCCCGTTCGACGCAGCGGCAGAGCAACTCCATTGCGTGATGGCGCACCGGACACTCGGATTGGAATTTTCCGGTATCGTACGCAAACGAAGCGTAGTCTCGGAGCGGACGCTCCCAATAGGAGGTAAGGTGCGGCATCAAGACAGACAGAGTCCGTCGCACATCGGCCACGCTGCAATGCTGGTCTTCTGTCAGATAAGCGGGCATTTCAGAATGCCACACGCTTCGGCGCGACCTGCATCATGGTATTTGCGCTCCGCCACATCAGATCGGGAGCCAGGGCGTCTGCCGGGGTATCGACGATCGTGGAAGGCAAGGGTTCGTAGCAATAGCCGGGGGGAATTGCCGGTTTCACCATCAAGGAAATCAACTCCAGCACGGAGGCCCGGGAATTGGACGACACGATGGTGTAAAAGTTTCCGCTGTTCCAGGTCAGCACCGAGTATCGAAAAAAGGTCCTCAGAGCGGCGACTGTTGTCGGCAGATCGACCTGAAGATCCCTCATCGTGTTTAGGACTTCGTCGTTTTTCTTGGAAACTTGGTCACTTGAGAAGAACCGGGACTTAAACACCTCGTCCTTCTGTCGCTCGCGTTCCTCGTAGATGTCGCGGTCCTCATGTGCGAGCTTCTGCACCTGCACGAGGAGACCGCCGGGCCGTATACGGGGGACGACGAATTCCAGCTGCTTGATGCGATCACGGTCGTACATCTGAAACGTCGTGTCCTCGAAGAGCAAATCAAAACCACCTCGAAATGCGAGAAGGTCCTCGTCGGTCGCGTATCGGTCGGCGTCCAGTTCAAAGAACGGACCGTGAAAGAAATGCGCGTGTTTGCTTCCCCGATTCGCAAAGAACGATGCCCGGTTGGCCGCCGTTGGACTGCAGCAAAGTGCCTCAATGCGACCATCGCCGAGCACGGCAAGCGAGCGCGCAAGGCAACCAGTACCAGTACCGAGTGTGTAGATTGTCGTTGGCAAAGCGCTGCGTGCCCAAGTTCGGAGAGCAAACGAAAGCAGTGCGGCACCTAGGCGGCATTCCTCTTCGAGCCGGAAGGGAATGCTGGCGAAGTAATGGCTGTCGAAGTGTCCCCAAAGGCGTCGATGCGTATCCGAGAAGACCTGGGCCTCAAGATCGAAGTCGAGCAGGCTCATGTCGAGTTGCGGTTCGGCTAGGTTTGGTACTCCATCCTGTCCCTGTGCGGTCCTTTCAAAGAACGCCGCGAACGATGTGAGCCTGGGAGCGCTTCGCCAGTGTTCAAGCGTTGGCTGATCCACCATAGCCGCCTCCATCATAGCCGGCGGTGTGCTTCATCTCAGCGCGCAGCGAAGATGGATTGGTTTGCCACCGGCATCAGTTGTATTGAGTTCGTCCATCTGTGGACCCATGTGGGGGAGCAGCCAATCTACCGAAATCGGTAGATTGATGTGGCCAGGTGAGCTGGTGGGACATGCGGGCCGCGAATGCGATCAGCGCGGTTAGATTTTGATCAACTCAAGAAAGATTGCCTTAGCGACGGCGTGATGACTTGTAGCAGCACCGAGTTTTTTCCTTGCAGACCGGAGGTACAATTTTACAGCGTTTTCTGAGATGCCCAGATCCGCGGCTATCTGCTTGGAAATCCGTCCCCTCGCAAGCAACTGAAGACATTCGACTTCGCGCCTGGAGAGGTCTCGATAGCGGCCAACCTCTCGAAGGCCAGTGGCAGAAAACACCGTCTCATGAAGATATTGGGAAAGGATCTGCAACTCGTGAATGCTTGAAGCGCGTAGCCGCGACCACTCACGCTTGGGGAGGTTCGAGGCCACGGAAAACAGACAGCGTTCACCTTTCGGACCTCGGATAGGAATCGTGAGGCCACTGGGACCGATCTCAAAGGAATGCGCCTCTTTGAATAGACGGGAGGTCTGTGCTGACCGCTGATCAAGGGAGGACCAGTCCACCGGCATGAAACCCGAGCGAGCGACGTTAATCACCGGGTCTATGTCGAAGTAGCGCTTCTCGACGTAAATCTCAGTCCACGCATCTGGATAGGTCGTAAAGTAGGGGTGCACGCCTGACCTGCCTCCGCTGCAAACCACAAGGAATGTCATGTGCGACAGGCCGTATCGCACGCAAAGTTCCTCCAGTGCAGGACAGAGCTCCTCGCTATGCTTTGCTGCCAGCAGCGTCCTCAAGGACAATGACAGCCTATGGTGATCGACTATCGGGAGAATGCTTCGGTCTGCTGCCATCTCACGCTGTATTCGGTTCTGACTCTTCATATCGGAGAACCGGATCCTACCGGCAGTGCTCCGGCAGCGGAATTGTAGGATATACGAGTGGGTATCGTGTCTCCCCTGCCGCGTTTCTCAATCTACGGTTCGATTTCGAAGCTAAATTGAGCGAGGTGGCTCCTTGTTCGTCGCCGAATTGGTCGCGCGGATTCGCTGCGTGATCGCTTCACTGAGTAGTGCCGCGGAGTTTGCAGTCAGGCGGGAGGTTTAGGTATCCGTGCCAGCTCACTCCGTGTCCTAGTCCAAGGCTACAGGTTTGCTGGAGCCGCCCGGCGAAGAGAGCTTCATTCACCTACAGCGAAGTCTGTGGTTCCAGGCTCTCAAGACGCGATTGCTCCGAAATATTATTAGAAAATCTAACAGGATCGTTCGACTTTCTAAATTGAGCTAAGTTCTCAACGGACCTACCCTCCTATTCAAGCTGCTCGGGAGGCGGCTAGGAGTGGCGGCTCGACCGCCTTCCGTGGAGGAACGACAGCGAAATCGAACGGCGGCTGCGGGTGGAGCTGAAGGCTTCGCCGTGCGATCGACGATGCGCGAACCTCGGCGGGACACTCCTCACAATGATCCCTATAGCTGAGGAATTTATCGATGAATCTTTCTGCCCTTCTTTCCTTGCGCGCGTCCAATGGCCGACCCGTTCGTGTGGCGCTGATTGGTGCCGGCAAGTTCGGTTCGATGGTCCTGGCGCAAGCCCAACGTATAAGTGGCTTGCACATGGTGGCCGTGGCCGACCTCAATGTTGGCAAGGCGCGTGAATCCATGGAGCGCGTCGGCTG
>NZ_JBCHVG010000026.1:0-72104 GCF_050474445.1 Ensifer sp. B1-9
CGACCTCTACATCGCCTGCGGCATCTCCGGTGCGATCCAGCACCTTGCCGGCATGAAGGACTCCAAGGTCATCGTCGCGATCAACAAGGACGAGGAGGCGCCGATCTTCCAGGTCGCCGACTACGGCCTCGTCGCCGATCTCTTCGACGCCCTGCCGGAGTTGCAGAAGGCCCTGTAGCCCACGGCAAGATCCGCCCGCCGCCGCCCATGAAAAGGGCTGGCAAAAGCGCGGACTTGGCATTAACAATCTACCGGGCCGGCCAAACCGGCCCGGTTTGCGTGTCTGAGGCGGCCTTGCCGCCCACTCTTGAAGATGGATGTTCGCCGCAATGATCAAGACGGTCGGAGTTATTGGTGCCGGGCAAATGGGCTGCGGCATTGCGCATGTTTCGGCAATGGCCGGATACAAGGTGCAGATCTACGATCTTGCCGCTGAACGGATTGAAGCGGGCCTTGCCACCATCAACGGCAACCTCGCCCGCCAGGTATCCTCGGGCAAGATGACAGACGAGGCGCGCAAGGCGGCGCTTGCGTTGATCAAGGGCTCCTCCGACATCAACGACCTGTCGCAGGCCGACCTGGTGATCGAAGCCGTCACTGAAGACGAAACGATCAAGCGCAAGATCTACGGCCAGGTATGTCCGATCCTCAAGCCGGAGGCAATTCTGGCGACCAACACCTCTTCTCTGTCGATCACCCGCCTGGCCTCGGCCACCGATCGCCCCGAGCATTTCATGGGCATCCACTTCATGAACCCGGTTCCGGTCATGAAGCTCGTGGAGCTCGTGCGCGGCATCGCCACTGACGAGCAGACCTTCAAGACCGCCAAGGAATTCGTCGCGACGCTCGACAAGACCGTGACGGTCGCCGAAGATTTCCCGGCCTTCATCGTCAACCGCATCCTGCTGCCGATGATCAACGAGGCGATCTATACGCTTTACGAAGGAGTCGGCAGCGTCGAGGCCATCGACACGGCCATGAAGCTTGGCGCCAACCATCCGATGGGCCCGCTGCAGCTTGCCGACTTCATCGGCCTCGATACCTGCCTGTCGATCATGCAGGTGCTCTATGACGGCCTGGCGGATTCGAAGTATCGCCCCTGCCCGCTTCTGGTGAAATATGTCGAAGCCGGCTGGCTCGGCCGCAAGTCTGGCCGCGGCTTCTACGACTACCGCGGCGAAGTCCCGGTTCCGACCCGGTAAGTCTTGTACCCAGAAGGCATTTCAATGGGGGATGCCAGCTCTGCTTGGGACTAACTCGACTCTGAATACATCTTCCGAAGAAAATGCCCGCAGCGATGGTAGTATAATCTAAAGAAGGTGCCGCTACCCTCTCCCAACCAAGCGGGAGAGAGAGAATGGGTTCGCAAGCCATATCCGCGATAGCAGCGCGGTCGGTGCCCTCATTGTTGAATGCGAGGGCGTGGCGATTCGCATTGATCCTCGGTGTGGCGCCCAATCTGGCAATGCTTCTGGTCTTGCCGTTCTACGTAGCCGCGCGACCGCTTTCGCCACTCCTCTACGTATTTGCAGGCCCACTTGCGCTGCGCGCCCGACCTGCACTGTCCTACCTTCTATTCCCACTCATTGCCGTCGCCGATTTGAGCCTCGTGGCCATGGCGGCGTTCCATCTGCCGTTCGGTACTGCGATCCAGTCCATGCGCTACATGGCGTCGCTGGATCTCACCTCATCGGTCTTCTACCTCGTGGTGCTCGGCTTCTTTGTCGCCAACGGCGTTGCAATCGCCTGCCTCGTGAACCGCAATCGGCAGGCCTTGCAGGGCGCAATGGTGCTGCCAGCGGTTCTGGTTGCAATCGGCGTGGCGTCGTTTGAGCACCATATCAACCGCCCTTTCCTCAAGCAGCCCGCTCAATCATTCGAAAGCGCGTTCTCGATCAACAACTTCGACGCCGCAGCCATAGCGGACGGTGGTCGCAATGTGCTGTTCGTCATGGTGGAGGGGCTTGGTGCGTTGTCCAACCCCGCGCATGCTGCAATTCTCTCGCATCGCCTGCAGCCGGCGCTCGATACCGGGCGCTACAAGCTTTCGAGCGGTCTCAGCAATTTCGAGGGTTCGACGACCGGGGCTGAATCCCGCGAACTCTGCGGGCAATGGGGTGATCATACGGATTATCTTGACCGGACCGCCTATGACTGCCTCCCGGCCGCACTGGCTGATCGCGGCTACCGCACCATCTCCTATCACGGCTTTTCTCAACGGATGTTCGAACGGGAGACGTGGTATCCACGCATTGGTTTTCAGGAATTGCACTTCCTCGAGAGTTTGACGCGCACCGATGATAGGTTTCGCCGGCGCTGCGGCAGCGTGTTTGCGGGCCTGTGCGACAAGGATGTCGCGGACGCCATCCGCGACCGGCTGACGGAACAACCGGCCGAGCGGAAATTCTTGTACTGGCTGACGCTGAATTCTCACATACCTTACGTGCGTAAGCAGGAAGGCGAACTAAAGTGCGGCAGCGATGCAGCCGCGATAGCGAGCACGCAAGTCTGCGAGTTGACCGAGTTGTGGGCCGACGTCTTTGACAGCGTCGCAACGATCGCCAAGGACCCGGCCTTGCCGCCGACCGACATCTTCATCGTCGGCGACCATACCACGCCACTATGGAATCGTGCAGCGGCAGCGCATTTCACACCCCGCAAGGTTCAGTGGTACCTGTTGCGTGACAATCGGGGCGTATCCGACAGAGGTTGACCCTACCCTCCAATGGCTGCCGTGATCAGCGCCTTGGCGTCGTCGCTGTCCCAGGCAGCCGGGCCATTCATCGAGCCGATGAGGCAGCCCTTGTCGTCGAGCAGCAGCGTTGCCGGCAGGCCGAAGGCGAGACCTTCCTTCTTCATGTTGTTGAACACGCCCATCGACGCATCGCGATAATAGCCAAGCTCGTGCACGGCGGTCTCGTCGAGAAACGCCTTCGGCTTCTCGTCGTCGCCGACGTCGATATTGATCGCCACCACTTCGAACTTGTCGCTGCCGAGCGATTTCTGCAGCGCATTCAGCGCCGGCATTTCCTCGCGGCAGGGCACGCACCAGGTGGCCCAGAGATTGACGAGCAGGGTCTTGCCAGCAAAGGCCGAGACAGTCGTCGGCTTGCCGTCGGGACCGTTGAAGTCGAGCGCGATCGGCCGCGGTGACGACGCCGGCGCCATGGCGGCCACCTGCCCCTTCATAAACGGCGTCAGCGATGCGACCTTGGCTGATGTCAGCGGGCAGCTGGCACTGGCCGTTTCGGCCTCCTCGCCATTGCCAGACCCGGTCTCCTTCACGTATACCGCTGCCGCACCGATGATCACGCCGAACAGGGCGGCGAGCGCGAACAGTTTCACGGCCGGGGGGGATTTCTTCTGGTCGGGCATTTCATTCTCCAAGGCGGGCATTCTTCATGACTGACGGCAATTCCGAGACGAAATCCTCCAACCAGATGTGGGGCGGTCGCTTTGCCTCGGGTCCGGACGCGATCATGGAGGAGATAAATGCCTCGATCGGCTTCGACAAGAAGCTCTATGCCCAGGACATCCGCGGCTCAATAGCGCATGCGACCATGCTGGCGCATCAAGGCATCATTTCGGCTGAAGACAAAGACAAGATCGTTCACGGCCTCAACACGATCCTGTCAGAAATCGAAAGCGGCCAGTTCGAGTTCTCGCGCCGCCTCGAAGACATCCATATGAACATCGAAGCGCGGCTGGCGACGCTGATTGGCCCCTCGGCCGGCCGCCTGCACACCGCCCGCTCGCGCAACGACCAGGTGGCGCTCGACTTCCGCCTCTGGGTCAAGGAGGAGCTGCAGAAGACCGAGAAGGCACTGACCGCGCTGATCGCCGCCTTCCTCGACCGCGCCGAGGAACATGCCGACACCGTCATGCCGGGCTTCACCCACCTGCAGACGGCGCAGCCCGTCACCTTCGGCCACCATTGCATGGCCTATGTCGAAATGTTCGGCCGCGACCGCTCGCGCGTGCGCCACGCTATCGAGCATATGGACGAAAGCCCGATCGGTGCCGCGGCACTGGCCGGCACCGGCTTCCCGATCGACCGGCACATGACCGCCAAGGCGCTCGGCTTCGCCGGCCCGACGCGCAACTCGATCGATACCGTCTCCGATCGCGACTTCGCGCTCGAATTCCTGTCGATGGCATCGATCGCCGCCACGCACCTGTCGCGTCTCGCCGAAGAGATCGTCATCTGGTCGACGCCGCAATTCGGCTTCATCCGCCTGTCGGATGCGTTTTCGACCGGCTCCTCGATCATGCCGCAGAAGAAGAACCCCGACGCCGCGGAACTGGTGCGCGCCAAGACCGGCCGCATCAACGGTTCGCTGATCGCGCTGCTGACGGTCATGAAGGGCCTGCCGCTCGCCTATTCCAAGGACATGCAGGAAGACAAGGAACAGGTCTTCGACGCCGCCGAAAGCCTCGAACTGGCGATTGCCGCCATGACCGGCATGGTGCGCGACATGACTGTTCGCACCGACCGCATGAAGGCGGCCGCCGGCTCCGGCTATTCGACCGCGACCGATCTTGCCGACTGGCTGGTGCGCGAGGCGGGATTGCCCTTCCGTGACGCTCACCACGTCACCGGCCGTGCCGTCGCGCTTGCCGAACAGAAGGCCTGCGATCTGGCGGATCTTTCGCTTGCGGACCTGCGGTCGATTCATCCCGATATCACCGAGAAGGTCTTCGACGTGCTGACCGTCGAGGCCTCGGTTGCGAGCCGTACCTCTTTCGGCGGCACGGCCCCCAACGAAGTTCGCAAGCAGATCGCCTGGTGGCGCGCCCGTAACTGAGGGCCGGACGAAGGTGCGGGCGGTTTCCGCCCGCAAATTCAGGGTGCACAAGCGCCGGAAAAATCGATAAGACATCGCACCAGCATCAGTCCCGCGAAGGAAAATCACGATGACATTCACGAAGGCGGCCCGGCTTGCGCTCCTGCTGGCGATCCCCGGGCTGGTTCTTGTCGGTTGCGGACGCAAGGGTGATCTCGACCGCCCCGGTTCGACGGCGCCGATCAACACCAAGGCGCCCGCCGGAACCGTGGAGCAGAAAGAAAAGCCGGACGATCGCCCTTTCCTGCTCGATCCCCTCCTCTAGTTGAAATTACGCAATTCCAGATGGAAAACCGCTTCACATTTTCCCGGAATTGCTTAAAGCCGAGCTGCAGCCCGTGAACCACTTCCAGTATCGCGACGGAATCCTCTACGCCGAAGACGTGCCGGTCACCGACATCGCGCGCGCCGTCGGCACACCCTTCTATTGCTATTCGACCGCCACGCTCGAGCGTCACTACACGGTCTTTTCAAAGGCCTTCGCCGATGTGGACGCGATGGTCTGCTATGCCATGAAGGCGAACTCGAACCAGGCAGTGCTGAAGACGCTCGGTCGCCTCGGCGCCGGCGTCGACGTCGTCTCGGGCGGCGAATTGCGCCGCGCACTTGCCGCCGGCATTCCCGCAAGCCGGATCATGTTCTCCGGCGTCGGCAAGACGCCGCAGGAGATGGATCTGGCGCTGGACGCCGGCATCTATTGCTTCAACGTCGAATCCGAGCCGGAACTCGAGGTGCTGAACCAGCGTGCCGTGCGCGCCGGCAAGCGCGCCCACGTTTCCTTCCGCATCAATCCGGACGTCGACGCCAAGACCCACGCCAAGATTTCCACGGGCAAGAAGGAAAACAAGTTCGGCATTTCCTGGGAGCGCGCCCGCGCCGTCTATGCCCACGCCGCCACCCTGCCCGGTATCCAGGTGACCGGTATCGACATGCATATCGGCAGCCAGATCACCGAGCTGCAGCCCTTCGACGACGCCTTCAAGCTGCTGCGTGAACTGGTCGATACGCTGCGCTCCGACGGCCATTCGATCGACCATGTCGACATCGGCGGGGGCTTGGGCATTCCGTACAAGGACGACAACAACCCGCCGCCGCTGCCGGACGCCTATGCCGAGATCGTCAAGAGCCAATTGCAATCGCTCGGCTGCAAGATCGTCACCGAACCGGGCCGGCTGATCGTCGGCAATGCCGGCATCCTCGTGACCGAAGTGATCTACGTGAAGGATGGCGGCGACAAGACTTTCGTCATCGTCGACGGCGCGATGAACGACCTCATCCGCCCGACGCTTTACGAGGCCTATCACGAGATCCGCCCTGTTCGCATCTCTGCCGCCAACGCCCCGCGCATCCGGGCCGACGTCGTTGGGCCGGTCTGCGAAACCGGCGATTATCTGGCGCTCGATCGCGAGATGGCGATGCCGAAGCCCGGCGATCTCTTCGCGATCAGCTCGGCGGGTGCCTACGGCGCCGTCCAGGCCAGCACCTACAATTCCCGTCTGCTGATCCCCGAAGTTCTGGTCAAGGGCGACCGCTTCCACGTGGTTCGCCCGCGCCAGGATTACGATGCCCTGATCGGCCTCGATTCGGTTCCGGACTGGCTCGCCTGAGGCACTCCGCACCAACGACGACAATCTGTGGTCGCCACTCGGGCGATCACGATTCTGTTTGCGCCCTCGTCTTCGCCACAAACGATGGTATCCTGAACGCCAGCGGGGAAGCTGCGTGCCGTTTCCAGCCGCATCTCGCGTTACTATATTGGGTCAGCCACGAGCATTGATGGGCGACCGAAAGGAAACTTGGGCGGATGACGCAATTCCGGCAGGATGAAACGCCACAACCGAAGCCGTTTTCGAGAACCCTGGCACTGAAGAGATGGCTGGCGCGCTCGGTGCTGGTCGCCGAACAGCTTCTGCCGCGCATCCTCCTGCCCGGTTCCATCGTTCTTCTGTTTCTCGCCTTCGCCTGGCTCGGCTTCTTCCGCGTGGCGCCGTTCTGGCTGCATGCCGTGACGCTCTTTATCTTCGCCATCGGCTTCCTCACATCCTTGTTGTCGCTGGCGCGCATCCGCTTGCCCGGAAATGTCGACGCCGACCGCATGCTGGAAGAGCGCAACGCCCTGCCCCATCAGGCAATCCGCGTCCAGGACGACCGGCCCGCAACCGACAATCCCCTGGGCGAAGCGCTTTGGCGCGAGCACCAGGCCCGCATGGCACGGATGATCGGCGCGCTCGATACGGGGCTTCCGCGTCCTGATATCGCCCGCCACGACCCCTTTGCCCTGCGTGCCGTGCCGGTTCTTCTCGCCTGTATCGCCTTTGCGTACTCCTATTCCAACCGCGCCGGCCTGCTCAGCGACGCGCTGCGCCTGCCGCAGGCGTCGGTCGAAACGGCTGACATCCGCATCGATGCCTGGGTGACGCCGCCGGCCTATACCGGCCGCGCCCCGATCTTCCTCACCGGCAAGCCGGAGACGGCATCTGCGGCGGAGGACGGCGGAGCCATCACCATCCCGCAATTCAGCGACCTCACCGTCCGGGTCACCGGGGCAGGACCGGACCAGGTCGTCCGCTTTGCCGAAAGTGGCGCGGCCAAGGCAATCGCCATTCCGGCAGCCGGCGAGAAAGCCGAGGAAACGAAGCCCAAGCCGAAGGTGGGCGAAGCCGGACCGAAGGTCGCCGAAATGGCTGCGCCGGAGCCCGCCCGCAACCCGAATGCCGTGCGCAACCATGTGTACAAGATCGTCAAGGACGGCGAGCTTGTCGTCGGGGATCGGCGCTGGGCTTTCAAGATCATCCCGGACGGCGTGCCGCAGATCTCCTTCGACGGCATTCCGCGTCCCACCGTCAATGCGGCGCTGGAAATCACCTTCGCGGCGACAGATGACTACGGCATCGCCCAGGCCTGGGCCGAGATCAAGCCGCTCGACGAAGCCGCTGAAGGGGCCCGTCCGCTCTATCCGCTGCCCGAATACCGCCTCGACCTGCCGCGCCGCAACGCGCGTGAGGCCAAGGGCACGACCAGCCGAAACCTCAGCGAACACCCGCTTGCGGGCAAGCGCGTGCGGGTCACCCTCGTCGCCCGCGACGCCGCGGGCCAGGAGGGCCGCAGCCCGCCGCAGGACATGATCCTGCCTGCCCGCCAATTCACCCAGCCGCTCGCCGGCGCCGTCGCGGAACAGCGCCAGGTCTTTGCGCTCGATGCCAACGACCTGCCACGCGCCATCGACCTGAACGACGCCGTGGCCTCCCTTGCCGAGGACTGGATCCCGAACCTCACGCATTTCCTGCTGTTGAAGTCGGCGCGGACACGCATGGCGCTTGCCTACAACGACGACATGCTGCGTGACGCCGCCGGATACCTCTGGGAGATTGCACTCGGTATCGAAGACGGCGACCTGTCGCTTGCCGAACGGCGCCTGCGTGACGCGCAGCAGGCGCTCTCGGACGCCCTGGAGCGCAACGCCTCCGACCAGGAAATCGCCAAGCTGATGCAGGAGCTGCGCCAGGCCATGCAGGAATATATGCAGGCCCTCGCCCAGCAGGCGGCGAAAGACCCGCGCATGGCCGGAAAAATGAACCCGAACAACATCCTGCGCCAACAGGATCTCGAAAAGATGATGAATCAGATCGAGAACCTGGCGCGTTCCGGCGCACGTGATCAGGCGCGCCAGATGCTGTCGGAGCTGCAGCGAATGATGAACAACCTGCAGGCCGGACGCGGCCAGCAGCAGATGGGCGAGCAGAACGACGCCATGCGCCAGCAGATGGACAAGCTCGGCAAACTGATGCAGCAGCAGCAGCAGCTTATGGACGAGACGTTCAAGCTCGATCAGGCGCAGCGCGACCGCATGCAACGCGGCGATCCCTTGCAGGGCGAGGACAACGAACTCTTCGGCCAGGAGATGCCGCAGGACCCGGGACAGCGCAGCGATCCGAACGGCCAGCCCAATCCTCTCGACGACATGACGGCCGAACAGTTGAAGGATGCACTGAAGCAGTTGAAGCAGCAGCAGGATGAGCTCGGCAAGCAGCTCGGCGAACTCAACAAGGGCCTTGAAAGCATGGGCATCAAGCCGGGCAAAGGCTTCGGCGAAGCCCATCGGGAAATGGACGGCGCTTCCGGCGCGCTCGGCAAGGGCCAGGGCGAACAGGCGGTTGGCAACCAGGGGCGCGCGCTGCAAGCCCTGCGCCAGGGCGCCCAGGACATGATGAACCAGATGCAGAGCCAGGGTCAGGGCCCCGGCATGGGCGTTCCGCAATTCGGCCAGAACGGACGCGATCCGCTCGGCCGACCCCAGAACAACCGGGGTCCGGAATTTGGCGACCACGTGAAGGTGCCCGAGGAATTCGACACGCAACGCGCCCGTCAGATCCTCGAAGAAATCCGCCGCCGGCTCGGGGATAACCTGTCGCCGGAAGTGGAACGCCAATATCTCGAGCGACTGCTCGACATGCAGTGAGGCCCGCAAGCGGGATAGAACTCAATCGCCGGATTGGGCTTCGTCAGGCGGCCAGCGCAAGCGCAACGGCCTTGCGGATATCGGGAAGGGAAAAGGGTTTGGAGATGACGTCGACGATCTTGTCGGCGAGATCGTCGGCCCGCTCGCGTTGCTCGGCATAGCCGGTCATCAGCAGGATCTTCATTGCCGGAAAGGCGGCCGACGCCTGGTGCGTCAGCTCGATGCCGTCCATGACGGGCATGCGGATATCGGAAAGCAGGAGATCGAAAGCCTCGGTCTGGAGGCAGGCAAGGCCGTCGGCACCGTCGCCCGCCTCGACCGTCTCATGGCCGTCGAGCTTCAATGCCCGCGCGACGAAGGAACGCAACGCATCCTCGTCCTCGGTAATCAGGATCTTCGCCATCATGGCCTCCGCGTTTCCGAGGCGCGGCTCTCACGCCGGCGCCCGCACCTGATCCAAAAGGTTACAGCGGGCGTCGGTCATCGACCGGACCTGACGGCGCTGCAGCACCGCGAATCCGATAGGGAATCACCACGCGGCGCATCCCCAACCAATCAGTTTTTCGTTTGTGTTCGGTAAACGCTGAGCGACCGGATTTCAGGATAGGCGTGCCGTTTTGACACAGCCTACTCGGCGTCGCCGGTGACGACGCCGACAAAAGGGAGCTCGCGGAAGGCATAGGCGACATCCATGCCATAGCCGACAACGAAGTGATCGGGGCACTCGAAACCGACATAATCGGCTTCGAGCTCGACCTTGCGCTTGACCCGCTTGTCGAGCAGCACGGCGATCGTCACGTTGCGCGCGCCGCGCTCGTACATCAGCTCCTTGGCGAAACGCAGCGTCCGGCCGGATTCGAGAATGTCGTCGATCAAGAGCACGTCGCGCCCATGCACGTCGCTGTCGATATCCTTGGTGATCTTGACGCCCTGCGAAACCGTGCCGGTGCCGTAGCTCGACAGAGTGATGAACTCGACTTCCGGCGCAAGACCGGCCGAATGCATGGCGCGGATCAGATCGGCGGCGAAGATGAACGATCCCTTGAGCACCGCGATCACCAGCAGATCCTTGTGCGGACCGTTGACGATCATCCCGGCCAGCTCGCTGTTGCGCGCTGCAATCGTTTCGGCCGTGTAGAGAGGTTCGATATTCTTACCGCGAACAACGGGCATCAAGGCTTCTCCAGCGTTTCATCCGGAAGACCGAAGCCTTCCCATCCGCGCCGCTTAGCACAATCAGCGGGCTGAAACACCGTTTTCAGCGAAGGAAACGGTCACATCGGGCATTTTTCCACCTGCATAGGGCAGTCGCGTCATGAAATGACGGCTCTCGCCGGCTGCGATCGCCGCGCCTTCGGGCTTCACCCGTGTCGTCGTAACCTGGCGGCCGTTGGCTGCCACCCCCACCACGACGAGCGGCAGGCGCTGTTCGGCATCCGAGCGGTTGTCGATGGAGCCGTAGACGGAAAGCACGCGCATGCCGCCGGAATAATCCAGTGAGCTCGTCACCCCTGATATCGTGAGCGGCTGGACGTCGGCCTGCCCGTCACGCGCGAAACCGACGATCATCAGAAAGGACGCAACCGCGAAACCGGCGACCAAGCCGGCGAAGCGGCGCGTTGGCATGTCGCGAAGCCGCGCTTCGACGAGGCTCAGCAGTCGGCCGGCAGGCGACGTTTCGTCGGCCACGACCGTCAAACTCGGCCGTTTCTGATTTCCAATCCTGGCCTTGTCATTGAACACCGGATAAGGCGCTCGGCGCGAGGAGGCAGCAATCACCTCGAACTCGGCATCGACATAGTCGACGCGTCGCGGCATTGCGGCTCCCTCACGTCCGCCCCGTTCGGGCGGCAGGAAGTCCGCCGGGGCGCCGGCGGTTTTGGTCCGGAAAGCATGCATGACCAGCTCCTCCTGTCCCACAGCAAGACGATGCGGCCAATCGACCGACCACCTCGGCTGCGAAACCATCGGGCAATGCTGACCCTTGGCCTGCAAGAATCTAGGCATTGCATCAAATCTTTCCGACACGTAAACCGGAATGGTTAATGTTTCGGAAAGACGTCGCGAAAGCGGCGCCTTTTCATGAAAAATTAACCGCTGCTTAACCATGATTCCGCTGGCGGTTTTGCCTTTCGAGGCTGGTCGTCCTATGCGCGGAGGACCGGAACCGGCCATCGGTTGCAGGGCCGTGAGAGAGACTGGGCTGCCGCTTGATTCACTTTGAGAACGTCGGACTGCGTTATGGCATGGGACCGGAAATCCTCCGGGACCTGACCTTCGATATTCCGCGCCGGTCGTTCCAGTTCCTGACCGGCCCGTCGGGCGCCGGCAAGACCACCCTTTTGAAACTGCTCTTCCTCTCGCTGCAGCCGACGCGCGGCCTGATCCGGATGTTCGACCGCAACATCTCGTCGATCCCGCGCGAGGAATTCCCGATGCTGCGCCGGCGCGTCGGCATCGTCTTCCAGGATTTTCGCCTGCTCGATCACCTCACCACCTATGAGAATGTCGCTCTGCCGCTGCGCGTCCGCGGCAAGGAGGAATCGAGCTACCGCGCCGACGTGCTGGAACTCTTGAAATGGGTCGGTCTCGGCGAGCGCATCAATGTCCTGCCGCCGGTCCTTTCAGGCGGCGAGAAGCAGCGCGCGGCGATCGCTCGGGCGCTGATCGACCGGCCGGAGATCCTGCTTGCCGACGAACCGACCGGCAACGTCGATCCGCCAATGGCCAGGCGTCTCCTCAATCTCTTCCTCGAATTGAACCGGCTCGGCACCGCGGTGGTGATCGCCACCCACGATCTGTCGCTGATGGATCAGGTGGAGGCGCGGCGCATGATCCTTTCGCAGGGGCGGCTCGACATCTATGAGTGACAGCCGCACGAAACGTCAGAGCAACGCAGCCGAACAGCCGCCGGAACAGCAGCCCCGCCGGACGGAAATGCGCGTGCGGCCGACCGGGCCGATCGTG
The DNA here is from genome assembly GCF_050474445.1 of Ensifer sp. B1-9. Classification (NCBI taxonomy): domain Bacteria; kingdom Pseudomonadati; phylum Pseudomonadota; class Alphaproteobacteria; order Hyphomicrobiales; family Rhizobiaceae; genus Ensifer; species Ensifer sp. B1-9. The sequence goes on from NZ_JBCHVG010000026.1 coordinate 12,271, forward strand.
CCCTCGACCAATGTCTCCGGCCATGCGCTGATGTGCGTCATCGCCATCATGTCGTTCCTCGCCTGCCTGACGCTCGGCGGCGTCAGCATGGTCCGGGCAACGGCCCAGAGCTGGCAGTCGCAGATTTCCCGCGAGATCACCATCCAGATCAAGCCGGACGACAGCCTGGACATGGAAAAGGCGCTTGCCGACGCCCGCGACCTGGCGCTGACCTTCAGCGGTACGACGGATGGCAAGATCGTCGATCGCGCCGCCACGGCGCGCCTTCTGGAGCCCTGGCTCGGCGAAGGCCTCGATCTCGACGAGCTGCCGGTGCCACGGCTGATCATCATCACCATCGACGAAAACAATCCGCCCGATTTCGCCGCCATGCGCAAGGCGCTGACGGAGACGATTCCGCAGGCCTTCCTCGACGACCACCGCACCTGGGTCGACCGGCTCGTCGCCATGGCCAACACCACGGCGATGATCGGCACCGGCGTGCTGGCGCTCGTCTTCTCGGCCATGGTGCTGACCGTGATCTTCGCCACCCGCGGCGCACTGTCCGGCAACCGCCACATCGTAGAGGTGCTGCATTTCGTCGGTGCAGAGGCCGGTTTCGTCGCCTCCGAGTTCCAGAAGCATTTCTTGAGGATCAGTCTCAAGGGCGCCGGCACCGGCGGCCTCTTGGCCGCGCTGTCCTTCGCGCTTGCCGGCTTCTGGCAGTCGCAGACATTGGCGACACCGCAGACCGACCAGGCAACCGCACTCTTCGGCACTTTCACCATCGGCTATGGCGGCTACCTCGGTATCGCCGCCATCATCGTCGTCATCGCCATCCTGACGACCGTGACCGCGCGCTTGACCGTCATGCGCACGATCTACGAGATCGATCTCATCCGTTCGGACCCCGGCCGCACGGACCTCTACCAGAGCTGATCCGCCTGATGTTTCGCTATGCCTCGATCTATTCCTTGCCGTAATCTGCGGCTATGTGAAAGAGAATCATGATGGCGCGAGAATTACGCGGAAACGGGATGACCGGAGGAGGCAAATGGCAGGGGAGAGCCGACGACCGCCGGCGGCCCCGCAGCCTCTTGCGCAAAATTCTCCGGCGAACCTTCTTCGTCCTGCTGCTGCCGCTCGCACTCCTGATTGCCGCCTTCCTGAATTTTGCCGACACCGTCGCATCGCTGCAGCCGCCCGTACATCCCAAGGCGGATGCGATCGTCGTCCTGACCGGTGGCTTCCAGCGCATCGACCAGGCGGTCGATCTCCTGAAGGGTGGCGCCGGCAGGCGCCTGCTGATCTCCGGTGTTCACCCGACGACCACCGGCAGCCAGATCCGGCGCAACACCCAGAGTTCCGCCGATCTTTTCAAATGCTGCGTCGATATCGGTCATGAGGCGATCGATACGATCGGCAACGCTACGGAGACGGCGCAATGGATCCGTGATCGCGGCTATACGAGCGTGCTCGTCGTCACCAACAATTACCATATGCCGCGCAGCCTGCTGGAACTCCGGCGCACCCGCCCGGAGACGGAGTTCATCCCCTACCCGGTCATCAACTCGGATCTCAAGACGACGAACTGGCTGCGCAACCCGATGGTGTTGAAATCGATCCTCCTGGAATTCGGGAAATATACGATCGCATCGATTCGCGATTTCGCCGGCGCCCGGCCGACGAGCGGTCTGCGCACCGATCCCTCCCGTGCCACGCCGGCCGAAGAATAGAGGCCATCGGGGACGTCGCCGGCCTAAAGTGAGGAAGGACAGTTTTCCTTCGCCACGTATTCGTGTAGGCAGCGATCAATCGGCCTGACGCCGAGCCTTTGAGACCTCGCCTACGAGAGCGTGCCTGATGATCGTCTTGCGTTCGATCCTTTTCAACATGGTGTTCTACGCCAATCTGATCGTGCAGATGATCGTGCTGACGCCGATCTATTTCCTGCTGCCACGCAAGAAGGCCTGGTTCGTTCCCAAGAACTGGGTGCGCAGCAATCACTGGCTGCTCGAGAAGATGGTCGGGACGACCTTCGAGATCGAAGGCTTGGAGAATATCCCTGACGTCCCCTACATCTTCGCCCCCAAGCACCAGTCCTTCTGGGATGCCTATGCGCTTCTCCCCTGGCTCGACGACCCCTTTTACATCCTGAAGCGCGAGCTCACCTGGATCCCGCTGTTCGGCTGGTACATCCTCAAGCAGCGCATGGTTCCGGTAAACCGGGCCGCCCGCGGCAGGGCCATGACCGGCGTCATGGATCGCACCAAGCAGGAAATGGCGACCGGCCGCGAACTCATCATCTACCCGGAAGGCACGCGCCGCCCGCCAGGCGCGCCGCCGCAGTACAAATACGGTATCGCCCGCCTCTACCGCGACCTGAACGTACCGGTCGTGCCGGTCGCCATGCATCCCGGCCTCTTCTGGCCGCGCCGCAAGTTCCTGCGCTTTCCCGGGCATTTCAAGGTCCGCATCCTGCCGCCGGTCGAGGCCGGCATGGATCCGGATGAATTCCTTGCCAAGCTGGTGGAAGTCACGGAGAAGGCCAGCGACGAACTGCTGGTCGAAACGGTGAAGAACAATCCGCATTTGCCGCTGCCGCCGACAGCCGAACAACGGTTGAAGGAACTGAAGGCGGCAGGCCGCGCCTGAGGCATCAGGCGCGAGCGCGCCGTGGCGTCTGCTGGAGCAATTCGACCACCTCTTCCAACCAGTGATCGCGGATGCCCATTTCTTTCAAATGGGCGAGCGTGTTGAACACATACTCGCTATTCGGACCGGATTTTCCCGTCGAAACGGCGACGATATCGGCCGCCTCCGAGGAGGTGAGCGTGCCCGCATATTGAACGTGGTCGCGGTCGATGACGTAGGCGAGCGCCGGCACGCGTCGCCCATCGGCAAGCAGGACCGGCATCGTGCGCTCCTTGTAGACATGCGTCACCAGTTCCCGCTCGCGCAGGTAGTCGACGACGTCATCCTGCTGCCCGCGCGCGACGCGGAATGCCGTGCCGATGCAGGAACCGCCACGGTCCAGTCCGAGCACCAGTCCCGGCCGCTGTTCGGTGCCCCGATGAACCCAGGAATGCACGCAGAGCGAGCGGCGATAGCCGAAGGCGCGCGCCGTCAGTTTCTCCTCGAAGGCAAAGCCCGGGTTCCACATCAGCGACCCGTAGCCAAAGACCCAAAATTCGTCCATATCCACTGTCATTCAACCCGCGCTGTCTGCTCTCGCCACCGAATCATGATCGGCCCGTCGGAATGGTCAGCCATGTCGGTTTCTACGGCACAGCATCTCGGCACGAAAGAGACAAGCTCGTCCTCGTGCACCCGAACGAAAGAATAGTTTTGCGGATTGGCGGCGCCACCCGAAAGGCAGCCGCAATCCGGTTTAGAGTGGGGTGAGGAAAGGTGTTGCGGTTTTCCGCCCACATCCCGCTCTAACTTGTTAGAAGCGATCCGTTTGTGATCTTGGGTCGAGCCGACCCAAGATCATCATGGTCTAAAGTGAGGTATCCGCGCCCATGTCGGCAACCGCAGTTTCCAATTCCTCGCCGGTCAGCCGGAAGTTTCGCTGGCTGACGGCAGGCATCGTGCTTGTCGCCGGCATCTATTCAGCCGGCTGGTTCTTCGCCGCCGATCAGATCGAGAAGCGTCTCACGGCCCGTCTCGCCGATGGGCAGGCAGCCGGCCTCGGCGGCGAATGCACGAACATGGACGTGCGCGGCTTTCCGTTCCGCATCGGCCTCTTCTGCGACAAGGTCCATCTCGACGATACCCGCCACGGCACGTCGGCCTCCTTCGGAGCGCTGCGGACGGCCGCCCAGGTCTATCAGCCCGGCCATGCCGTGATCGAGCTTGACGGCCCGGCCGAAATCCGGGCCTCGCCCGGCCTCAACGTCTCCGCCGACTGGACCCTGCTGCATGCAAGCGTGCGCGCGACCTTGTCCGGCGTCGACCGCACCTCGCTCACCTACGACAATCTCACCGGTCGAGTGCGCCTGCCGCTCTCGGGCGACGGACTTGGCTTCGGCGCCAGCCACGGCGAACTGCACCTGCGCCAGAACGGCGCGGATCTCGATGCTGCCCTGAGCGTCGACAAGCTCGATCTTCGCCCTGAGGAAGGCCCAAGCTACGCGCCACCGGCCACCGTCGCCGCGGATCTTACTTTCACCGACAAGGCGGCATGGATGACGGCCACGCCGACGCCGGAAATGTTTCGCGGCAGCAAGGGTGAACTCAGGCAGCTCACCCTCGATCTCGGCTCCGGCATGAACGCCAAGCTTTCCGGTCCCTTCTCGGTCAACGACCAGGGACTGATCTCCGGCGAGTTCTCGCTGACGATGACGAACATCGAGGCCTGGCGGGCCAATCTGGTCAAGCTGATCCCCGACGACGCCAACCTCGTCGACAATACCGCCAACATGCTGAAGGCGCTCGCCAACGGCAAGGACGAAGCGACGGTGAAACTCAACGTGCGCGACGGCACCGCGTTTCTCGCCTTCATCCCGATCGGCGTTCTGCCGACGCTTTAAAACACCGAGAATCGCAACTCCGGGAAGAAGACCGCTTCACGGTCTTCTCGCCCTGCTCAAACTATTTCTGGTCCATGGCATGCCGGCCGAAGTCCGGCATCGCCGTATCCTGGCCCGCCTGGATGATCGAGCGGCGGATCGCGCGGGTGCGGGTGAAGAGATCGAAGAGCTTCTCGCCGTCGCCCCAGCGGATCGCCCGCTGCAGATAGGCGAGATCCTCCGAAAACCGTGCCAGCATCTCCAGGATTGCATCCTTGTTGTGCAGGCAGACGTCACGCCACATGGTGGGATCGGATGCCGCGAGACGGGTGAAATCGCGGAACCCCGAGGCGGAATACTTGATGACTTCGGATTCGGTTACCGTCTCCAGGTCATCGGCCGTACCGACGATGTTGTAGGCGATGATGTGCGGCAGGTGCGAAACGATCGCCAGCACCTTGTCGTGATGCTCGGCATCCATCTCTTCCACCATCGAGCCGAGCGTTTCCCAGAAACGCCGGAGCCGCGCGACTGCTTCCCCATCAGCGCCTTCCGGCGGCGTCAGGATGCACCAGCGGCCGCGGAAGAGGCCGACGAAGCCGGCGTCCGGGCCGGAATGCTCGGTACCGGCGATCGGATGCCCCGGCACGAAATGAACGGTTTCCGGCAGATGCGGCGCCATCTGCGCGATCACCGAGCCCTTGGTCGAGCCGACATCGGTGACGATCGCGCCGGGTTTCAGATGCGCCGCGATCTCGGCGGCAACGGCACCGGACGCGCCGACCGGGACCGAGACGATGACGAGGTCGGCATCGCGAACGGCGTCGGCCGCCGACAGCGTATAGCGATCGCCGAGCCCGAGCTCCTGCGTACGCTTCAGCGTCGCCTCGCTGCGCGTGGAAACGACGAGGGTGCCGGCGAGCTGCTTCTCGCGGATTTCACGCGCGATCGACGAGCCGATGAGGCCAATCCCGATGAGGGCGATCGTTTCAAACTGCTGAGCCATTACTTCCGTCCCATGAATTCGGTCAGCGCCGCGATGACGCCTTCGTTGGCTTCTTGCGAGCCGATGGTCATGCGCAGCGCATTGGGGAAACCGTAGCTGCGGACCGCCCGCAGGATATAGCCGCGGCCGGTCAGGAAATCATCGGCTTCCTCGGCCCGCTTGCCGGCTTCTTCCGGAAAGTGGATCAGCACGAAATTCGTGACCGAAGGCGTGACGCGCAGGCCGATCGCCTCGAGCGCTTCGCTGACACGCGCCAGCCAGGTGAGATTGTGATCGACCGCCGTTGCCACGAAAGCCTGATCACGGATCGCCGCAGCACCCGCCGCAATTGCCGGGGCACTGAGATTGAAGGGCCCGCGAACGCGGTCGACCGCATCGATCACTTCCGGCGGCGCATACATCCAGCCGATGCGCAAGCCCGCGAGACCGTAGATCTTCGAGAAGGTGCGGGTCATCACCACATTGCGGCTGGCGGAGACGAGCTCCAGGCCGGCGGCATAGTCGTTGCGGCGCACATATTCGGCATAGGCCGCATCGAGCACCAGGAGCACGCCCTCGGGCAGGCCCGCGTGCAGCCGGCGGACTTCGTCGACGGGAATGTAGGTTCCGGTCGGGTTGGCGGGATTGGCGAGAAAGACGACCTTGGTCCGCTCGGTCACCGCCGAAAGGATCGCGTCCACGTCGACGCGCGCATCCCTCTCCTTGACGGTAACGGGCGTCGCCCCCGCCGCCAGGATTTGGATCTTGTAGACGAGAAAGCCATGCTCGGTGATGATGCCTTCGTCGCCGGGCCCGAGATAGGTGTGGCAGAGAAGCCCGAGCAGTTCGTCCGAACCGTTGCCGCACATGATGTTTGCCGGGTTGAGGCCGTGCACGGCGCCGATCGCCTCTCGCAGCGCCCGCGCCTGGCCGTCCGGGTAGCGTTCCAGGTTGAAGGCCGCCGCCTGGAAGGCTTCGATCGCCCTGGGGCTGGCGCCAAGCGGCGTCTCGTTCGACGAGAGCTTGTGCACCTTGGCGACACCCGGCGCATGCTCCTTGCCCGGCACATAGGCGGCAATATCCAGGATGCCGGAACGCGGCTCGGGGCTCTTCGAAGCAAGGCTCATTGGGTCAGCTTTCTATTGCCGTCAAAGCACCACAGCGACCGATGCGCGCCTTGGGAGGCGCCCGGCGCTGCAGGCAGGAAAAGAGGTCAAGGCATTAGCGGCGCAAGCGCCTTTTGTCGAGGGTCCGCCGCGGTTCCCGCGCAGGTTAGCGGGTGGGATGCGGCCGCTCGCGCGTGCTCGGTACGCCCTGCGGCGCCAGGACAGGTACGAAGACCCGGCGCGATGCGCGTGCGGCGACCGGTAACCCCTGGTAAAGCCGCTTCTGCGCCTCAACGACGATGACGCCGGAGAAGACCGGCCAGAGCGCGCGGCCGAGCCGCTCGAAACCCCGGCGCAGCCGCAGGATCGCCCTGAGCTTCGACGGCGGGAAGAACAACGCGTCCGCCGTGGCACCGGGCGTGAAGTTGGTCTCGCGCAGCAGCGCCGTCAACTGCCCGCGCGAATAGGGCCGGCCGGAGCCGAAAGGCGTATGCTCCATGCGCGCCCAGACGCCGCGCCGGTTGGGTACGACGATGACCAGGCGACCGCCGGGCGCCAGCACCCGCCAGATCTCCTTCATCGTCTCTCGCGGGCTCTCTGCAAATTCCAGCGAATGCACCATCAGCACGCGGTCGATCGAGGCGTCGGGCAGCGGCAATTCCTCATCGAACACCAGCGCCGTCGAGGAGAGCTCGGCAACCGGCCAGTTCACCGCCCCCTGCCCCGCCGGCATGAAGGCAAAGGTGCGCTCGGTATCCTTGCGGAACCGTTCGAGATAGGGAACGGCATAGCCGAGGCCGACCAGCCGCTCGTCTGGCAGGCGCGCCCAGACGGACGAAAGCGCCATGGTGACGGACTGCTCCGCCATCCGGCCGAGCTCGGAGTGATAGAATTCGCGCAGGTCGACGATATCGGTGTGCATTCGCAACATGTTAGCTGCGAAGCGGTAGACTTCAAGGCAAGCCTCGCTACATTCGGCAGCATTCCCTCTCTCCTGACCGGAGGACGTGCCATGGCCGCGCTCGAACTCGACCTCTTCCTCTGCCGCACCGACAATTTCGGTGTGCTCGTCCATGATCCCGAAAGCGGCATGACCGCCTCGATCGACGCGCCGGAAGAGCAGCCCATCCTGGATGCGCTGGAGCGGCGCGGCTGGAAGCTCACGCATATCCTGACGACACATCACCATGGCGACCACGTCGCGGCCAATGATGCGCTGAAGAAGCGCTTCGGCGTCACGATCATCGGTCCGCTCAATGAAGCCACGAAAATCCCGGGGCTCGACAAGGCCGTGCGCCATGGCGAGCATTTCGATTTTGCTGGCCGCTCCGTCGAGGTGATCGAGACACCCGGCCACACGGCCGGTCATATCTGCTTCCATTTCACCGAGGATAAACTGCTCTTTGCCGCCGACACGCTGTTTGCGCTCGGCTGCGGACGCCTTTTCGAGGGAACGCCGGAAACCATGTGGCAGTCTCTCGGCCGGCTTGCCGCATTGCCCGACGACACGACGGTTTACTTCGGCCACGAATACACGCTTTCCAATGCCCATTTCGCGGTCACGATCGACCCAGCAAATTCCGAGCTCAAGGCGCGCGCGGCCGAGATCGAGGAAACGCGCTGTGATGGCGGCTTCACGGCGCCGACGACGATTGGCCTTGAGAAACGCACGAACCCGTTCCTGCGCGCCGCTGACCCCGCCATCCGCGCCCATCTCGGCATGCAGAACGCCAGCGATGCCGCAGTCTTCGCCGAAATCCGCAAGCGGAAGGATAACTTCTAGTGGCTGGGGCACAATCGGCGACGGAGATCATCGAGGCGCTCGGTCTGGTGCGTCATCCGGAGGGCGGCTGGTACATCGAGACCTTCCGCGACGCCGCAGGTGGCCCACGCGGTCACTCGACGGCGATCTATTATCTGCTGCAACGTGGTGAACGCTCGCACTGGCATCGCGTCCGCGACGCCGTCGAGATCTGGCACTATCACTTCGGTGCGCCGCTCGAACTGAGCATCGCCGAGGACGGAAAGCCTGCCGAGACGCTGCGGCTCGGGTCCGACATTCTGAACGGTGAGCGCCCGCAGGGCGTGGTCCCCGCCGATTGGTGGCAATCCGCTGCTTCGCTGGGTGACTGGACGCTGGTGGGCTGCACGGTCGCGCCGGCATTTGATTTCGCCGCCTTCGAAATGGCGGCTCCCGATTGGCAGCCGCCCAAACGATAACGGTCCCGATTACTCCGCCGGCTGCGCCAACATGGCACGCTTGCGGAAGATCATATCCTTCGCCGCAAGCACCGCGCCGCCGGTCACGAACAGGCAGGCGAGCCCAATGCGCCAGGACGGCTCGGCAAAGCCGAACAGGATTAGGATCAGCGTCGAAAGTACCGGCGCTGCATAACTTGCAACGCCGAGAAGCTGGATGTTGCCGTTCTTCACACCGAAGTCCCAGGCGTAGAAGGCCGCCCCGACCGGCAGCAGCCCCAGACCGGCGACTGCCAACCATTCGAACGTGGTCGCCGGCCAGACGGTCGTTTCAAGCGCCAGATGGCAGACGAAGGAGAGGATGGAGGTCGCAAGACAAAAGCCGGTGACGACGTCGGTCGAGACCGCCTCGAAACGACGCGTGATCAAGGAGTAACCCGACCAGGTAAAGGCGCAGAGAAAGGCGGCGCCGTAGCCGATGAGATAGGCGTCGTCGAAGGCGACACCATTGCGCGCGACGATCAGGATCGTTCCCGCGAGACCGGCGAGCGCGCCAGCGAGATGATACCAGCGCAAACGCTCCCCCGGCAAAAGGGCCGAGCCGACGACGATCAGCAGCGGCCAGAGATAGGCGATCAGCCCCGCCTCCACCGCCGGCGCGTTGCGAAGCGCCGTGAAATAGAGAAAGTGATAGCCGAACAGGCCGGCAATGCCGGTGATCCAGACTTTGGCCGGCTGCTTGAGCAGCGCCATGCGCTCCGGCCTCAACGCCAGCACCACCAGGCCGGGCAGACTGCCGATCAGAAAGCAGATCGCAGAAAGCTGGAACGGCGGCATCTTGCCGGATGCTGCCGTGAACAGCGCGAGCAGCGACCACATCAGAATGGCGGAAAAGCCGATCAGCGTTGCCTTGAATTTCATAGTCGTCCCCTCGCGCGGCTTCTCTCACGGAAACCTGCGCCGATAAAATCACGGTGTTTCGTGGTGTTTAACCTTTTAGTTGCACGCGACCGCGCGTCAACCACCAAATCGCGTCGCCGAGACCGTGACCGGCCCAAGCTTCGTGGGGATTCGGACATAGACCGGAGCATAGACGTTTACGGCTTGCGCCTTGGCGAACCAGATCTCCATCGTCTGCAGGCGACGCAGATACTCGACATCCTCGCGTCCCTTCTTGTAGCCGGCCTTCGGCACAAAGCGGATGCCGCAGACGATCACCTCGCCTTCAAAACCCTTCGTCTTGAAAGGCTTGGTTCCCTTCGGTGAAAGCTTGATGTCGAGCCGCGACTCGCCGTCGAAGATCGGCAGCGTGTTCGGACAGACACGCGCGTCGGCGGGAATGATCAGACCGGAAAGCGGATCGAGCACGTTGCGCATGTCGCGCGAGGTGACGGGCACCCAGTTCTTCGGCAAGGGCGTGCGCTTCGGCGTCATGCTTGCATGCACGACATTGCCGTTGCGATAGGTGACGCTGATCGCCCGGCCCTTCGAGCCGCTGCGATAGGACATCGAATATTGCGAGGCCCGCAGGTGATCCTTGTCGACAACGCCCGAAACCTGGGTCTGGCCCGACGTCCGGCTGAGGATATCGAGCAGCCCCGCGGACCTCAACGTTCCCGATATCGTGTAGCGATTCTTCTGAAGTTCGGTGTGGAAGGAGGCGCGCGCAACCGGCAAACCGGCGAGCGAGATGCTGTAATCCGTCAGATGCTCGACATCGGCGGCCGATGATGCTGTGGAAAACGAGACCGCGGACAGTAGCGCCGCCACGCGAAAGCCATTTCGCAACTTCATGCCCTGAAAAATCCATCACTTGAATTTCGCCGCAATACCCTGAAATGCAGGCTCTTTACGGCTTTTCTACGCCCAGCCCGCTGCAGCCGGTCGTGGGGCCGGCCCCGCGGTAGCCCCACGTCCGCATGCCAGAAGTAGCGCATAGCAAAGCCGCTTGGAATGGGTCCTGCAAGGCATTATTCCTATGCGGATCAGACCTCACATCCGACGAGCGGCGGGGAAAAACCGCGGGTTTTCCGAGAATGCAAGAGGTTTGGCTTGACGGGCGGGCCGTCTCTGACTATAGAACCGCGACTTTCCAATAATGGCCTAGGAACGCGGCCTGGGCTCTGGGCCCGCTACCGCATTGTCCGGCGGCGATAAAGAGAATAGGTGTACCATGTCCCGTAGTTGCGAATTGACCGGCAAGGGCGTCCAGTCGGGCAACAATGTAAGCCACGCCAACAACAAGACCAAGCGCCGGTTCCTGCCGAACCTGTGCAACGTCACGCTGATTTCCGATGCTCTCGGCCAGCGCTACCGCCTGCGCGTTTCCGCTGCAGCTCTCCGCTCGGTCGAACACCGTGGCGGCCTCGACGCCTTCCTGCTGAAGTCGGACGAGAACGAGCTGAGCATGCGTGCTCGCCTGCTGCGTCGCCAGATCGTCAAGAAGGTTGCTGAAGCCGCCTGATCGGCGCCAGCGCACTGTCTTTGACACGCGTTTAAAAGGCTTGCGGGTTCATCCGGCAAGCCTTTTTCTCGTGCGCATCGCTTGCCACATCGGCCGGGTATCTTGCCCGGCTTTCGCTCCTCTAGCTGGTGGCATCTCCCAGGATAAAAAAATGCTGATCAACCGTACGTTCTTCCTCTATGTCGCGCTGATGACCCTCGTGGTCGTCGCCTCGAATATCCTCGTTCAGTTTCCGCTGCCGGGTTCGATTGCCGGCATGCAGCTCGGCGATCTCCTCACCTGGGGCGCCTTCAGCTATCCCTTCGCTTTCCTGGTGACGGACCTCACAAACCGGCAGTTCGGGCCGCGCCTCGCGCGCCGCGTGGTGGTCGCCGGCTTCATCGTCGCCATCCTGCTCTCCTTCGTCGCCGCCACGCCGCGGATCGCGATTGCCTCGGGCTCCGCCTTCCTGTTCGGTCAGCTTCTCGACATCTCGGTGTTCAACCGCCTGCGCCGCCAGAGCTGGTGGCATGCGCCGCTGGCCGGCTCGCTGATCGGCTCGGCGCTCGACACCGCCATGTTCTTCTCCTTCGCCTTTGCGCCATTCTTCGTGTTCTTCGGCCCGAACGACAGCTTCGCGCTGGAAACCGCGCCCCTGCTCGGGGTGCTCGCGGCCGAGGCACCGCGCTGGATCTCCTGGGCGATCGGCGACCTGAGCGTCAAGATCCTCTGCGGCCTCGTCATGCTGCTGCCCTATGGCGCACTGATGAGCGTCATCAAGCCGATGCCGGTGGCCGAAAAGGCCACCGCCTAGAGCAATTCCAGAAAAAGTGTGAAACGGTTTTCCTTCCGGAATTGCGTAATTTCAACAGTGAAATGATCTAGGCACGATCCGACAATAAGGCTCGAGCCGCTGACGCCGGTTGCATGCACCGATGCCAGCGGCTTTTCCATTTCCGCGGCCAGCTATTGCCCGACGGAAAACCGCCCCGCACTCTTCCTGGGATTGCTCTATTGCGTCAGAGGCGACGTGAGGCGGAACTCGAGCATCAGGTTGCGCTCGAGGATCGAATGGTTGTCGTCGGAAACGACGATCACCCGGATTTCGCCGTCCGGTCGGGCGACGACGTCGAGCCCTTCCATATTGTCGATCTGGTAGCGCATGTCGGCTTCGAAGATGACCTCGCCATCGACCACGGCGCCGGGCTTGATCGTATCCCCGGCGATCCGCCGGATCTGCATTCCGAGACCCGAACCGAAAGAGAAGCGCCGCTCCAGGAGCAACAGGTCGCCGTTCGGCAGGAACGCCCCATCCGTCACAGCGTAGGGATCCTTGCGCACGACGCTAAAGGCGCCACGCTTTGGCCCGTCGAGAATACCCGCCAGCAGATTGTCCGCCTTGTCGACGCTGCGCTCGGCAACAGCGATCGTCGCACCGGCCAGCGGGCTGTTCTTTGGCGCGATCGCGATGGTCTCGATGCCGCCATTGTTGCGCAGCTCCTTGATCGGGAACGGCACCGCCAGGCTGCCGATCGGCGTCGAAGCCGCAAAACCCGGGTCCGGGTAGATGTCGATGCGATGCGCCTGTTCGTAGCTGACGACCACCTGCCCCGACCGGAGCACCAACCCTTCGGAATCCACCTTCCACTTCGCCAGGCCGACGTCACCGTTTCGGTCGGCCATCGGCGTGGCGATGAGATCCGTGAGACCGGAAAGCCGGCCGTCCGCATCGCGGGTCACGGCGCCCTCTAGCCAATGGCCAGTGTCCATGATCGCGACGAACGAGGTACCATCCGGTCGAAAACGGATCGCCGACACGGCGCCGAACAGGGAATTCGGCGATGTCATTTCCAGCCCGCCGACGAACTCCAGAGCGCCGAACCGGGTGTCGCTCGATCCAACCGCAAAGCTCGTGATCTGGCGGCTGCGGATCGGCAAAGTTTCGCTGTTCGAGGCGGCCCATGCCGAGCCGGTCGACGCCAGAAGCAGGAGGGCTAGAAGTCCGCGGCCACGCATGGGAAGAGTACCTTCAGGGGAAAGCATCGGGAATGAAACGGAGCACGACCACGAGGCACGCCCGCCACGGCGCACTGAGATCATCACAGCAGCTTGGTAGACCGTAAAACTTTGTCCGTAAATTGACTTCGGCTGAGAGCCGTTACGTGCTGCGGCCGAGTGGCGTTCGGAAGCGGCAAAGCCACCTCCGAACGATAGGATCATCCCGCGCGGCGATGGCGCGATGAGCCGCGGCGCTGGCTTTCGTCCTCGAAGAGTGCGGCCAGCTGTTCGGTCATGGCGCCGGCGAGTTCGTCGGCGTCGACGATCGTCACGGCGCGGCGATAGTAGCGCGTCACGTCGTGACCGATGCCGATCGCCAGCAGTTCCACCGGCGAGCGGGTTTCGATCTGCTCGATCACCGCGCGCAGGTGCCGCTCGAGGTAGTTTCCGGGATTGACTGAAAGGGTCGAGTCGTCGACCGGCGCGCCGTCGGAGATCATCATCAGGATGCGGCGCTGTTCGCGACGCGCCATCAACCGCTCATGCGCCCACATCAGCGCCTCGCCGTCGATGTTTTCCTTGAGCAAGCCCTCGCGCATCATCAGGCCGAGGTTGCGGCGTGCGCGGCGCCAGGGCGCATCGGCGGACTTGTAGATGATGTGGCGCAGGTCGTTCAGCCGGCCCGGCGATTGCGGCTTGCCTCCGGCCAGCCACTTCTCGCGCGACTGTCCGCCCTTCCACGCCTTGGTGGTAAAGCCGAGAATCTCGACCTTGACGCCGCAACGTTCCAGCGTGCGCGCCAGGATGTCGGCACAGGTGGCCGCAACCGTGATCGGTCGGCCACGCATCGAGCCGGAATTGTCGATCAGCAGCGTCACCACCGTATCGCGGAAGTTGGTGTCCTTCTCGCGCTTGAAGGAAAGCGGCTGCATCGGGTCGATGATGATGCGCTGCAGCCGCGCCGTGTCGAGATAGCCCTCTTCGAGGTCGAATTCCCAGGAACGGTTCTGCTGCGCCATCAACCGGCGCTGCAGGCGGTTGGCAAGGCGCCCGACCGCGCCCTGGAGATGGGCGAGCTGCTTGTCAAGGAAGGCGCGCAGCCGGTCGAGCTCAGCCTCGTCGCACAGCTCTTCCGAAGCGATCGTCTCATCGAACTCGCGGGTGAAGACGGCGTAATCGACCTTTTCGTTGAAGTCGGCGAAGGGCTGGTTCGGGCGCTTGACCTCGCCCGGCGTCTCGCTGTCCTCGTCGCCTTCGTCCTGGAGATCGTCGTCGGAGATCTCCGCGCCGTCCATCTCGCCTTCTTCCATCTGCTCTTCGGCAGCCTGGTTTTCATCGGCGGGGGCAGCGTCGTCGCCGGCTTCCTCATCGCTGGCGTTCTCGTCCTGCTCCTGGCTGCGCGGCTGGTCTTCGTCGGTCTCGCTCTCCTGCTCGTCCGGCTCGATGTCATCGTCGCCATATTTTTCGGCGACCTCCATCGAGGTCAGCATATCGCGCACGACCCGGGCAAAGGCCTGCTGGTCGTTGATCGTCGACGACAGGTTCTTGATGTCGCCGGCAGCCTTGTCCTCGATGAACTCCCGCCAGAGGTCGAGCACCTTTCCGGCGGATGCCGGCGGCTTCTCGCCGGTCAGCTTTTCGCGCACCAGCAGCGCCACGGCTTCACCGAGCGGCGCGTCGGCCTGCCGCTCGATCGTGGCGAAATTCGCCTTGGCGTATTTCTCCTCGAGCATGACGTTCAGGTTCTTGGCGACACCCGCCATGCGCAGCGCACCGATAGCCTCGACGCGAGCCTGTTCCACCGCGTCGAAGATCGCGCGGGCATCCGCCCCCTGCGGCGACATCGTCGCGTGGATGCGCGCATCGTGACAGGCCTTGCGCAGCGCCATGCTGTCACCGAGGCCGCGGGTCACGGAAAGCTCCTGAAGCGTCGGGCGCTTGGAAAGTTCCGGCAGGCGAATGCGCTCGCCGGTCATGCCGGGCCGCTCGTTGGCGAAGGCGACTTCCACCTCGGCATCGCCCGCGATCGATCGGATGCATCCGGAAAGCGCCCGCTTGAACGGTTCCGCAGCGTTCTCGCGCGTGGTTGGCTTTGCCTTCGAGTTCGAGCTCACGACAGTTCCTCTTTCAGCCAGCGGCGATGATGCCCCGCTACTGCATGGTTCCTTTGATCGTTGCCAATCAAAGGACAAAACATGCAGCAATTCAAACTGCTACCGCGATCTTTGCGCGTCTGACAAGACGCGCGGCGCTGTCGGGCATCATCGAGTTTGCCACAGCGTCACAGTCCGCCCTCCCCGAGGAGAAGGCAGACCACGGATCAGGCAGTGGCTTCGAGCACGATGTTGGCAGCGCTTTCCTTCAGCTCGATGCCGAAGGCGCGCTGATAGTGCTCGGCGACCAGCGCCCGTTCCAACTCGTCGCACTTGTTGAGGAAGGTTACGCGGAAGGCAAAGGCGATATCGCCGAAGATATGGGCGTTCTCGGCCCAGGTAATGACCGTACGCGGGCTCATGACGGTCGAAAGATCGCCATTGATGAAGGCAGCGCGCGTGAGGTCGGCAACGCGGACCATCTTGGAAACGGTTTCGCGGCCCTTGTCGGCGGTGAAGCCCTTGACCTTGGCAGCGACGATGTCGACTTCCTTGTCATGCGGCAGATAGTTCAGCGTCGTCACGATCGACCAGCGGTCCATCTGCGCCTGGTTGATCTGCTGCGTGCCGTGGTAGAGGCCGGTCGTGTCGCCGAGACCGACCGTGTTGGCGGTCGCGAACAGGCGGAAAGCCGGGTGCGGGCGGATGACGCGGCTCTGGTCGAGCAGCGTCAGGCGGCCGGAGGATTCCAGAACGCGCTGGATGACGAACATCACGTCCGGGCGGCCGGCATCGTATTCGTCGAAGACCAGCGCGACATTGTGCTGGTAGGCCCAGGGCAGGATGCCGTCCTTGAACTCGGTGACCTGCAGACCGTCCTTGACGACGATCGCGTCCTTGCCGACGAGGTCGATACGGCTGACATGGCTGTCGAGGTTGACACGCACGCACGGCCAGTTGAGGCGGGCGGCGACCTGTTCGATATGGGTGGACTTGCCGGTACCGTGATAGCCCGACACCATCACGCGTCGGTTGTGGGCGAAGCCTGCGAGAATGGCGAGCGTCGTTTCGCGGTCGAAGAGGTAGTCCGGATCGAGGTCCGGCACATAAGCGTCGCCCTTCGAATAGGCAGGAACGCGCAAATCCGTATCAATGCCGAAAACCTCCCGGACAGAGATCGTCGTGTCGGGGAGGTTGGAAATATCGAGGTCAATCTTGCTCATCATGTCTCCAGAGCGGCCACCGGACGGCACCCGCGCATTCGCCTGCAAAAGTAATTCTGTAATAATCCGCGTTGTTAGCAGAAGCCAGCCTGTTTTAACAATTGGTAGGCTTGAATAACGGCGCGAAAACGCTCTTCCGATCCCCTATCTCCGCCATTGGCATCAGGGTGATGCTTTTTGACGAGATCCTTGTAGGCGGCCTTGATATCCGCAGCGGTCGCCGACGCACCGAGACCGAGCGTTTCGAAGGCTTTCGCCTCGAGCGTCTTCAACTTGCGCTGGCGCGGCTCCGGGCGGCCGGAACGCGCCCGCGCCTCGCTGACGAAACCGAAGGGATCGCGCATGCGCGCCTGGGCGCCCGCGGTGCCGGATCGCGTCTGCGATTGAGTCGGACCGTTCCTGGCGTTCTTATTGACACCGACAGTCCAGGTCGGCCGGTGACCGGTCACCGCTTCCTTCTGGTAGCGCGCAACCTCGCTGTCGGACAGGCCGGAGAAGTAATTGTACCCCTTGTTGTACTCCTTCACATGCTCGAAGCAGAACATGAAGTATTGCCCCTCGGCGTTGCGGCCGACGGGCGCCCGATGCACGCCCTTCTGATCACAGCCGTCCCACTGGCAGACGGGCGCAGCAGGCTCCGCCCGCGGCTCGACTTTGCGCCGGGTGCGGATACGATCGAAGTATTTTGAATCGAGTCTCATGGCGCTCATTATGGGGTTTGGCCGGGGCCACAACAAGAATTGACAAAGCAGAATGTTGCTGGCTTTGTGCGGGCATTTTGCGCCGCCAAGCCTGCGACTGCCGGGTTCGACAGACCCGCGAGGGGGCGTCAAACAATCAAGGAAATGGGACGGAAGAATGTCACTCACCGACACGATCGAAAAGAAGCTGATCGAGGCCTTCCACCCCGAGAGACTGGCGGTCATCAACGAGAGCCATATGCATGCCGGCCATCAGCCCGGTTTCGATGGCGGCGGCGAAACCCACCTGCGGGTGCGCATCGTTTCGAGCGCCTTTACCGGCATGAGCCGCGTCGCCCGCCACCGCGCGATCAACGACCTTCTGAAGCCGGAACTCGATGCCGGCCTGCATGCCCTCGCGGTCGAGCCGGCGGCACCCGGCGAAACGACCCGCTGGTAGCGATCGGGTATCATTCAGACCGTCGGAGCGGCACCGTCTTCCGCCGGCCGGATGCGCAGCTTGGTGATCCGGTTCCTCACGCGCTTCATCACGATGAAGCGCTTGCCGTGGAAGGTGAAGGCCTGGCGCTCTTCCGGAATGCTCTTGGACTCGTGGATCACCAGGCCGGCAACCGTCGTCGCTTCCTCATCCGGCAATGACCAGTCGAGCGCGCGGTTGAGATCGCGGATCGGCACCGATCCGTCGACGACGATCGAGCCATCCGCCTCCTGCCTAACGCCCTGGATATCGAGGTCGTGCTCATCGGCAATGTCGCCGACAATCTCCTCCAGAATGTCTTCCAGCGTCACCAGGCCCTGAACCTGGCCATACTCATCGACGACGATCGCAAGATGCAGCTTGCGGCGCAGAAAGGCGTTGAGCTGGTCCTTGAGGTTGGTCGTGTCGGGCACGAACCAGGGCTTCTGCGCGATCTTGACGATATCGAGGTTTTCCGGCTCGACGTTCGGCTCCGCGAGCGCCCGCAGCAGGTCCTTGGAATGCACGACGCCGATGATGTTGTCGGTCGAGCCGCGCCAGAGCGGCAGCCGCGTGAACGGGCTTTCGAGAATGTCGCGGACGCAGGCTTCCGGCGGCTCGTCGGCGTTGATCGCCCGCATGCTGGTGCGGTGGATCATGATGTCGGAGATTTCGAGTTCGCCGAGATCGAGCACACCACCCAACCGGTCACGGTCCGCCTTGATCACCGAGCCTTCGCGGTGGAGCAAGTCCACCGCGCCCCGCAACTCCTCATGCGCCGAGAGCATCGACATGTCGGCGGCGAGGTTGACGCCGAAGATGTTGAGCAGGCGCCGGACGATGCCGTTGACCACGCTGGAGACCGGCCCGACGATCGCGACGAAGGGACGAACGAGCGGCGCGACCGCGAGCGCGAAGCGATCAGGAGAGGCGATCGCCCAGCTCTTCGGCAGCACTTCCGCGAAGATGACGAGCAGCACGGTCATGGCGAGTGTCGCGATCGCCACGCCGGAATCGCCGAAAAGGCCGATCAGCAGGCTCGTCGTCAGCGACGAAGCCAGAATGTTGACCAGACTGTTGCCGATCAGCAGCGTGCCAATCAACCTGTCGCGCCGTTCGATCAGCCGGTTGACGATGCCGGCCCGCTCTTCGCCATTGTTCTCCAGCGTATGCATGCGCGAGCGCGAGGCGGCCGTCAGCGCTGTCTCCGAGCCGGAGAAGAACGCCGAGAGCACGAGCAGGCAGAAGACCGAGAGGATCGACAGCCAGTATTCCGTCAGAAAAGCTATAAAGGCTTCGCCGCTCATTGCGGATGTTTTTCCCTCAGGAAGCCCATGACTTCCGATGCCGGAACGTCATCGGCGACAAAGGATTGACCGATGCCGCGCGTCAGGATGAAGGTGAGCTTGCCGCCCTTGACCTTCTTGTCCTGGGCGATCGCGTCCATCAGCCGCTCGGCCGGCGGCAGCGTACCCGGGATTTCCGACATGCGGGTCGGCAGACCCACGGATTTCAGGTGTGCCTCCACGCGCGTCGCGTCGTCGGGGCTCGCAAGGTTCATGCGTGCCGAGAACTGATGCGCCAGCACCATGCCGATCGAAACGCCTTCGCCGTGCACGAGCCGCGCGCTGTCATACTCGGTCGCCGCCTCGAGTGCGTGGCCGAAGGTGTGGCCGAGATTGAGCAGTGCGCGCAAGCCGTTCTCGCGCTCGTCCGCCGCGACGACATCGGCCTTGGCCTGGCAGCTCACCGCGATCGCCTCGATGCGCGCCGCGCCGCCGGCAAAGACCGCCTGCCAGTTCTTTTCGAGCCAGGCGAAGAAGTCCGGCTTGTCGATCAGCCCATACTTTGCGACCTCGGCGTAGCCGGCGCGGAACTCGCGCGGGCTCAGCGTGTCGAGCACGTCCGTATCGGCAAGCACCAGGTCCGGCTGATGGAAGACACCGATCAGGTTCTTGCCGTGCGGAGAATTGATGCCGGTCTTGCCGCCGACAGAGGAATCGACCTGTGCCAAGAGCGAAGTCGGGATCTGGATGAAACGCGAACCGCGGCGCACGATGCCGGCGGCAAAGCCGGTGAGATCGCCGATGACGCCGCCGCCGAGCGCGATCACCGCATCGTTGCGCTCGATCCGGGCGCCGAGCACGGTTTCGCAAACCGGGATCAGGTGCTCGAAACTCTTGGTCTTCTCGCCGGCGGGCAGCACGAGCGACACCGCATCGATGTCACGCCCCTTCAAGCTCGCCATCAGCGGCTCGAGATAGCGAGGCGCGACGTTCTCGTCGGTGATGACGGCCATCTTCCGCCCCTTGAGGCGGGCAGCGATCTGCTCGCCGGCGGCCGCAATCAGCCCGGGGCCGATCAGGATATCGTAGGAACGATCGCCGAGGTCGACGCGGACCTGGCGTTCGGCAGCGGGCATCGCATGGCTATTCATGACTTTTCTTGTCCTGGTGTTCGATGACGGCAGCGAGAACGTCTTCCACCATCGTCTCTTTCTTCACATCGCGCGACAACACGGTCAGATCGGCTTCGGCGTAGATCGGGTAGCGCGCGTTCATCAGGTTTTCGAGCGTCTGCTTCGGATTTTCCGTCTTTAGGAGCGGCCGGGTATCGCGCTTATTGACCCGTTCCCAGAGCACGTCGAGTTCGGCATTGAGCCAGACCGTCAGGCCGCCCTTCTTGATCTGTCGGCGTGAGCGCTCGTTGATATACGCGCCGCCGCCGGTGGAAACGACGCGCGGTCCACTCCTCAGCAGGCGCTTCAACACCCGCGTTTCCAGCGCGCGGAACTCCTCCTCGCCGTAGCGGGCGAAGAGATCGCTGATCGTCATGCGCGAGACGCGCTCGATCTCGTGGTCGGAATCGACGAAGGGAACGCCAAGTGCCTGGGCGGTCAACCGTCCGATTGCCGACTTGCCGGCACCCATCAGGCCGATGAACACGAGATTGCGTTTACCGAGTACAAGCTTCGCCCGCTCGGCAAGCGTTGCGGAAACCGGTTCGATCACGTCGTTCATTGGACTTCTTATTCCCCATTCCCTTTCGGTATCGACAAAACGGGGTGTAGCGTCAAGTCGTCGCGCGCGTCCGCTCACGGTTCTTGAACTCGGCCGAAGCGGCGTTCATATAGGTCTGGCACCCGCCATGGCGCCGCGTGTTCCTTCGAACGCGTGAACCGCACTGGCCGTTTGAACGCCTGCATGCGTATCCTTGCGTCCGCTTCATCGAAGGGCACATGCAGAGGAGATTGAAATGCCGACCCTGTTCCGGTTCCTGTTCTTCTGCGCCGTTATCGCCGGAATAGTCTACGGCACGATGGTCTCCCTCGTCACCTTCGTCGAGCCGGTGGAGCGGGACGTGACCGTGAAAATACCGTCCGAGCGGGTGAACAAGCCCCAATGAACGATCTTTCCGCAGCCCATGTCGAGGCCTTCCTGGAAATGATGAGTGCCGAGCGCGGCGCCGCGGTCAACACGCTGCAATCCTATGAGCGCGACCTGGAGGACGCCTCCTCGCATCTGCGCACGCTCGGAACCGGGCTGACAGGGGCGACACCGGACGATCTTCGCGCCTATCTCGCCCATCTCTCGGGCCAGGGCTTCAAGCCTTCGTCGCAGGCACGACGTCTCTCGGCGCTCCGGCAATTCTACAAGTTCCTCTACGCCGAAGGTATGCGCGGCGACGATCCGACCGGAATTCTCGACGCCCCGAAGAAGGGGCGCAGCCTGCCGAAGACGCTGAGCGTCGACGACGTCTCGCGGCTGATTGGGCAAGCCGAAACGGAAGCCGCGGCAGGCGGGCCCGACCGGCTTGCGCGGTTGCGCATGCATGCGCTGATCGAGCTGCTCTACGCCACCGGCATGCGTGTCAGCGAACTGGTCTCGCTGCCGGCAAGCGTGCTGGCCCAGAACGGCCGCTTCCTGGTCATCCGCGGCAAGGGCAACAAGGAGCGGCTCGTGCCGCTTTCGCAGGCCGCGATCCGGGCGATGCGGGCCTATGGCGAGGCGCTCGCCGAGGAGACGGCGAAGGGGGACGCGGGCGGCCGCGAAAGCCCCTGGCTCTTCCCGTCTTCCGGCAAGCAGGGCTTCCTGCCGCGCCAGGTCTTCGCGCGCGATCTGAAATCGCTTGCCGCCCGCGCCGGCATAAGGGTCGCGATGATCTCGCCGCATGTGCTGCGGCATGCCTTCGCCAGCCACCTGCTCGCCAATGGCGCGGACCTTCGCGCCGTACAGGAACTGCTCGGACATTCGGACATTTCAACGACACAAATCTATACGCATGTGCTGGAAGAACGGCTGCACAACCTCGTGCAAAACCATCACCCCCTTGCCAAACAGGCGAAAAAACAGGATTAGGACCGCCGGGAAGCTGGTTTCGGCCCGCATATCCTTGTCGCAAAATGATCGGAAACGCATCTCATGCACAACTATCTCGATTTCGAAAAGCCCATCTCGGACCTCGAAGGCAAGATTCTCGAATTGAAGAAGCTCGCCGGCGAAGACGAGAGCGTGAACACTTCGGATGAGATCGAACGGCTGGAGACGCGCGTCCGCGACGCGATGGTCGAGATCTATTCCAAGCTGACGCCGTGGCAGAAGACCCAGGTCGCCCGCCACCCCCAGCGCCCGCACTTCCTGGATTATGCCGCCGAGCTCTTCACCGAGTTCACGCCGCTTGCCGGCGACCGCAACTTCGCCAACGACGACGCCATCCAGGCCGGCCTTGCGCGCTTTCGCGGCATGCCGGTGGCCGTTCTCGGCCAGGAGAAGGGCAACGACACGAAGTCGCGGATCAAGCACAATTTCGGCAGCCCTCGTCCTGAAGGCTATCGCAAGGCGATCCGCGTCATGGAAATGGCCGATCGCTTCAGCCTGCCGCTGATCACGCTGGTCGACACCGCAGGCGCCTATCCCGGCGTCGGCGCCGAGGAACGCGGCCAGGCGGAAGCCATCGCCCGCTCCACCGAGATGTGCCTCAACGTTCGCGTACCGATCGTCACCGTCGTCATCGGCGAAGGCGGCTCCGGCGGCGCCATTGCGATCGCCACCGGCAACCGCGTCTACATGCTGGAGCATGCGATCTACAGCGTCATCTCGCCGGAAGGTGCTGCCTCGATCCTCTGGCGCGATTCGACCCGCGCCAAGGAAGCCGCCAGCAACATGAAGATCACCTCCGAGGACCTGAAGGCACTCGGCGTCATCGACGGCATCATTCCGGAACCGGTCGGCGGCGCACACCGCGACCCGAACGCGGTCATCAGCCGCACGGGAACCGTGATCGCCGACGCGCTGAAGGAGCTTTCCGGACGCAATGGCGACCAGTTGCGCACGGATCGCCGACAGAAGTACCTCAATATCGGCCGCAACCTCTAAGCTGGAGCGGGATGCGGGCGGAAATCCCACGCGCCCCGCCCCATCTCGGCCCGATGGTTCGCGATTGTTGGAGCGGATTTCGCAACCGCAAAGCGGAGTGTGGCCAAATCTTGGCCATATTCATGAGGTCATGAACAGCGCATCGGCAGGCGCCCCCTGCAGGGTTAAGAATTCGTGAAGTATAATCGCTTAGTGATTCTCTAAAGAACCCGCCCTCGCGGACTTGGGTTCTCCTGCATAATTCCTTAAATCGGCATCGATTTAAGGACAAAATTATGCAGCTATCTAAAGTGGTACAGCGTCCTTAGCGCGTCAAAAACGCGCGGCGCTGTAGTCGAGTTTGGGTTTAAATGGGCTTCCGCTGATGCGTTTCAGAAACCTTGTAGCCTCCGCCGCCATTGCCGCCGCGCTTGCCGGCTGCACCAATGAAACGCTGGACACGACGACATCGGTCGACCTCAAGTCCGTCAAGAACAAGACCGAGTACCAGGTCTCCGGACCGATGCTCAAAAAGATGAGCGAACTCGGGATGCAGAAGCAGGCCCCGATCGCGCTGCGCATCTTCAAGGAAGAAGGCACGCTCGAGGTCTGGAAGGCCAACACGGCCAACCGCTTTCAACTGCTGAAGACCTATAAGATCTGCGCTTGGTCCGGCAAATTGGGGCCGAAGGTGAAGGAAGGCGACCGGCAGGCGCCGGAAGGCTTCTATCCGCTCTTCCCGCACCAGATGAACCCCAATTCGAACTATTATCTGGCGATCAACACCGGCTATCCCAACGCCTTCGACAAGGCGAACGGCCGCCAGGGCACGCACCTGATGATCCATGGCGCCTGTTCGTCGTCGGGCTGCTACTCGATGACCGACGAACAGATGATCGAGATCTTCGCGCTCGCCCGGGACTCGTTCAAGGGCGGCCAGGAAAGCGTTCAACTCCAGGCCTTCCCCTTCCGCATGACGGCGGAAAACATGGCGCGCCATCGCAACAATCCGAACATCGAGTTCTGGAAGATGCTGAAGGTCGGTTACGACCAGTTCGAGATCACCAAGCGCCCGCCGGAAGTCAACGTCTGCGAGAAGAAGTACGTCTTCAACCAGCAAGCCTCCGGCCCGTTCAATCCGAGCGGCCAGTGCCCGGCCATGTCGACCCCGCCGGCGCTGCAGGTGGCGATGGCGGGCTTCGAGAAGACCTACCAGACCGACTACGACAAGGCCCTCAAGAAGTATGACGGCATGGTCTGGTATGAGCCGAGCGAAGCCGAGCGCAAGGCGATCGTCGCCAAGCAGCGCGTCGGCCGCGAGCTCGCCTACGCGCCGACCGGCAACTCCTTCGATGCCGGCAAGCTGATGAAGGCGAGCGATCTCGAGAAGAAGCTCGCCGAACAGAAGGAAGCGGAAGAGACGAAGCAGGCCGTCGAGATCCAGAAGAAGGAACTCGAAAAGGCGACCGACGGCGGCAAGCACGTGCCCGTTCCGGCCGCCAACCCCATTCCGCAGCCGGTGATGCAGGCGGCCGTCGAGCAGCCCGTGAAAAAATCCTTCTGGAGCCTGTTCTCGAAGAGCGAACCGGAAGCGGAAGCGCCCGCTCCGGTGGTCCAGACCCCCGAACAGCAGGCGGCCGTCGCGCCGCAGGCGCAGGAGCCGGCAAAGACGGCCAAGCAGGCACGTGCGGCGGCGCCGGCGGCGACCGAGCAGCAGACGGCAGCCGTTGCCACGGCACCCGCCCCCGATGCGGCGGCGCAAACGCCCGTCCTCACCGAAGAGCCGCCGAAGAAGCGCCCCTTCTGGAAGATCTGGGGCAATTGATGCCGAACGAAACCAAGATCATCTACGACCTCAGGGGGCTTAAATGCCCCCTTCCCGTTTTGAAGACGCGCAAGCGCATGGCCGCGCTCGCCCCGGGCGCGCTTCTGGAGATCGAGACGACAGATCCTCTGGCGGTGATCGATATCCCGCACTTCTGCAAGGAAGACGGGCACAAGCTCGAAGAGGCGGCGCCCGCCGAAGGCGGCCACCGGTTCCTCATCCGCAAGGGCGCCTGAGACGCCGCGTCCGTTCAGATCCGTTGGTTAGAACCGCATGCCGGGAACGGCAAGCGGATTGTCGGAGAGCGCCTGGGCGTCCGGCCGGTCGATGCGCGGCTTGCCGGTAAAGGCATCGAACAGATCGCGCACGAAGTCTTCCGTCAGGCCCTTGGTGATCAGCACCATGCGCGTGCGCCGGTCGTTTGGGTCCGGCCAGGCGTCCAGGCGTTCCGGCGCGTGGAAGACGTTCTGCACGCCGTGCAGCACCAGCGGCCGGTCCGGCCGGTCGGCGACCGCCACGATCGCCTTCATTCTCAGCAACTTCTCGCCATGCGCCGAGCGCAGCAGGTCGATGAACATGTCGAGCGCCATCGGCTCGATCGGCCGCTCATGCACGATGCTGAACGAACGGATGTCGCCGCCATGCCGGTTCGCATCATGATGATGGTGGTGATGTTCGTGGTCGTGATTGTGATCGTGGTCATGATGGTGGTCACCGTGATCGTGGTGATCATGGTGGTGGCCGTCATCGTGATGCGCCTCGTCCTGCAGCCAGCGGCCGACATCTGCGATCTTGGAGGACGGGTCATAGAGGCCACAGGCGAATAGCGCCGAGCGTCCCGCCTCGTCGCTATCGCCATCGATCAGCGGCGCACGCGGGTTGAGCACCCGGATCCGGGCCGTCAGCGCGTCGCGCTCAGACGCATCGGCGAGACCGGTCTTGCTGATGACGATGCGGTCTGCGACTGCGACCTGTTTCAGGGCTTCCTCGTGATTGGCGATCGTCTGCAGGCCGTTGACGGCGTCAACGACAGTGACCACGCCGTCCAGGCGGAAATTTTGCGCGATGATGGGATTGCCGATCACCGATTGCAGCACCGGCGCCGGATCGGCAAGCCCGGTCGTTTCGATGACGACGCGCTTCAGCGGCTTGATCTTCCCGGTCTGCATGCGGTCCATGAGATCGGCGAGCGTGTCGACCAGTTCGCCGCGCACGGTGCAGCAGAGGCAGCCGTCGGAAAGCTCGATGACGCCGTCGCTGGAAGCTTCCACCAACAGGTGGTCGATCGAGACGTCGCCGAACTCGTTGATGATGACGGCCGTGTCCGAGAGATCGGGGTCTTTCAGCAGCCGGTTGAGCAACGTCGTCTTGCCCGCACCGAGAAAGCCGGTGAGGATCGAGACCGGCACCGCCGGCAAAGGACTAACCATCATGAACTCCGATCAGAAGGTCGGCCGCGGCACGGGGATCGGCACATTGGCGACGTCGCCCTGGCCGACCGGATCGCCGGCAACCTTCGGTGCCTTTTCGCCGCTGCCGGCGATAAGGCCGGCGAAGGCGAGCTTCAGCGGCCGGTTGATTTCGTGGATATAGGGCGAGAGCAGCTTCTGGCGGCCGGCCTCGTCGCGGCCTTCGCTGCGGACCTTGGCCGCTGCCTTCGAGCAGATCTGCTTGCTGACATCGGCCACCGTGTCGCGCGTCTCGCCATAGGGCGCAATCTGCACCAGCGATGGCTTGCCGTTGCCGCTCGTCGTCAACGCCATCTGCATGAGCCGCGCGGATTCATCCGCGCGCGCACCGAGGCTGCTCTCGCCGAGCACGACCGAAACGACGCTGCGCCCGTCGCGGGTGGCAGACGAAACCTGGTTGAAGCCGGACGCGCAGATGAAGCCGGTCTTCATGCCATCAGCACCTTCGAAGCGGCCGATCAGCATGTTGTAGTTCGGATAATCCTTCTTGCCGGTGGTGAAACCTTCCAGCGAGAAATAGGAGGCGTATTGCGGGAACTCGCGCTTGAGCGTGATCGCCAGCACGGCAAGGTCACGCGCCGTTGTGTATTGGCCGGGGCCGGGCAAACCGTTGGCGTTGATGAAGTTCGAAGAGGTCATGCCGATGCGGCGCGCTTCGGCATTCATCCGCTCGATGAAGGCGGGTTCCGAACCGCCGACCGTCTCGGCGATTGCCACGGCGATGTCGTTTGCGGATTTGACCAGCATCATCTTCAGCGCGCTGTCGAGCGTCATCGCCTGGCCGGGCTTGTAGAACATCTTGCTCGGCGGCTCGGACGCCGCGTTCTTGGTCATGACAACCGGACTTTCGAGCGTAAGCTGTCCCGACTTGATCGCGCGGAAGGTGGTATAGGCCGTCATCAGCTTGGTCAGCGATGCCGGATACCATTTCTGGAAGATGTCCTGGTGCTCGTAGACCTTCAGCGAATTGACGTCGACGACGAGCCTCGGATTGGCCGCAGCCGGCAGCGCCGCAAGAAGCGTCGCGCAGGTCGCCACCGTCACTCCCAGCGCCTTCATCTTGCCACGCATGAAAAATCCTGCTGTCACCACGATAGAACCTCGAAATTCCGCTGTTGCCTCGTCTCGTCCGGCTATTTAGCCTATATGGCGAGGAGATGGCAAAGCCCATTCACGGGCACCCCTGCCAATCCACCGCAGATACATAGTGATCGAACAGACCGACAGGACGAACCGATGCCGATACTCAACCGTGCCGCCGAGCTCCAGAACGAAGTCACCGAATGGCGGCGCCACCTGCACAAGAACCCGGAGCTCCTGTTCGCGGTCGAAAATACGGCATCCTTCGTCGAAATGAAACTGAAGGAATTCGGCGTTGACGAAGTCGTGACGGGGCTCGGCCGCACCGGTGTCGTCGGTCTTATCCGCGGCAGTCTCGGCGCGGGCCGCACCATCGGGCTTCGCGCCGACATGGATGCGCTGCCGATCACCGAGACGAGCGGCAAGGCCTGGGCATCGCAGACTTCAGGCAAGATGCATGCCTGCGGCCACGACGGCCATACGGCCATGCTTCTCGGAGCGGCCAAGTATCTCGCCGAGACCCGCAACTTCGCCGGCAATGTCGCCGTCATCTTCCAGCCCGCCGAAGAAGGCGGCGGCGGCGGCAACGAGATGGTCAAGGACGGCATGATGGAGCGCTTCGCGATCGAGGAAGTCTACGGCATGCACAACATGCCGGGCATGCCGATCGGTCATTTCGGCAGCCGTGTCGGGCCGATCATGGCTTCGACCGACGAGTTCACCATCACCATCAAGGGCCGCGGCGGCCACGCCGCCCAGCCGCACAAGACGATCGACCCGATCGTGGTCGGCACGCAGATCGTCACGGCGCTGCAGACGATCGCATCGCGCACCGTCGATCCCCTCGCCTCGGTCGTCGTCTCGGTCACGAAGTTCAATGCCGGCTTTGCCCACAACGTCATCCCGGAAGAGGCCGTGCTCGGCGGCACGGTACGCACGCTCGTGCCCGAGGTGCGCGACATCGGCGAGAGCCGCATCCGCACGATCGCCGAGGGTGTCGCCGGCCTCTACGGCGCGACCGTCGCCGTACAGTACAACCGCAACTATCCGGTGACCGTGAACCATGCGGAAGAGACCGGCTACGCCTTGAAGGCCGCGGCCGAGATCGCCGGCGAAGGCAACGTGAAGCCTTCGCTCGACCCGATGATGGGTGGCGAGGATTTCTCCTACATGCTGCTCGCCCGCCCCGGCGCCTTCGTCTTCATGGGCAACGGCGAGACCGCCGGGCTGCATCACCCCGCCTACGACTTCAATGACGAGGCGATCCCGCACGGCATCTCCTACTGGGTGAAGCTCGCGGAAACGCGACTTGCCGCCTGAGGCACGGGCGGGAGGCACCATGCATCAGATCGATAAGATTGACCGTAGAATTCTGAACATCCTCCAGGCCGATGGCCGCATCACCAACCTGGAACTTGCCGATCGCATCGGCCTGTCGCCGACGGCAACCAGCGAACGCCTGCGCCGGCTCTTGAAGGAGGGTTACGTCTCGGGCTTCGGCGCAAGGCTCGACCCGCAAAAGCTTGGCTTCGGGCTCCTCGTCTTCATCGAGGTCATGCTCGACAAGACGACGCCCGATGTCTTCGACCAGTTCGCCGCCGCCATCAAACAGGCGCCGGCCGTGCTCGAATGTCACATGGTAGCGGGCGGCTTCGATTATCTGGTGAAGACGAGATTCGAGGATATGGCCGCCTATCGCAACTTTCTCGGCCAGGTGCTCTGGACGCTGCCGGGCGTCAAGGAAACGCGCACTTATGCGGTGATGGAAGAGATCAAGAACGACGGGCCGCTGCCGCTGGTGTGAGTTAGGGCGCTGCGATGGCGGCGGGTCGCCTGCTTCGGAGGTTATCCCCTCTGCTCGACAGGACAGAGGGGGTATGACGCCCCCACCATCGTCCCGAATGGCGCGGCATGCCTAGGAGATTCACCGCGCCATCGCCTTATCACGCCGCCAGCGACGCCATGTCGATCACGAAGCGATAGCGCACGTCGCTCTTGATGACCCGCTCATAGGCTTCGTTGATCTCTTGGATCCGGATCGTTTCGATTTCCGAGACGATGCCGTGCTCGCCGCAGAAGTCGAGCATCTCCTGGGTTTCCTTGATCGAACCGATCATCGAACCGGAAATGCTGCGGCGCGCCGGCACCAGCGAGAAGGCATGCACCGGCACCGCATTTTCCGGAATGCCGACCAGCACGAAATCGCCGTCGACCTTCAGGAGATTGACATAGGCGTTCCAGTCGATCTCGGCAGCGACGGTGCAGATGATCAGGTCGAAGGTGCCTTGCAGCGCCTTGAAGGTCTCGGGGTCGTTGGTGGCGTAGTAGTGATCCGCCCCGAGCTTCAGCCCGTCTTCCTTCTTGGAAAGGGTCTGGCTGAGAACGGTCACATCCGCGCCCATCGCGTGCGCCAGCTTGACGCCCATGTGGCCGAGGCCGCCCATTCCGACGATGGCGACCTTCTTGCCCGGGCCGGCCTTCCAGTGACGCAGCGGCGAGTAAAGCGTGATGCCGGCGCAGAGCAAGGGTGCTGCGGCATCGAGCGGCAGGTTCTCAGGGATCGACAGCACATAGCCTTCCTTGACGACGATGCTGTCGGAATAGCCGCCCTGGGTCGGCGTCTTGCCGTCGGCTTCGACACCGTTATAGGTGACGATCAAACCCGGCATGTAGTGTTCCAGATCCACGTCGCGCGTGGCGCAGGTGGTGCAGGAATCGACGAAGCAGCCGACGCCGGCGCGGTCGCCGACCTTGAATTTGGTGACCTTGGAACCGACCGCCGTCACGATGCCGACGATCTCGTGGCCCGGAACCATCGGGAATACCGAATTGCCCCATTCGTTGCGGGCCTGGTGGATGTCGGAATGGCAGACGCCGCAATATTTGATCTCAATCACCACATCGTCGTCGCGCGGTTCGCGGCGCTCGAAGGTGAAGGGCGTAAGCGGCTTCGACGCATCCGTCGCCGCATATCCTCTTGCAATGGCCATCAGTCTGTCCTTCATTTTGGGAAAGGGTGCAGGTCCGGAGGGAGCCCGGCCTGACGCACCGCTGAATATGGGCGCGCTGACGGCAAGGGCGTTAGAGCGATCCTGCAAAGTTTTTGCACGATCCTCCGAGTTTTCGATAAGGCTGCTGGAGATGTCGCACGGCAGCCTTATCTGAGCAGCATCTCAGACAATGCTAAGCATCTGGAAAGGCCAAAGATTATGACAGTCACGCGACAGACCACCCGCCACCAGATGATCGATGTCATTGCCCGGTTCGCCGAGCGAGACGGCGACCACATGACCGAGATTTCCGGACTGACCCTTCATCGCCATGGCGGCGACGCTCCGGTCAATTGCTCCGCCTATCGGCCAAGCCTGGCGATCATCGTGCAAGGCGCGAAGCGCGTGGTGCTCGGTGAAGAGACATTGATCTACGGCGCCTCGGACTATCTGCTGACCTCGATCGATCTGCCCGTTCTCTCCCAGGTCTGCCAGGCTTCGGCGGAGGAACCTTATCTCAGCATGGCCTTCGCGCTCGATCCCGGCAGGATCCAGGCGCTGCTCACCTCCTTGCCGCAACTGCCGCAGCCCGCCGCCTCGGCCCGCGGCATGACGGTGAGCAAGATCACCGCCGATCTCGAAGACGCAGCCCTCCGACTGTTGCGCCTGCTTGAGCGACCGGAAGACAGACCGGCGCTGCTGCCGCTGATCGAGCAGGAAATCCTCTACCGCCTCTTGACCGGTCCGCACGGCCACCGCCTGCGGCAGATGGCGACGACCGACAGCCAGCCGCATCAGGTGGGCCGCGCCGTCGCCTGGCTCAAGGAGCATTATTCGCGCCCGCTCAGGATCGACGACCTCGCCAACCGCGTGTCGATGAGCGTCTCGTCGCTGCATCATCATTTCAAGGCGATCACCGCCATGAGTCCGCTGCAATACCAGAAGCAGCTCCGGCTGCAGGAAGCGCGGCGGCTGATGCTGGAGGAGAGCCTAGACGCGGGCGATGCCGGCCATCAGGTCGGCTATGAAAGCCAGTCGCAGTTCAGCCGCGAATATGCCCGCCATTTCGGCGAACCGCCGATGCGCGACATCGGCCGCGTGCGCCGTTCGCTGCTCGAACGCCTGGGCGGCGAAGCGGAAATGCTGAGCGAAGGCTAAGGTTTTTGGATATCCCCGGGGTATCGGGCGTCTCCGGTACCCTCCTGGCGTATCAGCTCCGTTCGATATCCCCGGGGTATCAGGCCCGCCCGATATTCCCCAGTTTCAGCTCCGCTCGATATCCCGCCGGAGCACGATCGAGGTCGTCAGATCCTCGACATTGTCCATCGTCGCCACTTCGTTGCGCAACTCGTTGAGGGCGTTGATCGACCCGACCTCCACCTCGACGACGAGATCGAGCTGGCCGCTGACGGAGGAGACCTTGCGGACGGCGGAAAAGCCGGCCAGCCGGTCGAGCACGCCGATCGACGGCGTGCGCTCCAAGGTCACCAGCAGGAAGGCCTGGATCGTACCCTCCTCCAACTGCCCGATATCGGCGCGATAGCCGCGGATGACGCCGGCCTTTTCGAGCCGGCTGACCCGCTCGGTCGTCGCACTTCGGGAAAGACCGATCCGGCCGGCCAGCGACTTCATCGGGATGCGCGCCTCCTGCGACAGAATGCTGAGGATCGTGCGGTCGATCGCGTCTATGTCCTGCATGTCTGCTCCTCCGGGACCCGCCGACAAGATGACGGTTATTATAAACATAGTGCCGGTGCAACCGGCACATTGCCGGATGCATCGCTGGGCCGCTCGTGTAAATCTCGCCAACAGATGAGGGTCCCCATGAACGATATGCTGAAGACGACGCCTGACTTTTCGACCGAAGCCGCAGCGGCGCTGCTGAAGGAGCACTATGGCCTGACCGGCGCGCTGTCGTTGCTTGCCAGCGAACGCGACCAGAACTTCAAGGTCGAGGCCGAAGGTGGCGACACCTATATCCTGAAAATCATCAACGGTGCCGAACCCGAAGTCGAAAGTGATTTCCAGACGGCACTGCTGAAGCACGTCGGCGCACACGCCGCCGATCTGCCGGTGCCGCATATCCGCCCGACCCTATCGGGCTCGAGCCTCGCTTCGACGATGAGCGCGCGCGGCGTCACGCATCGCGTGCGGCTCGTGAGCTGGGTCGAAGGCCTGCCGCTCGCCGAAACCGGCCGCAGCGACGCGGCGCTGCAATCGCTCGGGCAGATGCTCGGCCGCTTCGATGCTTCGCTCAAGGGCTTCATGCATCCGGGCGCGCTGCGCGATCTCGATTGGGATATGCGCCATGCCGGCCGCTCGGCGGATCGGCTGCATCACGTCGCCGCCGCCGAGGACCGCGCCTTGCTCGAGCGCTTCCTTGCCCGTTTCGAAAAATCCGTCGCGCCGCGGCTCGCCACCCTTCGCGCCGCCGTCATCCACAATGACGCCAACGATTGGAACGTGCTCGTCGACAAGGTCGACCATGACACCATCTCCGGCCTGATCGATTTCGGTGATGCGCTGCACGCGCCCGTCATCGCCGAAGTGGCGATCGCCGCCGCCTATGCCGGGCTCGACCATCCCGATCCGATCGGCGCTGCCGCCGCGATCGCCCATGGCTTCCATGCGGAATATCCACTGACGGAAGAAGAGGTCGACCTGCTGTTCGATCTCATCGCGATGCGCCTCGTGACCTCCGTGACCATCTCGGCCTCGCGCCGGGCCCACACCGACGACAATCCCTATCTCGCGATCAGCGAACGGCCGGCCTGGACGCTGTTGCGCAAACTCGACCGGATGAACCCGCGCTTCGCCACCGCCATCCTGCGCAAGGCCTGCGGCTTCGAGGCCGTTCCCGGTGCGCGTGCAGTCGCTTCCTGGATCCGCGAGAACCGCAAGACGCTGAAGCCGCTGCTCGAACGGCCGGCCGCAACTTATCCTGCAGCCCTGGTTCCCTATGGCGACCCGACGCATCCGATGACGGTGAAATCATCAGGCGAACAGCCGGATGAGGCCCAGGCGATCTGGGTGGATTATTGCCGCGCGCATGGCGTCGAGCTCGGCATCGGCCCCTTCGGCGAAGAGCGCACCGTCTATGCGGGCGAGATGTTCGTCTCGCGCTTCATCGACCATACCCGCCGTACCCGTCATCTCGGCCTCGACCTGTTCATGGCCGCCGGCACCAAGCTCTACACCCCGCTTGCCGCAACCGTCGTCAGCGTCGAGATCGAGAAAGACCCGCTCGGTTACGGTTGCCTGATCGCACTGCGCCACGAGCCCGAGGGCTGCCCGCCCTTCGTCACGCTCTGGGGCCATATGGCGCATGAGGCCACGGGACGCATCAAGGCCGGCGACAGGCTGGAGGCCGGCGCACTCGTCGGCGAAATAGGAGCACCGAAGGAAAACGGCGGCTGGGCACCGCATCTGCACCTGCAGCTTTCGGTCGACACCAGCCTGACCGCGACCGAAATCCTCGGCGTCGGCGAGGCGCAGTTTCTCGACGTCTGGGCCGAGCTGTTCCCGGACGCGCGTACCTTTGCCGGCATCGCCGAAGAATTCTACGAGAAGAAAGGCCGCTCGCACGAGGAGATCGTCAAGCGGCGCAAGGAACTGCTGCTACCGAACCTCTCGATCTCCTACGACAAGCCGATCAAGTTCGTGCGCGGCGAAGGCGTCTGGCTGATCGACGACAGCGGCCGCGCCTATCTCGATTGCTTCAACAATGTCTGCCACATCGGCCACGCCCATCCGGCGGTGGTCGAGGCGATGGCGAAGCAGGCAGCCATCCTCAACACCAACACCCGCTACCTGCATGACAACATCGTCGCCTATGCCGAACGGCTGACGGCAACGCTGCCGAAGGAATTGACGGTCGCCGGCTTCGTCAACAGCGGGTCGGAAGCCAATAGCCTGGCGCTACGGCTGATGCGCGCCCATACCGGCCGCGAGAATGCGATCACGCTCGACTGGTCCTATCACGGCACGACCCAGGAACTGATCGACATCAGCCCCTACAAGTTCCGCCGCAAGGGCGGCAAGGGACAGAAGCCGCACATCCATGTGGCAACCATTCCGGACAGCTATCATGCACCGGGGGACTGGCCGGTCGAGGAACACGGCAAGCGCTTCGCCGAAAGCGTTGCCGAACTGATCGCGGCGATGAAGGCCAAGGGTGAGGGCCCCGGCTTCTTCATCGCGGAATCGATCCCGAGCGTGGCCGGCCAGGTTTTCCTGCCGGAAGGTTACCTGAAGGAAGTCTATCGGCTGGTGCGCGAGGCAGGCGGCGTCTGCATCGCCGACGAAGTACAGGTCGGCTTCGGCCGCGTCGGCAGCCATTGGTGGGCCTTCGAGACGCAAGGGGTCGTGCCCGATATCGTCACGATGGGCAAGCCGATCGGCGACGGCCATCCGCTCGCAGCCGTCGTCACGACCCGGGAAGTGACCGACAGCTTCAACAACGGCATGGAGTATTTCAACACCTTCGGCGGCAACCCGGTCTCCTGCGCCGTCGGTCTTGCCGTGCTCGACGTGATCGAGGGACAGGATCTGCGCGGCAACGCGCTGACGATCGGGAACTATCTGATGGATGCCTTCCGCGCCATGCAGGCCCGCTATGAGGTGATCGGCGACGTGCGCGGCATGGGTCTGTTCCTCGGTATCGAACTCGTCAGCGACCGCAAGACGAAGGCGCCGGCAACCGAGTTCGCCCGGGCCGTCTCCAACGGTGCGCGGCGCCGCGGCGTGCTGATGGGCACGGAAGGCCCGCATGACAACATTCTGAAAATGCGCCCACCGATGATCTTCTCGAAACGCGATGCCGATCATCTGATCGCGGTGCTCGAAGAGACCTTCGCGGACGTATCGAAAACGCTCGGCTAGGGCCGGGCCAATAGCAGCAAAACAAAACAGATTGGCCGGGACGTGGACGCATCCCGACAGCGAAGGCGCATGCCTTAAAACATGAAAAAGAGGAGAACAGGACAATGAAACTTGGAGTGAAACTTGGAGTTCTGGCACTGGCGAGCGCGGCGTTCCTCGCCGGCACCGCCGCCAACGCCGGCATGCTCGACGTCATCAAGGAACGCGGCGAGCTTCGCTGCGGCGTCAGCCAGGGCGTGCTCGGCTTTTCCGCGCCCAACGACAAGGGCGAATGGGGCGGCTTCGACATCGACTTCTGCCGCGCGGTAGCCGCCGCAGCGCTCGGCAATGCCGACAAGGTGAAATACGTGCCGCTATCGACCAAGGAGCGCTTCACCGCGCTGCAATCGGGCGAGGCCGACCTTCTGTCGCGCCAGACCACCTGGACGCTGTCGCGCGACACCGACCTCGGCATGAGCTTCGTCGGCGTCAACTACTATGATGGCCAGGCCTTCATGGTGCGCAACGACCTCGGCGTGAAGAGCGTCAAGGAACTTTCGGGCGCCTCCGTCTGCACCGAGACCGGCACGACGACCGAGCAGAACATGGCCGACTATTTCGGCGCCAACAATATCCAGTACCAGGTGGTCGCCTTCGAAAAGGCCGACCAGACGATCCAGGCCTTCAATACCGCCCGTTGCGACGTCTATTCGACCGACGCTTCGGCGCTCTACGCCCAGCGCCTGACGCTGAACGACCCCGACCGCTTCGTCGTACTGCCGGAGGTGATCTCCAAGGAGCCGCTCGGCCCGGCCGTCCGCCAGGGCGACGACCAGTGGTTCAAGGTCGTGCGCTGGACGCTGTTCGCGCTGGTCGAAGCCGAAGAACTCGGCATCACCAAGGACAATGCCGCCAAGCTGCTCGAAAGCGGGACGACCACCCAGAAGCGCTTCCTCGGCATCGAGAACGAGGCCGGCAAGTCGCTCGGCCTCGACCCGAAATGGGCCTACCAGGTGGTATCCGCCGTCGGAAACTATGGCGAAATCTTCGAACGCCACCTCGGCAAGGACAGCCCGCTCAAGATCGAGCGCGGCCTCAACAAACTCTGGAGCCAGGGCGGCCTGATGTACGCTCCGCCGGCACGCTGATCCCTTAGCAATTCCGAAGGGTCTCCGACCGGAATTGCTCGATCGGGAAAAGCGCCAACGAGACGCCGCGGCCCTCCCCGCGGCGTTTTCGTTTTGGGTCACCCTGGAAGCAAGCACGCGCTTCGCACGACTGCCCGATTGATCGGAACAACTGGCCCAATTGGTTCCCGCATCAATTACACAAAGACAAACGCCGCGACGGATTTCCATCGCGGCGTTTTGCAGTTCAGCATTAAAGCGGCCGATCACCGGCTGCTGTGTGTTTAGAGCTTGACGATCGTTTTCCGCGCAAGCAGGCCCTGCGGTGCGAAGAGCAGCACGCCGATGACGAGCAGAATGGTGAAGGCGTCGCGATAGCTGAGCAGCCCTTCCGGCAGGTAGGCCTGCAGGAACACCTCGATGAAGCCCAGCAGAAAGCCGCCGGCAACGGCACCCGAGAGGCTGCCGAGCCCGCCGATGATCGCGGCGATGAAGGCTTTCAGCACCGGCAGGAAACCCATCAGCGGATCGACGCTGCCACGCTGCGCCACCCAAAGGATGCCGGCGACGCCGGCGAGCAGGCCGGAGATCGCAAAGGTGGTGGCGACGACGGCATTGGCGCGGATGCCCATCAGCCGCACGATGGCGAAATCCTCCGAAGCCGCGCGCATGGCGCGTCCGAGCACGGTCGTGCGCAGGAAGAGATTGAGACCGACAAGCATGATGATAGTGACGAGGATCGAGGTGCCCTGGATGAGGCCGAGATGCAGGCCGCCGATCTCGATCGTGCCGGAAAAGCTCTCGGGCATCGGCACCGGCTTCGGACGGGCGGAAATGAAGTTCTGGAAGAGAACGCGCAGGATGGCGCTGACCGCAAAGCTCGTCAGAAGCAGCGTCGTGCCGCTGGCGCCGCGCACCGGCCGAAAGGCGATGCGCTCCATCAGCATGGCCAGCACGATCGCGATCATCAGCGCCGCGCAAACGGCGAGCGGAAACGGCAGGCCCAGCAACAGGGCGAAACAGAGGCCGTAGCCGGCCGCCGTCATCAGCTCGCCATGGGCGAAGTTGATGAGCCCCATGATCGAGAAGACGACTGCGAGCCCGAGGGCGAGAAGCGCATAGGTGCCGCCGAGGCTGAGCGCATTGACGAGCTGCTGCAGGAACATGTCCATGAATTGACCCTCCACGCACTCGGCTCAGGCGCCGAGATAGGCGCCCTGGATTTCGGTTGAATTGCGGAGTTCGGCAGCCGTACCCGACAGCACGATCCGGCCATTGGCCATGACGTAGCCCGTATCGGCGATCTCGAGCGACAGCGAGACGTTCTGCTCTACGAGCAAGATCGTCAGGCCCTTCTGCCGGAGCCCTGCGATCAGATCGAAGATCAGGTCGACCACCTGCGGCGCAAGGCCGAGCGAGGGTTCGTCGAGCAAAAGCAGATCCGGCGACGACATCATCGAGCGGGCGATCGCCAGCATCTGCTGTTCGCCGCCGGAGAGCGAACCGGCTTTCTGGGCGAGCCGCTCTTTCAGGATCGGGAAGCGCGACAGCATGTCTTCCCGCACCTCCGAAATCGCGCCGCGCGCCTTGTGCATGGCGCCGCCGAGCAGCAGATGTTCGTCGACCGTCAGGCTCGGAAAGATCCGCCGCCCCTCCGGCGTTAGCGTCATGCCGAGCCGGACGATCTGTTCCGGCGCGAGATTGGAAATATCCTGGCCGTTGAACGAGACGCGTCCGGCCTTCTTCGCAGCCAACCCGACGAGCGCGTTCAAGGTCGAGCTCTTGCCGGCGCCATTGGCGCCGAGCAGCGTGACGATCTGCCCCTTGCCGACGCTGAGGTCGACGCCCTTCAGCGCCTCGACGGCGCCATAGGCGACCTTGAGACCGCTCAATTCCAGAAGCGGCTTCGGGACGGGAATTTCACTCATCATCATCGGGGCAAAGTCCTTGCCATGAATTGCGAGGCGACGCAGGCAGCGGGAGCGATCCCCGACAAAACGGGAATCGCCGGACGAAAGCGGATCAGGGAGCCGGAATGTCGGCAGCGGCCGGAACGCCCTGGCTGATCAGTTCGCGGTTGCCGCCTTCGATACGCACCAGCGAGACCGAGCGCAGCGGCATGCCCTGCGTGCCGGCATAGCTGATCGGGCCGGTCACGCCCTGGACGTTTTCGAGCGAAGCAATCGCGTTACGGATGGCAACCGGATCAGTGCTGTTGGCTTCCGTCACCGCCGCGTCGATCACCTTGCCGAGGTCGTAACCGTTGGCGATGTAGACGGTGTCCGGCACCTGGCCGAACTTCTCCTTGTACTTCACGTTGAAGTCGGCGAGCGGGCTGCCTTCGCTGGCAAAGCCGGCGGTGGTGAAGACGACGCCGTCGACGGTCGCGCCAAGGCCGAAGGTGGTCGGCGAGTCGATGCCGTCGCTGCCGAGAATCGGGATCGTCACACCGGCGCCGCGCAACTGGCGGATGAAGGCCGGGAAATCAGGCTCGTAGGCCGCCGTCATGATGACGTCGGGCGCCGGATTCATCGCCTTGATCTTGGTGACTTCGGCGCCGAAATCCTGCTGGCCCATGCTGAAGGTGCCCTCGCCCAAGAGCTCGCCGCCCTTGGCAGTGAAGGCCGCGGCGAAATATTCAGGCAGCTTCAGCGTATAGGCGCTGTCCGGCGATTTCAGGATATAGGCCTTCTTGTAGCCCTTCTCGGTGGCGTAGGTCGCGAGCACCGAGGCCTGGACGTTGTCGGCCGGATAGTTGCCGAACATGTAGTCGCCGACGGCAAGCGGCATGGTCGGTGTCGTCGCGCAGAAGGAGAAGGCCGGGATTTGAGCGGCCTGGGTCACCTGGCCGGCGGCAATCGACGGATCGGCGTCGCAGGGCGTGATCATGATCTTGACGCCCTGGTCGACCAGTTCCTGCGCCACCAGCGCCGTCTGTGCCGCATCCGAACGCGTGTCCTTGGCGACGAGCTTGATCGGGAATTTGCCGGCCGCACCACCAGCGGCGTTGATCTCCTCGACGGCCATTTCCAGGCCCTTCAGAGAAGGCTGGTCATAGGGCGCGAGGCCGCCGGTCTGCGCGGTCGCAAGGCCGATGACCAGGTCTTCCGCAAGGGCCGGCAGCGGCGACAGCACGAAACCGCCGAGCATGGTGGTGAGGCACAGGGCCTGAACGTTCTTTTTCATCTGAAAAGTTCCCTCTCTTGATTATGCAGGATTGCGCAGACCCGGCGTGCTGGACGGGAGCCCGGAGACTTCCCCCTGCTCGCTTCGCGCCTGCGCCGATGAGCGGCGGCGACCGATATAGGCCTCGATGACTTCAGGATTGGCCTGGATCTCCGCCGGCGTGCCGATGGCGATCTGCTGGCCTTTGTTGAGCACCACGACAACATCGCAGAGCCGCATGATCAGCTTCAGGTCGTGCTCGACGACGAGCAGCCCGAGGCGATACTTCGTGCGGATGCGGTCGAGCACATGCATCAGCTCGTCGGTCTCGGCCGGGTTCATGCCCGCGGCCGGCTCGTCGAGCAGCAGGTAGCGGGGTTTCAGCGCCAGCGCGCGGGCGATCTCGAGCCGACGCTGGGCGCCATAGGAAAGCGTGCCGGCCAGCCTGTCGGCAAAGTCCTCGAGCCCGACCTCTGCCAGTACCGTCAGGGCGCGCGCCGCCGGATCCTCACTCGACGTCAGGGCACTTGCCGCGACGGTGACGTTTTCGAGCACCGTCAGGTTCTTGAACAGGCGGATGTTCTGGAAGGTGCGCGCAAGACCCGCGACCGGAACGGCATGGACCGCGAGCGAGGCGACATCCTGCCCATCGATCAAGACGCGGCCTGTCGATGGCGGAACGACGCCGGAAACGCTGTTGATCAAGGTCGACTTGCCGGCACCGTTCGGGCCGATGAGGCCGGTGACGAGGCCGGGCCTGATCTCGAAATTGGCGTTCTCCAGCGCCACGAGCCCCGCAAACCTCTTGCCAAGGTTTTCAACTTGAAGCACGCCCTGACCGGCTGAAAGGGCAGCCGTTGCCGGCGCAGAGCTGGCGGCGCTTTTTGAAGCGAAGCGCTTGAACCAGCCGAAACGCTCGTCGAGCTCGCGCACGCCGAAGAGGCCGTCCTGCAGGCGATACATCACCACGAGGATCGCGACGCCGATGCCGATGTCGGTGAGGCCGAACACCGTCGGCAGCTTCAGAAAGCCGAGATCGACGCCGCCTTCGAGCTTACGTAACAATTCGACGATCAGCATGATCACCGCGGCGCCGCCGACGGCGCCCGAGACCGTGGTGATGCCGCCAAGGATCAGCATCGCCAGCAGCATGAAGGTCAGGTTGAAATAGAAGTCCTTGGGCGAGAAGGCGCCGAGGAAATGCGCAAGCAGCGCGCCGGCGGCACCGGCAAGCAGGGCACCCAGAACCCAGGCGAAGAACCGGTGCAGCTTGACGTTGACGCCGACGGCGGTCGAGGCGATCTCGTCCTCACGCGAGGCCCGGAGCTTCAGGCCGGCACTTGAATCCCGGTAGAGGCGCGCGACCGCGACGGCCGCAATGGCAAAGGGCAGCGCCACCCAGAGATTGACGGCGCGCGGGATGCCAAAAAAGGTCTGGCTGCCGCGGGTGAAGTCGGTCGAGGCGACGAGCACGACATGCACGATGACGAGGAAGCCGAGGGTGGCGATCGAGGCCGATGAGCCGCCAAGGCGCGCAACCGGAATACCGATCAGCACCGCGACCAAGGCGACCACGACAAGCGCAAGCATAAGCGCGGGCAGGAAGGGCATGCCGATGCCCGCCAGCCATTCCGGCAGATGCGGCAGCGCCGTCTTCTGGATGATCGGGTTGAGCGTCAACAGGCCCGACGCATAGGCGCCGATCGCCATGAAGCCGACGTGGCCGAAGGAAACGATGCCGGAATTGCCGGCATAGATGCCGATGCCGAGCACGGCGATGACGTTGATCATGTAGAGCGTCACCAGGCGCTCGCCGCTGCCCGGAAAGAACAGCGAGGCGACCACGGCGGCGGCCAGAAGCGGCAGCGACGTTACAAGGATACCAAAGACGGTTTCTCGCCTGACGCGCACCATCCGCATTCCCCCAAATTTTCGGCCCGCCTCATGTTTTTGGCTCGGGCCCGTTCCCGAAATGAACGTTATCGCAGATCGACCAAATGTCAATCTTGTTTCAAAAAACATTCTCTGCTAGCAATTCTGTAACAAAAAGCAGAAATTGGGGTTCACGCCATCATTTTTGGGAGGCAGAAATCGTGGCAATCCGGGACCGACTGACAGACGGCGCGATCACCTTCACGCGCTCGGAACTGAAGATCGTGAGGCAGTTACTGTCGAACTATCCGGCAGCAGGCCTGAACACGGTCGCGCATCTCGCTGCGACCGCCGGCGTCAGCAATCCGACCGTTGTGCGCTTTGCCAACAAGCTCGGCTTCGAGGGTTATCCGGAGTTCCAGAAGGCGCTTCTCAGCGAAGTGCAGGAGCGCATGAGCTCGCCGCTCTCGATGCTCGACGAGCGGCGCCCGTCGCTGGAGCAGGAGAATTTCTACCAGTATTTCCTGCGCGCGAGCATCCATGCGCTGGAATCCTCGATGCAGATGCTGCCTTCGGAAGATTTCGAGGCCGCGGTCGATGCCGCAGCCGACATGAGCGCCCGCATCCATTGCCTCGGCGGCCGTTTCAGCGGCTTTCTTGCCGGCCTCCTCTGGTCGCACATGAAGCAGCTGCGCGGCGATACGCGCTGGATCAACGGCAGCCAGGCCGATCAGGTCGACCAGCTCGTCGATCTCGGCAAGCGCGACGTGCTCTTCGTCTACGACTACCGCCGGTACCAGAACGACACGATCCGCTTCGCACGCCAGGCGGCGGCGCAAGGCGCGCGCATCGTGCTCTTCACCGACCGCTGGGTCTCGCCGATCGCCGATTTCGCCACCGTGACGCTGATGGCGCCGGTCGACACGGTCTCGCCCTACGACACCATGGTGCCGGCGATCGCCCAGACCGAGGCGCTGATCGCGGCGCTGACCGCCCGCCTTGCCACCCAGTCGCGCGGCCGCATCGAGCGCATGGAGGAGCTGCG
The DNA here is from genome assembly GCF_050474445.1 of Ensifer sp. B1-9. Taxonomy (NCBI): domain Bacteria; kingdom Pseudomonadati; phylum Pseudomonadota; class Alphaproteobacteria; order Hyphomicrobiales; family Rhizobiaceae; genus Ensifer; species Ensifer sp. B1-9. The sequence goes on from NZ_JBCHVG010000026.1 coordinate 54,756, forward strand.
CCGCGGCTACGCGATCACCGAGGACGCCTTCAATCCGCAGGTCGAGGACGACCGCTGAGCCTTTCCGCCGTCACGGCGAACCAGACAAACCGAGGAGAATTCGAATGAGTGCAGTCACTGTAAAGGTTGGGGACGATCTCTTGAGGCGCGACAGCGCCTATGAGGCTGGGCGCACCTCGCTGCTGTTCGTCGACATGCAACGCATCTGGTGCGAGCCGAACCTCGACCCGACCCATCCGCAAGATGCCGACAGCTATTACCACAAGCGCCTGCGCCAGACCGTCATCCCCAACCAGGTGCGTATTCTGGAGGCGGCGCGAAAGGCCGGCTGCGAGGTGCTGCACACGATCATCGAAAGCCTGACGCTCGACGGCCGCGACCGCTCGCTCGACCACAAGCTCTCCGACATGCATGTGCCGAAGGGCGCGCCCGAGGGTCAGGTCATTCCGGAGCTTGCGCCTGTAGACAACGAAATCGTGTTGCCGAAGACATCGTCCGGCGTCTTCAACTCGACCAACATCGACTACATCCTGCGCAACCTCAACACCCGCTACCTGATCATCGCCGGCGTCATCACCGACCAGTGTGTCGACATGGCCGTGCGTGACGCCGCCGACCGCGGTTATCTCGTCACCGTCGTCAACGATGCCTGCGCAACCTACAGCGATGAGCGCCACGACGCAGCACTTCGCGCCTACTCGGGCTATTGCTGGACGACCGACACCGACACCGTCGTCAGCCGCCTGAACGGCCTGCGCCAGGCCTAAAACCGCCGCCAGAAAAGCAGAGACAAGAGGGGAACTCCATGACCGAAACGAACAATGGCAAGGCGGCCGCCGAACTGACGGAACTCGCCACCTTCGTCACCACCGACATCGCCGGCATCACCCGTGGCCGCAGCTTCGCCGCCGCACAGATCGACGACTACCTGCGCAAGGGCGTCGGCTGGGTGCCGGCCAATCTGGCGCTGACACCTTTCGACCTGATCGCCGAGAACAATCCCTGGGGCTCGGCCGGCGACCTCCGGCTGATGGCCGACCCCACCAGCAAGGCCCGCGTCACCTGCCTGCCCGACGAAACGCCGCTCCATTTCTACCACTCCGATATCACCGACCTTCAGGGCAATGCCTGGGACTGCTGCGTGCGCAGCTTCCTGAAACAGACGCTGAAGGAATATGAAGAGGTCGGCCTCAAGGTCATATCGGCCATCGAACAGGAGTTCCAGCTTCTCGGCGTCGACTGGCCGGACGCCCCCTCCTTCGGCCTGCGCGCCCAGCGCCGCGCCGAACCCTTCGGCTCGCTGCTGATGACGGCGCTGCAGGAAGCCGGCGCCGAACCGGAAATGTTCCTGCCGGAATACGGCAAGGACCAGTTCGAAATCACCTGCCGTCCGGCCGATGCGCTGACGGCTGCCGACCGCGGGGCCACCATCCGCGCGATCACCAAGGAAGTCGCCGCCCTCTTTGGCTGGAATGCGAGCTTCGCCCCAAAGACGGCGTCCAACGGCGTCGGCAACGGCGTGCATCTGCATGTGAGCTTCACTGATCTCGACGGCAACCCGGTGACTTTCGATGCGTCACGCCCGGGTCGGCTCTCGAAAGTTGCCGGCTCCTTCGCCGCCGGCGTCGTCAAGCATTTGCCGGCGCTGACCGCATTTACCGCCCCGTCGGTGCTCTCCTACATGCGGCTCGTGCCGCACCATTGGAGCGCAGCTTATACCTGCCTCGGCGAAAAGAACCGCGAGGCAACGCTCCGCATCTGCCCGACGCTGGACCTGCCCGGCAGCAATCCGGCCAAGCAGTTCAACATGGAGTATCGCGCCGCCGACGCATGCGCCAGCCCGCATCTGTCGCTGGCGGTGCTTTTGAAGGCCGGCCTCGAAGGCATCAGGGCCGGGCTTGAACAGCCGCCCTTGATCAACTCCGACCCCTCCGATTTCTCTGACGAAGACCAGAAGACGCTCGGCATCCGTCGCCTGCCGTCCAGCCTGCAGGAAGCGCTCGACACGCTGGCTGCCGATCCCGTCGTCACCGGCTGGTTCTCCAGGGATTTCCTCGATTGCTACATGGCGATGAAACGCAAGGAGATCGAGATCGTCGACGGCCTCTCCCCCGAAGAACTGTGCGCCCGCTATGCGGCGGTCTACTGATTGACGGACGGGCACATCATGACCTCGACACCGGCCATCAAGAGCCTCGAACACGGCGCGCGACACGACCCGAGCGCGCCGCTGCTGGCGATCGACGAACTGCCGCCCTATGCGGTCTTCAATCCGGACGGTGCATCGCCGATCCTGCTGCTGTGCGAGCACGCCTCCAACCGGATGCCGCGCGCGCTCGGCGACATGGGGCTGCCGCTGCACGAGCGTCAGCGCCACATCGCCTGGGATATCGGCGCCATGGCCCTGGCGCAGCGCTTAAGCCTCAGCCTCGACGCGCCGCTGTTCTTCACCAACTATTCAAGGCTGGTGATCGACTGCAACCGCCCGCTTTCCGCACCCTCGATGATCCCCGAAATCAGCGAGACGACGGAGATCCCGGCCAACCGAGGCTTGAGCGAGGAAGAACGGCAGCAGCGGATCGATACGCTGTTTACGCCTTTCGCTGACGCCGTCAGCCGCCGCCTCGACCGGCTGGCAGCCGAAGGCAAGCGGCCCTTCGTCGTCGGCATCCATAGCTTCACGCCCGTCTATTTCGGCAAGCCACGCCCCTGGCAGGCCGGCATCCTCTACCGCGATGCGGTCGATTTCGCCGGCTCGCTGATCCGCGAGCTCGCAAGCGAGCCCCAACTGACGATCGGCGACAACGAGCCCTACAACATCCATCCCGACGAGGATTACACCGTGCCGGTTCACGCCGATGCGCGCGGACTGCCCGGTGTTCTGGTTGAGGTGCGCCACGATCTGATCGACACGGATGCCGGCGTCGCCGCCTGGGGCGAGCGGCTCACCCGCTGTCTGAGGGTGAGCATCGGGGAAGTTCCGTGACCGCGCTCTACGAAAGAGACAAGGCCGCGATCGCCACCCTGCAGAAACTGCGCTTCTTCCCGCTCGCCGTGACCGGCGGCCGGGGTGCCAGGCTCATGGAGGAGAATGGCCGTGAACTGATCGATCTCTCCGGCGCCTGGGGTGCGGCAAGCCTCGGCTATGGCCACCCGGCGCTTGTCGAGGCGATCTCCGGTGCTGCGGCAAATCCCGCTGGTGCCAGCGTTCTCTCCGCTGCCAACGGACCGGCAACGGCGCTTGCGGAAAAACTGCTCGCTGCCTTTCCAGGCTCGGGCGACAACAAGGTCTGGTTCGGCCATTCCGGCTCCGATGCCAACGAGGCCGTCTTCCGCGCCGTCACCAAGGCGACGGGCCGCACGGGCGTCATCGCTTTCGTCGGCGCCTATCACGGTTGCACCACGGGCTCGATGGCGTTCTCCGGCCACAGCGTCCAGGCGGGCGCGGCCAAGGCCGACGGCCTGCTGCTGCTCCCCTACCCCGATCCCTACCGACCCTATCGCGACGACCCGACGGGCGGCGCGATCCTCGCCGAATTGCGCCAGCGCCTCGAAGCGGCGCCGGAGCAGTTCGCGGCCGCCTTCATCGAACCGATCCAGTCCGATGGCGGCCTGATCGTTCCGCCGCCCGGCTTCTTCCGGGCATTTGCCGAGATCTGCCGTGGATACGGCGTGCTCGTCGTCTGCGACGAGGTGAAAGTCGGCCTCGGTCGCAGCGGCCGGCTGCATTGCTTCGAGCACGAGGATTTCGTCCCCGACATCCTGACGATCGGCAAGGGCCTAGGTGGCGGGCTGCCGCTCTCCGCCGCGATCGGCCCGGCGCGCATATTGGATTGCGCCAGCGCCTTCGCCATGCAGACGCTGCACGGCAACCCGATCTCCGCTGCCGCGGGCCTGGCGGTCCTCGAAACCATCGAACGCGAAGAGCTTGCGCGGGAGGCGGAGCGCAAGGGTGAGCGGCTGCGTCAGGGTCTGCAGCGCCTGGCCGAACGCCATCGCCTGATCGGCGACGTTCGCGGACGCGGGCTTGCCTGCGGCGTCGAGCTCGTCACCGACCATCAGAGCCGAACGCCGGCCTCGCGCGAGACGGCAAAGCTCGTTTTCCGCGCCTATGAACTCGGCCTCGTCGTCTACTATGTCGGAATGAACTCGAACGTGCTGGAGATGACGCCACCGCTGACGATCACCGATCAGGACATCGACGCTGCGCTCGATATCCTCGATCGCGCCTTCGACGACGTGGGCGCTGGCCGCGTCTCGGACGCCGTGCTCACGGACTTCGCCGGCTGGTAGCCTGGCTCGGCGGCAGCGCTGCCGCCGATGACTTTACCAGCCTTCCTCCAGCACCCGCGCCAGCATGTCGGCGAAGAAGTCGGCGCTCTCCCGGCTGAGGCAGAGCGGCGGCTTGATCTTCAGCACGTTCAGATGGTCGCCGGTCGGCTGCATGATGACGCCGAGTTCGAGCAGGCGATCGCAGATCGCCGCCGTCTCCTCTGTCGCCGGCAACAACGTCTCCCGGTCGCGCACGAATTCGACGCCGAGATAGAGCCCCATGCCGTGCACGGCGCCGATCAGCGGGAAGCGCTGTCCCAGCGCTTCGAGCCGTGCCTTCAGATGGCCGCCGACGACACGGGCATTCTCCGGAAGCCGCTCTTCCGTGAGGATGTCGAGCACGGTCTGGCCGACGACGGAACTGACGGGGCTGCCGCCGGCGGACGAGAAGAAATACCCCTCCTTCTCCAGCGCTTCGGCAATCTCGCGCCGGGTGATGACGGCGCCGAGCGGATGGCCGTTGCCCATGCCCTTCGCGACGGTGATGATATCGGGCACGACGCCCTGCTCTTCAAAGCCCCAGAAATAGTCGCCGAGGCGGCCATAACCGACCTGCACCTCATCGGCGATGCACACTCCGCCGCGTGACCGCACCATGGCATAAACCGCGTCGAGATAACCCTTCGGCAAGGGAATGCCGCCGGCATTGCCATACACGGGTTCGCAGATGAAGCCGGCAAGCTTCTCGCCGGCGGCGTCGAGCTCGGTAAGCTTCGTGACGACGGAGCGGACATAGCTGTCGGTCGTATCGGCGCCACGGAACTCGCCGCGATAGGTGTTGGGCGCCGGCACCGGATGCACCCAGGCCGGACGGGTCTCGAGTGCCTGCGGATTGTCGGCGATCGAGGTGGAGACTGCATCGCTGGCGACGGTCCAGCCGTGATAGGCCTCGAGCAGGCTGACGACGTTGCGCGCGCCGGAATAGGCCCAGGCAAGCCGGAGCGCCAGATCGTTCGCCTCCGAGCCGCTGTTGACCAGGAACACCGTGTCGAGCCCGTCGGGTGCAAGCGCCGCCAGCCGCGTCGAGAATTCGGCGACGGAGGCATAGTGGAAGCGCGAATTGGTGTTGAGCAGCGACCATTGCCGCCCGACCGCGGACGCCAGTCGCGGATGTCCATGGCCAAGGATCGTCACGTTGTTGACCATGTCGAGATAGCTGCGGCCCTCGACGTCGAAGAGGTATTCCTTCCAGCCGCGCTCGATCTGTGGCGGGTGCTGGTAGTAGTTCTTCTGCGGCTTGGCGAAGTGCTGCTGGCGACGGGTTAGCAGCGCTTCGCTGTGCAGTTCCGGCGCATCGCAGTCAAAGCCGAGGACGGCGGCCGGCGATGGACACAGGGCCTTCCAGGCTTCCGCCTGATGCGGCATCACGAAAAGCGGCGGAACGAGGCCGTGCTCGCGGCAAAGCTGCACGCGGATCAGGCCATAGGTCTGCTGCTCGCCCGAGACGACGCCGAGAACGGCACCGGCGGCGACGGTCTCCTCGAGATCGCCACCGACTTCCACGCCTTCAAGGAACAGGCTCGCCTCGGCTCCGTCCAAAACCAGCAACCCGTCCTGCCGGATCATGCGCCCCGCAAACGGGGCAACGATCTCGCGGCCCGCTTCGAGGCAGATGTCGACATGCAGCGCCAGCGTCGGGTCGGGCTTCGGCGATCTGAGTTGCGTTTCGGTCATCCGGTACTCGCCGTAGCGGGTGGTCGCGACCCCGATCGCGTGGGCGGCGTGCTGCAATAGCGAGATCGGCAGCCCCTGGTGCTGCCAGCGTTCCTCCGGCAACAGCGGGCTCAGGATCGACAGGTCGATCTGGCGCACGTCGGTCGGCCCGAGCCCCTGGATCAGGTTTTCTCCCGTGACAGGCGTCAACGCGGAAGCGAGCCCTGCCGCCGTCAGGATGGCGCGTTCCATCACCGCCGGCGGAAACGAGGTCGCAACATCGAAGATCTCCCGCTCATGCGCGGCATTGCCCTCGACATAGGCGTTGTCGGGCTCGCGGGAGAGCTGGTGCTCGGAGCTCGCGATGAGCACGGCGGCGCGGGCGACGATCAGCGGCCAGAGCGCCTTCAGTTCCGCTTCGGTCAGCGGGCACGCCGCATGAAACGCCTTGACCGCCGGCAGGATGAACCAGGGGTCGCCATCGGCGTGATGCAACAGCGAGGCGCAGGTGACCGCAAGTTCGGCAACGAGCCACCCCTTCAGGATATCGCCAAAATCGATGACACCGTCCGGGATCGGCCGGCCGGCCGCATCCGGCTGGCTCACCACATTGTCGTCGGTGACATCGTGATGGATCGCCTGGACACGCAGTTCCGCCGTGAGTGGCTGCAGACGCCGCATCGCGCCGACCATAATTTCGGCGATCCGCTTCTTGCGCTGCTGATCCGGCATGTCGGCGAGAAGGTGCAGCACGACGGGACCGGCACGGCGCAGGTCCCATTGCAGCTCGCGTTCAAGCCCGGGATGCTCGAAGTCCTGCAGCGCGGCGGCCAGCCGCCCGGCCAAGTCGCCGAGCGCGGAAACGGCTTCACGCGAGAGATGCTTGCGTTTGGTCAGCGGCTCGCCATCGAGAAAATTCAGCAGGCGGATGCGATAGGCCTGGTCGCGAACGGTAACGCTCTCGATCGCCTCGCCCTTGAGCGAAGGCACCACTTCCGCAATCCGCGCCGAAGTCAACCGCTGGGACAAGTGCTGCAAGGCCGCATTCTGGGCCTCGAGTTCGAGCGCTCCATATTCCGCACGGCAGATTTTCAAGACATAGCGCCGGTCGCCGGTATCGATGCGATAGTTGCGGTCCTGCTGGCTGCCGAGTTCGCTGATTGTGCCTGACAGACCGTAGTGCTCGGCCAGCAGCGCCTGCGCCTCCTCGGCGTTGACATCGGGCCTCGGCAGCTCGGTGCGAAGCTTCAGCGCGTCCTCAACCATACGTCGTCATCCTCCCGTTCGGCGGTCGATCCTCCGAATCGACCGGAATATTGTCGAGATTAGAGCGGGATGAGGAAAAGATGTGCGGTTTTCTGCCGGGGCATCGATCCCGACCTATTGCGACATGCCTTCGAGGCGATAGCGAGTGCCGGGATAGAGCAGGCGCGCGGTCGTCACATTGGCCGTCTCCGACCAGGTGCGGCGCCGGATCATCAGGCAGGGTTCGTTGCGGTCGATGCCGAGCAGCTTGCATTCCCACGGCTGCGGCGACACCGCCTCGACGATCTGTTCGGTGCGGGTGATCGGCGCCACCGCAGTGAGATAGGCATTCGGCGTCATCGCCTGGAAATCCTGCTCCAGATAGCGCGGGCAGACCGCCGGATTGACGAAACGGTCCTCGATCTGGATCGGCAGGCCGTTTTCCGAATGCACCATGATCGAATGGAAGACACGGGCGCCGGTCGCGAGGCCGAGCGCGTAACCGATCTCGGGCGTCGCCACCTCTTCGTGCAGGAGCGTCATCAGCGACGTGTGGGTATGGCCGCGTTCACGGATTTCGTCGGCGATGTTGCGGACTTCCAGAAGCGCGGTGCTGCCCTTGTGCGCGGCGACGAAGGAGCCGACGCCCTGCACCCGCGTGATCGCGCCTTCGGTTGCGAGTTCTCTCAGCGCCCGGTTGGCGGTCATGCGGCTGACGCCGAGGTCGGCGACGATCTCGTTTTCCGAGGGGATGCGGTGGTGCGCCGGCCACTCGCCGCTCTCGATACGGCTGCGGATGAACTGCTTGACCGCCTCGTAGCGCGGCACCGGGCCGTCTTCGAAGGCGGCCATATCGTTCCGTTTTTTGAGTGCCGTCATCAACTTACGCCCCATCTTTCCGGAATGCCGAACAAATCATGCGCATTCGCTCACGAATCTTTTCGTTCATTTCACGCTTGCGCGCCAGCGTAAAATATCTATAGTTCCATATACAACTACGTACAGGAAAATGCACATGGCTAGTTTTCCCGTCAACCGGATCTTTGCAGAACGGGCGCTCCTGCCCGGCGGCTGGGCCCAAAACGTCGCGATCTCGCTCGACGCTTCGGGTCACATTGCAGCGATCGAAACCGGCAGCGCCGCCGCCAATGGCGACGAGCGTGCGGCCGGACCGCTGATCCCGGCAATCGCCAACCTTCATTCTCACGCCTTCCAGCGTGCCATGGCCGGCCTTGCCGAGGTCGCCGGCAGCGGCGACGACAGCTTCTGGACCTGGCGCGAGGAAATGTATCGCACCGTCGGACTGGTAAACCCCGACGATGTCGAGGCGATCGCCGCCAAGCTCTATATGGAGATGCTGAAGGGCGGTTTCGGCCATGTTGCCGAATTCCATTACCTGCACCATCAGGCCGATGGCACTCCCTATGCCGATCCGGCGGAAATGTCGCTGCGCATTCTCGCCGCCGCCCGCACGACCGGCATCGGCCTCACGCATCTGCCGGTTTTCTACGCCCACGCCAATTTCGGCGGGGTCGCGCCGAACCCCGGTCAGCGACCGTTCCTGCATGACCCGGATCGTTTTCTCGCGCTGCTTGAGCGTCTCGAACCGCTCTGCCGCGAAGGCGGCAATACGCTCGGCTATGCCATTCATTCGCTGCGCGCGGCGACGCCGGAGGAAATGCGCACCATCCTCGATGCCGCGCCCGTTTCCGGTCCAATCCATATCCATGTCGCCGAGCAGACCAAGGAAGTCGACGATAGCCTCGCTTGGAGCGGCCGCCGTCCGGTCGAATGGCTGCTCGATGAGATGCCGGTCGACGGGCGCTGGTGCGCGATTCATGCGACGCATCTGACGGAAACCGAGCGCCAACGCCTGGCGCGTTCCGGCGCCGTTGCCGGCCTCTGCCCCGCCACCGAAGCCAATCTCGGCGACGGCATCTTCCCGGCGGTCGACTTCATGGCCGAAGGCGGCATCTTCGGCGTCGGCACCGACAGCCATGTGGCGACCTGCGTCGCCGAGGAGCTGCGCCTGCTCGAATATGGCCAGCGCCTGCGCGATCGTCGCCGCAACCGGCTCGCGACCGGCCCCGGCGCCTCGATCGGCCGGACCATCTTCGACGCCGCGCTCAAAGGCGGCGCCCAGGCTGCCGGCCAGAAGACGGCAGGCATCGCCGTCGGCGCCCGCGCCGATTTCGTCGTGCTCGACGGCAGCAACCCCTATATCGCCGCCGCCAGCGACAACCAGATCCTCGACCGCTGGCTCTTTGCGCTTGGCGGCGAGAGCGTCCGCGACGTCATGGTCGCAGGCGAGTGGAAGATCCGGAACGGACGCCACGACCGGGAAGACGATATCGACCGGGCCTTCGCACGGGTGCTGATGAAACTGAAATAGTCATCGAAGCCAAAATCAAAAAAGGGAACAGCTTAATGTCGATCAACAAACTGAAACTCACGCTTGCCGCCACCGGCCTCGTGCTTGCGGCCTCCACCGGCAGCGCCAGCGCCTCCTATTGCGGCGACGGCAAGACCGTCACCTTCGCCGGCATCGATTGGGAAAGCGGCGCCTTCATCACCGAAGTGATGAAGACCATTCTTTCCAAGGGCTACGACTGCCAGGTGGACTCGATCCCCGGCAACTCCGTGACGCTGGAGCAGGCGACCGCCAACAACGATGTGCAGATTTTCGCCGAGGAATGGCTCGGCCGCTCGGACGTCTGGAACAAGGCCGTCGAGGAAAAGAAGGTCGTTGCCGTCGGCAAGACCTTCGTCGGCGCCAGCGAAGGCTGGTTCGTCCCGGAATACGTGATCAAGGGTGACGCCTCCCGCAATCTCGAAGCCAAGGCTCCGGACCTGAAGAGCGTGTCGCAGCTTTCCGATCCCAAGATCGTCGAGCTTTTCGCCGATCCGGAAGAACCGTCCAAGGGCCGCTTCCTCAATTGCCCGTCGGGTTGGACCTGCGAGGGCGTGAGCTCCGCCAAGCTCGAAGCCTACAAGCTCGGCGAGACCTATGTGAACTTCCGCCCGGGCACCGGCACCGCGCTCGATTCCGCCATCACCTCGGCCTATCTCCAGGGCGAACCGATCCTCTTCTACTACTGGTCGCCGACCGCGATCATGGGCAAGTTCAAGCTCGTCCAACTCGAAGAGCCGGCTTACAACGAAGCCTGCTGGAAGGAGCTTTCGAGCGCCAACGGCAAGCGTGACCAGGGCTGCGCCTTCCCATCGGTGGACGTTTCCTACGGCGTCAACAGCACCTTCGCCGAGGAAGCCCCCGAGATCGTCGCGATCCTCGAAAAGGCGACCTTCCCGCTTAAAGCCGTCAACGGCAGCCTCGCCTACATGGCTGACAACAAGGTCGACGCGACGGCGGCAGCCGCCGAGTTCCTGAAGACCAAGGCCGACGTCTGGGGCAAGTGGGTTTCCGATGAAGCCCGCGGCAAGATCGAAGCCAGCCTGAAGTAATCGCGCCTCATCGCCGGTTCGGCTCCCTCGCCGCGTTCGACGCGACGTGAGCCCGGACTGGCGACTGGCCACATACCCGAGGCAAGCGCCGTCGGCCGCCTTTCCGCGCCCGCCGGTCCGAGCAAGGAACCATCCGATGTTTCCGGATACTCTCAATCTCTCCATTCGCGGGCCGGTGAACGATTTCATCCAGGCGCTGGTCAGCGGCTATGGCTGGGTCTTCAAGGCGATCAGCGGCGTCATCCTGAAAGCCGTTCTGTTCATCGAATGGATCCTGCGCGGCCTGCCCTGGTGGGTCGTCATCCTCATCTTCATGGCGCTTGCCTGGCAGAGTTCCAAGCGCTGGGGCCTGACGGTCGTCGTCGGCGTTCTCCTGTTCTTCGTCGGCGTGCTCGGCCTTTGGGACCTGACGATGCAGACGCTGGCGCTGATGCTGATGGCGACGATCGTCTCGGTCGTCATCGGCGTGCCCATGGGCATTCTCGTCGCCAAGAGCCGGATGGTGCGCAACATCACCCTGCCGGTGCTCGACGTGATGCAGACGATGCCGAGCTTCGTCTACCTGATCCCGGCGCTGATGCTCTTCGGCCTCGGCAAGGTCCCGGCGATCCTGGCGACCATCATCTACGCAGTGCCGCCCCTGATCCGCCTCACCGATCTCGGCATCCGCCAGGTCGACCACGAGGTGGTGGAAGCGGCGACCGCCTTCGGCGGCAGCCCCAACCAGATCCTCTTCGGCGTCGAACTGCCGCTCGCCACGCCGACGATCATGGCCGGCCTCAACCAGACGATCATGATGGCGCTGTCGATGGTGGTCGTCGCCTCGATGATCGGTGCCCGCGGCCTCGGCGAGCAGGTGCTGAACGGCATCCAGACGCTCGACGTCGGCAAGGGACTGGAAGCCGGCATCGGCATTGTCATTCTCGCGATCGTTCTCGACCGCATCACACAAGGCTTCGGCAAGAGCCAGACGGAGGATCCGCGCAATGGCTGATATCGAGATCCGCAACGTCTACAAGATCTTCGGACAGGACTCCAAGGCCGCGCTCGCCATGGCCAAGGAAGGGCTCAACAAGTCCGAAATCCTCGCCCGCTCCGGCTGCAGCGTCGGCCTCAACAATGTCAGCCTGACGATCGGCGCCGGCAAGATCTTCGTGATCATGGGGCTTTCCGGCTCCGGCAAGTCGACGCTGGTGCGCCACATCAATCGGCTGATCGAGCCGACCAGCGGCGAGGTAGCCTTCGACGGCAACAACATCTTGGACCTCGACGCCAAGGCGCTGCGCACCTTCCGCATGCACCGCGTCAGCATGGTGTTCCAGAGCTTTGCCTTGATGCCGCACCGGACCGTTCTGCAGAACGTCGTCTACGGCCAGCGCGTGCGCGGTCTGCCCAAGGCCGAAGCCCGCGAGATCGGCATGAAGTGGATCGAGACCGTCGGCCTTGCCGGCTACGATGCCAAGTTCCCGCACCAGCTTTCCGGCGGCATGAAGCAGCGCGTCGGTCTTGCCCGTGCCCTTGCTGCCGATACCGACGTGATCCTGATGGACGAGGCCTTTTCGGCGCTCGACCCCTTGATCCGCGCCGACATGCAGGACCAGTTGCTGCAACTGCAGCAAAATCTCGCGAAAACCATCGTCTTCATCACCCATGATCTCGACGAGGCGCTGCGGATCGGCTCGGAAATCGCCATCCTCAAGGACGGTCAGGTGGTGCAGGTCGGCACGCCGGACGATATTCTGGAGCGGCCGGCGAACGATTATGTTGCCCGCTTCGTGCAACGCCGACAGGGACGACCGGAAGCCCATGACTGAGAGTATAATCCTCGATGCGCCATTGACCTGGAAGGAAATCGCGGCGGTCGCCAATGGCGCCCGGCTCGATCTTTCCGATGCCACACGGCGGCGCATCGTCCATGCCCGCAGGATCGTCGACGCGCTGGTCGAGCGCGGCATCCGCGGTTACGGCATCAACACCGGCGTCGGCGCGCTCTGCGACGTCGTCATCGACCGCGAAGACCAGCAGGCGCTGTCGCGCAACATCATCCTCAGCCACGCCTGCGGCGTCGGCGAGCCGCTTGCCCGCGCCGAGGCCCGCGCCGTCATGGCGGCGCAAATCGCCAACTTCGCCCACGGCTATTCCGGTGTGCGCATCGAAACGGTCGAGGCGTTGCTTGCGCTCCTCAATGCCGATCTCATTCCGAACATCCCGTCACGCGGCTCGGTCGGCTATCTGACCCATGCGGCCGCGATCGGCCTCGTGCTGATCGGCCACGGAACCGTCGATGATGGCAAGGCCAAGATCGGCGGAGCCGAGGCGCTGTCTCGGCTCGGTCTGGAGCCGCTGCGGCTCGAAGCCAAGGAAGGTCTCAGCCTCGTCAACGGTACGCCCTGTGCCACCGGTCTCGCGGCACTGGCGCTTTCTCGCGCCTCTCGTCTGTTCGACTGGGCGGATGCCGCCGCCGCCATGACCTATGAAAACCTCGGCAGCCAGGCCAACGCCTTTGCCGCCGTCCCGCTGGCGCTTCGCCGCTCCAAGGGGCTCGAAGAGGTCGGGGCATCGCTTCGCGCCTACCTCGCCGATAGCCCGATGCTTGCCGAGACCGCCGGCACCCGCACGCAGGATCCCCTGAGCCTTCGCGCTGTGCCGCACGTCCACGGCGCGGCGCGCGATGCGCTGGTCCAGGTCGCCGAAGTCGTCGACCGGGAGCTCGCGAGCCTCACCGACAACCCGGCAGTATCAGGCACTCCCGAGGCGCCGGAAGTGCATTCGCAGGCGCATGCGGTGGGTGCTGCCCTCGGCCTTGCCATGGACAGCCTGGCGGTCGCTGTTGCCGAGGTCGCGGCCATTTCCGAGCGCCGCATTGACCGGCTCGTCAACCCGCTGGTAAGCGGCCTGCCGGCCTTTCTCGCCGGCGACAGCGGCGTCTCCTCCGGCTTCATGATCGCTCAGTACACGGCGGCGTCGCTTGCCGCCGAGAACCGGCGGCTGGCCGCCCCCGCAAGCCTCGATGGCGGCATCACCTCGGCACTGCAGGAGGACATCCTCACCCATGCGACGCCGGCCGCCTCTAAGGCGCTGTCGATCGCCGACAATCTCGAAACGATCCTGGCGATCGAACTGCTCTCGGCAGCCCAAGCCTATGACCTGCAGCCGCGCGGCCGCGCCGCACGCACCGACAGCCTTTACCGGCGCATCCGCGCGAAGATCCCGACCTATGCCGACGACCGGCCGCTGAACGGCGACTTCGCGCGCATGCGCGCACTCATCGAAGAGACCATGCCATGAAGATCCTGCGCGCCAGCACCTACAAACGCATGCCGTGGAAGAACGGCGGCGGCGAGACGGTGGAGATCGCCGTTTTCCCGGAAAAAGCCTCGCTTTCGGATTTCGACTGGCGCGTGAGCATGGCGACCGTCGCCAGCGACGGTCCTTTCTCGAGCTTCCCCGGGATCGACCGCACGCTCTCCATCCTTCAGGGCAAGGGCATGCGGCTCACAATTGACGGGCGTGAGCCTATCGTGATGACCGGAGAAACGCCCCCACTCCCCTTCCCGGCCGATGTCGCGACCTCGGCGACGCTGGTGGACGGTCCGATCGTCGACCTCAACGTCATGTCCCGCCGCGGCAGGCTCGCCCATACGGTTCGGCGCCTGGCGATCGAGCATCCGCGGACCGTGGACGGCACGGCGGAAACGACCCTCGTCCTTTGCCACGGCGGCGCGGTGCGCCTGGCCGCGGCAGAGGAACAAGCCGATCTTGCGGCGGGAGACACGGCGATCCTTGAAGGATCCGCCGCTGTCACGATCGAGCCTGTGGCCTCTGCCGTCGTGTTCGTGGTCACCATCGACAAACCGGCGGCGTGATCGGGCCCGGCTCGCCCAGTTCAGCCTCGGCTGAGATGCAGCAAGGGATAGGGCCGCCCCGCATCATCGACGGGGGAGCGTCCGACCGTCTCGAAACCCAGGCGCTGATAGAACCCGGCACCGGATGCATTCTGCTCGTTGACGTCGACCGTCAGCACCGGATGCAGCGCCATCGCGTGTTCGATGAGCCGCCGGCCGACGCCGCGGCCGCGCGCATCGGCGTGGACGAAGAGCGCGTCGATCTGTGCCCCGCTCATGCCCATGAAGCCGAGCGCCTCATCGTTCTCATCGGCCGCAATCCAGAACTCGGCAAGCGGCAGATACTGGTCTCGAACCATCGTTTCGATAGCGGTAAAGTCTTCCTGCGTCAGGAAATCATGCGTGGCGACGACGGCGCTACGCCAGATCTCGAAGGTGCGTGGAAAATCGTCAGGACGGGACGGGCGAATGGAAATGGCCATGAAACAATCACTTTAAAAAAGAGGCGCCGATGAGATTGCAAAGCTTCCGGCTCGAGCCGAAGCAGTGCGCGGGGCGCCAGGTGGCGAAGATGTCCGGGCGCGAATCCGGTCCGGCACGAGGCGCACACCCTACTCGAGGGCGCGCCGATCGCAAGCCGTTTGGCCAGGTGCGCCTTTCATGCAACGCTGGTTAAGGTTTCGGTAACCATATCCCATGTTCCCCGGGGAACAGCCAAGTTGCCGCCACACGATAGTCTCCATGTCACGGTTTTACCGACACACGCCAACAAACGCAGGGCTCGGAGGACAACGGACATGATCAAAACCGCTTTCGGCGTCAACGTCACCGTACTGGTCTTCTCGATCACCGTGATCGCCATCATGCACTTTGCCCTGTCGCAATATCGCACAGCCGAAATCGCCGATGTCACCCTGCCCGACTACTCGACGATCACCTCGTCGATCCACCGCTGAGGCGTTTCGCCTCGCTTGAAGCCACGCCCGGGATCGGGCTGGCTGCAACGGGTTCGGCGGGAATCGGGTGGTTCGTCGAACGCCCCAGGATGAGAATGCTCCATCAAACGATGGAGTCCAGCCATGATGTCTCTCCTCAGCCTCCACGCAATCGCCGCCGCACGCGGCGAAGGGCTTCGGCCCGAACTGCTCAGCGCAATCACGCAGGAAGGCAGACGCGCCGTTTCCGGCATCGATCGCCTTACGCGACATGCGAGCCTCGAGTGTCTTGATGGCCTTGGCAGCGCTGGCGACGTTAACCTTGATCTGATCGACAGCCCTTGCCCGCTTCCGCGTGCCGAGTTGCGCCGACGCTGACAGAAATCCTTCCATTTCGGTGGCCGCTTGCATTGTGATAGGGAACGCCTGCCGAGCCTCTCCGCTCGAACCAGACAATGCTTTTTAGAAAGGTCCCGGAAATGACGGATCCGCAAAACGAACTGAAGCTCAGTGCGTTCAAGCTCCACGAACAGGCGGTCCGCGCTTCGGTCGGCGGGAAACAGCTGGCACTGGATGCCCTCGAACTCGGCGGCGAAATCCTGATCGTCCTGACGTGGCTGGGCAATTCCGAGAGAGGCCTGCGCAAGCCGGAATATGTCCTGCCCTTGAGCGCCGTCGCGCACCAGCCACTGAGCAACAATCCGGCCGCAAAATACAAATGGGCTATCGGCGCGCCACTGCCGCAATCGCTGTTCGACGGTAGCGCGTCACGGCAGTTCAGAAGGCAGTTTGGGGTCAAGAGCGGGCCGGCGCTGACCTTGCCGCTGAAGCCGACACGGCATTGAGGGCGAACGAGGCGCTGTTGGCCTCAGCATGGCAAGTGATCTCGGAAATTTCGCCTCCTCCTTTGCTTCTATCACAGGGTTGGCGCTGAGCTCGGCGTACCTGGAACCTCTGCGTCAGATTCTCGGACCTATGGGACCCACCCCGGCGACGCGCAATGCCGATGGCCACGCCGGCGAGGAAGTATTGTCGGTAGGTTATGGTTATCTATTGGAGCTATATCGATCACGAATGTGGTCGTTGTAATATCCGCCGGCGGAGCGAGCGCGAAGCAGCCCATCATAGATATGTTGCGGCACATGATAGTAGTCATACGGTCCGCCACTCTCAACGAACCAGATTCTTAGAGTTCGACTGCTTGAGTCGTACTCGACACGATGGATCGCAGAAGACCTAAGAATCGGCATTTCAGCACCCTTCAGACTCCAGCATTCGCGGTGGGTTGCCGTCGATGCGCTCAGGTTATGAGGCTGAGCTTAAAAGTCGAATGAGAGTTGTCGCGGCCAGGACCGGAAATGAGCACAGACATGCTCAAGACGGCCGAGCCTGAAGCGAACGTAAGCCCTCACTTTGACGACTCTGGACTTCAGCGTGTTAGCCATGCCTTCGTCTCCTTTCGTTCAAAGCAGGAGTAAGCCTGCCACTCGCAACCCTGTGGATTCAGGGTTGTGTCCCATGTGAGTGCGGCTCGAAAGCCGATGTTCGAAAGTAACCAACGGCAACCCACATGCACGATCGCTGATTCGCGCAGAAATTGTCCAGATAAATGACGGTTGAAAGGCCGATGATCTCGGTTGACGCCGGCGCGCTTACTGGGTTCCGGAGCCTGGTCGACAGCGTGATCGTGCACCAGATGGTCACCCATCTCTTAGGGACAAACTGTCACCTATGTCTCCGGGTCGGACAAGTGCCCGACCTGAGAGATAGGTGACGTTTCGTACCGGAGACATGGGTAACACTTTTCGCTTTTTGCGGGAGGTGTTGATGCCGTGGAGAGAGACTTCGGTGATGGAGGAACGTCTGCGATTTGTCGC
>NZ_JBCHVG010000027.1:0-71387 GCF_050474445.1 Ensifer sp. B1-9
TTTCGGCCGTAGGCTCAAGACCCTCAAGGGCCTCACGCCCTACGAGTTCATCTGCAAAGCATGGGCTTCACAACCCCAACGTTTCACCCTCAATCCGCTCCAGCAAATGCCGGGACTAAACATCTAGCGCTGCGAAATTCTTGTTTTCGATATCATTTTAAACATCAGATAGAGAAACAGGACCGGCCAAAGAATGCAGACCAGCAGCCCCGCAAGACGATACATGTTCCAAGGCGCACGCGCCTGCAAACCTTCAAGATAAGTCATCGCCACGAGGAACAAGGCGGTCAGACAATAGGCGGCAATCGCAAAATACATCAATGACATGCGGTCGCCCTCACGACACAATATCAAGCCCAAGGCATGTCGCGCGAAAGTGCGCGGCGGCTACGACAACGACAAGCGAAATATCAACAACTCAAAGCGCAAGGAGCGAACCTGAAAGATCGCGAGGCGCTTTGGACAAAACGGCCGAGAAATTCATAGCATCGAAAGGCACGCCTTTAAACGAAGAATTAATATTGTCTAAAGAGTGGTTAATGCCGGCGGCTTCCCTCGGACGGGTGTCTGCCCCGCTCGAAAATGATCAGGCATGACGGCACTTATACGCCCTGTCAGGCAGCGCATCTGCGGCGCAATGGAACCGCCATTCGTATCACGGAAACGGAGAATACTCCTGGCGTCCGGAGGGAGGGCTTAGCGATCGCGCCGCCTCGAAACGAACAAGAGGTCGAAGCCTCGAAACTCTCGCCGCGCGATCGATTTGCGCAGCGCCGCCCAGATCGCCTGGGGGTTGTCGAGACGAAAGCCACTCAGGCTGCGGACCAGGCGGATCGTGGCTGCGATGGTGCGAATGGCACGCAGCAGCGAGGGTCCGGTCAGCGAGGCAAAGAGAATTTGCGGGTGCACGGCAAGCAGGACGCCGGCGGTACGCTTCGGATCGATAGCCCGGAACTGGTCCATGGCACGATACTCGTATCCCTCGATGTCGATCTTGAAACAGAGCCGTTCGGTCCGGGCCATCGTCTGGAGCTCACCGATCGTAACCGTCTGCGCGCGGATCGCCTCGCCGTTATCGTCGGCAATCAGTGCGGACGTTTCTGAACTGCCGAAGCCGCCGCCGACGGAATGCAGCACCAGCATCTCGTCCTCGGAGAGTGCCGCGTTGATCACACGCACCTCACCGCTGTTTTCCGGCTGCATCTCCTTGAGAATGCCGAAGCAGACGGGATCAGGCTCGACGGTGATGACGTTGTCGGCGATCTGCGCCGCCCAATAGGGCGTCACCCCGATCCATCCGCCGATGTCTATGAACGTCGTCTTGCGATCGACGAGGCGCTCGATGTTCTGGAACGTACAAGGCTCCCAGTCGCCATTCTGCAACCGTGCGAAGAAACGCTTCTTCTCCGGCTTGTCGGGAAACTGGACGGTTTTGCGAAAATAGGTGATCGAACGCATGTCGCCTGTCTAGCCGATATCCCCGCAAAGCGGAATCGCTTTTACGAAAGGCTCACATGTCCGAAGGGAATGTCTCCACATGAAACAGTTCAGCCGTGCGTAGGCGTCAGGCCTCCACCCGCTCGATCTGGCTACGGGCTTCGCTAAGCTCAGCCGTGGTCTGGGTCAGGCGGTCAGCCAACACACGCATGATCTCCACAGCCATCTCCGGAAAATCGGCCAGCAGCTTGAGGAAATCATCCTTGCGAATGCGCAGGGCTTCGAGCGGCGTAGTGGTCCGGACGGTCGCCGTGCGCGGGGTGTTACACAAGATGGCGATTTCGCCGACGATCGAGTTTTGCTCGAACTCGGCAATTTTGAAGGGCCCGCCGGCGGTATTGATGAGAACCTCTGCCTTACCGGAGAGGATGACATAGGCCGCATCGCCGATGTCGCCCTGATAGAACAGCGCCTCGCCGGCACCGTACATGACCCTGTCGGACGTGAAGGCAAGAAGCTTCAACTTCGCCGGCGGCAGCCCCGAAAACAGGGTAATCCGGCGCAGCATTTCAACTTCATCCTTGAGCAACATCACAATCCGTGTCTCCGATTTCCCGTCGGGAGCAGTCTGCCTCCCGCATCGCGGCGGGACCATAGGCTCGTGCCCTGACATTAATATTACATCAAGATGCCATTTCCTTGTAGTCGCGTCCGTCATCCACCGCCGTGTCGACACCGGTGTCATGAATCAGGCGCCCGTTCTCGAACTGAGCGACGCGGTCGAAGAGGTCCAGCAACGAGGGATTGGCAAGGACCCAGACGATCGCCGGATCACGCCCTGCGCGGTCAAGCAGCGAGAAGACATTGCGCACGACCTGCTCCTGGACGCGTTGATCGAGCGCAAGCAGCGGCTGATTGAAGATATAGAAATCGCAAGCGCGGATAAGCGCGCGCGCAAGGTCGAGCTTCTGCCGCTGAGCCGCCGTCAGACGCTTGCCGCCGGCGCCCACATTATAGTCGAAGCCGAAGGCCAGCACTTCGTTATAGAGGCCGCCGGCCTCGAAGAGATCGCGAACGATCGCCCGGATTTTTTCCGACCCGTCGGCATGCTTGTGCCCAATGCGGCCGAAGAGCACGTTGTCAATGATGCTGCCCGAGGCGATGTAGCGGTTCGGGCGATAGTGCTCGATCATCCCGGCGAGGTCGGCCGGCAGGCCCTCATCGAATTCACGGCGCGCGGCAACGACCTTCGCCATGACCTCTTCCGTCAACAAACCGAAGCGGTGCCGCGGCTCGATGTAATCGAAGCACAGTCGGATGATCTTGATCTGATCGTCTTCCGAAACCTCGCCCTTACCGCGGCTGCGCACCTTCTGCAGGATGGCCTCGTAGACAGGTATTTCCTCGGCGGTCATGAAGGTCAGCTGCTGGAAGAACGGATGGTCCGGCGGCAAGTCACGGAACAGTTCGACCACGTTCTCGGCAATCTCGATGCCCATCTCGTAGAAAGTGTCGCGCAAACCGACGCGCTGCAGGATCGTCTTGAAGAACGGATGGTTCTCAAGCGCATTCGCCCACATCACCTGATCGGTGATGGTTCCGAACAGCATGTTTTCACCGATAGTGGCCTCGACATTGTAGGTCCCCGGTTCGAAGAAGACGACGAGATCGCTGAGCTTTTCCTTTTCAAGACGCTGCCTTAGAGCACTGCGCATTTCGACGATGCCGGACGCAAAGGCCGCGTGGCGGTTCGGATCGATCGTCGAGCGCACGGCAAGCGCCATCACGTCATTGGTCAACAGCACGGCATCGAGGACCGGTCGGATCTGCACGAGCAGATCATCCGGACCGCTGGCTCCGGCCGAGCCGTAGTCGATCCAATCGCTGTTGATATCAAGATGCGGATTGCCGGCCAGGCGCGCCTCGGTCACTTCCCACTTCCGGTGCGAGGCCCCCTCTCCCTCATAAGTTACGTCCGTCAGTGGGGCGTGCTTCAACCCGTAGAGGATATTGTCGCCGAGGCTGCCCTGGAACACGTAGACGTCGGACGACGCATAAGCGATGCGACGCCCGGTAACCGATTCCGGTATCTCCAGAATATCCTGTCCACCGATGACCACCTTGCCGCTCGCCGGCCAGACCAACCGGCCGAAGGCCTCGGCCAGCACCTCGCCGCCTCCGGTCAGGGCGACCTTCTCGCCCTGCTGCACCTGAAGCGACACGTGCTCGAGCACGGTGGAGCCGCCGTCGTCGATCACCGTCAGGTTCACCGCCGCCAGAGGACCGCTCAACGACTCGGTAACCCCTGCCGCAACGGCCTGAACCTTCGGATCGAGCAACGGCTCGACGCTGAATTGCTCGACGACCTGCGCGTACTTGACCTGAACGTCCTGGCGGGCCTGGTCCCAGTCGATGAGCTCTTTCAGCGGACCTGGCAGGTCCTTATAGGCGCCGATGACCGCGACGAGCTGACCGATATCGAGGCGACCCTGCAGGGCGAAGTAGCCGCCGATCGCGTAGAAGAGGAAAGGTGTGACCTGCGCCAGGAAGTTGTTGATGAACTTGACGAGGAATTTCCACTGGTAAAGATCGTAGCGGATCTTGAAGATCCTGCCGAGACGCGACGCGATGTCGGCGCGCTCGTAGTTGGAGGTATCGTGGCCGCGGATGGCTCCGATACCGTCGACGATCTCACTGACGCGGCCGGAGAGTTCTCGCGCCGTCAGCTGCCGTTCACGCCCGAGCACCAGAAGCCTCTTGCGCATGCGCGGGATGATGACCGCCTGAACCGCCACGATCAGCGTCGCGACCAGACCGAGCCAAAAGCTCTGTAACAGGATGAACACCAGTGCCGTCAGCGCCTGGCCACCGAGCAGCGCCGGCGAGACGAAGGCGTCACCGGTAAACCCGCCGAGCGGCTCGACTTCATCCTTGATCATAGTCGCGATTTCGGCCGGCTTTACCCTCTTGAAGTGGCTCGGCGGGAACCGGAGGACGCGGTCGACGAGTTCGAAGCGAATGCGCCGCAGGAGGCGCTCGCCGAGTCGGCCCTTGAAGGTGTTGATATAGAACTTGAAGAGGCCGTTGATGACCACCAGCAGCAGGAACACCAGGCTGAGCGCGAGCAGCATGCCTTCGCGACCAAGTTGGAAGCCGTCAAAGACATTGATTGTGCCGAGATATGGCAAGTCGAACGAAATCGGCAGGAAGGCCTGCGTCGCCTCCGGACTATCGAATCCGTCGCCCTGGATGGGTCCGTTGACAATCTGCTTCGGCAGGTCGAAGGACAGGAAATAGGGGACCATCGACAGCGCGACGACCACCAGAATCCAAAGCTGATCCTTGCGCGTGTGGGTCCAGATATAGCGGGAAAGGCGTGGTTCCATGTGTCTGGCAATAGGACCTTATTGAACACGATAGCTGCTGGCGTGGCGGGCTGCCGATCGCCCCACCCCGCATCATTCCTCGGCAGAGCCTCCGGATGGGTGCCTATCGGCGCTCGATCGCGAAGTAGATGCCCTGCATATTCCGCCCGGCGCCGAATCCGGTTCCACCGATTATGCAGGTGCGGGGGAAATCTGCAATGGACGCGGGTTCGTCTCCACTGCCGCGAAGGCAACTACAGAGACTGTCACTCTCCGAAGCACACGCCGTTATTGCACTCGCCCGACACCCAGCTTACAACGAGCACATGAAACACACCAGCCACCCGCCCTCCCAAACCAGCGATTGGTATGAGCATGCCTTTGATTTGGCACGCGGTATCGCCGCCTATACGCAGAGCCCCCTCATCGAAGGCGTCGCGAAGGTAATCGCCAAACACCCCGAAGCCCACATTGCCAACGCCTTCAATCACAAGCAGGTTGCCTGCAAGATCTGGGCGCGCGATACGCTCCTGAACGTGGCGGGTTCTTCCTACGCCAGGATTGCGATTCTTGGCGGGTGGTACGGAATCCTGGGCGCGATGCTGCTGGAGGACGCGCGCTTCAACGTGGCCGCGGTCGACAGCTTCGATATCGATCCGGACGTAGAAGCGGTTGCGCGAACCCTGAATGCCGCCTTCCCGGAAAAATTCCGCGCCGTCACGGCCGACATGTATGCCATCGACTACGTGACGCTTATGGCCGACCTCATCATCAACACGAGTTGTGAACACATCGCTGACCTGAAATCGTGGCTCGACCGCATTCCCGCCGGTACGCGCGTTCTGCTGCAATCCAACGACTATTTCAGCGAGCCGACCCACATCAACTGCGTCGCTTCCGTCGAGGAATTCGTCAAGCAGGCGGCGCTGACGACAGTGGAATTTGCGGGCGCCCTGCCGACGAAAAAATATACCCGCTTCATGCTGATCGGAACGGTCTGAGCGCTGCCGCAGCTGCTCCACGACGCTTGCAGCCGCCGCTCGTTTAACAGTCAGCCTCGCCGGGCACGCACGCCAACAAGACGCGCCGGGGCCGATCAAAGGGCGATGCGTCGCTCCAGGATTTCGGCGGTCTTCATCGCGCCGCCAAGGTCCAGCGGCGGTATGTTCGGCTTCGGTCTCGCCAGCATCGCTTCGACATCGCGCGCCAACCTTACGGGCGTCACCTCGGCCTCCGGCAGCACGCCGGCAAGGCCGAGCTTTTCGAGCCGCTCCGCCCGGGTCGATTGCTCGGTTTCGCCGCCGGCGACGAAGGGGATCAGCAAGGATCCGCAACCGGCACGGATGATGTCGCAGACTGTGTTGTAGCCGGCCTGAGAAACCGAAAGCCGTGTGCCCGAAAGCAGGCTGGCGAAATCCTTGCGGAAACGGAAGAGCTGTACGTTGCCAGGCGCGGCGGCCGCGAAGGCATCGTAGTCCTGCTGCGGCAGGTTTGGCCCCGTGACCAGACACCATTGCAGCGCGCGCGGCAGCAAGCTCGCCGCTTGCAGCGCCGCACCGATCAGTTCCTTGCCGACCGCACCGCCACCGGCCGAAACGAGCACGTCGAACGTTTCCGACGGAGCTTCGGGTGCCGGCCCAGCCACGAGGCCGGTATAGGCGATCTTGTCGACGATCTCAGCCGCGTAAGGGTAGGTCTCTTCGAGCCGCGCGAAGGCAGGATCGCCATGCACGAGCACGAGATCGAAATGTGCCATGACGACGTCGAGGGTCTCCTCGGCACGCCCTGGCTTCGTCCGCTCCTGCAGGATATCCCGAAGCGAAGCCGCAACCAGGGGCCGGGGGTTCTGTCTTTCGATGACTTCGAGCAAGGGCATCAGCTCGAAACGCATCTGGCGGCGGCCGAAGGGGAAGGCTTCGAAGATGACGATATCGGGATCGCAGGCAAGGTACGCCTCGATCAGCAGGTCCCGGCGCCTGTCCTTGAACGCATCGCTGACCGGATTTCCCTCGCCGTCGGCAAGGCCGGAAAACCCCTTATCGCCGGCGAGCACCGGCGGAAGGGCCACGTGCTTTACATCATTTCCCGGGAAGCCCGGTACCCGACTGCCGCCGGTCACGACGGTCACCTCGAAACCTCTGGCGGCAAGAGCGCTCGCGATCCGGCTTGCCCGCGCCAGGTGGCCGATGCCGAGCAGATGCTGCACGTAGAAAAAGACACGGCGCGCGCGCATCACGCGGCTCTCCATTCGCTGGCAAACAGCCCGGCAAGCTGATCGATACTCGTATGGTGGTCGAATTGCGCGCGGACTGTCCGTTCCGCCGCATCGCCCAGCCTGTGACGAAGCGCTGGATCGCGGATGAGTGCTTCGAGGGCCGCAGCAAGCGCCTGTGGGTTTTCCGACGGGACGACCCGGCCGTTCTCGCCGTCGACGAGAAGTTCCGGTACGCCGGAAATCGCCGTCGAAACGCAGGCGAGCCGTTGGCTCGAGGCTTCGACGAGCACATTCGGCAATCCGTCCCGATCGCCGTCGGCCGTGACCCGGCAGGCAAGCGCGAAGATATCGCTCGTCCGGTAATGCGCAAGCACGTCCGTCTGGTCGAGCGCGCCCTTCCAGGCGATCCGGTCGGAAACGCCAAGCTCGGCGGCCAGTGTCTTGAGTGTGGCGGTCAGCTCACCGGCGCCAATGTGTTCGAACCGCCAATGGAGATCTGTCGGCAGCAGCGAGAGTGCCTTCAGCAGCACGTCGTAGCCTTTCTTGCCGACAGCGCGGCCGACGCTGACGATGCGGACGGAATCCGAAGGGTCGGAACCAGTGCGGCCAGAATGCGCGCCCTCGAAATGAGGGAATCGATCAAGATCAAGGCCATGGTAACTCAGATGCACCTTGGCCTTTTCGGTCGTCAGGCTCTTCAGATGTTCATAGCCCATGCGCGTGCAGGTGACCGTCCAGCGCGCCCGGCCAAGCTTTTCGGAAAGCTCCCAGTCCGGCGATGTCCAGATGTCCTTGGCATGCGCCGAGCAGGACCAGGGCGTGCCGGCGATCACACTGGCATAGGCTGTCACCGACGCCGGTGTATGGATGAAATGCGCGTGCAGCCAGCGCGGATTGCCCGGCCATTCCGAAGCAAGCACCAGGGCCTGCCCGAACCGACGAAAGCGATTGCGGCTGAAATCGCGCCGCAGGTCTTTCAGAAAGAGCCCGAATGCCGGCCAGAAACCTGGCTTCGGCAGGCAACGCACGAGACCGCGCAGCACCCGCAGCGGCTCCTCATGCAGATATTCGGGCAGATAGTGGACATCGGCACGAATTTCATCGTGGACCGGATGGCGCTTGCCATCGGTCGGACGGCGAAGCGCGATCAGCACGAGGTCTAGTCCGGCCCGCTCGAGGCCAAGTAGTTCCTGCGCGATGAAAGTTTCCGAAAGACGCGGATAGCCCTTCAGAACGACTGCAATCTTGCGATTTGTCGGCAATGCTTCAGCTCGATTTCTTCACGATACTCAGGTGGTCGCTCGAAGGCCGTTCGAGCCACCCGCCGACGATTTCGGAGATATGCGCAAGTCCTTCCAACCGCAAGCCGTTGGCGGTGCTTTTCGACGGCGGCTCCCGGGACGGCAGCGTCTTCAGCGCCGCCGCCAACCGCAGCGGATCTTCCGCTTCGTCCGGCAGCAGCATTTCGACGAGCCCAAGCTCGGCGGCGCGTCGCGCACGGATCAACTGCTCTTCGCGCGGCTGGATGCGCGGCACGATCAGGGCCGGCTTGTCGAAAGAGAGGATTTCGCAATAGGTGTTATATCCGCCCATGGCGACGACGCCTTTTGCCCCAGCGATGAGCTCTTCCATGCGGTTGTCGAACTCGATGATCTTTATGTAGGGAATCTTGCTGCCCTTGCGGATCAATTTTTCCCGCTTCTTGACCGGCATATAGGGCCCGAGCACGATCAACGCATTGTGCGTGAGTTCCGGATCCTGCTGATAGGCGTGGATCACATCGTGGATCAGGTCGGCACCGTCGCCGCCGCCACCCGTCGTCACCAGGATGTAGTCGCCTTGCGGCTTGTGTCCGGGCAATTCCTCGCGCGGAACGCTGCGCTGCAGGAAGCCGACGAAGTTCATCCGGTCGCGCACGGCCGGCGGCACTTCGAGCTCGGTCAGCGGATCGTAGAAATCCGGCGGGCCATAGACCCAGATCGTATCGTAATACTGCTCGATCTTTCGCATCGTGTCGCGCCGCTTCCACTCCGCTTCCAGCAGGTGCGGCGCATCCATGACCTCGCGCAAACCCAGGACCAGCGTCGTGCCGTGCGCTTTCAGATAGGTGAGAGTCTCTTCGACCTCCCCGCGCAGGCCCATCGGCTCCTTGTCGACGATGAAGATGTCGGGCTTGAAGGTCTCGGCGGTGTGGCGGATGATCGCCTGGCGCATCTTCAGCGTCTCGTCGAGCTCGATGTGGCGGTCGAGCGACGTGTAGTCGCCATTGTGCAGCTTGATGACACTCGGGATCTTCACGAAATCGACGCGCGCACGGTAGTCGAAAGCGCCGGCGATCGTCGCGCCGGAGATGATCAGAATGTTCAAACCGCGGTAGTCTTCCACCAGCGAATGCGCGATCGTGCGGCACCGCCGAAGGTGCCCGAGCCCGAACGTATCATGGCTGTACATGAGGATCCGGGCATCTTCAAAGCGCCGCATCATGCAAGAAACCTTTCGCTCAGGAACAATGAACCGTTTCACGCCGTTCGGTTACCGGCATCAAATCGGGCCTCATTTGTAGGGATCGGCCGCGTCACGCAACCCATCTCCCAGGAAGTTGAATGCCAAAATCACAAAAATGACTGGAATTGTGGGAAATAGGAGCCAGGGATAGAAGGCGATGACACTGACGCTTTTTGCCTCGGTCAGGAGAATGCCCCAGCTGGTGATCGGGGGTCTGAGGCCGAGACCGAGGAAGCTCAGCGCCGTCTCGCCGAGGATCATGCCGGGGATCGAGATCGTCGCGGTGGCGATCAGATGCGACATGAAGCCGGGCACGAGATGTCGGCCGATGATGCGGCTGCTCTTCGCCCCCATCAACTGGGCCGCCAGGACGTAATCTTCCTCGCGAAGTGCCAGCAGTTTCGAGCGCACCGCGCGCGCAAGCCCCGTCCAGTCCAGCAGTCCGAGGATGATCGTGATCGCCAGGTAGATCAGGATCGGGCTCCAGGTGGCCGGCATGATCGCCGCCAGCGACAGCCAGAGCGGGATGCTCGGGATGGACTGCAGGACTTCGATGACGCGCTGGACGATGAGATCGAAGACGCCGCCGTGATAACCGGCAAGGCCGCCGATGACGATGCCGAGCACGAAGCTGACGGTGATGCCGAGAAGACCGATCGTGAGCGAAATTCGAGCGCCGTAGATGATGCGAGACAGCACGTCACGGCCGAGACGGTCCGTTCCCAGGAAGAAGGCCTGGCCACCCTCGGCCGGGCAAACCAGATGCACGTTGCTGTCGAACAGGCCCCAGAAACGATAGCTGTCGCCGCGGCAGAAGAAGCGGAGTCGCTGCACGTCCTTGGTATCGTCGGCGTAGTTGCGCTTCAGCGTGTCCATATCGAGGGTCATGGTCCGTCCATAGACGAAGGGACCGACGAACTTGCCCTCATGGAATAGGTGCACCGCCTGCGGCGGCGCATAGATGAAATCCATGTTGCGGGTGTGCAGGTTATAGGGCGCCAGGAACTCGGAGACGAGGATCGACAGATAGAGCACCGCAAGGAAAATGCCGGAGACGAGCGCGAGCCTGTGGCGGCGGAATTTCCACCACATCAGGCGAAGCTGCGAAGCCTGGTTGACGCGCACCTGCTCGTCGGTCATCGCCTCGACGGAATAGGGATCGAAGGGAGCCGTCGATACGTAATGCGGCAAGGGCTCGCCGGGCGCCGGGAGAAATGACGTCACTTGGTGCTCCTGCCTTGCAGCCGAATTCGAGGATCGAGGATGGCGAGCGCGATGTCGGAAATCAGCACGCCGATCACCGTCAGGAAGGCGAGGAACATCAGGAACGAACCGGCGAGATACATGTCCTGACTTTGCAGAGCCTTGATCAACATCGGCCCGGTGGTTTCCAGCGACAACACGATCGCGGTGATTTCAGCGCCGGAAATGATCGCCGGCAGGATCGAGCCGATATCCGATATGAAGAAGTTCAAGGCCATGCGCAGGGGGTATTTGACCAGCGTGCGCATCGGCGAAAGGCCCTTGGCCCGCGCCGTCACGACGTACTGCTTCTGCAACTCGTCGAGCAGATTGGCGCGCAGGCGCCGGATCATGCCGGCCGTGCCCGCCGCACCGACAATGATGACGGGAATCCAGATGTGTTCGAGGATCGACTTCGCCTTGGCCCAACTCATCGGCTCGGCCAGATACTTCTGGTCCATCAGGTGACCGATCGAAATCCCGAACCAGATATTGGCGAAATACATCAGGATCAGTGCGAGCATGAAGTTCGGGATCGCGATTCCGATCAAGCCCATGAGCGACAGGCCGTAGTCGCCCCAGCTGTACTGATGCGTCGCGGAGTAGATGCCGATCGGAAAGGCGATCAGCCAGGTGAAGATGATGGTGACGAAGGAAACGAGGATCGTCAGCCACAGACGGTCGCCGACCACGGCGCTGACCGGCAGCTCGTATTCAAAGGAATAGCCGAAATCGCCCGTTAGCATGCCACCGAGCCAGTAGACGTAGCGCACAGCGGCCGGCTGGTCGAAGCCGTATTCCTTCCTCAGCGCCTCGATCTGTTCCATGTCGACGCCTTCGCCCTGCGCCTTGAGCTCGGAGACATAGCTCTCGAAGTAGTCGCCGGGCGGCAGTTCGATGATGGTGAACACGAGAGCGGAGATGATGAGGAGGGTTGGAACCATCGCCGCGATACGCCAGAGAATATATCGCAGCATGTCAGGCTTCCTGCTCGATCCAGAACGTATCGGTCTTGTAAACACCAAAATAGCAGGTGGGATCGAAGCCGTAGAGCGCCGTTTCCGGCACATTCCGAAGCTTATTCGCCACGAGGATCGGTTGTAGCGAGGCGTTTACGATACCGATCGAGAAGACCTGGTCTGTGTAAATCGACAGCATGCGGGTCCAAATCTCCGTACGCTCGGCATCTTCAGCCGAATGCCGCCAGCGCTGCAACAACTCCGTCAGTTCGACTGCGGCCGGAAGATCCGGCGGCTGGCCCATTTCGCCATGGGACAGGTAGTTGAGCCCCCAGACCGGCCACTGCAGCTGGTCGTCGGCGGTCGGCGCCAACTGCCCCGGGTTCATGCCCGGGGTGGGAACGCCGTTGTCGAGGCCGAACCACATCGACATGATGATTTCGCCGCCTACGGCTCGGCTGCGGAACGTGTCGCGCTGCGAAGTGCGGATGAAAAGGGATATCCCGATCTTTTGCCAGTAGTCGGTAATGAGCTGCAGCACGTCCGTTTCGAGCGTGCTTTCACCCGCGGTTTCCACGACGATTTGCGCGGCCCGGCCGTCGGGCAGGATGCGAATGCCGTCACTGCCGCGTTGGGTAAGCCCCACCTCGTCCAGCAGCGCATTGGCCTGGGCCGGATCGTGGGCGATCCAGGCGCTGGCGAATTCCGGACGGAAGAGCGGGCTATCCTGCAGGACCGTGTCGGCGCTCTCCTTGGTCAGGCCGTAGAAGACTGCCTTGTTGATCTCGGTGCGGTCGATTGCAAGCGAGAGCGCGCGGCGAACGCGCACGTCCTGCAGAAGCGAGCGCCAGACCGTGTCGGAGCAGTTGAGATTCGGCAAGAGCGCCAGACGCGAGCCTTGCGTCTTCTTCCACAGCAGCACCTTCACCGGATACCGCTTCTCGGAATCCTTGAGGAAGGTATAGTCGACGAAATCGATACCCGTCGCCTGCAAATCGCTTTCGCCCGTTCCGGTCTTTGCCGGAATCAGCGCCGGCGAGCTGACGTTGAGTACGAACTTGTCGATATAGGGAAGCTGTAATCCGTTCTCGTCGACGCGGTGGAAATAGGGGTTGCGCTCAAAGACGAACTGTTCTGCCGGAAGCGGCGTGGTGTTGCGCCATGGATCGAGCGTCGGAAGGTCGGGGTTTTCAGGGCGATAGGAGCGAGCCATGCGCATATGGAGCTGGCTCCATTTCTTGACGCGCTGCTCCTTCATCAAAGCCTTGAGCTTGTCTTCTTCCTGATATTTCTCATGGAACTGCTTGAGATAGGCGGAGGGCATCGCCACCACCAGCGGCTGCGGTGCCGCGAGCTTCTGCAGGAAGTCCGGGTTCGGCGTCGACCAGGTATAGCGAACGGTTCGCTCGTCGATGACTTCGAACTTTCCTGCTTCGCCGTCCATGACGAGCGCAGTCGGCAATCCGGCGGGACTCAGCTTCTCGTTGTTGAGGACATCGTCCCAGCAATAGCGGAAGTCCTCGGCCGTCAGTGGTGTTCCGTCGGACCACTTGTGCCCTTCCCTCAAATGGAAGGTGAAGATGCGGTCCTCGACCGTCTCGTAGCTTTCGAGCACGTCCGCTTCGAGCTTCAACGTTTCGTCATAGCCGACCAGTCGGGCATAGCCGTAGACGGTCATCAGCCGGATGTCCTTGGCGCTGCCGATGATCATCGTCACAACGCCACCATGCTTGCCGGGTTTGCGCCCCAACGCCGCGACGTTGATGACGCGCGGTATCTTAGGCAAGCGCTCGCTAAGCGGCGGGAGCTTGCCTTCGGCAATCAGCTTTTCCAGAAACGCCGGCTCACCGGCAGCAGCCAAGAGCCGCATGGGAAACGCCACGGTTGCAAGCAATGCCAGTACAGTTCGGCGGGTGATCATGGCCGTAACTCCCTTGCATCCACCGACCGGCGCGCCAGTACGAAGTGGTCGCCACCGAGATCTGCGGGGGTGAGCGTGTCGCCGCCGTCGTCGTCACGGAATTGCGGTCCCCAGCGCCGCATATCCGATCCTTCGCTGTCCTTCAGCCTGTCGAAATCGAGCTGCCGGTCGAGATCCGGATAGGGAACGGCCGCCAACAGCGACTTGGTATAGGGATGCACCGGCTTGCGCATCAGCACCTCGCGCGGAGCGAGCTCGACGATGCGACCGGCGCACATGACCGCGATGCGGTCCGCCATATAGTCCACGACTGCGAGGTTGTGCGAAATGAACAGGCAGGTCAGCCCCAGTTCCTTTTGCAGATCCTTGAGAAGGTTGAGAATTTGCGCCTGGACCGAAACGTCGAGCGCTGAAACCGGTTCGTCACAGATCAACAGTTCCGGTACCAGTGCGAGAGCCCGGGCAATGCCGATACGCTGACGCTGACCGCCGGAGAAGCTGTGCGGGTAACGGTTTATGAAACGCTGGTCCAGACCCACCGCCTGCAACAGCGAACGCACCGTCTCGACACGCGATTTCGCCGTCCCGCGCCCGTGAATCTCCAGCGGCTCGCTGAGGATGTTCTTGACCGTCATGCGCGGGGAAAGCGACGAAACCGGATCCTGGAAGACCATCTGGATTTTCGAGCGCAATGCCTGGAGATCGTCGCCCTGCGCCTTCAAGACATCGACGGGACCTTCGCCGTTGTCGAAGATCACCGATCCGCCATCGGGTGTCACCGCCCGCATGAGGATCTTGCTGACGGTCGTCTTGCCGCAGCCGCTCTCGCCGACGAGACCAAGACATTCGCCACGGCGGATGTCGAAGCTGACGTCGTCAACGGCGCGATGCAGCGTGCTCTCCCCGCCGCCGAACCACGAAGACTTTCGCGTTCCGTAAGTCTTCGAAACATTGCGGACAGACAAGAGGACGTCCGGACCGGCCCGTCGGTCGGCTGCCGAGCTCCCAAGCAGCGTGCCCGCCTTGACCGGGACTTCGCGCAGCGCCTTCAACCGCTCGCCGGGCTTCATGTCGAAATGGGGAACGGCCGCCATCAGCCCCTTGAGATAGGGGTGCTGCGGATTGCGGAAGATCGCCTCGACGGGACCTGCTTCGACGATCTGCCCGTGATAGATCACCACAACCTCGTCCGCCATGTTGGCGACAACACCGAGGTCGTGGGTAATCAGCAGCATCGCCATATTGAGCTTCACCTGAAGCTCGCGCAGAAGTTTCAGGATCTGTGCCTGTACCGTGACGTCAAGCGCGGTCGTCGGCTCGTCGGCGATCAACAGGGCAGGCCGACAGATCAGTGCCATGGCGATCATCGCGCGCTGGCGCATCCCGCCGGAAAGCTCGAACGGATACATCTCGTAGGCGCGCTTCGGATTGGCGAAGCCGACATAGCCGAGCAGTTCCTCGGTCCGCGCACGGCGCTCGGCCTTTTCCGCATCCGTGTGGATTTTCAGCACTTCGGAAATCTGGTTTCCGATCGTATGGAGCGGCGACAGCGACGTCATCGGCTCCTGAAAGATCTTGCTGATGCGCGTACCGCGTAGTGCGCGTATTTCCTCACCTTCCCGCTCCAGCGAGAGCAGGTCGATCGGCTTTGCCGCCGTGGCGGGGTCGTTGAACAAAATTTTGCCGCCAACCCTCGCGACGTTGGGCAAAATGCCCATTACCGCTTGGCTGATGGCCGACTTTCCCGATCCCGACTCGCCGACGAGAGCCGTAACCTTCCCGGGCAAAATCCTGAAATTCGCGTTATTGACGGCTTGAACTTCGCCGCCGAGCACCGAGAATGTGATCCGCAGACCTTCAACTCGAAGCAGGTCCGCCCCAGATGTCATCGCAGCACGCTTCCCTCATCGCTTTTTATCCGCCGCCTCTAAAAAAAGACTAGCGCAGCTTCAGAGGGCTGTCCAGCAGGGCCGACTGCAACCACAGCATTGCCCCGTGCATTCAGTTGGTTAGAGCGCAGGGCACGCCCCGCCCTTCAACACGTCGGAGCAATTCGGCGAGCGACGGAAGTCGTCATAAAACAGCGTCCAATCCGTCCTGTCGGCCGCACGGTAGGGGCCGAACTTGAAGTATTGGTTCTTGCCGAGCCCCTTGTCGTCGTGGCCGACATGCCCCGTTACCGTGACGATCGGCTTGTCATTGGCGAACAGTTCGATGCGTCCGGTTCCATTGGCGCCCGGCAGCGTGTAGACCGCGAAGTCGATCCAGCCGGATTTCGGGTCGGGCAGCGGGTTGCCGTGGCTCGTCACCTTGATGGCATCCGTGCAGGCATTGAACAGACTGCCGTCCTCCAGTTTCCAGTTGCTGTCGGCAGCAACCAGCATGCGCATCTGGTTGACGCTCGGCCGCCCCCACACAGGGATCTCGCCCGGCTTGCAGTTCGCAGGCGTGCCTTCCGGTCCGGATGAGAGCGGCGCGATGTAATTCGTCTCCACTGTGACGAAGAGCTTGCCCGCCTCGAGGCGCAAGGCAAGGAACGGGCTGAAGTCGCCTTCGGCGCCGGGATCGATCTCACGCTTCCATTGGGCGATCAGATAGCGATGATCCTCGCTGGGGATCGGATCGGCGAATTTGACCGCGAATCCATACCAGACGCCCTGGTCATAGGGCACGCGAAGCGCCGTCTTCTCCCAGATCTCGGCTCGCTCGCTGCAACCGTCAAGCGAGTCGGGACAGGTCGGAACGACACTCAGTTTGAGCGCGCCCTTTCCGGTATGCGTGACCTGGTTTTGAAATTCGACCGTGCCGGCGCTCTGCTCGAAATTCTCGCGATAGTAGAGCCCACCTTCGGGCGCGAAATTCTGTCCCTCGAAGCCGTCTGACAGTTTGGCTTCCCATGGTTGCGCCATCGCGGCCCCGGCCATTGCGATGCTGGCGGCGACAAACACGACTCGGAACATTCTTCCCCCTTATTGAAGCATCTTGTCGATAAGGCCGCGCGGCGGCTGTAGCGGACGAGTATTGCGATGAAGCAACATGACATGCTCCGCCTCGGAAAGTCCATCCTGCAACACATCGTCAAAGCGCTCGTCTGTCCTGGCAAGCAACGCCGCATCGTTGGGGTAGAGAATCGTGAATTTTTGCCGGACTCCACGCAGTTTTTCCTGGCCGAGAGCCGTCCAATCACCGCCGCAGTAGTTTACGAAGGCCTCACTGGCAACAACGCTATGCGCATATTTCTTGGTGAGGTTCTGCAACCGCTGCACTTCATTGACGGCCGAGCCGAAAGCGGAAAAGGTCAACCGGTCGCGCAAGCCGACATTGCCGAACATCACGTTGCCGACATGCAGCCCGATGCCGTAGCCAATCGGATCGCGCGCTTGCTTGCGCCTTTCGCCGTTCAACATCTCCATGCGCGCCGTTGCTGCGCGCACGGCGGAAAAAGCCTCGCGGGCAGCAAATTCGGAGGGCTCCTTGTGACGGCCGCACGGATAGACGGCAATGAACCCATCGCCGACGAAGCTCAGTATATGGCCACCATTGCGGTTGAAGGGCGCGGCAATGGCATCGAAATAGGTGTTCAGCGTCTCGATATAGGACTGTCGACCTTCCTTTTCCGCCAGCATCGTCGAACGGCGCATGTCGGCCATGACCAGGATCGCGCGCACCGTTTCGCCGTCGCCGCGGCGGACCTGACCGCTCATCACGCGCCGACCGGCACTGGAGCCGAGATAGGTGGTCAACATGTTGTCGGCGAGTTTTCCAAGTACCGCCATCTTGGCAGCGACCGCGAGATGATGCTGCAGCTTCAGCAAGGCGCCGATCACATCGTCGGTGAAACCGCCATGACGATCCGTCGTCCAGGAACCGACCATGCCGTGACCGGAATCGGCGCCGAGCGACTGCATGAAGGCCAGATAGTCGGTGGCCCCCATCTCCTTGAGATCGTCGAAGATCGGGAACTCGGACGGGGTATCCTGATAGATGCGCCGCCGGACATGCTCGAGATTGTTGTTGAGCAGATAATAATAGGGGCTCTGGAGGAACCGCTCCGGATTGAGCGCCAGCTCTTCGTGCCGAAGGCCGCTGACCTCGACGCCCTTGCCGCGGATCCAGGTAAAACCAAGCGCATCATAGAGCGGATGCAGCATCGAAAAGGACAGATGAACGCGCATCAGCGGCAGGCCGGCGGCGGCGAGCCGCTCGCAGAAGCCTTTGACGATCGTCTCCAGTGGAGCGTCGCTCAGCGATGTCCGCATCAGCCAGTCGGCAACCTTGTCGATGAGGATTTCGGATACGTTGTCGTTCGTCGGGGCCATTTCGCGTCCTCACCATGACAGACCGTCCCGCGTCAGCATCCGGAGACGACGAACGCCCCGGCAAAGTGCCGGTTCATGTTCGCGGGGGGATGATGATGAGCCGTGCCCGTTAAGAAAATGCTCCAGCCGATTCCGGCGTCGATGACGTGCAGGCACCCGGAATGCGGCACTTATATGTTGCAGATATTGATCCCACCCGCCGATTTCCAGAGGCGCGACAAAGTTTTTCTCGCACGAAGAATTGATAGCCGGCTCAAGGGCCTGAACGCAGGCGTGATGCAGTGCCTCGCTTGACTTGCCGCTTGTTTCTCTCCAACAAACCACGACATGTTCGCGCGGGCGCCACCGCCCGCCCACGAGATCCGGAAAAACCAACTTGACCTCACCTCATTACGAAAGCCTGCTCTCGTCCATCTCCGCCTTGAGCGCCAGGGTTGGTGTCATCGGTCTCGGCTATGTCGGCCTGCCGCTCGCCATCGCCGCTGCTCGCGCGGGCTTCGCCGTCACCGGCTTCGACATTGACCCGACCAAGATCGTCGCGCTCGACGCGGGTAAATCCTACATCGCCGCCGTATCGGACGCAGCGCTTGCGAAAGAGAGCAGTGCCGGCCGCTTCCACTCGACCACGGACTTTCAAAAGCTGGCGGACTGCGACGTCATCATCATCTGCGTGCCGACGCCGCTCACCAAACACCGTGACCCGGATCTTTCCTTCGTCGAGAAGACGTCACGGGCGATCACTGCGACCCTTAGGCCCGCACAACTCGTCGTCCTGGAATCGACCACCTATCCCGGAACGACCGACGGCGTCGTGCGCACCATCCTCGAAGAGACCGGCCTCAAATCGGGCAGCGATTTCTTCGTCGGCTTTTCGCCGGAGCGTGAAGATCCCGGCAACCCGACGTACGAAACCGTCAGCATTCCGAAAGTCGTCGCCGGCGACGGACCGCAGGCTTCGGCGTTGATGGAGCGGTTCTACGCAGCCGTGGTGAAGACCGTGGTGCCGGTCTCCTCCAACGCCACGGCGGAGGCGGTGAAACTGACCGAGAACATTTTCCGCTCGGTGAACATCGCCCTCGTCAACGAATTGAAGATCGTCTACGAGGCGATGGGCATCGACGTCTGGGAAGTAATCGAGGCGGCGAAGACCAAGCCGTTCGGCTACATGCCCTTCTACCCCGGCCCGGGGCTTGGCGGTCACTGCATACCGATCGATCCGTTCTATCTCACCTGGAAGTCGCGGGAATACGAACTGCCGACGCGCTTCATCGAACTTGCCGGCGAGATCAATTCGGCCATGCCCCGTCACGTGGTCAGCCGCCTTGCCGAGGCGCTCGACCGCAAGGCTGGCAAGGCGCTCAGCCGTTCCAACGTCCTCGTCGTCGGCCTCGCCTACAAGAAGAATGTTCCGGATATTCGCGAAAGCCCGTCGCTGCGCCTGATCGAATTGATCGAGGAGCGCGGGGGCCGCACTGCCTATCATGACCCCTACGTCGCCGAAATCCCGCCGACACGCGAACATGGCGCCCTGAAGGGCCGGCGTTCGGTCCCGCTCGACCCGCAAACGGTCGCGGCGTTCGATGCGGTGCTGATTGCCACCGACCACGACCGGGTGGACTACGCCGCCCTTGCCGGTTCCGCGTCGCTCATCGTCGATACGCGCAACGTCTTCTACCGCAACGGCTTGACCGGCGACCACATCGTCAAGGCCTAGCGCGCCCTCGCCCAGCAAGGGCGGCAAATCGGGCGTTGCTAGGCGTTGTCTGCGCGCACCAGCGCGGCCTTGAGCTTGCTTGCCGCCACCGCATAGCCGCCCGACGCGCCGTCGACGAAATGCATGTGATCCCGTGTCATCGGCGTCGGCACGATGCAGGTCATCAGCGCCGAGTCCTGTTGATGCAGGCCATAGTGCCCGACACCCGCTGCCTCGGCCTGCCTTAGCCGTGTCTCGATCCGTCCGAGCCGTTCGGCACTGATGTCGATCGTCATTTTCAGCCCATCATCGAATTTGCGGAAATCCGTGTTGTCGGCGAGATCGCGCCGGTAGCGGCCCGTGTCGAATGACCCAAGATTCCAGCCCATCCTGAGGCAGACGAACAACACCAGCGTCTGCACGGTGATGAAGCAACGGGCGAAGAAGCGTCGTCCTTTCGGTGCCACCGCCCGCGTCTCGGCATCGATCCCCTTGAAGGAGAACCGCGGCTTCGGCCCGAGTTCAGGAACCGGATGGCCGTTACGCTCCTCCTCGTCGGCCAAAGCGACAATATCGGCGATCAGCGACTGGAACTCTGCTCCATTGCCCTTCGGTCCGGGCACGGCGATGATCGACGCAATGGTGCCATGGCGGGACTCGATCGGGTTCCAGCGACAGGAAAGCCCGGTCAGATCAGGCCGGCTGCCAGGCGCCGCGGCACCGACGGAATAGCGTCCCGCCTTCATCGCCGCATCGGCCCAACTGGCGCCGCCGCCCGCAAACATCGCATAGGAAACCTCTTCGCTCGCCTTGAAGCGGGCGACACGCATGTCGAGGCCGTTTGCGCGGATATCGCTGACCGGCACCAGGGCGGCGCGCAAGTCGAGCCCGAGTTCCTCCGCCACCCAGGTCTTCACGGCCGCAAGCGCGTCACGGGCGCGGTCCTGCATTGGTGCCGGCAGCGCGGCGAGTGCGCCGTCCCCCCCGAAAACAAAGGGCATCGACTTTTCTTCGAGCGCGTTCATCAACGCCGAAATGACACTGGCGCCTGCCATATTCACAGTTTTGTAGCGGCCTTCGGCGATCGCGCCGGTGGAGTTGACGATGTCGGCAACAGCAAGAATCCAGCTGTCCGGCAGCGGGCGATAGTTCGCCTCGTCCGCGACCCCTTCGAACGCATCGAAAAGAGGTACGCTGTCGTAGAACCGCCCGTCTGCTGTCTCAACCATGCGTGACCTGTTCCCTACGTTACTGCGTTCGATAGACAATCCACGTAAGAGCGCAACAAAAAGTTTCATAGGCAGTTGCCAAGGACCTCGCAATCTGTCCCGCGTCCCCGCTGCAATGCGGTTCCGTCGGGCGATTTCCAGTCGGGCGCTCTTGGCGACGCTAAGGTTACTTTCCAAATAATAACCCATGGCATTGCAGGGGTATGGCCATCTGTGCTTGTTTAACAGTCACACAAGGATCAAAATGACCCGAGCGTGCGTAGTGAAGCCGAAACTGAATGCGTGACGACAACTTTCGAGTGCGGTTCTGGGGCGTAAGAGGAAGTTTGCCGGTATCCGGCCAACAATACGTCGCCTATGGGGGAAATACATCCTGCATCGAAATTCGATGCGGCAAGGACGTTTTGCTCTTCGATGCGGGGTCTGGGCTGCGCGAAGCCGGTTACTCGCTGATCGCCGAGGGCGTCGACCGGTTCGACCTTTTCTTCACCCACAGCCACTATGACCACATCATCGGCCTTCCTTATTTCAAGCCGATCTACAAGTGTCAGAACTCGGTACGCTTCTGGTCCGGCCACCTGCACGGCAGCATGACCACCAAGGAAATGATCCGCGACTTCATGCGCCCGCCATGGTTCCCGGTGGACCCGGATATCTGTCAGGCAAGTCTCGACGGCATGGATTTCAAGCCCGGTGACGTGCTGACGCCGCGCGAAGGGATAACGATCCGCACAACAAGTCTCAATCATCCGGGCGGCTGCGTCGGCTACCGCGTCGAATGGAACGGCCGCGCCGTCGCTCTCGTCTACGACACCGAGCACGAGCCCGGCATTCTCGATCCTGGTGTTCTCGAACTGATCGCCGGCTGTGATCTGATGGTCTACGACTGCACCTATCTCGAGAGCGAGATGGACCATTTTCAGGGCTATGGACACTCGACCGGCATGCATGGCGCCCGGCTGGCGATGGCTGCCGGGGTCAAGCAGCTCGCCATGTTCCATCATGATCCGTCCCGCACCGACGAGGCGCTTGCCGCAATGGAGCGTGACGTTCGCGCCACCTTCGCCGGCGCCTTTGCCGCCCGCGACGGACAGATCATCGACCTGTAACGTCGGCGCCGGCAAGCCAGCGACAGGCAGGATGTCTGCCGGTCGCAGTGAAGAGCTTTTCGAGGAACGCCCATACTCCCTCGTCATGAACCAAGTGATGCGTCAGCACGCCGATCGTGCGGCCCTTCTGGTCCGCTCTCTCCTCGACATCGCCCGACACTTGCCGAAGCCTCGCGAGGATGTCGGCGACGATCAGGCCATGGTCGCGGCAGCCGCGTGTCCCGCGCCAGTCCATCACGTCGACATGCGTGTTGACGAGCCTGAACGGTGACGGCTTTTCCGGCCCGAAGATCGAGAGCGCCTTGAAACCGATATCGGGCAAGCCGTCGAGAAGGGCCGGATCGATCCGGTTCCACGGCGGGACGAGCATCGGCACGAAGCTGCCAGGGAAAAGCGTCTGCAGGCGGCTATAGCCGAGCCCGAGTTCGTGGAGCACCGTGGCGCGCGGCCTGTGTGCGCCGAGCTCCTGCTTCTTTTCCTCAGGCGGCGCGTGATTGCGGTGCGCCCAACCGTGCACCGCAATGCTGACACGTTCGAGCCCGTCGAGACGGCGCGCGAGCGCATCGCCGGCCTGGGCCGGAGGAACGGCCAGAACCACCGGAAGTGCATGTCGGTCGACCAGCGACAGCAGGCGATCGAGTGCCGGCGTCGGCTCGGCTGCGTCGTCGTCACGCAGCCAGAAATCCACCTGCCGCCCCGACGCCGCAACGCGATCGAGTTCCGCAGCAAGGCGCCGCCAATGGATTTCTTCGCTCATACAGGCCTCTCCAGGAATTCATCGAAAATCGAGCGAAGCCGTCGAGCGGCTGCCGGAAACGAGCGCTCCTTAAGAACGAACCGCCGGGCGGCTGCGCCCAATCGCCGTCGGCGCGCCGGGCTCTCGATCAGGTATCGCATCGCCGCCGCATAGGCATCGATATCCCCGTCAGGCGTCAGCAACCCGGTCTCACCGTGCCTCACGACCTCGGGCACGCCGGCCGTTCGCTGGGCAACGACCGGCAGGCCGGCCGCCTGCGCTTCGAGATAAGCAAGCCCGTAGGCCTCGCCGCAACCGGGCCATAGGTAGAGATCACTGCCTGCAAGAATTTGCGGGAGCTCGGCCGCAGCCTTTTCGCCAAGCCACACCAACCGGTCCGGAGGTAAGGCCGCGAAGGCTTCTCTGACCACCTCCCGGCAGGGCCCGTCGCCGACGATCGTCAAGGTCCACGTGCCTGCGGTAACGCGCATCAGCGCCTGCGCCAGCATGCGGTAGCTGTCCATCTTGTCGCCGCTGCGCATCATCGCGACCACGACCATCCGGCAACCGGCATCGGCCCGTGGCTTGCTTTCAATAAACGGTGCCGCGTCGATGAACGGCGCAAGCATCGCGTGGCGGCACGAAGGCGCCGCTTCAAGAAGACCGTCGCGGTCGCGGTGTGTCAGGCAGATATTGACGGCCGCCTGCGAGATGGCCGCAAGAACATGGCGCTGGGCAATGGCCCGGATACCCTCGTTCCGCCGCATCGAATAGGACGCTTCCGCCGTCACATAGGGAATGGAAAATTCGTCCGCGAGCCCTGGCCCGAGAAGGTCCGGCGCCTTGTAATAGGGGTGGTAGCAGAACCAGAGATCGGGCGCGCCCTCGCTCCGCCACAGTGCCCGAAGGCGCGCGGCGTCGGCGTCCGCCGCGAGCTCCAGTTCGCGAAAATCCTGAACAGATGGCGTCGCCATGAAGCTGCGCAAGTCCGATGCAATCGCAACCTCGTGCCCACCAATCCGAAGGGCCGCGATCAGCATGCGCGCCATCAGCCGGTCGCCTGACGGCACCGGATGATCGGGGGATTTCAGCGGTGCATAAAAAGCGATCTTCATCGGCAGCGAGCTATCGTGCCTCCATGCGAGACTGTCAACCAACCGAGCCCGGCACGCACCCTGGGTTCATCAATCAATCGGCAAATCATAGTAGTCGCGCCGGATAAGTTTCAGCGTGCGATCCGGCTGAATGACATAGGTCTCCTGAACGAAACTGTTGCCGCTCATGAAGCGGTGCGGGACGATGCTGCCCACGGGCGCCTTCGTCAGTTTCGTCCGCGGCTGGCCACCGTAGGTGATGCTGCCCGGGATCGGCTCTATGTCTGGCGTCGTACAGCCGGCGAGCGTCAGAACGAAAAGGCAAAGAAGGGCTGCCGATCGTCTCACAGGCGTATTGATATTCCCCGCGACCATTTCGAAATCTCCACTTCCGGCGAACGCGTGCGCCGCACCTATGGCGCGGTGGCCGCCGCCTTGTTTTCAACTTTCACCGTGGCCGCGTCAGCGTCATGGGCCTCGAGCAGGCTGTAGGCGACAAAGTATTTGTAGATGTTGCTGACATATTGAAC
Organism: Ensifer sp. B1-9; assembly: GCF_050474445.1. Lineage (NCBI taxonomy): Bacteria > Pseudomonadati > Pseudomonadota > Alphaproteobacteria > Hyphomicrobiales > Rhizobiaceae > Ensifer > Ensifer sp. B1-9. The sequence continues at coordinate 24,355 of NZ_JBCHVG010000027.1, forward strand.
CGTCTCGCGCCCAACGATCGCGGCGGCGGCATTTTCGACATTGCCGAACCACAGGTTTGGGTCGAGCCCCATATCCTTGGCCTTTGACCGGAACTTGCGAAGGTTTCCAGGCCCGGCATTGTAGGCTGCGAAGGCAAACAGCAACTGGTCTCGCGGGGTCACGGCCGGGTCGTTGATATAGGTATCTACGAGGAAGCGCAGATACTTCGATCCGGCTTCGACATTCAGGTTCGCGTCCTTGTCGATGCCGTGAATGTTGACCGCCTTGTCCGCTGCGGTCGACGGCAAGAGCTGCATGATGCCGACCGCACCGCGACGGCTGCGGCGCGACTGATCGAGTTGCGATTCCTGGTAACCTTGCGCCATCAGCATCAGGTGGTCGAAGGAATAGGTGCTGCCGTGCTTGTGGAAGATCTCGACGAGCTGCTTGAAACGTTCGACGTCGTCAGGCGCATAGGCGCGCTTCAGCATCTTGTCACCCTTGTAATAGGTGTTTTTCAGGATATTGCCAAACGTCGTTCCGACCCGGTGCGTCTGGACGAAATTGTCGAGCACGGCCTTGAGCTTCGGGCTGTCCTTGCGGATCGCCCAGGCGATTTCACCGTGACTGGACACAACGATGTCCTCCCGCACCTTGAGCTCGGTGAAGACCGTCGACCAGATGTTCGCCTTGTACATGTCGACGACCGTCCACGGCAGCAGGCCGGCATTGATCATCTCCAGGACGTCCTCGTCCTCGAGGTTCTCGTCCATGTCCTTCAACGCAATTGGCGTACGGCCGGACTTTTCGAAACCTGCACTAAGCGCCGCCAGGTGTTCGTAATAGCTGCTCGAGCGGCGCACGTGGATTTCCCGTCCACTCAGGTCTTCAAGGCTCGCAACTGCCGGCGCGGACGGGCCGGAGACGAGAACCTCCTTTGCTTCCTCATAGAGCGGCGCCGTGAAATCGACCTTAGCAAGCCGGGTTTCGGTGATCGTCAGGTTCGCCATGACGATATCGCCGAGCCCGTCTTCCAGCGCGGATAGAAGCTTCGCTCGTGGCATCGGTATGAAACCGACGCGGATCTTGTCGATCTGCTTCTTGCGGCCCTTGTTGAGTTCGTTTTCGAGCGCCGTCCCGAATTCAACAGCCGTGCCCAATTGCTGGCCGCGGTCGATGAAGTAGATCGTCTTGCTGAACGGCACGATGATGCGGATTATCCGCCTCTTTTCCATCCCGTCGAAATCGTCCTTGTGCGGAACGAACATCGAGCGGACGAATTGCTCGCTCGATTGCGCCAAGGCGCTGCCGCCCGCGAAGATCACGAACAGCAATACCCCCAATAGAACGCGTTTCATGGGAGGCCTCCCCTGCCCCTGGAAACCTGTCGGCGAAACCCTATTCCTCTGGCGGGCCCCCCTCCCCGAGGGCTGCAGCGGCATTCTTCTTGGCGATAGCGTCGCGGGTAGCGGCAGCGGCCGCAGCAGACTGCTGCTGCTCGTCGCCGGCCACCTGTACCGTCGGCGAGGCGAAGTTGATGCCGTTTTCCTTGAAGGCCTCCTTGATCATGACCTGCGCCCGGCGTCTGACCTGGGTCTGGTTGCCCGGCTTCGTCTTCATGGCGAAGCTCAAGGTCATTCCATAGTCGCCAAAATTCTCGACACCCTTCATCTTGACCGTTTCCAGGATCAGCGGCCCGATATCCGGATCCTCGAGCAACTTGGCGCCGATGCCCTTCACCAGCTTCTTCACCTTGGCGACGTCGGCATCGAACGAGACATTGATCAGGAACTTGTCGATCACCCAATCACGGCTCATGTTCTGCACCGCGCCGAGCGAGCCGAAAGGCACGGTAAAGACCGGGCCGCGGTGATGGCGGAGTTTGACGGAGCGAATGCTGAAGGATTCGACCGTACCCTTGTAGCTGCCGCTCTGGATGTATTCGCCGATGCGGAAGGCGTCGTCCATCATGTAGAAGATGCCGCTGATGACGTCCTTGACGAGCGTTTGCGAGCCGAAGCCGATAGCCACGCCGAAGACACCGGCACCGGCAATCAGCGGGCCGATTTCCACGCCGAGGCCGGAGAGCACCATCAGCACCGCCACGATAGCGATGAAGGCCGCGAGAAAATTGCGCAGGATCGGCAGCAATGTCATCAGACGGGTATTGCGGGCGCGCTCGGCCGGGTCCTCGGTCGCGTGATTGGCCTGCTTGACGCGCAGATTGATGAAGCCCTTCACGAGCTGCCAGATGAGGTCTGCCGCCAGCAGAATGACGATACCAGCGAGCGCCCCGCGAACCACCCGATTGAAGGCGTCGTCATGCATCATCGCCGTGGCACTGACCTTGAAGATTAGCGCCAGCCAGCCGGCCGCCAGAGCGATGACGAGCAGCCTCGCGCCGCGCTCGATGAAGATATTGCGCATCACACGCGTGTCGTCTTCGGCAGACGAATCCAGCATCGTCTTGGTGAAGGCGCTGGTGAAGCGCAGCAACGGCGGTATGCCGATCACGTAGAGGCCGATCCAGAACAGCACGTCCATCCCTGCGACCCACAGCATCCATAGCACGACGAGAAAGGCCACCAGCAGGATATTTCCGACGATGCGACGCGAGCCGACGACGTTACCGGTGGGCCGGCGCACCACCGTCAAGATCCCGAGCGCCAGGACCACCAGGCCAAGAGCGGCGGCAATGAGATCGTGCACGTCAGCGGGAATGGAAAGAGCCAGCATCGCATCGCCAACACCCCAGACCAGCGCAGCAGCGCCGATCAGCCACAGGCTGTGCCGGTGCCAGAAGCGGGCATCGTCCGCCGTCAGCGACATGTAGCCGACCCGTCCATCTGCCCCCTCCTCGCTTGCCGGTCCGCCGGTCAGCACAGCCGCGGCGATGATCATCAGCAGGCGGGCGCCGATCCAGGCGCCGAGCAACGGCGCGATCGTCGTCTCCAGCCGCGGCGGCCAATCGGCGATCGCAAGCACCGACATGCTGGCGGCCGCGAAAACGATGAGCGGCAGGACCCGTGTCAGTATCGTTCGGGCCGGCCCGGTCAGGACCGCACCCTGCAGGCTGCGCTTTAGCACCCAACGCAGCAGATACTCGGCGCCGTAGCCGATCAGCAGAATGAAGAAGAAGCCTTTGAGGATCGGAGCGGCGCCGTGGTTTTCCATGTCGCCGGCCAGGCGATCCCGTGCGGCTTGCATTTCCGGGAGAACACGCGGCACCGCATTGGTGATGCCCGTCAGGTGGCGCCTGATTTCAGCCGTCCACCGGGCAACGATCCCCGTCGCAGGCGCCTCGGTCGCCGTCGCGGCAGGTGCCTGTTTCGTCGAAAGCCACTGCTTCACTTCGGGGTCGTCGAGAAGCTGGATCAGTTGCTGGACCTTGGCGGGCGGCGCTGCGGGCGCCGCTTCCTGCGCGAACCCCTTGGAAACGGGACCGAAGACAATCGAAAGGAACACAAGAAGCCCGATGACCGGCCCCAGAAAACGATGCGACGACCCGATACAGCCCATTCTTACCACCCCCACTGATCGTGCCGGTCCCCCGACCGGCACGATTCTCAGCTTTTTCAAATGCTAACATACCTATAGGCGGTTCTGCCAACGCCCTTTCGCCGCAGTTCAACGACGGCGGAAGCCGCCGCCATGGAAGCCCCCGCCCCCGTGGAAACCGCCGCCTCCCTGAAAGCCGCCACCGCCGTGGAATCCGCCTCCCTCGAAACCACCACCACCGAAGCCACCCGGGCGGTCAAAGCCACCGCCTCCGCTGCTCGGGAAATTCAGCGGCCGCTGATCGAAGGATTGACGCTCGAAGGAACGCTGGTTGCCAAGCTGTCGCCCGACATTGTCGATGGCCAGATGATCGGGCGCGCGGTCAAGCGTTCGCGCGCCTGCTCGCTGGCCGAAGTCGATCTGCTGGTTCAGGTTCTGGGCCGCATCCGGGTGCCTGGCGACAAACTGTTCGCCCGCCTTGGCCCTGTCCTGGATGGAAGGCTTGTCGACCGGCTGCCAGCCGTCCGGCGTGTGCTTCTGCCATTGCCCATCATCGCGGCGATAGACGCTTCCATCGCGCCCGGCATAGACGTCGCCGCCCTTGCCGCCGGCGACAAAGCCGTGGTTGCCGTCCGACGTGCGCCAATGCATACCGGCGCCGCCCGCGGTCGACCCGCCGGAAATGCGCGCATAGTCTGAACCATGCTTGACGGCCGCCGTGCCCCAACTCCCGTAGACATTGTGTCCGCCGCGGGCGATCGCAGCGTTGCCGGTGCGCGGGTTGTAGGCCGCGACGAAGCCCCGGTCGCCGTTCGGCCCGTAGCCGACAGCACCGCGTATATAGGTCCCGGTGCGCGGATTGTAGGCCGCACCGGCGGCGATGCCGCGATAGGGACCGTATGCATAGCCATAGCGGCCGAAGGTCCCGACAGCCGGGTTGTAGAACGCACCGACGCCATAGGTCACGGGACGGGGATAATAGGGCCAATAGCCGCCGCCGGCCCAGCCATAGTCCCAATAGTCGTCATAGTACCAGCCGGTACCGTAGACGAAAGTATCCCAGGCGAGATAGGCACCGAGATAGCCCATCGTGTAGCCGAACCAGACCGCGTCCGGTTCCGTTTCATAGATCCTCACATAGGTGGCGTTGTAGACCGGCGAGGATGGCGGGATCTTGTAGATCTCGTCGGGCACCGCCTTGGCGACGCTGAACGGTCCGGTTGGCGTATCGCCGACGAACCAGATACCGTCCTTCACCACGAAGTACTGGTCACCGACCTTGATGACGGTCTCGTTCGTGTTCACGGCGTAGGTGAGCGCGGTGCCGTCGATCTTCTCGAATTTCGGATCGCCACTATAGGTGACGTCCACCTTGACCGACCCGTCGAGCGCCACACGCGCCTTTTCGGGGATGCTTGCCTTCAGCCGCGCCTCGGCATTCTCGGACGTACCGGGAACGGATGAACGCACCGTGTAATAGGCGGCGTCCTGCGGGATGTTCTGGAAATCTTCGGGAAGCTTAGGCGTGGCAAAAGTCCACGGGCCATCGAGCGAAGAACTCGCAAACCAGCGACCGGACACGAGAATGTACCAGCTGGAATCCGCGTCGCGGTAGAAGACGTCGCTCTCGCTGTTGGTCGCAACCTTGAGTCCGGTGCCGGGTACCTGCTCGAGCTTCGGCTCACCATCGAAGACGAGCAGTTCCGACGGCTTGTCCGAATAGATGACCTTCGCTGCGGCGACCGTTTCGGCCTGCGGCGGGATTGCCGCCTTGGCATCCTTCCAGTTGTCATCGTCCGGCAACTTGCCGAGCATGTCCGGAAGCGACAATGTTGGCTGCCACCCCGAGGCGAGATCCTTCGATTGCAGCCACGCCTTGTCATTGCGCAGGTAATAGCTGCTGTCCGCATCGACCTTGAACAGGTCCCAATTGGTATTGACCGCGAAGGACAGGCCCTCGACGCCCTTGACCGGCGCGAACACCGCCTTGCCGTCGGTCTGCACCAGCACCGCCGGCTCCTTGCTGACGAAGATCGGCGGTGGGTCGGCTTTCAGCCCCTCGACATTGCCGAGCCGCTCGTAGTCGGCGAGGCTCGCCGTCAATTTGTCCTCGGAAACCGTGATCGTTCCGACCGGCATCAGCTTGCCGACCTCGAGGGAGAGATCCGCCAGTTGCTTCCGATCGAGGACGGAGAAATTGATCTCCGTCACCTTGATATCCGAAACGACGACCTGGCCGGATGCGCTGTCGGCATCGGTCTTGCCGGTCACCCCGATGACACCGTAAACCGGCTTGGCGTCGTCGGACTGCTTGTATTCGGCCGCGATCAGCGCATCGAGGTCTGTGAAGTCCTTCCACGCGTTGATCTGCGGCTGGTAGAGAGTGATGGTCGCGCCGCTGTCGGTCGTGAAGGCGCGCGGCCAACCGAGCCCCTTGGGATCGGCATCGTTCAGATACTTGCCGCTGACGAAGCCGTTCTGGCCATCGAAGCTTACCGCGCACCACGCGCCGCCATCGTCGCATTCCTTGATGTCGACTTGCGCGCCTTCCGCAATCGTGCCGAGGCTGTCGAAGCCGGTGCCCGGCCCTTCCCGGAAATTGACGGACGCGCTTGTCGTTGCGGGACCGGCCTCGGCCGGAACGGAAGCAATCGCGAACAGGGTCAGGGCCAAGGTCAATCTGCGCATTTCGTTCTCCGGCGTCTGGCAGCAATCCGAGCCGGCACCGCGCTGTCGCCCCTCGTGCAGATGGCGGGTGAGGAGCGGACATGGGACCGGTAACATCGCAGCATCCTCGGGCGCGGAAGCAACACAAGTACGTAACGGTAACGGCGGCTGTAACGGGCCGCTGAAAGGGACGGTAAGCCTCGGCCATGGCCGCCTCGGGCGGCCGCGCGATACGAGATCGATTCGCGCGCAGGCCTCGCATTTCGGCGCAATCAGGGCAATTTGCCGCATATGGAGCATGACAATTCGCGCGCTTGCATGCCGATCACGGCAGCGTCGGCCGGCTCATCCCCTGGAAAACCGGGACGGCGCCGCAAATCTCGGCGTTTTAGCCCGTAGTGATTGCATCAGGAGATTTATTCAAGCAAACTCATATGTATGAATTGACCATTCCTACGTCCGGAGGAAATGCAAGTGAACACAAAAGCCCCCAGCCAGATTGATGTCTTTGTCGGTTCCCGCGTCAGGATGCGTCGGTTGATGGCCGGGTTGAGCCAGGAAAAGCTGGCCGACGGCCTCGGGATCACATTCCAGCAGGTTCAGAAGTACGAAAAAGGCACCAACCGCATCGGCGCCAGCCGTCTTCAGGCGATCGCCGATATCCTCGGTGTGCATCCGAGCTTCTTCTTCCAGGAAGGCGACGACGCCTCTGCTCGCACCGGCGCCGGCGACACGACCCGCGAACCGAGCGAGATCTCCTCTTTCGTTTCGTCGAAGGAAGGCATCGCCCTCAACCGCGCTTTCCTGAAGATCACCGATCCGGTGCTGCGCAAGAAGATCATCTCGCTCGTCGCCGCCGTGGCCCAGACGCCTGAGACGGAAAGCAGCCGCGCAGGAACGAGCCACGCTCAGGATCTGCACGGATAAGCGTTTGCGCCCGACAGGAATGACCGGATGACATTCAGACTGCAGACCCTCGGGCGCTTGCGTCTCGTCGACAAGAACGGGCGCGAAGTGGCCTTTCCGGAGAAGGGTCTGCTCATCCTTTGCCATCTGATCGTCGGCGGATATCGCGAACAGTCGAGAAACGATATCGCCAAGCTGCTTTGGGACGAAGTCGTCCCCAGCCAGGCCTTCGTCAATCTGCGCAAGACGATCTCCCGGATCAGCGCGCGACAGGACGAACTCGGCTGCCATTTCCTGAGTTTCTCCCAATCGTCGGTCGCGCTCGACGTCGATCGGCTGCAGAGCGACCTGGACGAAATCAATCGAGACCCGGGCGATGCGCTCACCCGCTTTGAACGCGCGGCAACGACGTTCCAGGAGGACTTCCTCAAGGACCTGAAATCGCAGGGGCAAGCGCTGCATGGCTGGATCGAACGGCAGCGCGGCGAACACATGATGCTCCTGCGCGAAAGCCTCATCGCAGCCGCACCGGAAGCGACGAAGACCCATCGCAAGCTGGTCAAGGCGGCCGCAGCGCGGCTTCTCGAACGCCATCCGCTCGACGAGGATGTGCGCAAGATCCTGACCCAGGTGTTTCAGCTCGAAGGCAATCCCCTCGAAGCGAGGGCAATCGCACACGGCAATGCGCCGGCCATACCGGCCTTCGCGGAATGGCGGCCCGCTTCGTCGATCGTCACGCCGGTCTCCGAGGCGGCCGCGGACCTGCGTCCGCCACGCGTCGTGCTGCTGCCGCCGAGCAACGGAGCGATCGACAGTCCCGGCACGCTGTTTGCGAGCGCCTTGATCGAGGACGTCACCATCGGCCTTTGCGGCCTTCGTTCGGTCTCGATCATCGCCCCCTATACGGCGGCGCAGATCAGCCTCCAGGCCGACAAGGCAAATACCTACCAGAAGCATGCGATCAGCTACATCCTCGACACCCGCCTGACGGACGAAGGCAGCCGGCTCACTCTCTTCACGCAGCTGATCTTCTTTGCCAATGACGAAGTGATCTGGGCCGACCGTTTCAATCTCGACGACGACGGGCTGATGACCTCGCGGCGGGAGATTGCCCGGCAGATCGCCTATGCCATCGCCAGCCAGGTGGAGCGCAACGAGGCGCACCGGAAGACCTACGAGACCAATGTCGGCTCCTATCGCAGTTTCCTGCTGGGGCAGCGCTACCTCAAGCAGCTGAACCTTCCGGAGCTGCGGCGTGCACGCAAGAGCTTCCGTGAATCGCTGTACGAGAATTCCGACTTTGCGCCCGCGATGAGCGGGCTGGCGCGCAGCTACTTCTTCGAATGGCTATTGACGGCGCGCGGCGACAGCGAATTGCTGGCACTTGCGGAACGCCACGCACGCGAAGCAGTGGTGGCCGATGACACGCTGGCGACGGGCTACCGCGAGCTCGGCGTCGTCAAGCTCTATCTGAGACAGTTCGATGAGAGCATGGAATACCATGACAAGGCGGAGGCGCTGAGCCCGCAGCATGCCAACGTCATCGCGAGCTACGCCGACACGCTGGTGCAGGCGTCGCGGCCAGAGGGCGGCCTTCGCAAGATCCAAGCCGCGCTCGACCTTAACCCGATTGCGCCGGACGAGTATTTCTGGACCGCCGCCGGCGCCAGCTATTCGCTTGGCCAATACGAACAGGCCATCGCCTACATCGAGCGCATGCGCGATCCGACGCCCGCCGACCGGCTGTCGGCGGCAAGTTGGGGCATGCTCGGCAACAAGAAGAAGGCGCGCCAATTCGTCCGCAAGACATTCGACGTGCACCCGGATTTTAATCTCGACAAATGGATGGCCATCGTTCCCTTCAGGGAAGAGTGGCAACGAGTCCATTATTGCGAAGGCCTGCGCAAGGCAGGCTTCTGAGATCTTCGTTCAGCGAAAGCCAGGAGGGGCAAATGGCGAAAGTGGTGGTAATTGGCGTGGCGGGTGACGATCGGCTCTGGATGGCCGATCTGGATGCGGGAACGGTGACACAAATTCCGACGCCGACACAGGGGCCTCTGGCAGCGGCCAACGACCTGCGCGTCAATGGTGGCGCAACGGTGCACAAGGGTGTCAACCTCGCCGTCCTTGCGGCCTCGTCCGGCTCGGTATCCGGCGGGTTCATGGACGGCTGACGCCGACAGGTGACACAAGTCAGCGGAATTGACCGGGCGTCGGACGATTGTTTCAGCCGTTCGACACCCGGCGCTTTTTCATACAGCGATCGCGCCTGTCCGCCGGAAGAGACCCTTCGGCGCATCGAACCGTTGTTGCCGCGATTCGGTGTCAGCAGGCTTGCGCGCCTGACCGGGCTCGACAAGGTCGGAATTCCCGTCTGGAGCGCCATTTCCCCGAATGCGCGGTCGATCGTCATCAATCAAGGCAAGGGCGTCACCGACGATGACGCCAAGGTTTCGGCCGCCATGGAGGCGATCGAGCGCGCCGTCGCCTGCGCTCCACCGGTGCCAGCCAGAATGGCGACACGGCGGGCATTGTGTGAAAGCGGCGATCGGGCGCTGACACTTCCGGGATTGATCGCCACCGGCCAGCCGGATCTCGGCGACGACGAGACGATCGCCTGGCTTCGCGGCTTCGACCTCTCCGACGGAGCCACCACTTGGGTACCGCTTCAGGCGACGACCCTCGACCGGACCATCGAAGGCTGCCGGTACTGGCAATCTTCGGATGGCCTTGCCTCCGGCAACACCCGGATGGAAGCCATCCTGCACGGACTGCTCGAGCGGATCGAACGCGACGCCGAAACGCTCTGGCGCCTATTGCCCCTGAACGGCAAGCTCGGAAGTTGCATCGATCCTGCCTCGTTCGAGGATCCGATCCTCGACGCGATGGTGCGTCAAATCGAGGCCTGCGGCCTGCAATTGCGCGTCTTCGACATGACCAATGACGTCGCTATCCCCTGTTACACTGCAATCCTTGCAGATGCCGGCATCTTGAGTGCACGGCAAGCCCGGTACCACGACGTGACGATCGGACACGGAGCGCACCCGGTGGCGCGCAGAGCCGCCATCCGCGCCGTGACCGAGGCCGCCCAGTCACGCCTCACCTATATCAGCGGTGCCCGCGACGACGTTTTTCCCGACACCTTTACCCGCCCCCTCTCCCGCGAGACGCAGCGGCTGTTCGAGGCGGCCCCGCAAGAGAAAGCCCCGACGTCTGGAAACGCCGCAGGTGGGCCGCAGGGACTGCTGCGCTTCGCAATGCAACGGCTCGAGGAGGCGCGTATCCGCTCGGTTGTGGTCGTACCCCTCGTCGACGAAGGAGACATGCCATTCTCCGTCGTCAAAGTGCTCGCTCCGGACCTCGAGAACCCCGACGGGTTGCGCAAGCGCCGTTTCGGCGAGCGGGCGCTGGCACGCGCGCTGGAGGTCGGATGAAGATCGCCTTCGTCGGGCCGACCCTGCCGGACGCGCACCGCCTTGCAGCCGCCGCCATCACGGTCCTGCCGCCCGCCGTCCAGGGCGACATTCTCCGCGCGACCGAGCGCGGCGCGACGGCCATCGGCCTGATCGATGGTAATTTCGAACACGTCGCCCCGGTCTGGCACAAGGAGATCCTGTATGCACTGGCGCAAGGTGTTCAAGTATTCGGCGCGGCCAGCATGGGCGCGCTTCGCGCTGCCGAATGCGCCGCCTTCGGTATGATGGGCATCGGTGAGATCTACCGAGAGTATCTAGAAGGCGAGCGTGTGGACGATGCCGATGTCGCCCTGATCCATGGCCCGGCCGAGCTCGGATACCTGCCGCTGACCTTGCCGCTCGTCAACGTGGACATGACCCTTAGACGCCTGCGGGAGCGCCAGTTGCTTCCGGCGGATGAGATGGCGGCGATCGCTGCTGCGGCAGCCGCCGTCTTCTACAAGGAGCGCACCTGGACGACGGTCGTCGAGCACGCAGCACTTCCTCCCGGCACCAACCGCACCCGCCTCGCAGACCTGCTTGCCGCAGAATTCATCGACCAGAAACGCATCGATGCCCTGCATTTGCTCGACACACTGCACAACGCCTCCGACCAACGGGCAGTTGTGGCGCGAGATTGGGAATTCAATTCTACCAGCATGTGGAAGAGGTTGGTCGGTCAACCTGACGCTTCATCTTAAGCGCGCGGTTTTCCCATACAACGTGTGTCACGCTCATGTCACGCGCGCCGCGGCGCAGTCACGCTATGATTGACCACGCTGAACTGGATCTATCGATCCATAGGGAGCTGGGGAAAATGATGCTATCTTCATTTGCTGTACCGGTGGAAGCGGAAGACAAGGAAAAAGAGCTGCTGGCATTGGCTCGCCTTGTCACCTATGCGCGAGACTCCGCCAAGACCCTCAATGTCGAAGGTGTGCAATACTGCCTCGAGCTGGCGCTCGCATCGCTGCTCAAGGAGGCTGAGGAATACGGTGACAAGAGGGCACATCTCACCAACGAGCTGATGACTCGACCAAGCCTCGGCCGCTGCTGAGGCGGCAAGTTCCGGGCGTTCAGCGTCCAGAATTGCGGCGTCGTGAAGGATCATCCCCGTTGCCGGGGACGATGGAATGATCTGAACAACCAAATCGCTAAAAAGCCCTGTCTGCAGACGTGCAAGACAGGGCTTTTTCATTTGCCGTCTGCAAGCGATTTCATCTCTGACGATCGTGTCGTCGTGCGGCCTGCAGGGCACGGCAGTTGCGTCTTCCGTCGATCTGTCGCCGGTATCCGACATTTGACGTTCGACGCAAGAGCGCGCTCGCCAGCGCCGAAAGCAGGGGCTGGACGGAATTTCCTCGGAACGTGGCCCCGCCCGAACGTTTGCTTCGTCCATCGCAGGCAATTTAGTCCATAATTTCCATAGATATTATTGAATAAATGCCGCCACCGCGTAAGCTTGGGCCACTCGACGCAAGCGGGGATGCCATGCGCCAATTCCATTCCACGGCCGGCGACTTGTCGCAACACATTCTCTTGCGGCCAACCCAGGCGCCTGCCGGATCCCCCATCGCACCGGCCACCTCGGTGGGCTCGCCGCTCGCTCCGCCCAAAGCGCGGGTTTCGCCAACCAGCGGCGCGCACCAGGAAACAATGGAGACCATCTTGAGCCAGACCAACCCAACCCTGCCTGTCCTCGACCTTTCGCGCTTTGCGGCGGGCCACCCCGAGCGGGCAACGGCGCTCGCCGAATTGCGCAGCGTTGCCCGCTCGGTGGGCTTCTTCTACCTCGAAGGACACGGCATTCCGCAGGAAGAGATCGACGGCATCCTCTCACTTTCGCGGCGCTTCTTCGCACTGCCTGAGGATGACAAGCTGGCGATCGAGATGCGCAGGTCGCCGCATTTCCGCGGCTATAATCGCGCCGGCCTCGAATATACCCGCGGCACCCAGGACTGGCGAGAGCAGGTCGATTTCGGCCCCGAACGCCAAAGCCTCGACATCGCCTCCGGCGACGCCCCGTGGAAGCGGCTGGTCGGCCCCAATCAGTTCCCCGATGCATTGCCCGAGTTGAAGCCGGCCATCCTCGGCTATATCGAAGCCGTCACCGGACTCGGCATTCGCCTCATCGAGATCTTTTCGGAGGCACTCGGCCAGAAGCCCGATGTCTTCGGGCCGATCTATCGCGATGGTCCCAACCAGCTTCTGAAGATCATCCGCTACCCCGGCCGCGACAAGACCGAGAGCGACCAGGGGGTGGGCGCCCACAAGGACGGCGGCTTCGTCACCATCCTGCTGCAGGACGTGGTCGGCGGCCTGCAGGTCGATGACGGCACAGGCGGCTGGATCGACGCGCCGCCGAAGCGCGGCACCTTCGTCATCAATGTCGGCGAACTGCTCGAACTGGCGTCGAACGGCTACCTGCTCGCCAATATCCACCGGGTGGTCACGCCGCCGGCGGGCGGCGACCGGCTTTCCGTCGCCTTTTTCCTCGGCGCCAACCTCGCCTCGACCATTCCAGTGCTCGACCTGCCGCCGGAGCTGGCGGCGCAAGTCCGCGGCGTGACCCAGGATCCGCAGAACCCCCTCTTCCACGAGGTGGGACGCAACGTGCTGAAATCCCGGCTGCGCTCGCATCCGGATGTCGCGGCCGCGCACCACGCCGACCTCCTGGAGCAGAATGCCGCCGTACCCGCCTGATCAACCTGAGAACCGAGGAGAAATGGCATGACGATCCATCAAAAGCCGGAAGAACCCGCAATCGAGATCAAGGCACCGACCGGGCTGCGGGAGACCGGCGGGCGGCTGCATCCGGAAACCCTGGCGCTCCACGGAGGCAGCTACCGTTTTGACCCGGTAAGCGGCGCTGTCGCCGTACCGATCTACCAGACGACCTCCTATCAGTTGCCCGGCACGGATGGTGCCGACAAGCTCTTTGCGCTCGAGGCCCCGGGGCATCTCTACACCCGTGTCTCGAACCCGACCCAGGACGCCTTCGAGCAACGGCTGGCGGAAATCGAAGGCGGCGCCGCGGCACTGGCGCTCGGCTCCGGCCAGGCGGCGTCGGCTTTCGCACTGCTGAACCTTGCACGCGCCGGCGACAATATCGTCAGCGCCGCCGGTCTCTATGGCGGCACCTGGGCGCTCTTTGCCGCAACGCTGAAGAGCTTCGGCATAGAAGTGCGCTTCGTCGATGCCGCCGATCCCGAGGCCTTTGCCCGGGCAACGGACGACAGGACGCGCGCCTACTACGCCGAGTCCCTGCCAAACCCGAAGCTCGAAGTCTTCCCGATCGGCGAAGTGGCCGAAGTCGGCAAACGCTTCGGCATTCCGCTGATCGTCGACAACACCGCCGCGCCGCTGACCATCCGCCCGTTCGACCACGGCGCCGCCGTCGTCGTGTATTCGACGACCAAATATATCGGCGGTCACGGCACCTCGATCGGCGGCGCGATCATCGATAGCGGCCGCTTCCCCTGGCATGAGCACGGGGCACGGCATCCGAACTTGCACGAGCCGGACCCGAGCTACCAGGGCAAGACCTGGCTCGAAAAGGCCGCTGCGATCGCCTTCCATCCCTATATCCTGCGCGCCCGCGCGGTACTGCTGCGCGACCTCGGCGCCGCCATCAGTCCGTTGAACGCCTTCCAGTTCATCCAGGGGCTGGAGACGCTGCCGCTCAGAATCCGCCAGCACAACGAGAATGCGGTCAAGGTGGCCGAGTTCCTCCGCACCCATCCGAAGGTCGGACGCGTGATCTTCCCGAAATTCCAGGAAGGCGAGGTGAAGGCCCGCGCCGAGAAATATCTCCAAAACGGGCACTATGGGGCCCTGGTCGGCTTCGAGCTGAAGGACGGACGCGAAGCCGGACGCCGCTTCATCGACGGGCTGAAACTGCTCTACCACGTCGCCAATATCGGCGACGCGCGTTCACTTGCCATTCATCCGGCAACGACGACGCACTCACAGCTTTCGGAGGAGGACCAGCTGAAAACCGGAGTCACACCGGGTTACGTCCGGCTCTCGATCGGCATCGAACATGCCGACGACATCATCGCCGATATCCGTCAGGCGATCGACGCAGCTTGACCGCGTGCTTTCGTGCCAGCCTCCGCAGCCCCGGCCCTTGCGGCCGGGCTACGGAGGTTTCTTTTGGCGGGCGAGAAATGGCCGATCGGCCGACGATCGGTTTCGTGCCACAAATGCTCGCCCGTGGCGGCGTCCGTGAAATGCTACGCAAAGGCCGCTGAAGAACTTTGATTTTCGGCATGTCTTCGTCCTTAAATCGAGGTCGATTTAAAGAGACATGCAGTAGGAGAGATTATGAGCACGAACACCCAGATCCTGCTTGCCGCCCGGCCATCGGGTCGACCGGCGCCGAGCGATTTCCGCATCGTCGAAGCGGCAATCCCCGAGCCGGCCGAAGGCGAGGTCCTGCTGAAGATCCTCTACCTCTCGCTCGACCCCTATATGCGTGGCCGCATGAACGCCGGCAAATCCTACGCCAAACCCGTGGAGATCGGCGCGGTCATGGAAGGCGGCACGGTCGCCCGCGTCGTGCGCTCACGTCACCCGGACTTCAGCGACGGCGACTTCGTGCTCTCCCACTCCGGCTGGCAGAGCTATGCGCTCTCGCGCGGTGCGGATCTGCGCAAGCTCGATCCGTCCGCGGCGCCACTGTCGACAGCGCTTGGCATTCTCGGCATGCCCGGCTTCACCGCCTATGCGGGACTGCTGACGATCGGCCAGCCGAAGCCGGGCGAGACGGTCGTCGTGGCAGCGGCAAGCGGTGCCGTTGGCTCGGCGGTCGGTCAGATCGCCCGCATCAAGGGAGCGCGCGCAGTCGGTATCGCAGGCGGAGCGGACAAGTGTGCTTTCGTTCGCGACACGCTCGGCTTCGATGCAGCGATCGATCACCGCGCTGCGGATTTCGCCGAGCAGCTTGCCGCCGCGTGCCCCAACGGCATCGACATCTATTTCGAGAATGTCGGCGGCCATGTCTGGGACGCGGTCTTTCCGCTGCTGAACGATTTCGCCCGGGTGCCCGTCTGCGGCTTGATCGCGCACTACAACCAGGCCGGCGGTCCGCGAGCTGGCGGCGACAGGCTACCGGGCGTCATGCGTGAAGTGCTGAGCAGGAGCCTGCTGATCAGGGGCTTCATCCAGCGTGAATTCGCCGATCAGCGCCCAGCCTTCTACCAGGAGATGGCAGGCTGGATTGCGCGCCGCGAGGTTCGCTACAAGGAGGATATCGTCGATGGCATCGAGAACGCTCCGAATGCCTTCATCGGGCTGCTCGAAGGCCGCAACTTCGGCAAGCTGATTGTGCGCGTGGCCACGGAGAACTGAAAAGCCACGCCTCGCAAACGATCAGTACAGGCCGGCGAGACGGACGCCGGCCTTGCCAAGACCGTCATCGAGAAGCGCAATCAGTTCGGGCGCATAACCGCGCGCGGCGAGTTCGCTTTCTATCGACCGCGTCGCGCCAACCTTGTTCCAGTGTAAACCGTCAAGGGCGCTGGTGGCCTCTCTCGTCAGACCGAGTTGACCTGCCGCGGCTATCCGCAGGAGGTTGACGGCGCTGTCGGCGGGATTGGCGAGTTGGCGCGCACGTTTCAGCGCTTCGCGGTATCTGCCGTTGCGATAGTCTTCGAGCGCCAGTGTGAGCGCTGCGTCGCGGTGCAGATACTCGCAGCCCACTTCCGCCACCCGCGCGAGGCTCACACCCTCCGAATATTGCCCACTGACGAAGAGCAGCAGACCGAGCCGAGCGGGAATGGCGTCATCGAGCGGATTGAGCGCAGCGGCACGGCGACCGGACAAGAACGCAGCCTCCGTGTCCCCGGTGGCGAAGCGGGCCTGCATCTGCGCGATGTAGCTCTGGCTCGATTGCGGTGCGAGAGCCACGGCCTTGTCCGCCAGCTTCACCGCCCGCGCCGCTACTGTCGGCGAGGCGCTCGCCTCGCCGGTCGCCACCAGCACCATGGCGAGGCTCGCAAGCACATCGGGATCCGCCGCCTGATAGGTCACCGATTGCTCCAGGCAGGCATGGGCCGAGGCCAAGCCTTCCGGGTCGATCCGCGACACCGCGACATCGGCAAGCAGCACGCAACCGTAGCCGATCGACGGCGTCACGAGCTGCCGCGCCGCCTCCAGACTGACGATGACGCCTTCCTCTCCGGCGAGCGAGCGAGCGAGCCGAGCCAGCAGTTTTTCCTGAACTGCTTGGGCATCACCGTAGTCTATATCGGCTTTCACGGTACCCGCTCTCAGCGCCTCATTGCTTTGCGCATCGACAATCTGCCACGAGACCTGATGCTCCTTGACGTCGGCACTATACGCAACCGAGAGCCGGTATTCCTTGCTCCCCTGCAGCTTCACCTGCGGTGCTGACGCGACCCAACCGGTAACTGATGCGATATCGACGCCCGGCGCCGGCGCCAAAGTGCGGACGGCGGAAAATTGTGACAATGCATGGATCAGGTAGTCGCCAGCCTTCCTCTGCTCTTCGCCACCGGCTCCGCTGCCCGCTGGAACGTCGATGACGATCGTCGGCTTGGCGGAAAGCACTGGTTGCCATGGAAGGCGTTCAACGACGGAGAGATAGAAGGCTCCAGCCATGGCCGCGAGCCCTGTGGCAGCGGCCGCAATCACGCCGAGCGGACGACGCGGCCGTCGAACAGGGGCGGATGCGACGTCTGCCGGTTCTTCCTGTCCGCTCCCCGTTTCAGTGGGATCCGCTGCGATTTCCAAAGGGCTTCGTGCCAAACCGCTTGTCGCGAAGTGCGGAACGTAGTTTCCCTTCGGAAGCTCAATACGAAGCCTCTCCTTCTCACCAACGGTCTCATAATATTGTGTCAGCGCCGCGCGCAACCGCGAGGCTTCGACACGCACGATCGGATCGGTTGCCGGATCGAAAGAGGCCGGCCGGCCGAAAACGTCGATCGCGATCGTGTAGGCCTTGACCTGCCCCGAGCGGCCGGCGAAGAACTCGTCGACCAGGTAGCGCAGAAGCTTCCGGTGGCGTTCCGTCGCGTGAAACTGGCTATCGGCAAGAACATGGTCAAGTGCAGCGCGTGCATCACATTCAGCAACGCCACACTGAGCCGCTAGACCCGCATTTCTGGCTTCCATGACGCGCTCCCAACTACCCACAACCCCAAAGAGAGTGCAAACGCGAGACGAACTCTAAACGAGAGCTACAGTGACGAAAAGCAAAATATCGCGCCGTCACAAAACATTTTTGCAAAGGAAACGAGCCATTTGAGAGCGGGGCAAGAACTGCCAGAAAATCCCACAAAGTTCTTATAGGATTTACATGAAATGTATGAATCCAAGAAGGCTATTTGTTAATCACAACGGGCTAGGTTCGCGGCCTGAATCGATGATACAGATAGAAATTACCTCTTCTTCGATCTCGCGACAGATCAATTCATACTCCGAGATCATCGAATGATCCAGAGGATCAAGCCTACGTTGCCGGTCGAGCATCGAGCTCGCCTCTTCGTAGGCCTCGCAGAGGCTGGAAAGAGAAAGATTCTTGGCGCCCAGGAGTTGCAATTGACCGCGCAGCGCCGGGAGCTTCAGCATAAGCTTCAAAAGTCCGCGCTGGATGGCCGCGTTGGGCATTGTTTGCTACCCGCCTGATCGACAATCGATGACCTTACCGCCAACCCGACAGGTCGGCGCCATTTCTCAAGGACTATTTTCCCGGGATCGTGACGACACATCGGTCTGCTGACGCGCTCAACCAAAGCTGGCGGCGGGAGCAGACCTCTCCCTCGAAGGTTAGGGTGACGATAGCCGCTTCGTTTCGGAAGTACGTAACAGTAACTTTGCCCCGATAGTCTTGACGCCAACGAGGTGAGCGTCCGAATTTGGCCCTCGATACGGCGAGTTCCATACGCCAGCAGGGCCCCGGCATTGCCAAAGCTATCCCTGTCGACGACAGATCGGTTCGGACGCTTTGTCGAACCATAGGTCATCGTTACCGGAGCGCGGCCGAGAGGGCTGGCACCCGCCGACTGTCGTAGGCAAGTCGATCGACATCGGACGCTGACCGTAAGGGGTTGACCACCCCCTACTTCTCGAAGGCATAGATCTTGCGCCAGTCCTCTTTCATGTCGACCAGCAGCCAGTTTCTCTGTCCGGCTTCCGTCAGCGCCTTGTCCAACTTGCCGACGGGCGATTGCCGGTCATAGGCCCATTCGCGCTCCTCATCCGTATGGTGCACGATCAGGCCGAAGCGAGGGCCTGAGCCCGCCGTAACCCAGCGCAGCATTTCGTAGTCGCCGTCGGAATTGCCGGCAGCAAAGATCGGCCGCCGGCCGATGAACGTGTTGATGCCGACGGGCTTGCCCGGGCCATCGTCGATGAAGTCGATCTTGGGTTCGCGCGTCAGCACCGGCGTATCGCCGTCGAGTTCATATTTCGTCGTGATGCTGCTGCCAACGACCTGTTCGGGCGGGATGCCATACATCTGTTCGGTCATTGGCCGCATGAACTCGATGCCGCCGCCGGAGACGACATAGGTCTTGAAGCCATTGGCCCTGAGATAATCGAGCAGCTCGCGCATCGGCAGATAGGTGATCTCGTTATAGGGACGGTTGAAACGCGGGTGTCTGGCCGTCGCGAACCAATCCTTGACCGTCTTGGTAAACGCATCCGTCGTCATGCCGGCATGGGTCGCCATCACGAGTTCGACGAGGCCTTTCTCGCCGGCGGCGGCGACGCCCGCCATGTCGCCCTTCAACAGCGATGCGAACGGCTCCTTGTCCTTCCATTCCGGATGCTCCGGCGCCATGGCCTTGACGCGGTCTGCGGCGAACAGGCCCTGGAAGTAGGTCGGCTGCTCGGTCCACAGCGTGCCGTCATTATCGAAGACGGCGATGCGTTCCTCCGGCGCCACGAAGTCCGCGCCGTTCTCGCTGGTCACCCGCGTGACGAAATCGACGATGGCCGTCTTCGCCTCACCATCGTTCCAGGACGGAAGATTGTCGGCGGGCGCATCGGCCGCGACGGCGGCAGCCGGCGCCGCCAACGCGGTCGAAAGCAGGAACAGGAGACCGGCGAACCGCGATCGGCGCCGGCTTGGCGTGGCATTGGATCGCGTTGCAATTGCCGTCATCACGCATCCTCCTTGCGGGAACGATTTGAATCCTCTGAAAGGATTAGGACCGCCGAATGCAGCGAAAACCGATATGGGTGGTCGCCGCGTTTTCCTCATGCGCATGGCGCGCCGCCGGCCGGTAGCGGCGGCAATAACTGGGTGCGCAGAGATGCGAACCGCCCTTCACCACCCGGCGGGCGATGCGGATCGTCGGCTGTCTCGGATCGAAACTCGCCTCCCTGTCGCCGCCGCGTGGATTGGAAGGGATACAGCAGCTCTTTTGCGCCGGCGCCGGGTGATGGGTCGACCAGAAGTCGCTCGTCCATTCCCAGACATTGCCGATCATGTCGTAGAGGCCGTAGCCGTTCGGCGGGAAGCTTGCGACCGGCGAGGTCCGTTCGAAGCCATCGGGCCTGAGATTTTCCGTCGGGAACATGCCGTGCCAGGTGTTCGCCATGAAGCGACCTTCCGGCACCAGTTCGTCGCCCCAGGCAAATTCCGCGCCCTCGAGCCCGCCCTTTGCCGCGAACTCCCATTCCGCCTCCGTCGGCAAGTCCTTGCCCGCCCATTCCGCATAGGCCTTGGCATCGAGATAGGAAACCTGGACGACCGGATGATCGAGCTTGCCGCGGATGTTGCTCTGCCGCCCATAGGGTCGCCGCCAATCGGCGCCGAACTTGAAGTTCCACCATTGCGACGGACTGCTGCCGGAAATCCTCTTCGGCGGATCGAAGATCACCGACCCGGCGCGCATCATCTCCGGCAGTGCGCCCGGATAATCCTTGGGATCAGGCGTCTTCTCCGCCTCGGTGACATAGCCCGTCGCCTCGACGAAAGCGGCAAACTGCCGGTTGGTCACCGGCGCCACGTCGATCCAGAATCCGCCCACCGTAACCGGATGCGCCGGAGCCTCCTCCGGATAGTGCTTGTCCGAACCCATGACGAAAGTGCCGCCTTCGATCCAGATCGGCTCACGCGCACTGATCGCCGCCGGCGTTTCGTTGAGAAGCGGTCTCTTCTGCGACATGGGCATGCGGCTTCCATCTCCCCGAAGCGGCGGTTTCGACCACCAAGTCGCTGCAGGCTAACGCCATTTCCCTTCGATCCAAAGTGCGTAACCGTTACGACGACAAGCAAAACTCGCGGGCCATGGTCGAAATCGGGCAAATGCGCTTCCTGCCTGATCTTTGTTACTGTTACGTCCTTTCCAATTGACCTGATTTAACAATAAGCTCTGCCGAAATTTCATGATGACTGATGCTGCCCGAAAGGCAGAGGGAGCAGGAATTCATGGGTGCACGCGACGACATCGAGCAACTCGGCAAGCGCATCGGCGAAGCGATCGTCGGCCAGGAAGGCATGATAGAGCGGCTGCTGCTGGGCTTGCTTAGCAACGGCCACTTGCTCGTCGAGGGCCTGCCGGGGCTGGCCAAGACCCGTGCCATCAAGAGCATGGCGAAGAACCTCGACGCGGAGCTTTCGCGCATTCAGTTCACGCCCGACCTTCTGCCTGCCGACATCACCGGCTCCGAGATCTATTTTTCCGATGGCACCAAAGGCGAGTTTCGCTTTCAGGAAGGCCCCATCTTCGCCAATCTCATCCTGGCGGACGAGGTGAACCGTGCGCCGGCGAAGGTGCAATCCGCCCTGCTCGAAGCGATGGAGGAACGCCAGGTCACCATCGGTGGCAAGCGTCACACCCTGCCAGACCTGTTCCTGGTGATGGCGACCCAGAACCCGATCGAGCAGGAAGGCACCTACCCGCTGCCGGAGGCACAGCTCGACCGCTTCCTCATGCATATCCAAGTGGATTACCCCGACGCTGCGTCGGAGGCCGACATCATGCGGCTCGTGCGGTCCGAGGAAATCCACGCGAAATCCAACAATCACGCAACGGAAAAACTCGCCCAGGATTCAGTGTTTGCCGCGCGCCAGGAGATATCGGCGATCACCGTTTCCGAAGCGATCGAGAACTACATCGTCGCGCTCGTCATGGCGACCCGCTATCCCGACAAGGTCGACAAGGACCTCGCCAAATGGCTCCAGGTCGGCGTCAGCCCGCGCGGCGTCATTGGCCTCGACAAGGTCTCGCGGGCGCACGCTTGGCTGAACGGGCGTGATTTCGTGACCCCAGACGACGTGCAGGCCACCGTGCATGACGTCTTTCGCCACCGGCTGGTGCTCTCCTACGAAGGGCACGCGGGCGGCACCACCGCCAACCAGGTGATCGACCGCATCGTCGAACTCGTCGCGGTTGCCTAAGGATGGAGGTCTGTCGATGGCCATATCCCTGCCGGCTCTCGCCCGTTCCCGCGGCATCGTAAAGCCCCGCCAGGTCAATGCGACCGGCGTCTATACGTCGGTCGACACGCTCGTCAGCCTTGAAGCCATGGCCCGCGACCTGACCTTCCTGCGTAAAGCACCGGTGCGGCGACTGCTTGCCGGACGTCATGAATCGCGCATGCGCGGCCGTGGGCTCTCATTCGAAGAACTGCGCAACTATCTCCCCGGCGACGACATCCGTACCATCGACTGGCGGGTGACGGCGCGCACCGGCAAGCCGGTCGTCCGAGTCTATGACGAAGAGAAGGACCGGCCGGCGCTGATCCTCGTCGACCAGCGCATCAACATGTTCTTCGGCAGCCGCCGCGCGATGAAGTCGGTCGCGGCTGCGGAAGTCGCCGCGCTCTCGGCCTGGCGCGTGCTGGCGCGCGGCGATCGCGTCGGCGGCTTTGTCTTCGGCGACGAAGAGGTGACCGAGGTGCGCCCCTATCGCAGCCGGCAAGCGGTGATCCGCCTGGCCGACAGCATCGTTCGCCATAACACGGCACTGCAGGCCGGTTCGCACGCGCCGCATGGCGGGGAACAGCTCGACGTGGTTCTCTCCACCGTCGCCAACATTGCGCGGCACGATCACCTGATTATCGTCATCAGCGATTTCGACGGCTACAGCCTCGAAACCCGCGACATGCTCCTGAAGCTCTCGGCCCACAATGATGTGATCTCCGTTCTCATCTACGATCCGTTCCTGCTCGAACTGCCCCGCAAGGGCGACATCGTCTTCAGCGGCGGGCTGCTTCAGGCCGAAGTCCAATTCGGCCACGGCAATGTTCGCGAGGCCATCGACAGCTTCGCCAGAAAGCGCGGGCGGGCGCTGCGCGCCTGGCAGGAGGAGCTCGGTCTGCCGATGTTGCCGATTTCGGCAGCCGAGGAAGTCGCGCCGCAACTACGCACCATGCTCGGCCAGCTCGCCAGCCGGCAGCGGAGGCGATAGCGATGGCGACGGCAGCCCCAGCAAAAGATCCGTTGCTCGAGGCAACCCTTCGAGAGCTTGCGGACATCGCCATGCCCAAGCCTGTCTCGATGATGCCGCAGACCGTGGCATGGGCGGTTCTCGGCTGCGTCATA
Organism: Ensifer sp. B1-9; assembly: GCF_050474445.1. Classification (NCBI taxonomy): domain Bacteria; kingdom Pseudomonadati; phylum Pseudomonadota; class Alphaproteobacteria; order Hyphomicrobiales; family Rhizobiaceae; genus Ensifer; species Ensifer sp. B1-9. Next base: position 47,381 of record NZ_JBCHVG010000027.1, read on the forward strand.
CTCCTGCTGATCGCCTTCGCCTGCTGGCACTGGTACCGGCGTTGGGAGACCAATCGGTACCGTCGCGAAGCGCTCGCCGACCTCAAGGAGATCGAACGACGGCTGACCGCCCCCCCCACCCGTGGCGAAGCGCTCGTCGCCCTGCCCGTCCTCCTGAAGCGCACCGCCTTGGTGCTCTGGCCGCGCGAAACAATAGCCGGGCTCCACGGCACGGGCTGGACGGCTTTCCTCGATATCCATTCCGGCGGCCCCGTGTTTCCGATCGCCTCGGCGCGCTTCTTCGAGGAGGCCGAATATCGCGGCAGCGCAGCGCTTTGCGCGGTTCCGGAGCCGGAAGCGCAGGCCTATGTTGCCGCGGCACGTCACTGGATCGAGGCACACCATGTACGTGCTTGATCATGCCTGGGTGCTGATCCTCCTGCCGCTGCCCTTCCTCGTCTGGTGGCTGCTTCCGCCCTACCGCGAGCAATCGGCCGCCGTCAGAATACCTTTCTTCAAGGATATTACCGCCGCCGCAAATCTCGGTCCGACCGAAGGCTCGGTCGTTCCGAGAACCAATCTCGGCCAGAAGGTGATTGCGCCGATCTGCTGGACTTTGATCGTGCTGGCGCTGGCGCGCCCGCAATATGTCGAGCCCCCGATCGAGAAGACCGAGCCGCAGCGCGACCTGATGCTGGCGATCGATCTCTCGCAGTCAATGGATACGCGGGACTTTCGCGCTCCCTCCGGCGAACTGCAGACCCGGGCAGAGGCGGTTCACAAGGTGGTCGCCGATTTCATCGACCGGCGGCCGAATGATCGGCTCGGCCTGATCGCCTTCGGCGACGCACCTTATCCGCTGGTGCCGTTCACGCTCGACCACGCGACCGTCAAGCTGATGCTGGCCGACAGCCTGCCCGGCATGGCCGGTCCGCGCACCGCGGTCGGCGACGCGATCGGCCTCGCGATCAAGATGTTCGACGCCAGCACCGCGCCGGACAAGGTGATGATCCTCCTGACCGACGGCAACGACACCGCCAGCAAGATGCCGCCCGACAAGGCCGCCGGCATCGCCGCCGACAGACAGGTGGTGATTCACACCGTCGGCATCGGCGACCCCAATGCAGAAGGCGAGCAGAAGCTCGACACGGCAACCCTCCAGGGCATCGCCGAGACGACGAAGGGCCGCTATTTCTTCGGTCAGGACCAGGCGAGCCTGCAGAACATCTACGAACTGCTCGACCAGTTGACACCGGCCAATCAGAAGACGCTGTCCTGGCGACCGCGCATCGAACTGTTCCACTACCCACTTGGCGCAGCACTGCTGATCGTCCTCGCCTATCACGCCATCATGTGGCTTCTCTCTTCGCTTGCCGAGCGTCGCCGGCGGCAGGAGGCAGCGCCATGATCTCGGATTTCCACTTCCTGAGACCGCTCTGGCTGCTGGCACTGGTCGCCGCCCCTCTGCTCATCTACCTCGTCAGCCGGCGAGGAGATGTCCGCTCGCAATGGCAGGGCATGATCGCGCCGCATCTGCTCGATCACCTGTTGGTCGAAAAGGGCGGCAAGCGGCGCCTCCAACCCGTTCACATCACGGCGGCGCTGATCGCCGTAGCGGCCATCGCCGCCGCTGGGCCGACCTGGCAGCGCGAGCGCCCACCCTTCGTCGAGGACACCGCGCCGCTGGCAATCGCCATTGACCTCAATCCGACCATGAATGCGACGGACATCTCTCCGACGCGGCTCGAACGGGCCAAGCTCAAGGTCCAGGATATCCTTAGCCTCAGAAAGGGCTCGCGCACCGCGCTCTTCGCCTATGCCGGCTCCGCCCATATGGTGCTGCCGCTCAGCGACGATGCAGCGCTGGTCAAGACCTATCTCGCCGCCCTCTCGCCTCAGATCATGCCGGTCGACGGCAAGGATACGGCAAAGGCCCTGCAGGAAGTCGAGAAGGCTCTGGCCAATGAAACCGTTCCCGGCACGATCCTGTTCATGACCGACGGGGTCGAGCGCGCCGCCTTTCAGGCGTTCAGCCGGTACAAGGGCCGCAACGCCCTGATGGTGCTCGGTATCGGCACGGCCGAAGGCGGGCCGGTGAAGACCGCCGACGGCGGGTTCCTGACCGACCCGACGGGCGCTCACGTTCGCTCCAAGCTCGATGTCGACGGCCTCAAGGCGTTGCAGTCCGCGTCCGAGGCCGAGGTCGCGACCGTCACGGCCGACGATGCCGACGTGCGCTGGATCGTCAGGCGTATCCAGACCAACTTTGCCGCAAAGACCGCCGAGGGGCTGACCCGCTGGCACGATGCCGGCTGGTGGCTGACGATCCCGATCGCCGTCTTCGGTCTGTTCTGGTTCCGGCGCGGCTGGACCGTGCGCTGGGCAGTCTATCTGGTCGCCGTCGCCCTGCTTACGGGCAATGAACGGGCGCAGGCCGCCGATGACCGCTTCCTCGATCTCTGGCTGACGCCGGACCAGCAGGGCCGTCGCGCCTTCGAGCAAGGTGACTTCCCGGGCGCGGCTGAAAAGTTCGCCGATCCCGACTGGCGCGGGGCGGCACTCTATCGTGCCGGTCGTTTCCAGGACGCGATCGACGCCTTCGCTGAGACCGATACGGCCGAAAGCTACTACAACCAGGGCAACGCCCTCATGCACCTTGGGAAGGCGGAAGAGGCGATCGCTGCCTATGAGCAGGCATTGAACCGCCGCCCCGACTGGCCCGACGCGAAAAGGAACCTGGCGGCTGCCGAAAAGTTCAAGGCCGACAAGGACAAGCAGGAACAGGACGAGCAACAGGAACAGGCGGGTATCGACCCCGATCAGGTACAGTTCGACGACCAGGGGAAGAAGGGCACGGACGCGACGATCCAGGGTGGACCGCAGACGGCGGACATGTGGATGCGCAACATCCAGGTCTCGCCCGCCGAGCTGCTCGCCCGCAAATTTGCGATCGAGGCGAAGGAGGCGACACCGTGAGCGCCTCGTCCAATTTGCCTCGGCTGCTCGCCTGGCTCGTCGGCCTGTCGCTCTGGTTCGCCGGCAACGCGCTCGCCGCGAACCCCTTCGCGCGCGCCACGCTCGCAACCGAGGGGACGATTTATGCCGGGCAGCAGGTAGAGATCGACATCGACGTCTTCGTGCCGAACTATTTCCTGGCGCCGCCGCAATTTCCTTTGTTCGATCTCCCGGGTGCGGTGGTCACCATGCCCGACGACCGTGGCATGAACCTCAATGAGACTGTTGATGGCGAGGCCTTTTCCGGCATCCGCAAGACCTATGTGATCACGCCACAGGCAGCGGGTCACTATGCCCTGCCGACGATCGTGATCCCCTTCGGCTATGCCGCCGTGCCCGGCCAGACGACACAAGGCAAGGTGGCGGTACCACGGCTCAAATTTACCGTTGCTGCGGTTCCCGGAGGCGCCGCCGGTGCGCCCGGTGTCACCGCCGGGGAAATAACGATCACGCAGACATTCGACCGGGACGCGGCCGGCCTGCATGCGGGTGATGCGCTCGTGCGCACGGTCACCACCCGCGCGACCGGCCTGGCTCCGATGATGATCCCCGAACCGACCTTCGAAGCGCCCGAGGGCGTCAAGATTTATCGGGACGATCCGGTGCTCTCGGAGGAGCGCACGCCACGCGGCGATGTTGCCGCGGGACTGCGCAAGGACACCGTAACCTATGTCTTTGCGGTGCCGGGAACCTTCTCGCTGGCGGCGATTACACTGGAATGGTTCAACCCCGCGACCGGAAAAGCCGAAACGGCCGAGGCCGACGGAGCGAAGGTCGTGGTCGGCGCGGCACCGGCAACGGAAGTTGCCCTTGCGCCGCCCCCGCCGCCGCGCGCCGAGGAACCAATTGATTGGCTGTGGTGGACGTCTGCCGTGGCCGCCGTCCTCGCATTTGCCTTATTGGTCCAGCTTGCCGCCAATCTGGCTGGCCGGCTGGAAAGCTGGATCGGTGCGGCGCTCTTGCGCAAAGCGCAATCAGAGGAGACGGCCTTCCGACACGTTCTCGATGCCTGCCGCGACCACGACAGGACACGGCTGGAATCGGCGCTCGATAAATGGTCGCGCAAGACCGGCAACGTGCCGCTTGCGAAATGGCTGGATCGGTTTGCCGATCCGGAGACGCGAAGCGCCTTTGCTCGCCATCGGCAGAGCCGCTACGGCACTGCGCAATCAAAACACGAGCGCTCCGATTTCGCCCGTCTGCGAAGTGGGTTGAAGTCGGCCCGGCGACGTTGGCTGGATGAGTTCTCCGACGATGGCGGCGAAGCGGCCGATGAATTGCCCGAACTCAACCCGGTGTTCGACAGTACGTTGCGGAAGAGCCGCTGAGGCCCCACGCGTCGCCTCCGTCACACGCGTGCGTGCGCCTTCGTAACCGTTACGTACTTACCCGCGGGCGCGTTCGCGCGGAGATTACGTCGGTAAATTCGAACCTTGTCTGCATTCCGAGAGCGATTGTTTGCGGCCTCAGGGAGATTTGAAATGAGTATCGATTTGAAGAACAGGCTTGGGCGGTTCGCGACATGTGCCGTCGAGCGGTCCACGAAACCGAAAGCGCTGGCGCTCGCCGGCACCGTGCTGATGTCGACGATTTCCGGCTCGGCGCTCCCTGCTTTTGCGCAGGATGCCGCCAAGCCGAACATTCTCGTGATCTTCGGCGACGACATCGGCCAGACCAACATCAGCGCCTATTCCTTCGGCGTCGTCGGCTACAAGACACCGAACATCGACCGGATTGCCAAGGACGGCATGATATTCACGGATTATTACGCCGAGAACAGCTGCACCGCCGGCCGCTCCACCTTCATAACCGGCCAGACGGTGCTGCGAACCGGCATGTCCAAGGTTGGCGTTCCCGGCGCTCCGGTCGGCCTCCAGGACCGTGATGTGACGATCGCCCAGGCGCTGAAGGCGCAGGGTTATGCCACCGGTCAGTTCGGCAAGAACCACCTCGGGGACCAGGATCGTTTCCTGCCGACCGCACACGGTTTCGACGAATTCTTCGGCAATCTCTACCATTTGAATGCAGAGGAAGAGCCGGAGCGGCCCTATTGGCCGAAAGACGATCCCGCCTTCCTCAAATCCTACGCGCCGCGCGGCGTGCTGCACTCCTTCGCCGACGGCAAGGTAGAAGATACCGGGGCGCTCAACACCAAGCGCATGGAAACCATCGACGACGAGACGACCGCGGCGGCGATGGAGTTCATCAAGAAGCAGACGGAAGCCAAGAAGCCGTTCTTCACCTGGATGAATACGACGCGCATGCATCTCTTCACCCATGTGCGCGATCAATACAAAGGCCAGAGCGGCATGCCGGGCAATGACTATGCCGACGGCATGATCGAGCATGATGGTGACGTCGGCAAGCTGCTCGACCTGCTCGACGAGCTGAAGATCGCCGACAACACCATCGTCGTCTACACCACAGACAACGGCCCCAACCAGTTCTCCTGGCCGGACGCGGCAACCACGCCGTTCCGCAGCGAAAAGGACTCCAACTGGGAAGGTGCCTTCCGCGTACCGGCCATGATCCGCTGGCCCGGCAAGATCAAGCCGGGCGTTTCCAACGAGATGTTCTCGGGTCTCGACTGGTTCCCGACGCTTTTGGCGGCAGCCGGCGACAAGGACATCAAGGAGCGTCTGCTCAAGGGCACCGATCTTGACGGCAAGACCTTCAAGGTGCATCTCGACGGCTACAACCAGTTGCCCTACCTCACCGGTGAGCAACCGAAGAGCGCACGCAACGAATTCTACTATTTCAACGACGACGCCAAGCTCGTCGGCATGCGCTTCGACAACTGGAAACTGGCCTTCTGCGAAATGCGCAAGCCCGGCGGCTTCGATGTCTGGCAGGATCCGTTCACCTGCTTGCGCGTCCCGAAGATCTTCAATCTGCGCATGGACCCCTATGAGCGCGCGGACATCGTTTCCGACCAGTACAACGACTGGGTCACCAAGAACGCCTATCTGACCGCTCAGGGCGTCATCAAGGCTGCCGCCTTCCTCGAGACCTTCATTGAGTATCCGCCGAGCCAGAAGCCGGCGAGCTTCTCGGTCGATCAGATCGAAGAAGGCGTGCATGCCAAGATCAACGAGATCCTGGCCAAGACCCAACCGGCTCAATGACAATATCGAAGGCGGTGCGCCATACGCGCCGCCTTCTCTTTCTTGCGTTTGCTCAGATGGCGTATCGTGATGACGAAGAACATTCCGCCCGCTCGAACGGTCGCCTTCGAGGAGTCGAATGAACACGACTTGGCGGCAAGGCGGACACGCTTCGGTCCGGCCATCGCCGCATTCATGCTCTTTCTCTCCGGCACCGCCGCGCTCATCTTCCAGGTTCTCTGGATCAAGCAGCTCTCGCTCGTGACCGGCATCGACGTTTACGCGGTCAGCACCGGTGTCAGCGCCTTTTTCCTGGGCCTTGCGCTCGGCAGCTTCGCCCTCGGCCGCATCGGCGACCGTTCCGAACGGCCGCTCCGCCTCTATGCCCTGCTGGAAACCGGCGTTGCCGTGCTTGGCACTGGCGTCACCGTCGTCCTTTCCCATATCGCCCCGCTCTTCGTCGCGATCGAGGGCGTCAGCGCCTTCGCCGCCTGGGCCTTGCTGGTCTTGATCGTCGCGACACCTGCCTTCCTGATGGGCGGCACCCTCCCCGTGCTGCTGCGTTCGCTCGAAGGGGCGCCGGGTGGGGTCGGAGCGAAGGGCGGTCGCCTTTACGCAGCCAACACGCTCGGCGCGATCGTCGGCTGTCTGGCGGTCGCCTTCGTGATCGTTCCAGCGCTCGGCGTCCAGGCGACCGGTTTTGCCGCCGGCGCCCTTGGCGCTGCCGCCGCGGCCATGGCCCTCTCGCTGAATACGGCAAGGATGGGCAAAACGCAGCAAACCGAGCAGCCTGCCGAAACGCAAGGCGCCGGTTCGCGTCTCGCGCTGATCCTCTATGCGATCGCGGGCGGCGTCGCGCTTGGCTACGAAGTCGCCTGGTCGCAGGCGATCGTCCAGTTCATCTCCACCCGCTCATTTGCCTTCTCGGTGGTGCTGGCGACCTATCTTGCTGGCCTGGCGCTCGGTGCGGCACTCTTTGCCCGCCGGACCGACAGACTGTCGGATCCCTGGGGCACCTTCGGCCTGCTCATCACTCTGGCGGGCCTCGTGGCGCTCGCCGAGCTCGCCCTGCTCGGCCCCTGGCTGACGGTGTTGCAGACCAGCGCCGAAGCGGCTGTGGCCGGCATCACCGGCAGCATCTTTGCCGGAATGTGCGCACGGTTCCTTGCCGCGGGGCTCACCATCGTCTTCATCCCGACGCTGATCCTCGGCGCCGCCTTCCCGGTCGCGCTGCGGCTCGCCGTCGACCCCGAAAATGTCGGGCGCGACACCGGGCGGGTTCTCGCCTTGAACACGCTGGGCGGCATCGCTGGCACGCTGCTGACCGGATTCGTGCTGATCCCGTCCTTCGGCATCATCAGAAGCTTCGCCATTCTCGCCCTCACCGCAGCCATCATCGGCCTCATTGCGCTCAGTCGCGGAAAGAACGGTTGGGCGGGCTGGCGCATGGCGACGCCGGCGCTCGGCATCGTCACGGTGCTGATCGCCGTCACCGTGCCGTCGGACCGCCTGGCAAACCTGTTGAACCTCTCGCGCGGCAACGGTACGGTCATCTCTTACGAAGAAGGGCTGGGCGCCACTGTCGCCGTCATCGAACAGGGCCAGCCGGACCGGCGTTTCCGCCGCCTCTACATCCAAGGCGTTTCCAATACCGGCGATGCCATGCCGTCGCTGCGCTACATGCGGCTCCAGGCGCTCCTGCCCCTCCTCATCCACAAGGGGGAACCGAAATCGGCACTGGTGATCGGGCTCGGCACCGGGATTACCGCGGGCTCGCTGCTTGCCTATCCCGGGCTCGACCGGCGCGTTGCCGCCGAGTTGCTGCCGTCCGTCGCCCGCGCCTCAGGATTCTTTACCGGCAATTTCAATGCGGCAAAGGATAGCCGCCTCGAAGTGCGTGTTGCTGACGGTCGTCGAGAACTGATGCGAAGCGCGGAGCGCTACGATCTCATCACGCTGGAACCGCCGCCGCCATCGGCCGTCGGCGTCGTCAACCTCTATTCGTCCGACTTCTATCAACTGACACGCGAACGTCTGGCGCCGAACGGTCTCGTTGCGCAATGGCTGCCGATCGCCACCCAGAACGACGAGGACACACGCGCGCTCGTGCGCAGCTTCCTCGACAGTTTCCCGCACGCCTCGCTCTGGTCGACCGAACTGCATGAGATGCTGCTGGTCGGCTCCGTCGAACCGCAGGAACTCGACGTCGGTCGCATTGCTTCGCGGATGGCCGACCCGGCCCTCGTCTCTGCGCTTGGCGAGGTCGGCATCAGCAGCGTCGCGGATTTGCTGGCAACCTGGATGACCGATCGCGACGGGCTCAAGCGCTATGCGGGTGAAATCCTGCCGGTGACCGACGACCAGCCGCGGATCGAATATGCGAGCTGGGTTCGGCCCGACGAGTTGCAGCGGACCCTGCCAAACCTCGTCGCCCTGCGCAGCAAGGCACCGCTTGTCGGTGCGGACGCGGCGCTCGAGAAACCCGTGGCGGATGCCCACAACCGGCTGATGCTGTTCTACCAGGCATCGCTCAACGCCTATGCCGGTTATCGCGACGAATGGGCGCGCGACATGGAATTGCTGATGCGTGTCGAGCCGGACAATCCCTATTATCGCTGGTTCGTTTCGAGCAGCGAGCGTTGATGGCGTAAACCAGTGCGTCGGCGAGATTGATTCCGGCACAAGCTCAAGTCTGCGCAAAATATTTGCACAGCATCGGATCCTTCCGGCACAGATTTGCAACACAAAGGCATCACTGCCGTAGTATCCTCCCCCTGTCGTTCTGCCCTATGCAGACAGGGAGGCATTCCATGGAAAAGACGGACAAAGAAAATACCGAAACCACGTCGCGGGCGGCGATGGACGGCGAAATCGGCATTCTCGCGCGTCGCCGCATCGAGGCCGGCATCATCGCGCCGATCTACGAGGCGATGCGCGAGGAAATCGGCGAGGAGCGCGCCCAGGCAATCCTCGACAAGGCGATCACAAAGGCCGCGATCGAGGCCGGCCGGACGTTTGCGGCAAAAACGCCCGGCGGCACCAATCTACGCACGTTCCAGGAGTTGCAGGATCTGTGGACCCAGGATGATGCGCTGACGATCGAAGTCACGAAAGCGACGGACGAAGAGTTCCACTACAACGTGAAGCGCTGTCGCTACGCCGAGACCTATCGCGAGATGGGGCTCGGCCATATCGGGCACCTGCTTTCCTGCAACCGCGACGGCGTCTTCTGCACCGGTTACGATCCGCGTATCACGTTGGAACGCACCCAGACGGTGATGCAGGGCGCCACCCATTGCGACTTCCGCTACCGGTTCAACAAGGATGCCCCGGAGCAGCCGAAATGAGCGTCGAAGCCTTGCGCATTGACCCCAAGCGCATCAACACGCCGGCGACAAGCGGCGATCGGTTGTGGAACGACATCGTCACGACCGCCCGGTTCGGCGGGACCGACAAGGGCGGGGTCACCCGCTTGACGCTGACCGAGGAGGATCGCCAGGTCCGCGACTGGTTCGTCGGCGAGTGCCGGGCGCTCGGCTGCTCGGTCGAAGTCGACGGCATCGGCAACATCTTCGCGACCTATCCGGGTGAGGACATGGCGCTGTCGGCGATCGCCGTCGGCAGCCATCTCGATACCCAGCCGCAAGGCGGTCGGTTCGACGGCATCCTTGGCGTGCTGGCCGGGGTCGAGATCCTGCGTACCCTCAAGGAAACCTCCACGCGGCTCCGCCATCCGCTGACGGTCGTCAACTGGACGAACGAGGAAGGCTCGCGATTCTCCCCGGCGATGCTGGGATCCGGCGTCTTTGCCGGCGCGCTTTCGCTTGATGCGGCCCATGCCCTTAGCGACCGCGAAGGCGCCACCGTGGGCGCGGCCCTCGATGCGATCGGCTATCGCGGAAGAGGAACGCTCGAACCGACGGCCTTCGCCGCCTACGTCGAGCTCCATATCGAACAGGGACCGCTGCTCGAGGCGTCCGCAACCGAGATCGGAGTCGTCACCGGCATCCAGGGCCTGCGCTGGTTCGATGTCGTCATCACCGGCACCGAGGCACATGCGGGCAGCACGCCGATGGCGCAGCGCGACGACGCGCTCGTTGCCGCCGCCGAAATCGTGCTTGCCGTGCGCGACATTGCCCGGGAGAATCCCCCCGGTGTGGGAACCGTCGGCTTCGTCGAGGTCGGCCCCAATTCGCGCAACGTCGTGCCGGGTTCCGTCCGGCTCCAGATCGACATGCGCCATCCCTCCGAGGCTGGCCTCGACCAGATGGAAACCGCTTTGCAGGATGCCGTTCGCAAGGCCGGCGCCAACGCCGAACTGAGGCGCATCTGGTCGAAGGCGCCGGTCGCCTTCGACCCGTCGATCGTAGGTGCCGTACGCGACAGCGCAGAAGCACTCGGCTATTCGGCCACGGACGTTGTATCCGGCGCCGGACACGATGCGGCGCATATCGCGACGATTACGCCGACCGCAATGATCTTCGTGCCCTCCAAGGACGGTCTTTCGCACAACGAGGCAGAATATACTTCGCCCGAAGAGTGCGCCCGCGGCGCGGAGGTTCTGTTCCAGACCATCCTGGAACTCGACCGGCGCTGATCGATAAGCAAGGCACCCACGGCTGACAACAGCCGTGGGTGCCTGCAGTCGGTTTTCGCGACGTCTCAGCGTTCTCAGCCGCGCTGCGAGTCGAGCTGCTCGTGGTTCTTCTCGACCTGCTGCGCCTTGAGATAGCTTTCAATCAGCAACTGATATTCCGGGAAAATCTTGGTGTAGATCTCGGCCCACTGCTGGGCGTCGTCGCGGTGCCAGGTACGCTGCAGTTCGGAGGCGACCGCCGCCGTATCCATCGGCACCACGCCGGCCTGGACGACACGGGCAAGAGTGATCTCCTCGGCCATCTTCGAATAGGTGCCCGAAGCGTCGACGACGACGAAGACCTTGTAGCCGTCATGGACGGCGCTGATCGCCGGAAAGGCCATGCAGACGCTGGTGATCGTGCCGGCAATGATCAGGGTCTTGCGGCCGGTTTCCTTCACCGCGGCGACGAAATCCGGATTGTCCCAGGCGTTGATCTCGCCGCGACGGGCGACGTACTTGGCATGCGGCGCGTTCGCATGGATTTCCGGGATCAGCGGACCGTTCGGGCCCTGTGGCACGGAAGCGGTGGTGATGACCGGCATCTTGGTCAGCGTCGCCATGCTGGCAAGCGCCGCGGCATGGGCGCGCAGTTTCGGCATCGGCATGTCGTTAACGGTCTGGAACAGGCCGCTCTGGTGGTCGATCAGAAGCATAACGGCGTCGTCGGGATCGATGACCGGGCGCTGTCCGTTGAAATTTGCAGGTGTCATGGTCTTGCTCCTTGTTGATGGGCTTCTGTTGGGATCGAGACAACGCCCGGTCTGTTGCGGCCGCTGCTCCTTGTCAGGCTCGTTATCTGTGGCGAAGCGTATCCGCCCTTAGGCCGTCCGAGCTCCGGCCCGGCGCGCGACCAGCCGGTGCTAGGCGCTCGCGATCTTGCCAAAGCGCCCGGACTGGAAGTCGGTCATCGCCTGTCTGATTTCCTGTTCGGTGTTCATGACGAAGGGGCCGTACATGGCGACCGGTTCGTTGATCGGTTCGCCGCTCAAGACGAGCGCCGTCACATCCGAGCTGGCGTCCAGTGTCACGCCGCCGCCGTCGCGTCCGAAGAGAACGAACTGGGCCTCTCCGACGAGGTCGCTACCGTTGACGAGGACATTGCCGCGCAGGACCGCCAGGCCAACCGAATGGCCCTCCGGCAGATCGAGACCGAGCGAACCTTGCTGTTTCAGGCGCAGGTCCCAGAGATTGACGGGCGTGAAGGTGCGGGCGGGTCCTTGCGCTCCGGCATAACTCCCGGCGATCACCCGCAACGCTCCGGCGCCGTCCGGCAGGCTCACCGTCGGAATGTCCCGATCGAGCAAGGTCTGGTAGCCGGGTTCGACACTCTTGTTGGTTGCCGGCAGGTTGACCCAGAGCTGGACCATTTCGAGCGTACCGCCCTCTTTGGTGAAGCGCTCCGAATGGAACTCCTCATGCAGGATGCCGCCGGCGGCCGTCATCCATTGCACGTCGCCCGGGCCGATATGGCCGCCATTGCCGGCGGAGTCGCGATGGTCGACCTCGCCCTGGTAGACGATCGTTACCGTCTCGAAGCCGCGGTGCGGATGGACGCCGACGCCGCGCGGCGTCACGCCCGGCGCGAAGTTCATCGGCCCTGCGTAGTCGAGCAGCAGGAACGGGCTGGCGTGATCGCCGACGCGGTCGCGCGCCAGCAGCGAGCGAACCGGGAAGCCATCGCCAACCCAATGCGGATGCGCGTTCCCGAAAATGCCAAGTATCTTTCTCATGGCTGTTTCTCCTTGGCCTCGCCATTTCAGCGAGAGCGTTGGAGGGAAGATATGACTGCACCAAATCTAGCGGTAGACGGGTATTTCGGACTATAGTGTCGCAAAAATAGGACAATACCCATGCAGGATTTGAACGATCTCAGGCTTTTCGTCGACGTGGTCGAGCAGAATGGCTTCGCGGCCGCCGCCCGCAAGCTCGACATGCCGCGCTCACGCTTGAGCCGTCGCATCGGCCTTCTGGAAGAGCGACTGGGTGTGCGTCTCGTGCAGCGCTCGACCCGTCATTTCGTCATCACGGAGATCGGCCGGGAATATTATCGCCATTGTGTCGCCATGCTGGTGGAGGCCGAAGCGGCGCAGGAGATGATCGACCGCACGCGTTCCGAACCGCAGGGTGTGGTCCATGTCAGCTGCCCGTCCTCGGTCGTCTATTTCCAGGTTGGCGAAATGATCGCCCGGTTCATGGCCGAATGTCCGAAGGTGGAGGTGGTGCTCGAAAGCACCAATCGCCGCGTCGACGTCTTGCGCGAGGGCATCGATGTCGCGATCCGCGTCCGCTTTCCACCGCTTGAAGAAAGCGATCTCGTCGTCAAGCGCTTTGCCGAGAGCAAGCAAAGGCTGGTCGCCAGTCCCAGGCTGCTTGCCGACATGACCGCGCCGCCCGCACCGGCCGATCTCGGCGCGCTCCCGAGCCTTGCCTGGAACCCCGATCGCCAAAGTCACGACTGGCGGCTGGACGGTCCCGGCGGCGCAACCGCAATCGTCAGGCACCGGCCACGGCTCGTGACCGAGGACATGGTGGCCCTGCGGCTGGCGGCACTCAATGGCGTCGGCATCTGCCAGCTCCCAACGATGGTGGTGCGGCAAGACCTGAAGGACGGCACATTGGTCGATGTGTTGCCGGATTGGGCGCCAAAGGCGGGCATCATCCACGCCGCGTTCCCGTCGCGACGGGGCCTATTACCCTCCGTTCGCGCCCTGCTCGACTTTCTCGCCGCCGAATTTGCAGAACTGGCGCGTCTGGACGAGCCACGAACCTGATCGCCGAAGTCCGGGATCATAGGGCAGCGCTGGCCCGGGTCTTGAGGATTGCTGAGAAGCGCGGATCGAAAGTGCGGCTGATCGGCTCTGCCGCAGCACCGATCGCCACCGCCCAGGGATCGGTGAAACCGATCTGTAATCGCGGAAGGCTGCGGTCGCGCCGGTCGGCGATCGAAGGCAGCAACGGCATCATCGCCTCGACGAGCAGACGCGCGAGCCCCGGCGGAAGCCCGCCGCACAGGATTACCGTCTGCGGATCGAAGATCGTTTCGAGCGCCTGCACAGCGGCGCGCAGTTCGAAGACGGCCGCGTCGAGCCAGCGCCGCACCCGCTCATCCGAACCGGCGGCAACCGCATCGATATGGGCGTACAGCTCGGGATCGGCGGGGTCGAGGTCGAGAAGCCTGCAGAGCGAAGCGATCGAGGCGCGGTGTTCGAGCGGCGTGCGGTCGTCCAGCGATGCGCCTCGCGGCTGGCTGAGGATCATGCCGATCTCGCCAGCGTTGCCATTGGCGCCGCGATAGAGCTCGCCGTTGAGGATCAGCCCGGCGCCAAGGCCGTAGCCGAGATAGATGCAGATGGCATGGTCCACGCCGTGCGCAGCTCCAACCATGCGTTCGGCAGTCGCAGCTGCAGCGGCATCGTTCTGTAGGCCGACATCGAGCCCCGTGCCGGTAGCAAGCGTTTCGAGCAACGGGAAATTCTGCCAGGCTGCCATCATCCAGGTGTCGTCGTCATCGGCTTCGATACCGAAGGGACCGGGCATTGCCGCCCCTAGGCCAACGAGCCGGTCTTCCGATTGCGGGGCGATCGCCGTGAGATCGCGACGGGTCTTCTCGATCAGTTCCAGGATCGTCCGGACGCCGGTCGCCGGTCCGCCGGCGGGTAGGTTGGCTTCGCCGCGGGCAAGCACCCGACCGACCAGATCGACCGCGATGGTCCGCGTCACGTGCCGGTCGATCTGCAGTCCGATCGCAAAGGCTCCCTCCGGCACCAGGCGATAGGGTGTGGAGGGTTGCCCGCGGCCGTTGCGCACCGCCTCAAGCGATTCGACGAGCCCGTCACGCTCTAGGTCCTCGATGATGTTGGAGACCGTCTGCTTCGTGAGCGCCGTCGCGCGGGCGAGCTCGGCCCGGGACAATTGACCGTTCAAGCGCAGAGCGTCGATCATCACACGCCGGTTGTGTGCGCTCGTTCCCTCCTGATTGGTGCCGCTCTTCGCCCGGATCAGGCGCATATCGTTCATCCAAAAAGCCCTCTTGACACTGTTAGAATATTGAACAAAAAATAAGTCAAGACAATTGACTTAATAGGAGCCGAAATGAGCTCCGGGGGAACGAGAGCGACGGCGGAGCCCCGTCGCGAGCGCTCCGAATGCATATGTCGACGGCCGCTCGGAAACGGACGGACTTCTCGCATACGGCGCACCCAAGAGACGCGTCGAAGGAAGCTGAAACGCTCAAGTTACTGGAGGCAATCATGTTGAAATCGATAAGAACCGCGCTGCTTTGCGCGACCCTTGCCGGCGTCTCCTTCGCCGGTCACGCGCATGCCGAAACGACGCTCAACGCGCTCTTCATGGCCCAGGCGGCCTATAGCGAGGCGGATGTGCGCGCGATGACCGAGGCCTTCACCAAGGCCAACCCGGACGTCAAGGTGAACCTCGAATTCGTGCCCTATGAGGGGCTGCACGACAAAACCGTGCTGGCGCAGGGATCCGGCGGCGGCTACGACGTCGTGCTCTTCGATGTGATCTGGCCGGCCGAATACGCCACCAACAAAGTGCTCGTCGACGTCACCGACCGCATCACCGACGAGATGAAGTCCGGCGTGCTGCCCGGTGCCTGGACGACTGTCGAATATGACGGCAAGCGCTACGGCATGCCGTGGATCCTCGACACCAAATACCTATTCTACAACAAGGACATCCTGGAGAAGGCCGGCATCAAGGCGCCGCCGAAGACCTGGGACGAACTTGCCGAACAGGCAAAGGTGATCAAGGACAAGGGCCTGCTTGCAACCCCGATCGCCTGGAGCTGGTCGCAGGCCGAAGCCGCGATCTGCGACTACACCACCCTCGTCAGCGCCTATGGCGGCAAGTTCATCGAGGGCGGCAAGCCGGCCTTTACTTCGGGCGGCGGCCTCGACGCGCTCAACTACATGGTGGCGAGCTATTCTTCTGGCCTCACCAATCCGAACTCCAAGGAATTCCTGGAGGAGGATGTACGCAAGGTGTTCCAGAACGGCGAAGCCGCTTTCGCGCTGAACTGGACCTACATGTACAACCTTGCCAACGATCCGAAGGAAAGCAAGGTTGCCGGCAAGGTCGGCGTCGTGCCGGCGCCGGGCGTCGCAGGCAAGAGCGAGGTTTCGGCCGTCAACGGTTCGATGGGTCTTGGCATCACCTCGACCAGCAAGCATCCAGACGAGGCCTGGAAGTACATCGTCTACATGACCTCGCAGCAGACGCAGAACGCCTATGCCAAGCTCAGCCTGCCGATCTGGGCCTCGTCCTACGAGGATGCGAGCGTCACCAAAGGCCAGGAAGAGCTGATCGGCGCCGCCAAGCGCGGCCTGGCGGCCATGTATCCGCGCCCGACGACACCGAAGTATCAGGAACTTTCGACTGCCCTTCAGCAGGCGATCCAGGAAGCGCTGCTCGGCCAGGCTTCACCTGAGGACGCCTTGAAGACGGCGGCCGAAAACAGCGGCCTTTGAGCCGTCCTCCCAAGCCCCGGGCGGGCAACCGCCCGGGGACCGCGGGAAATGGCGCTTGGCGGTTGAACGCTTGCGTCCAAGGACTTTAACACGTTGATTTGGCGCATCATTCGCTTGGGTCGGTTACGATCCGAGGCAATGTGCGATAGCATGACGGGGCTTCCTAGGCCCGAGAAGGTTTCCACCCCATGTCCGGCACCTGGATAACGACGCGCGCATGGTTGCTCATGCTGCCATTGCTGGTGGTCATGATTGCGGTCATCGGCTGGCCATTGGTCGATACGGTCAGGCTGTCCTTCACCGACGCCAAACTCGTCGGCACCGAAGGCGCGTTCGTCGGCTTCGACAACTATGCCAAGATGCTCGGCGGCTCGAACTTCCTGCGCGCCTTCATGACGACGACCTGGTTCGCCGTCGTCTCGGTCACCGCAGAGATGGTGCTCGGCGTGCTGGCGGCCCTTCTGCTCAATCAACAGTTCCGTGGTCGCACCGCACTGCGGGCGCTGATGATCCTGCCCTGGGCGCTGCCGACGGTGGTCAACGCCACGCTCTGGCGGCTGATCTATAATCCCGAATATGGCGCGCTCAACGCCGCCCTGACGCAGATCGGCCTGATCGACAGCTACCGCTCCTGGCTGGGCGAGCCCGGCTCCGCGCTGACGGCGCTGATCATCGCCGACTGCTGGAAGAATTTTCCACTGGTTGCCCTGATCGCGCTCGCGGCCCTCCAGGCCGTACCGCGCGATATCGCCGCGGCCTCGCTCGTCGATGGCGCCGGCCCCTTCAATCGCTTCCGCTACGTCATCCTGCCGTATCTGGCGGGGCCTCTGCTCGTCGCCCTCGTGCTGCGCACAATCGAGGCCTTCAAAGTGTTCGACATCATCTGGGTGATGACGCGCGGCGGCCCCGCCAACAGCACGCGCACGCTGTCGATCCTCGTCTATCAGGAGGCCTTCTCCTTCCAGCGCGCCGGATCGGGTGCCTCGCTGGCGCTGATCGTCACGCTGCTCGTGACCGTGCTGGCCGTCGCCTATGCGGCACTGGTGCGCAAGGCCGCAGGAGCATCATGATGGAACGCCAGAGCACCCTGTTCACCGCTTTCGTCTACGCTTCGGCGCTCTTGCTGGCAGCGGTCATCCTCGCCCCCATTCTCTGGCTCTTCGTCATGAGCATCTCGTCAGCCGCCGACCTCTCGGCAAAACCGCTCAACTGGTGGCCGGATACAATCGACCTGTCGCGCTACCGCCTGCTGTTGTCGACGCTGGAGAACAGCGCCGGCGCCGCCTTTACGGCTTCGCTGTTCAACAGCATCAAGGTCGCCGGCATGGCAACGCTGGCGGCGATCGCTGTCGCCATTCCGTCCGCCTGGGCGGTGTCCCGCACGCCCGGCGTTTCCTGGTCGCTCTATGGCGTGATCGCCACCTACATGCTGCCGCCGGTGGCGCTGGCCGTGCCGCTCTACATGGGACTTGCCTATCTCGGCCTTTTGAACTCCGTGTTCGGCCTGGCGCTTGTCTACCTCACCATTCTGGCCCCCTTTACCACCTGGCTCTTGAAATCCGGCTTCGATTCCATTCCGAGAGAGATCGAGAGCGCGGCGATGATCGATGGCGCCCGCCTCGACCAGATCCTGCGGCTCATCACGCTACCCCTCGCGGCACCGGTCATGGCAACTTCCGCGCTCTTCGCCTTTCTGCTCGCCTGGGACGAATTCTTCTATGCGCTGCTCTTCACCTCCGATCTGCGCGCCAAGACGCTCACGGTTGCCATCGCCGATCTCGCCGGCGGCCGTGTCTCCGACTACGGGCTGATCGCAACCGCCGGGGTGCTCGCCGCCCTGCCCCCGGTGCTGATCGGCCTCCTCATGCAGCGAGCCCTGATTTCCGGGCTGACCAGCGGCGGCGTCAAAGGATGACGGCTATGACCACCACGCAACGCCCGGCCGGGCTCGTCGCAATCGATCGTGAAATGGCGCGTCAGGCTTCGGATGCGATCGCCTCCTTCCACCAGGCAACCGCCCTTGCAACACAGATTGCCGCGTCGCTAAAGGCGACGGGCAAGCTGCTGCTGCTCGGCATGGGCGGTTCGCATGCCGTTGGCCGCGCCGTCGAGCCGCTCTACCGCGCCCATGGCATCGACGCCATTGCCCTGCCGCTCTCGGAACAGCTCGGCCAGCCGCTTCCAATCGCGAACAAGACAATCCTCGTGACCTCGCAGTCGGGCGAAAGCGCCGAAGTGCTGCGCTGGTTTGGCGAAACCGATGGCGCAACGCCACACACCTTCGGCCTCACCTTGGAAGGCGGCTCCTTCCTCGCGCAGAATGCACCATCGCTCATCGGCATTGGAGGCACGGAAAAGGCCTTTGCCGCCACCCGCAGCCTGACGATCAGCTTCGCCCTGCATCTTGCCGTTCTCGCTGCCCTCGGCGACGACCCGGCCGCAGCACTTCAGGCACTGGAACATCCGCAATCGCCCGATGTGGCGACAGCGCTTGCTGCGTTGAGCGACGTCCGCTCCGTCGTCACGTCGGGCCGCCGGCTTCAGGGACTGGCGGAAGCGATCGGCCTCGGCCTGACCGAGCTTTCGCGCCTGCCCTGCTTCTCGCTCGAAGGCGGCCAGCTTCGCCACGGACCCATGGAAATGCTCGGTCCGTCGGTTGGCGTCGTGCTCTTCCGGGCGAACGATCCGACCGCCGGTCTCGTCGAAGCCATGGCTATTTCCGCCGCCGGGGCCGGCTCGCCGGTCATCGTCTTCGACGCCTCCGGTCAAGCGCCGATCGAAGGCGTCACCACCATTTCCTTTGCACCGGCCGCCGGCATGGCGGCAATTTTCGCGATGCTGCCGGTCGCCCAGTCCTTCATGATCGCCTTTGCGGCAGCCCGCGTCGAGAATGCCGGCACTCCCGTGCGCTCGACCAAGATCACCCGGAGCGAATAATCGATGCGTCCTCTTGCCGTGGTCGGCAACGCCAATGTCGACCTCATCCTCGGGCCGGCGGCCCCCTGGCCGAAAGCCGGCACCGAAATCATCGTTGATCACGACGAACTGCGCGTCGGCGGCTGCGCCGGCAACAGTGCGCTCGCCTGGGACTCGCTCGGCGTCGACTATGCGATCGCCGCCAATGTCGGCAACGATCAGTTCGGAACCTGGCTGAAGGAGGCTTTTCCCGAGCGATCCAAGTCCTGGACGGTCGAAAATGTCGGGACCACGCTCTCCGTCGGCATCACCCATCCCGATGGCGAACGCACCTTCTTCACGACGCGCGGACATCTCCCGCTTTTGAGTTTCGAGGAGGTTCGAGCGATGCTTGACGGCGAGAAGCTGCGCGGCGGCTACGCGCTGCTTTCGGGTGCCTTCCTGACCGATGCTCTAACAGCGGACTATGACCGCTTCTTCGACTGGACCGACGTGCACGACATAGCCGTTGCCCTTGACACCGGCTGGCCGCTCGACGGCTGGACACAGACAAACTGCACGGCGACCGTCGGCTGGCTGAGGCGCTGCCGGCTGGCGCTGTTCAACGAGGTCGAGACGACGACGCTGACGGGCGTTGCCGACCCCACCGCGGCCGCACATGAACTCCGGAAACACATGCCCGAGGGCGCGATCGTCGTCGTCAAGCGGGGGCCCCATGGCGCGATCGCCATCGATGCGGAAGGCCGTCTTTCGTCGGCCGCCGCACCCGCGGTTTCAGTGGTCGATACGATCGGCGCCGGCGACGTCTTCAATGCCGGGTTCCTGGCGGCACTTGCCGCCGAGATGCCTTTGGAAGCCTGTCTTCGCACCGGCGTCGCCATCGCCTCCGAAGCGATTTCCACCCTGCCGCGCAGCTACGGCAAACCGCTTTCGTTCTACCTTCAGGAGACCGGCGCATGAGCGCTCTCGCCATTCAGAACATTCACAAGCGCTATGGCGAGATCGAGACGCTGAAAGGCATCGATATCGACCTGGAGAGCGGCGAGTTCCTAGTGTTGCTCGGTTCGTCCGGCTGCGGCAAGTCGACCTTGCTCAACATCATCGCCGGACTTGCGGAGCCAAGCGGCGGCGACATCCGGATCGGCGGTCGCTCCATTCTCGGAGCCCACCCCAAGGACCGCGACATCGCCATGGTGTTTCAGTCCTATGCGCTCTACCCGAACATGAGCGTCGCGCGGAATATCGGCTTCGGGCTGGAGATGCGCAAGGTTCCGGCCGCCGAGCGTGAGAAGGCGGTAGCGGAAGCGGCGAAGCTGCTGCAGATCGAGAACCTGCTCGACCGCAAGCCGAGCCAGCTTTCCGGCGGCCAGCGCCAGCGCGTCGCCATCGGCCGCGCGCTTGTCCGCAATCCGCAGGTCTTTCTCTTCGACGAACCGCTCTCCAACCTCGACGCAAAGCTGCGCATGGAGATGCGCACGGAGCTCAAGCGCCTGCACCAGATGCTGAAGACCACCGTCGTCTACGTCACCCACGACCAGATCGAGGCGATGACGCTCGCGACCCGCATAGCGGTGATGCGCGACGGCCGGATCGAGCAGCTCGGGACGCCGCAAGAGATCTACGACCGGCCGGCGACGCTCTATGTCGCCGGCTTCGTCGGCTCGCCGCCGATGAACATCCTTGATGCGACCGTTGCGCAAGGTCAGTTGCAGATCGCCGGCGACGGGCAGGCAATCACCCTGCCGGCCCGCTTCCGCGCCGTTGTCTCGGATGGCCAGCGCGTCAAGGCTGGCATTCGGCCGGAAGCGCTGCGACTTGCAGCCGGTGACGAACCCGCGCCGCAGTTCAAGGCCCGTGTCGAGGTGGTCGAACTCACCGGCCCCGAGCTCGTGACGACGGCGCGGATCGGCGAGCAGCGCATCACCGCCTGCCTGCCGCCGCGCAGTACGGTTCTTTCGGGCGAGGAGCGCGCCTTCACCGTCGAAGCGGATGCCCTCCATCTCTTCGATCCCGACAGCGGCCGGTCGCTGGCGAGGAGCTGAGGTTGCCTGCGGGCGATGGCGGGGATTGCCTTGGCAATGCCTTTTCCTTCTTGTGAGAATCGTTCATCACAGATTGTCCCGCGCGAGAAGAGGAAGTGACCGCCATGCCCTTGCCGATCGAAACGCCGGCCGTTCTCGTCGATCTCGAGGTTGCCAAGCGTAACATCGAGCGCTTCCAGGCCTATGCCGACGAGCATGGCATTCGCGTGCGTCCGCACATCAAGACGCACAAGCTGCCGCAGATGGCCGAGCTGCAGCTCGAGGCCGGCGCAGTCGGCATCACCTGCCAGAAGGTCACAGAGGCGGAAGCGATGGTCGAGGGCAGCGACCGGATCAAGGACGTGCTGATCACCTACAACATTCTCGGCGAGGCCAAGATGGCACGGCTGGAACGGCTCAATGGCCGCGTCGCGCTTGCCGTCGTCGCGGACAATGAGACCGTCATCGACGGGCTTGCGGGCTTTTTCGCGGACAAGGACAGACCGCTTCGCGTGCTCGTCGAATGCAACACCGGCGCCGATCGCTGTGGCGTTGGCACGCCGGCAGAAGCCGCGAGGCTGGCCCGCCGGATCGCGGATGCGCCTGGGCTGCTCTTTGGCGGCCTGATGACCTATCCGCCGGTCGACGGCGAGGCGAAGGTCCAGGCCTTCATGAGTGAAGCGAAGCGATTGATCGAAGCCGACGGCATCGCCGTGCCCGCCATCACCTCGGGCGGCACCCCGAGCATGATGCACGCCGCCGGCGCCCCTGTTGCCAGTGAGTATCGGCCGGGCACCTACATCTACAACGATCGCTCGCTGGTTTCGCGTGGCGTTGCCGGTTGGGACGATTGCGCCCTGACGGTGCTGGCGACCGTCGTCTCGGTGCCCTCCGAAAGCCGGGCGATCATTGATGCCGGCAGCAAGGTGCTGACCTCGGACCTGCTAGGGCTGACCGGCTATGGTCACGTGCTCGGCCGTGATGACATCCGCATCGACCAGCTTTCGGAGGAACATGGCCGCCTCGTCACCGATGGGCCGATCAACCTTGAGGTCGGCGACCAGCTCCGCATCGTGCCCAACCACGCCTGCGTCGTGACCAACATGGTCGATGCCGTCCATATTGTCGAGGGCGGCACGCTGAAGGACACCTGGCCGATCGTCGCCCGCGGCCACGTACTCTAGCCTCCCCTTAGAGACCGTGCCGAATTCTCTGCTCGCTCAGCGCCCCCCGCATTTGTCGTGAATGCGAGATTGAAGGCAGTTAGGTGGACCGTTTCGCCAAACGGCAGCAGGGAGAATCGACGCGCGCCCACTGGACACGGGCACCACGCGCTCCATGTAACTGTCGTGGCGGGCCGGCGCGGCCCAATGCGACGGTTGCAGGCAAACCGTTCCTGAAAAAGCCGCGAGAACGATAGGACATTTCCCGATAGCCGCCTCCAGCATCATCGGTTTGCGTTGTAGCAGTCGATTAAATTGATAGTTTTATCTGGTAACCAATGGAGGTCGAGATGGTCTTTGGACGAATTACCGGAATAGTGGGACTGGCAATTGTGCTCGGAGGCCTGCAGCTGGGAGCTGCAAGTGTTGCGTTTGCCGACACGACGATCCTGAACGTGTCGTATGACCCGACACGTGAACTCTATAAGGACTTCAACGCTGCCTTTGCCGAGAAGTGGAAGGCCGATACCGGCGAAACCGTGACGATCCAGACGTCGCACGGAGGGTCGGGCAAGCAGGCGCGCGCGGTCATCGACGGTCTGCAGGCCGATGTGGTGACGCTGGCGCTCGAAGCCGATATCGACGCGATCGCCAAGCAAACCGGCAAGATCCCGGCGGACTGGAAGAAGAGGTTTGAAAACAACAGCGCACCCTACACGTCGACGATCGTCTTCCTGGTGCGCAAGGGCAACCCCAAGGGCATCAAGGACTGGGCCGATCTGGTGAAGCCGGACATCCAGGTGATCACGCCGAACCCGAAGACTTCGGGCGGCGCACGCTGGAACTTTCTGGCCGCCTGGGCCTATGGCCGCGCCGCCAATGGCGGTGATGACGCCAAGGCGCAGGAATATGTGACAGAACTCTTCAAGCATGTTCCGGTGCTCGATACCGGTGCGCGCGGAGCGACGACGACCTTCGTGCAACGTGGTCTCGGCGACGTGTTGCTCGCCTGGGAAAACGAAGCATATCTGTCGCTCGAGGAGCTCGGGCCCGACAAGTTCGAGATCGTCACGCCGTCGATCTCGATCAAGGCGGAACCGCCAGTGGCGCTCGTCGACGGCAATGTCGACGCCAAGGGCACGCGCAAGGTGGCGGAAGCCTATCTCGGTTACCTCTACAGCGACGCTGGCCAGAAGATCGCCGCCAAGCACTACTACCGGCCGTTCAAGCCGGCGGCGGCCGACCCGGCCGACATCGCCCGCTTCGGCGAGTTGAAGCTCGTAACCATTGAAGACTTCGGCGGCTGGAAGGAAGCCCAGCCGAAATTCTTCGGTGACGGTGGTATCTTCGACAAGCTCTACAAGCCGGGCCAATAAGAAGGACATCGACGCGCAGCCGGTCAAACTGGCTGCGCGTCTTGCTTCGCGCCGCGCCGGGCCATTGGCAGGAAATGCGGTTCATTACGTCTCGTGAGCTTTGACAAAGGTAGTGCCATTGACGGATACGACGAAGACTGCGCCCTGGCGGTTTCGCCAGCCGAGTGTCTTGCCTGGGTTTGGGCTATCGCTCGGGATCACGCTGAGCTGGCTGGTGCTGATCGTGTTGATCCCGCTGTCGGGGCTGGTGGTGCGGGCAAGCGGGCTCGGCTGGTCCGAGTTCGTGGCGCTGACGCTCGATCCGC
>NZ_JBCHVG010000028.1:0-66391 GCF_050474445.1 Ensifer sp. B1-9
CGATGCGGTGTTCCCGATCCTTGCCGGTCCGGAGATCGGCGTCGCCTCGACCAAGGCCTTCACCTGCCAACTCGCGGTGCTGGCGTCGCTGGCGATCGGCGCCGGCCGCGCCCGCGGCATGGTCAGCACAGAGGAGGAGCAGACGCTGGTTCGCTGCCTCGCCGAGATGCCGCGCATCATGGGCCAGGTTCTGAACGCCATCCAGCCGAAGATCGAGCAATTGTCGCACCAACTCGCCAAGTACGACGACGTGCTCTATCTCGGTCGCGGCACCAGCTTCCCGCTGGCGATGGAAGGCGCTCTGAAGCTCAAGGAAATCTCCTATATTCACGCCGAAGGCTATGCCGCCGGCGAGCTGAAGCATGGGCCGATCGCGCTGATCGACGAGAACATGCCCGTCATCGTCATCGCGCCGCATGACCGCTTCTATGAGAAGACGGTGTCCAACATGCAGGAGGTGGCCGCGCGCGGCGGCCGGATCATCCTGATCACCGACGAGAAGGGGGCTGCCGCCTCGAAGCTCGAAACCATGGCGACGATCGTGCTGCCTGACGTCGACGAGGTCATCGCGCCGATGATCTTCTCGCTGCCGATCCAGCTTCTTGCCTATCATACGGCGGTGTTCATGGGCACCGACGTCGACCAGCCCCGCAACCTCGCCAAATCGGTGACCGTCGAATGATCTACGTCCGGCATGAGCGTCAAGGAGATGAGAAGGCGATCCGCGACGTGACCGTCGCCGCGTTCGAAGGGCATCCGCACAGTGATCAGAGCGAGCCCCTCATCATCGAACGCCTGCGCGAAGCCGGCGCGCTCAGCGTCTCGCTGGTTGCCGAGATGAACGATGACATTGTCGGGCACATCGCCTTTTCGCCCGTCACGCTGACGCCGGCAGAATCCGGCTGGTTCGGGCTTGGGCCGGTCTCGGTCAAGCCGGAGGTTCAGGCGCAGGGCATCGGCAGGCAGTTGATCCTCGAGGGCCTTGAATGGCTGCGGGCGGAAGGGGCTGCCGGCTGCGTCGTCGTCGGCGATCCCGCCTATTATCAAAAGTTCGGTTTCCGCAACGAATCGGCTCTTGTATTCCTCGGTTGTGCGCCGCAATATTTCATGGCGCTGGCACTCTCCGGCGCGATGGCGGCGGGCACTGTCGCCTATCATCCGGCCTTCGGGGGCGCGTGAGGTTGGAGCGGGGTCTTCCGCCCGAATCCCGCTCTAACTGGAGAAGCGATCAGGTTTATGATTTTCGGTCGATCCGACCCGAAATCATAAGCGTGATCTAAGGCGAAAGACGCATGACGACGAAGAAGAGCTTCATCGCAACCCGGTTACGAAACTATTTCCTGACTGGTCTGATCATTTGTGCACCGATAGCGATCACGGCCTGGCTCGTCCGCTCCTTCATCGAATGGGCGGATGGATGGGTGAAACCGTATCTGCCGAATTTCTATAATCCGGACACCTATTCTCCCGTTGCCATCCCCGGCTTCGGATTGCTCGTCGCCATCGTCGTGATCACGCTCGTCGGCTTCCTGACCGCAAACCTCGTTGGCCGGTCGATCGTGAATTTCGGCGAGTCCCTGGTCAACCGCACGCCTCTGGTGCGCACGATCTACAAGTCGACCAAGCAGATCTTCCAGACGGTGCTTCAGGAGCAGTCGTCGTCCTTCAAAAAGGCAGGGCTCATCGAATATCCGAGCCCGGGCCTCTGGGCGCTTGTCTTCATCGCAACGGACGTCAAAGGGGAAATCGCCGCCAAGTTCGACGACCGCGGCATGGACATGGTCACGGTGTTTCTGCCGCCGACTCCCATCCCAACGGCTGGCTTCCTGCTGTTCGTACCGCGCGACAAGATCATTCCGCTCGACATGAGTGCGGAGGATGCCGCCAAGCTGTTGATCTCCGGTGGCCTTGTGGTGCCTGACCACAAGCCGCTTGCCAATGCGCCGTTGAAGATCGGCCAGCAGAAGACCGCCTGACGACCAGACGTGCATCCGGTCGAAACCGGGTCACGCTACCCCGGTTAGCATCTAGCCGGCGCGCAGGAAGCGGATCGCCTCGTCGCGCCGGTAGAGATAGAGCAGTGTCCGCAGCGCTTCGCCGCGTTCCGACGTCAGGTCCGGGTCGCGCTCGATCACATAGGCGGCGTCCTTGCGGGCGATTTCCAGGAGATCGCCATGGGCTTCCAGGCTGGCGATGCGGAAGCCCGGGGTGCCCGACTGGCGTGTGCCGAGCAACTCGCCTTCGCCGCGCAGCTTCAGGTCCTCCTCCGCTATCAGGAAGCCGTCCTCGCTGTCACGCAGGATCGAGAGCCGTGATCGGCCATTCTCGCTGAGCGGACCTCTGTAGAGCAGGATGCAGGTCGAAGCCTCGTCGCCGCGCCCGACGCGGCCGCGCAACTGATGAAGCTGGGCAAGGCCGAAACGTTCCGCATGTTCGATCACCATGATCGTCGCATCGGGCACGTCGACGCCGACCTCGACGACGGTGGTGGCGACCAGCAACCGGATCTCGCCATTCTTGAAGGCGAGCATGACGGCGTCCTTCTCGGCGCCATTCATGCGGCCATGTACGAGACCGACATTGTTGCCGAAGCGCTTCGCGAGGCCTTCGTATCGTTCTTCGGCAGACATGACGTCGACGGCTTCCGACTCCTCGACGAGCGGACAGATCCAGTAGGCCTTCTTGCCCTCGCGAAGGGCTGCGTCCAGACGATCGACGATATCGCCGGTACGCTCGGTCGGGATCGTCACGGTCTGGATCGGCTTACGCCCGGCAGGCTTCTCCGTCAGCTTCGAGACATCCATGTCGCCAAAGGCTGCGAGCACCAGCGTTCGCGGGATCGGCGTCGCCGTCATCACGAGCATATGCGGAGAGATCCCCTTGGCAGTCAGGCGCAGGCGCTGATGAACGCCGAAGCGGTGCTGCTCGTCCACCACCGCCAGCGTCAGTTCCTTGTAGTTCACCGTATCCTGGAAAAGCGCGTGCGTGCCGATCACCATCCGCGTCTCGCCGGACGCGATACGGTCCAAGATGGCATCGCGTTCCTTGCCCTTGGTGCGGCCGGTCAGGACGTCAATCGTGATGCCGGCCGGCGCGGCCATCCGCGCAAGGGTCGCATGATGCTGCCGCGCAAGAATTTCGGTCGGCGCCATCAGCACGGCCTGGCCGCCGGATTCGACCGCGGCCAGCATCGCCATCAGCGCCACCATCGTCTTGCCGGAGCCGACGTCGCCCTGCAGCAGCCGCAGCATGCGCTCGGTCCCGCCCATGTCCTTGAGGATGTCGGCAATGGCCGTGGATTGGCTCGCCGTCAGCGAAAACGGAAGCGAATCGATGACGGGCCGGGAGAGCGCGCCGGTGGCGTGGACCGGCGTACCCGCGACCTTGCGAAGGCGCTGGCGGACGAGCGCGAGCGACAACTGTCCGGCGAGAAATTCGTCATAGGCAAGCCGGCGGCGCGCACGTGCCTGTGGATCGATATCCGTTGCATCCCGGGGATCATGCAGCGCCCGGAAACTCTCGGCCGCGCTGGCGAAACCCTGCCTGGCGAGCAGCGCATCATCCACCCATTCCGGCATTTCCGGCACGCGGGCAACGGCCGCCTCGATCGACTTGCGCAATATCCGCGGCGAAAGCCCGGCGGTCAGGCCATAAACCGGCTCCACCAGCGGCAGGTTTTCCGCCTCGCTTGCCCGAACCGCGTAGTCCGGATGCACCATGGAAGGCCGTCCGTTGAACCAGTCGACCTTGCCGCTGACGATAACCGTCTCATCCACCGGCAGCGATTTTTCCAGCCAATTGCCCTTGACCCGAAAATAGGTGAGCGCCAGTTCGCCGGTCTCGTCATGCAGGAAGACGCGATAGGGCAGGTTGGGTTTGCCGCGCGGCGGCGGCTGATGGCGGTCGACCCGGCCGGTAATGGTGACGATGACCCCTTGCGGCGCATGGGCAATGCCCGGCTGCTGCCGGCGGTCGATCAGCGAATGCGGCGCGTGGAAGACAAGATCGACGACACGGCAATCCTCGATCGTTTCACGACCGAGCAGCTTGGCATAGAGTTCGCCGATCTTCGGGCCGATGCCTGGAAGCGTGTCGAGCGGTGAGAAGAGCGGGTCGAGCAGGGCGGGGCGCATGGCGATGAAATTGCGATGATAAATCGGGCTTTGGCAAGGCTGACAATCACCTATTCAGAGTTTATAGAGCCCAGTGACGACAAACCGTAACCTGGAGCGTCCCGCTTTCAAGTGGTATCACTGAAGGCGACAAGGTGCTCTGGAATCAAAGCGCTGGAGCGTGTTTCGCGTGTTCGTCCGAATGCGCGGCGTTCTCCTGCATGTCTTCCTTCTCGCTGAACCCAGTCGGGATCAGGGGCAAGAACATGCAGCAATCTCAAGCGCTACAGCGACTTTCGTACGCCTTGGAAGGCGCGCGGCGCGGTAGCGGGCGGCAGGAAGGAATTTCCATGACTGGCATCTCACGCACCAGCGCCGATCTCAATCCGCGGCGACGGCGGATCCTGTTCCGCGCCTGGCATCGCGGCATTCGCGAGATGGATCTGATCCTTGGGCAGTTTGCAGAGGCTGAGCTTTCGGCGCTCTCCGAGGTGGAGCTCGATGAACTCGAGACGATCATGCGCGAAGAGGACAATGATCTCGTCAGGTGGATCACCGGTGAACAGCCTGTGCCCGTTCGCTATCAGACGCCGATGTTCGAACGCATTGCCGCCTATCGTCCCGATTTCGATAAGCTTCCCGAAGGAATGAAATAGACCGATGATGCTGGTTGGCCTTGATCCGAAGAAGATCGTCGAAGCGCAGCGGGAGATCACGATCGGCCCGGTTCCCGCCGGTGCCGAGGCACTGGTTCTGGCCGAACTTGCGCGGGCAGGCCAGCCGGTCGCCTATATTATGTCTGACGGCCAGCGGATCGCGGATCTCGAGCAGGTTCTCGGCTTCGTGGCGCCCGATATTCCGGTCTTGACGCTGCCGGGCTGGGACTGCCTTCCCTATGACCGCGTGTCGCCGAGCGCCGACACATCGGCACGGCGTCTGGCGGCACTCAGCGCCCTGATTGCGCACAAGAAGAAGCCGCATGCCGCGATCGTGCTGGTGACGGTCAATGCTGCCCTGCAGAAGATCTCGCCGCAGGATGTGATCGAGAGCCTGGCGTTTTCGGCCCGCCCGGGCAATCAGGTGCGCATGGATGACATCGCCACCCGCCTCGAGCGCAACGGTTTCGAGCGGGTCGCGACGGTGCGCGAAGTGGGTGAATACGCGGTCCGCGGCGGCATTCTCGATGTTTTCGTGCCCGGCAGCGGCGAGCCGCTGCGTCTCGATTTCTTCGGCGACACGCTCGAGACCATCCGCTCCTTCGATCCCGCAAGCCAGCGCACGACCGGCCAGGTCCGCTCCCTCGATCTCAACCCGATGAGCGAGGTGTCGCTGACGCCGGAGACGATCAGCCACTTCCGCAGGCAGTATCTTTCGCTCTTCGGCGCCACGACCCGCGACGATGCACTCTATCAGGCTGTCTCCGAAGGGCGGCGTTACGCCGGCATGGAGCACTGGCTGCCGCTCTTCTATGATGGGCTGGAGACGGTCTTCGACTATCTCGACGGTTTCCGCATCGTCACCG
The DNA here is from genome assembly GCF_050474445.1 of Ensifer sp. B1-9. Lineage (NCBI taxonomy): Bacteria > Pseudomonadati > Pseudomonadota > Alphaproteobacteria > Hyphomicrobiales > Rhizobiaceae > Ensifer > Ensifer sp. B1-9. Next base: position 5,635 of record NZ_JBCHVG010000028.1, read on the forward strand.
ACCATCTGGCGCGCGAAGCCGCCGCCGAACGCTCGAAGCTCATTCTCGACTATTACGATGCCCGTCTGGCATCGGCTTCTCCGGGCAAGTCGCAGACCTCGCAAGGCACGCCCTATAAGCCGGTTCCGCCGGAACTGCTCTATCTGAATTCGCAGGGCTTCAACGCTGCGCTCGCCTCGCGCGACGCCATTCGTTTGTCGCCGTTCAACGAGCATGAAGGCGAAGCCCGACAGGTGATATCGGTCGACGCGCGGCAGGGCATGCGCTGGGCGAAGTCGGCAGGCGAGGGCGAGACCGATGGCGAGCGTGTCAATGTCTTCGACCAGGCGGTCAAGTACATTGCCGAGCGCCGTTCGAAGGGCGCCAAGGTGGTCATCTCGGGCTGGAGCGAGGGATCGCTCGACCGCCTGTTGCAGGTGCTCGTCGAACATGGGCTCGGCAACATCAAGCCGATCAAGGCGCTGGCCGAGGTCAAGAGCCTGAAGCCGGGCGAGGCGGGATCGACCGTGCTCAGCATCGAGGCCGGCTTCGAGACCGGCGATCTCGTGATCATCGGCGAACAGGATATCCTGGGCGACCGCATGGTGCGGCGCTCAAAACGTCGCAAGCGCGGGGCGGACTTCATCGCCGAAGTCGCAGGCCTCGACGAGGGCAGTTATGTCGTGCACGCCGAGCACGGCATTGGTCGCTTCGTCGGCCTGCGCACCATCGAGGCCGTCGGTGCGCCGCACGATTGCCTCGAGCTTGTCTATGCCGATAATGCCAAGCTGTTCCTGCCGGTCGAAAACATCGAGCTTCTGTCGCGCTATGGTGCGGAGGGGACCGATGCGATCCTCGACAAGCTCGGTGGCGTCGCCTGGCAGGCGCGCAAGGCCAAGCTCAAGAAGCGGCTGCTCGACATGGCGGGCGGTCTCATCCGCATCGCCGCCGAACGCCACACGCGCCGGGCCCCGGTTCTCGTCGCTCAGGATGGCGTCTATGACGAGTTCGCCGCCCGCTTCCCCTATGACGAGACAGAGGATCAGCTAAACTCGATCGAGGCGGTGCGCGACGATCTCGGCAGCGGCCGCCCGATGGACCGGCTCGTCTGCGGCGATGTCGGCTTCGGCAAGACGGAAGTGGCACTGCGTGCCGCCTACATCGCAGCGATGAACGGCGTGCAGGTTGCCGTCGTCGTGCCGACGACGCTGCTCGCGCGCCAGCATTTCAAGACCTTTTCCGAGCGGTTCCGCGGTCTGCCGATCCGCATCCAGCAGGCATCCCGTCTCGTCGGATCGAAGGAACTGGCGCTGACGAAGAAGGAGGTGGCCGATGGAAAAACCGACGTCGTCGTCGGCACCCATGCGCTGCTCGGCACTTCGGTCAATTTCGCCAATCTCGGCCTGCTGATCATCGACGAGGAGCAGCACTTCGGCGTCAAGCACAAGGAGCGGCTGAAGGAACTGAAGTCCGACGTGCACGTGCTGACGCTGTCGGCAACCCCGATCCCGCGCACGCTGCAGCTCGCCCTGACCGGTGTTCGCGAACTGTCGCTGATCACCACGCCGCCGGTCGACCGCATGGCGGTGCGTACCTTCATCTCGCCCTTCGACGCGCTGGTGATCCGCGAAACGCTGATGCGCGAGCACTATCGCGGCGGCCAGAGTTTCTATGTCTGCCCGCGCTTGAGCGATCTCTCGGAGATCCATGACTTCCTGAAATCCGACGTTCCGGAGCTGAAGGTGGCGGTTGCCCACGGCCAGATGCCGGCGACCGAGCTCGAAGACATCATGAACGCTTTCTACGACGGGCGTTACGATGTGCTGCTGTCGACGACGATCGTCGAATCCGGTCTCGATGTCCCGACGGCCAATACGCTGATCGTGCACCGCGCCGACATGTTCGGCCTCGCCCAGCTCTACCAGCTTCGCGGCCGCGTCGGCCGCTCGAAGGTGCGTGCCTTCGCGCTCTTCACCCTGCCGGTCAACAAGACGCTGACGGGAACGGCCGAGCGCCGGCTGAAGGTGCTTCAGTCGCTCGACACGCTTGGCGCCGGCTTCCAGCTTGCCAGCCACGACCTCGATATCCGCGGCGCCGGCAACCTGCTCGGCGAGGAACAGTCGGGCCATATCAAGGAGGTCGGTTTCGAGCTCTATCAGCAGATGCTCGAAGAAGCGGTCGCCGAACTCAAGGGCGAGGAGGAAATCCACGATACCGGCTGGTCGCCGCAGATCTCGGTTGGAACTCCGGTCATGATCCCCGAACACTACGTGCCGGACCTGCATCTGAGGCTTGGACTCTATCGCCGCCTCGGCGAACTGACGGATCTCAAGGAAATCGACGGCTTCGGCGCCGAGATGATCGACCGCTTCGGGCCGCTGCCGATCGAGGTCCAGCACCTCCTGAAGATCGTCTACATCAAGTCGCTCTGCCGCATAGCGAATGTCGAGAAGCTCGATGCCGGGCCGAAGGGGGTTGTCGTCCAGTTCCGTAATAGGGAATTCCCGAACCCGGCCGCACTCGTCGGTTACATCGCCAAGCAGGGCACGCTGGCGAAGATCCGGCCGGATCACAGCATCTTCTTCCAGAGGGAGCTGGCAACGCCGGAGAAGCGCCTTTCAGGCGCTGCGATGGTGATGACGCAGCTCGCGGGGCTGGCAAAATAGCGACGTTGGATAGCGTGCAGCCGCGAGCTGCGGCAGCGCCAGACTACAGCGCCGCGCGTCTTTTCAGGCGCGCAAAGGTCGCTGTAACACTTTAGATTTGCTGGATGTCTCCTTAAATCGAAGTCGATTTAAGGAGACTTGCAGTAGGGCTGCTCAGTTGGGCTTGCCACTCGCCTTCATTTGCGCGATTTCGCGCAGCGCGTTCGTCAATACGTCGACGGTTTGCGCTCCCATCACGGCATACTGTCCGTCGAGAATGAAGCAGGGCACACCGGTCACGCCCATCTCGCGCGCCATGCCGACCTCTTCCTTGACGGCGTCCTTGTCGGCGTCGGAGCTCAGCAATGCGGCGATGACAGGCCGATCGAGACCGGCCTTCTCGGCGATATCCAGCAGCACGGCGTGATCGCCGACGTTGCGACCTTCTTCGAAATTGGCCTTGAAGAGCATGCCGACGACGGCCGATTGCGCCGGTTCGCCGTTGGTTGCAGCCCAGCGCACGAGCCGATGGGCATCAAGCGTGTTCGGGCTGATCTTCACGGCATCGAAGTCGAAGGCAATGCCGTCGGCGTTACCGAGTTCGCGCAGCATGTCATGCGCGCGATCGACGGCTGCCTGACCGCCGAGTTTTGCGGCCAGGTGCTGCTTGTGGTCGACGCCTTCGGGCGGCAGGTCGGGATTGAGCTGATAGGGACGCCAATTGACCGTGACGAGCACGTCCGGGACATTGGCAATCGCCTGATCGAGCCTTGCCTTGCCGAGATAGCACCAGGGGCAGACGACGTCCGAGACGATATCGATGCTGACGGTTTCCATGGTGCGGGTGCCTTTCCTTGTTTGGTATGTCGCCGAGATAAGCCGGTTTCACCCGGCTTTCAATGCGTTACCAAAAGGGAACCAACCTTCTACTGCGCGTTTTGATCCCACCAGGTCGGAAGTTGATAGCCGTAAAGCGGCAACACATCGGGGCGACCGATATGCTTGTGCCTGGCCACCCACTGCGCGTCGAGGTGATAGAGCGGAACCAGGTAGAAATTGTTGATCAGCAACCGGTCATGCGCACGCACGGCGGCCGTGAAATCCTCTGTCGTCCGGGCCTGGAGAATATTGTTGATCATGCGGTCGACATCCTTGTCGGCAACGCCGGCAAAGTTGTCGCTTCCCTGCCGGTCCCGCGATTGGGAGGACCAACGCCCGACCTGTTCGATGCCGGGTGACAAAGTCGACGGGAAGGATTTGATGATCACGTCGTAGTCGAAGGATTGGCTGCGCTGCTGGTACTGCGAATCGTCGACGGTGCGTACGGAAGCCTGAATACCGAGCGGGGCGAGAAAACGCTGGTAGGCAAGCGCAATCTTTTCCTGGCCCGCATTCTGGCTCATGATCTCGAAGGCGAGCGGCACGCCGTTGGCGTCCACCATTTTGCCGTCCTTTATCTGGAAGCCGGCCTCCCGCATCAGCGAAACGGCGACGCGCAGCACGTTGCGATCGCGACCGGAGGCGTCGGTCACCGGCAGCCGGTATGTGCCATCGAGAATCGCCGGATTGATCCGGTCGCGCGCATCGCCGATGAGGCCGAGTTCGCGGTCGTCGGCCGGCGCGCCGAGGAAGCTCAGCGTCGAATTCTGCCAGTAGCTCTGGGTGCGCGTATAGGCGCCGTCAAAGAGGTTCTTGTTGACCCACTCGAAGTCGAACACCAGCGCTAGGCCCTGCCGAAGCTTGAGGTTGTCGAACATCGGCCTGCGGGTGTTGAATACGATGCCGAGCATGCCCGAGGGCGTCTTCGGCTTGAAGGTTTCCTTGACGACCTCGCCGGTGCGGACAGCCGGGAAATCGTAGCCGCGTGCCCACTTGGTGGCGCTGCCTTCCGGATAGATGTCGATTTCGCCCTTCTTGAACGCCTCGAACAGCGAATTTTCCTGGAGGAAATACTCGACGGAGATTTCGTCGTAATTGTCCTGGCCGACTTTCGACGGCAGGTCCTTCGCCCAATAGTCCGGGTTTCTCTTGTAGACGATGCGCTCGCCGGGCTTCACTTCGGCGACGCGATAGGGACCGGAGCCGAGCGGCGGTTTCAAGCTCGTCTGATCGAAGGTCGCAACGTCGATCGCATGCTTCGGCAGCACCGGCGAGAGCCCGAGCAGCAGTGGAAGTTCGCGGTCGGCTTCTTCGGTGAAGGTGAAGCGGACGCTGCGATCGCCCACCTTCTCCATCTTTGCCACCTTGGCCAGGCGGTTGCTGAAGGGAACCCGTCCCTTGTCGCGCAGCAGTTCGAAGCTGAAGATGACGTCTTCAGCGGTGACCGGCTGCCCGTCGGCCCAGCGGGCATTGGGGTTGAGATTGAACTGGACGAAGGTCCGGTCGTCATCCCATTCGACCGATTCGGCGAGCAGGCCGTACATGGTGAAGGCCTCGTCGCGCGAGCGCTGCATCAGCGATTCGTAGACGAGGTTGCCGTATTCCGGGTCCCACATGCCGCGCGCCGTCGTGCGCATGCTTTTCAGGATGAAGGGATTGAGGCTGTCGAAGCTGCCGACGACGCCGTAAGAGATCTTCCCGCCCTTCTTCACGTTCGGATTAACGTAGGGAAAGTTCTTGAAATCGGCTGGCAGCGCCGGCTCGCCGTGCATGGCAATGGCATGGACAGGAGCGGCTGCCGCGCCGTTGGCGAACGAAGTGACGGTCATGAGCAGTGCCAGACCGGAGAGAATTGAACGCAAAGTCACCTCCCGTGAAGGGGTATCAACAGGCCGATTCCCTAAACGTTACCAACGGTGACCGATGAATCCAACCGATCCGCCACCCAAATTCCACCCAGTCGCAAGTCAAAAAATGACAGGAAACACTGGATAATCGAAGCGAGCCAATGTAACAGGTGTTTCCGGAAACGGGGTCATGCATTTGCCTTATTTGGCCAACAGGACAACGGCGGCTGACGATACTCACCTGCGGAACGAATTGTTCCGTTACCGGATTTCAGGAGACGGAATCACAATGATCTTCAAGTCGAATTTTACCAAACGCTCGGGTATGGCAGCGCTGGCGCTCTCTGTAGCTGCTGCGGGCGTACCGGGTGTTGCATCCGCCCAGCAGGCGGGTGGCAAGCCGCCGCAGGGCTGGTTCAAGGTCTGCACCAAGCAGGAAGACAATGACGTCTGCATCGTTCAGAACCTGCTGACCGCCAACAACGGCCAGCTCGTGACCGCTGTCGGCCTCATAACGGTAAGCGGCAAGGTCAATCGCAAGGTCCTGCAGGTTTCCGTACCGTCCGCACGCCTCATCCCGACCGGTGTCCAGATGCAGATCGACGGCGGCAAGCCGGTGAAGCTCGACTACGCCATCTGCATGCCGGACAAGTGCGTTGCCGAAGCGCCGCTCTCCGACCAGCTGATCGCAAGCCTGAAGAAGGGCAACGAAGTCGTCTTCACGTCGGTCAACTTCCAGCGTGCGCCGAACCCGATCAAGATGGCCCTCACGGGCTTCACCGGTGTGTTCGATGGCGAGCCGATCGAACAGTCGCAGCTCGAAGAGCGTCAGCGCCTCCTGCAGGAAGAAATGCAGAAGAAGGCCGAGGACGCCCGCAAGAAGCTCGAGGAAGCCCAGAAGGCTGCCAAGCAGAACTGAGCGATCTCTCGCGATCCCCAAAAAGAAACGCCCGGACCTAGCGTCCGGGCGTTTTCATTTTATCCGGGGCAAAGGCCCTGAAGCGTGTCGCGATCTTTCCCCTTCGCTCCATGCGCTTTGAGCTTTCGGTATTTCACCGCAAAACTGCTACAAAGCTTTGTGGCATGCTTCAGTGACGGAAAGTCGCCTTGGGCCTGTAGTGGCCGACGCCATCCTTATCGAACAGGGCATCGACTTGGGCGTGGCGCATCGGCCGGTCGCTGTCGTCGAACTCCAGGTTCTGCTCGGATACGTAGGCGACATATTCGCTGTCATCGTTTTCGGCGAACAGATGGTAGAAGGGTTGATCCTTGCTCGGGCGGATCTCCTGCGGAATAGCGTTCCACCACTCTTCGGTGTTGGCGTATTCCGGATCGACGTCGAAAATGACGCCGCGGAACGGGAAAATCCGATGGCGAACCACCTGTCCGATCTCGAATTTGGCGTTTCTTTGTTTCATGACGCAACACATCCTTTCAGGAGATTATCTGGGTTGGCGAACCCAAAACATCAATAGGGATCTCCTTTCCGCCCTGCGTTGACCTTCGGCGTCGTGCACCCGGCTGGACGCGCAAAGGTTGCCGCCACCATAATATCACACAATTCCGCAAACCGTGCCGCCTGCGCAAGGGGCGCCTCCACGGACGAAAGCGACAGCCGAAAGAAAAGCCGGCGGCCCCGCTTTAGGAACCACCGGCTCTTCATGCTCTTACCGTGCCGGCAGCAAAGTCGATGCCGCCGGTGGGCATGGTCTTAGACCGAGTAGTACATGTCGTACTCGACCGGATGCGGGGTCATTTCGAAGCGCATCACTTCCTGCATCTTCAGTTCGATGAAGGAATCGATCTGGTCGTCGTCGAACACGCCGCCGGCGGTCAGGTACTTGCGGTCCTTGTCGAGGCTTTCGAGTGCTTCGCGCAGCGAGCCGCAGACGGTCGGGATCTTCTTCAGTTCCTTCGGCGGCAGGTCATAGAGGTCCTTGTCCATGGCCTTGCCCGGGTGCAGCTTGTTCTTGATGCCGTCGAGGCCGGCCATCAGCATGGCTGCGAAGGCGAGGTAGGGGTTGGCGGTCGGATCCGGGAAGCGGACTTCGACGCGCTTGGCCTTCGGGTTGGTGCCGAACGGAATGCGGCAGGAGGCCGAACGGTTACGGGCCGAATAGGCGAGCAGAACCGGCGCTTCATAGCCCGGGACGAGACGCTTGTAGGAGTTCGTCGAGGGGTTGGTGAAGGCATTCAGCGACTTGGCATGCTTGATGATGCCGCCGATGAAATAGAGGCAGGTTTCCGACAGGCCGGCATATTCGTCGCCGGCGAAGGTCGGCTTGCCGTCCTTCCAGATCGACAGATGCACGTGCATGCCCGAGCCGTTGTCGCCGAAGATCGGCTTCGGCATGAAGGTTGCGGTCTTGCCATAGGCATTGGCAACCTGGTGCACGACGTACTTGTAGATCTGCATCTTGTCGGCGTTGCGAACCAGCGCGTCGAACTTGACGCCGAGCTCGTGCTGGGCGGCAGCCACTTCGTGGTGGTGCTTTTCGACCGTTACGCCCATCTCGGCGAGAACCGTCAGCATTTCCGAACGCATGTCCTGGCAGCTGTCGATCGGCGGAACCGGGAAATAGCCGCCCTTGACGCGCGGACGGTGGCCGAGGTTGCCGGTCTCGTAGTCGGTGTCGTCGTTCGACGGCAGTTCCGAGGAGTCGAGCTTGAAGCCGGTGTTGTACGGATCCGCCTTGTACTTGACGTCGTCGAAAACGAAGAACTCGGCTTCCGGGCCGACGAAGACAGTGTCGCCGATGCCGGAGGCCTTGAGGTAGGCTTCCGCCTTCTTCGCCGTGCCGCGCGGGTCACGGTTGTAGGCTTCGCCGGAAACCGGATCCAGAATGTCGCAGATGATGACCATCGTCGACTGCGCGAAGAACGGGTCCATGTGCGCTGTTTCCGGATCGGGCATCAGCACCATGTCGGACTCGTTGATCGCCTTCCAGCCGCCAATCGAGGAGCCGTCGAACATGACGCCGTCGGCGAACATGTCTTCATCGACGCAGACGACGTCCATCGTCACGTGCTGCAGCTTGCCCTTGGGGTCGGTAAAGCGCAGGTCGACGAACTTGACGTCGTTGTCCTTGATTTGCTTCAGAATATCGCTTGCAGTCGTCATTTGCCGTAATTCCCTGTGTGAGATGACGAGGTTTGAAAAGGAACGGGCCGGACGGCCCGTGAGATATCAGATGGCGTCGAGGCCGGTTTCGCCCGTGCGAATTCGGATGACTTCTTCCACATTGGAAACGAAAATCTTTCCGTCACCAATGCGGCCGGTCTGCGCGGCATTGCGGATCGCCTCGATGACGGCCTCCGCGTTTTCATCCGCCAGCACGACTTCGACCTTTACCTTCGGCAGGAAGTCCACCACGTATTCGGCACCGCGATAAAGCTCCGTGTGGCCCTTCTGTCGCCCGAAGCCCTTGGCTTCCGTGACGGTAATGCCCTGCAGGCCGACTTCCTGAAGGGCTTCCTTCACTTCGTCGAGCTTGAAGGGCTTAATGATCGCTTCGATCTTTTTCATGAGAAAATGTCTCTCCGCTTCTCCCTTTAAAGCAGGATCATGCCCGCTCGCCCTGAATATGCACGTTGCATGCCAGTTTTTCTGCGAAAATCTGTCGGAATGACAAAAAATCTGCTGCCGAGACCCGGATCGTTGGGTTTCCACGCCATTCCGGGCGGTGATCTGCCTAATTTTTATGATTTTCGATCGAAAGTTGCCCGGTCTTGGCCGCCGCCTTTGGTCATTGATGCGGTGGAGCACGTTATTTGAGCAACAAATATGTGCATATGCACAATTTGTGGGCATATCGTGTGCCGCGACGGTAGGTCTTGCTTCGCGCCGCCGGGCATGGATAAGTCTGGGCCATGCGCTCCGAACTTCAGCACTTGTTGATCACGCCCTCGGAAATGACGGCAATCGATCAGGCGGCCGCCCAATCCGGCATCGACAGCTTTACATTGATGCGCAACGCCGGGTTGGCCGTGACCGCTGCGGCGCTGCGGTGCTGCCCGGACGCTCTCCGTTTCGTCGTGCTCTGCGGGCCGGGCAATAACGGCGGCGATGGTTACGTCGCCGCCTGCGGTCTCGCGGAGAGTGGCGCGGACGTAGCAGTCTTTGCGCTCGGCAACCCCGGAGCCCTTCAGGGCGATGCCGCACGAGCGAGGTCGGAATGGCACGGAGCGGTGGCGTCGCTTACGGAGTTCGAACCGCGGGCCGGCGATATCATCATTGATGCGCTGTTCGGGGCAGGGCTCTCGCGAGATCTTTCGGGTGAGATCGTTCAACTGATAGAGCGTGTCAACGCGAGCAAGCTCCCGGTCCTTGCCGTCGATCTGCCAAGCGGCATTGATGGACGGACCGGTGAAATCCGTGGCGCAGCTTTCGCAGCCCGCCACACGGTAACCTTCATGGCGCCGAAACCGGGCCACTGGCTTTTGCCTGGCCGATCCCTGTGCGGAACGCTCGAGGTCTTCGATATTGGGATCCCGCCGCGCATCGTGCTGGCCGGAGCCGGGCCGTTGCGTCTGAATTCGCCGGCTGTCTGGTCGGGTTGGGGCGGCGATCTCGCCCCATCGACGCACAAGTTCAAGCGTGGTCATCTCGTCGTCTTCTCCGGGGATCGGCAAGCGACGGGTGCCGCGCGGTTGGCGGCAACGGCCGGCCTTGCGGCCGGCGCCGGATTGGTCACGGTGGCCACCGGAAAGGCAGCGCTCGGCATCAACGCCTCGCAGTTGACCGCCGTGATGGTGAGGGAAGTGGAGGGTAAGCGAGACCTGACGAAATGGCTGCAGGATCGCCGCCTGGGCAGCTTCGTCCTTGGGCCCGGTTTCGGCGTTGGCAAGAAGGCGAGAGACTTTGTGTTGGCACTCTGCGACCGGTCGTTCGTGCTCGACGCCGACGGCATCACATCGTTCCAAGCGAACCGCGAAGAGCTCTTCTCCGCGCTCGTAAGAGCCGGCGGCCAGATGGTCATGACGCCGCATGAAGGGGAATTCGCCCGCCTATTTCCCGATATTGCCGGCGACGACACCCTCTCCAAGGTCGAGAAGGCGCAGGCGGCGGCGCGCGTCAGCCACGCTGTCATCGTCTACAAGGGAGCGGATACGGTGATCGCCGCACCCGACGGCCGGGCCGTGATCAACAACAATGCGCCGCCGTGGCTAGCAACCGCCGGTTCGGGAGACGTTCTCGCCGGCATCACCGGCGCACATCTTGCTCGGGGGATGCCGGCGTTCGAGGCAGCGGCCGCCGCCGTCTGGCGACATGGTGCGGCCGGTGGTCAAGCCGGGCGGGGACTGACTGCCGAGACATTGATTGGCACCATACCGCCAATGGCGTGAGGCCGGCAAAGCAGCGCGTCAAGCAACTGGCCCCCGACGAAGGGATCGCTTGGAAGGGATCGCTTGAGGCGCGTGGGTCGAATGCCCGGTACTTAGCCGCGCGTACCCTTGGCGATCGGCTCCTGATAGGTGAAGCCCATGTCCCAGGGGAAGTAGATCCAGGTGTCCTGGCTCACTTCGGTAACGAAGGTGTCAACCATCGGCCGGCCCTTCGGCTTGGCGTAGACGGCGGCGAAATGCGCCTTCGGCAGCATGGCGCGCACTTCCGCGGCGGTCTTGCCGGTGTCGGTCAGATCGTCGACGATCAACACGCCTTCGCCGCCATTTTCGGCAATTTCAGGCGCGATGCCCTTCAGCACCTTCATCTGACCCTGCGTGTCATAGTCGTGGTAAGACGCGATGCAGACGGTCTCGATCATGCGGATATTGAGCTCGCGGCAGATGATCGCCGCAGGAACCAGACCGCCGCGCGTGATGCAGACCATGGCGCGCCATTCCTGGCCGTTGTCGGCAAGGCGCCATGCGAGGGCGCGGGCATCGCGGTGGAACTGGTCCCAGGAGACGGGAAAGGCTTTATCGGGCAGCGACATGGGGGGGCTCCGGCTTGTCTGTACGAGGTAAAGGCGAAGCGTCCGGCAGATCGGGCAGGCGGGAACGCGTCATCCTGATTTGCCGACATGCAATAACGGCAATGGCGGTCAAAGCGCAAGGCTCTACAGCGCCGCGCATCCTTTAAGACGCGCCAAGCTCGCTGCAACGCATCGGGCCTGCCGCACAATTATCCTTTAATCGATCCAATCCCAGGAATTATGCAGTCGCAATCAGGTCTTCGCGCGCGCTTCGGTGATTGCCTGGATCATTGCCTGCACGTCGGCTTCGGCCGCAGCCAGCGCCTGTGGATCGCGGGCACGCACGACAATATCGGTCGAGAAGTTCTTGCCGTCGAATTTGGGATAGGAGCCGATGCTCGTCTCCGGATGGTTCTTCTGCACCTCCGTCAGCGGGCTGCCGATATCGCCTTCACCGAAAGGTGAGCGCACGGTTCGGGAGAGCAGCGGCGAACCGACCTGAAGGCCGGGCAGCAAGGCGTCGAGCATGGCCTGGAATACCTGCGGCACGCCGGCCATGACATGCACGTTGCCGATGGCGAATCCCGGTGCAGTAGAGACGGCGTTTGGAATATGGCGTGCACCTAGCGGCATGCGTGCCATGCGCTTGCGCGCGTCGGTGAACTCCATGCCGCGGCGCTCGTACATTGCAGCGAGCAGGGCCATCGCCTCTGGGTCGTAGACGCATTCGACACCGAACGCGCGCGACACCGCGTCGGCGGTAATGTCGTCATGCGTCGGGCCGATGCCGCCTGACGTAAAGACGTAGTCGTAGCGGCCACGCACGGCGTTGATGGCCTCAACGATCGCAGCCTCGTCATCGGCGACGATCCGGACTTCGCGCAAATCAATGCCAACCATGGTCATCATTTCGGCGAGATGGCCGATGTTCTTGTCCTTGGTGCGACCCGACAGAAGTTCGTCGCCGATGGCGACCATCGCGGCAGTGACGATTTTTGGGCTCATCGGTAATTCCTATTTATATAAGACAATCGTTTAACAGTGACTGTTCATTGTTCGACGAACAAGAACAGTCTGTTTCCCGGACAACTCCTGGCAAGCGGCCGCATTTTGATAAATCTTCCCGGCAGCGGTGATCAAGTGGGATCGCTTGAATCCAAAGGAGCATTTTATGGCCAAGGTTCTTGTTCTCTATTATTCGGCATACGGACACGTCGAAACGATGGCCTATGCGGTGGCCGAAGGCGCGAAATCGGCGGGCGCCCAGGTCGATGTGAAGCGCGTTCCCGAGCTCGTGTCGGAGGAAGTTGCCAAGGCTTCGTACTACAAGCTGGACCAGGCAGCGCCGATCGCCAATGTCGAGGAACTTGCGCAGTATGACGCGATCATCTTCGGCGCGGGCACACGCTACGGCACGGTTGCCTCGCAGATGCGCAACTTTATCGACCAGACCGGCAGCCTGTGGGCCAAGGGCAAGCTGGTCGGCAAGGTCGGCTCGGTCTTCACATCCTCGGCGACGCAGCACGGCGGCCAGGAGTCGACGATCCTTGGCTTCATCCCGACCCTGATGCACCACGGCATGGTCGTCGTCGGCCTTCCCTATGCCTTCCAGGGGCAGATGGGCCTCGACGAGATCAAGGGCGGCTCGCCCTACGGCGCCTCGACGATCACCGGCGGCGACGGTTCGCGTCAGCCTTCCGAGGTCGAACTCGATGCCGCTCGATTCCAGGGCGCACATGTCGCCAAGATCGCCGCGAAGCTTGCGGCTTGATCGCTCAAGATATTGGATTTCTTGATCAAGGGCGGCTCCGACAGGGGCCGCTCTTTTGATTCGCCGCACGCCGTTCATGAGTGATTCGCGAAGGTGGCAATTCGCACCGTACCTGTGGTAATATCCGCGGCGTTCGGCATGAGCATGCCTTTGACGAGGAGGAAAGAAGGGCCGTGCGGCAACGGCCCGCCCGAGGACCGAAGCGTCTTTCGGACTGTTGGAGGGAAGTATGGCGCGGATAACTTACACCATCGTTCCTCATGACGGAGGCTGGGCCTACAAGGCTGCCGACGCATTTTCGGAACCCTTCCCCAGCCGCGAAATGGCGCTTGCCGCCGCCAAGGCTGCCGCCGCTGAACAGCAGGTTGGCGGCGAGGACGAAGATATCAGTTTCCAGGACGAGCAGGGTCACTGGCACTTCGAACATACTGACGGCGGCGATCGACCGGAGGCGACCGTAGACGACGGTTAGTTCGCTTCAAGGCAACCGGCTCAATCCGAACACCGGATCACGATGATTCGACATAAAATCGCAAACGTGATCGATTACAATAAATTAGAGTAAGATGCGGGCGGAAACGTCCACGCTTCCTTATTCCGCTCCAGCGTTCTGCAACAGTATTGCGTGCACACCATCTCTCCACGGAGGATATTCGATGCACTACAGCGTTCAGATCTTCACCTGGACCCCGCGGCAGGGAGTCCACCAGGTCGGATCGGCAATCGAGGTGGACGCCCCCAATTCCAAGGCGGCAGCGGTCTCGCTTCTCGGCCTCAGGCTGGAAGACGAGGGATGCGCTTCGAAACTCGCCGTCCGGGTATGGCACGACGATGCCTACCAGGCGGAATGCGATTGCTACTACTACAACAACTGAGCGGTCACCTTTTCCGGCGCAAACCTGTCGCTGCCGAGCGAGAGTTGGACGCCGGCCGCCCAATGATCCTGAAAGCCGTCTGTCTGGTGCGGGCGACGGGGGTCGAACCCGTACAGCCAAGGCCGAGGGATTTTAAGTCCCTTGCGTCTACCAGTTTCGCCACGCCCGCATGACCTCCTAGATCAAACACTTGCGCCGCTGCGTCAAGGGGATGTGCTTTCGCTTTTCCCGCGCGTTCCCTGGAAATCGTCCGCACGCCGCTGTCTGCCGCTTCGTCCTGCATCGATTTGGCGGGGCTCGGAGCGCCGATCTGGCGAAAGACTGGATGTGCGCAAGGGACTTAAAATCCCTCGGGAAACCGTACGGGGTCGTCCCCCGTCGTCGTCCATCTACGCAAGATCAGTCGTGCGGATGAGAAGGGGCAGGTCAGTCGCCCAAACCGCGAACGAGCGCGGCCAGTCCGCCGAGATGCTCGATCTCGCGGAAACGCGGATGGTGCTCCGGCTTGTCATGGTGCTCGAATGACCAGGTGAGCGCGTGCGGGACATAGACGCCCCAGCTTCCCGCATCGAGCGCGGGGACGATATCGGACTTCAGCGAATTGCCGACCATCAGGCTCTGCAGCGGGCCGTCGCCATGGCGCTTGAAGATGCGCTCGTAGGTGCCGGCATTCTTGTCGCTGACGATTTCGACCGCGTCGAAATAGTCGCCAAGGCCGGAGGCGGCAAGCTTGCGCTCCTGGTCGAAGAGATCTCCCTTGGTGATCAGGACGAGCCGGACCCGGCCATGAAGGGCGTCAAGTGTTTCCTTGGCATGCGGGAGCGGCTCGACCGGGTGCACGAGCATGTCGCGACCGGCTGCCAGGATTTCGGCGATGACGGAAGAGGGGACTTTCCCCTCCGTCACGTCCACCGCGGTTTCGACCATCGAGAGGACAAAGCCCTTTATGCCGAAACCGTAGAGACGGAGATTGCGTTTTTCTGCGGCAAGCAGCCGTTCGGACAGATGCTCGGTGTCGGTGTGGGGACTGAGAAGTTCGGCGAAGCGAGCCTCGGTCAGGCGAAAAAACTGTTCGTTCTGCCAGAGGGTATCGTCGGCATCGAAACCAACGGTCGTTATGGCGTCAGGCATGGTCTTACGGTCCGGCAATCTTGAAGGGCTGGTCGACGCTGGCGCTCTTGCCGCTGTTGACGTCGTTGAAGTGGAAGCGCAGCACATAGTCGCCCGCCGGCGCACCGGAAACATCGATGGTCAGCGTCGCATAGATTTCCTGGTTTCTGAGGTAACCGGTGAAGGTGAAATCGCCGAAGGCCTTCTGCCCGGCGAGCACGTCGCCTTTCGGGTTGAGGATGTCGAAATCGACGGTGAAATGGCTCTCGAGCTTGCCTTTCTCTGCGGCATCCTTCCAGGAGAGGCCGATCGGCTCGATATAGGAGATCAGCGACTCGCCCTCCTTGAAGACCGAGCCGTCCCTCGGCTGGTACATCGCATAGCCAGTCGGCTGCTTGGAAACGAAAATCGCCTTGCCGATCGCGAAGGGTAGCTTTTGCGAAAAATCGCTGATCGCCTGGCGAAGGAGGTCACGGGCTTTTGCCGCATCACCTGAAGCGGCAAGCTTCTCCGCCTGCGCCGCTGCATCGGTGAGTGGTCCGGCATGTGCGATCAGATTTCCGGATAGTGTCGTGGCGGCGGTCAGCGTCGCCAGAAAAAGCATATGTTTCACCATGACGTTTTCCCCATCGCCGGATGACACCGACTTTCGGCATCTGCCGCATTGAGTCAAGACGATAGGGCCGGCGGGCCGATGGTCAATGCTTCCAGAACACCGGCGTCAGGATCACGAGCACGGTCAGGACCTCCAGACGGCCGAGCAGCATCATCAGCGACAGCAGATAGAGTTCGGGATCGCCAAGCGTCGAGAAGTTGCCTGCCGGTCCGATGATGGGGCCAAGCCCGGGGCCGACATTTGAAAGGCAGGTGATGACCGCCGATGTCGCAGTGACCAGATCGTAGCCGAGCGCACCCATGGCGAGGCTTCCGAAGACCCAGAGCAGGATATAGGTGATGAAGAACAGGAAGATCGCGCGTTGCGTGTCGGCATCGACGGCATTTTTGCCGTAGCGTACGGCGTAGATCGCGTTGGGGTAGACGAGTTTGTTGAGCCCCGACCGGATCGCGTTGAAGAGCACGATGAAGCGATAGGCCTTGATGCCGCCTGCCGTCGATCCGGAACAGCCGCCCATGAAGGTGGCGATGAAGGCGGCCATGACGACGAAGGGCCCCCAGAGGCTGTAGTCCTGGCTGGCATAGCCGCTGGTCGAGAGGATCGAGGTGATGTTGAAGAAGGAATGCGCCAGCGCCAGGTGAAATTCCACGCCATTGACCAGGCGGTGATAGACGGCGACCGCGATTGAGAAGGCCGAGAGATAGCCGAGAAAGACGATGATCTGTGGATCGCGCAGCGCATCGAGCCGGCCGCGCGCCACCAGCACGATCAGGATCGAGAAGGGCAGGCTGCAAAGCGCCATGAAGAAGGTCGCCGTCCAGAGCAGCGGGATGCTGCCGAAATAGGCGAAGGACGCATCATGGGTGGAAAAGCCGCCGGTCGCGACCGTCGACATCGCATGGTTGATGGCGTCGAAGCGGTTCATGCCGGCCAGGAAGTAGCCGATCGTGCAGAGAAGCGTGATGACGACATAGACGATCAGGAAGGCGCGGCTGAAGCTGGCGAGGCGCGCGAACGGTTTGTCGCTGGTGTCGGAGGATTCCATCTTGAAGAAGGACATGCCGCCGACCCTGAGATAGGGGATGATGAACAGGCCGAGCACGACGATGCCGATGCCGCCGAGCCAGCAGAGCAGCGAACGCCAGACCAGAAGCCCAGGCGGCGCGTCGTCGAGACCGACGATGACGGTGCCGCCGGTCGTGGTAATTGCCGAGACGGACTCGAAAAGCGCCTGGGCAAAATCAAGATCCAGCGACGACAGCCAGAGCGGGATTGCTCCGACCACGGAAAAGACCGCCCACAAAAGGTTGACCAGGACGAAGCCGAACTTCTTGGAAAACGGCGGTGGCCCCATGCGGGTCGCCATGAAGGTCGCAAGCGACAGGCCGCCGACTATGAAGGCCGAAGCGGCGAAAATCTGCCAGTCCGGGTGGCCGTAATAGAGATCGACCATCGCCGGCACGAGCATGGCGCCCGCGAGGTATATGCCGAGGATTGCCGCAATGTGCACAGCATGCCGGATCAACGTTGCGTTCAAGCGTTCAATTTCCCGGAAAGTGTTGCTGAGGTCCCGGACGAAGGGGAGGCGGCTGCATTGTTCACGGCGGTCCGATTCGAGTCAAAGCGATGGCTTCGCGCGTTGCAATGTGCAATAGCCACAGCCAGCGACCAACTCAACGGAAGACCGCGCGCGATGAAGCAGGATGTCGAAGCCGCAACCGAAGCCTTGCGGGAGATCTTCCCGCCGACGCCGCTGCAGCTCAACGAGCACTTGAGCGCACGCTACGGTGCCAACATCTACCTCAAGCGCGAAGACCTGTCGCCCGTGCGCTCCTACAAGATCCGCGGCGCGTTCAATTTCTTCCGCAAGGCACTCGGCGCCGACGCATCCGGCAAGACCTTCGTCTGCGCCTCGGCCGGCAACCACGCCCAGGGCTTTGCCTTTGTCTGCCGCCATTTCGGCGTGCCGGGCGTCGTTTTCATGCCGGTGACGACGCCGCAGCAAAAGATCGACAAGACCCGCATGTTCGGCGGCGAATTCATCACCATCCGCCTCGTCGGCGATATCTTCGACCAGTGCTACAAGGCGGCGCGCGATCACGTCGAAGCGATCGGCGGCGTCATGGTGCCGCCTTTCGATCATGCCGATATCATCGAAGGCCAGGCAAGCGTCGCTGCTGAAATTGCCTGGCAACTGCCTGACGGCGTGACACCCGATCTCGTCGTCCTGCCTGTCGGCGGTGGTGGCCTTGCTGCCGGCGTGACGGGGTATCTCAAGGACGTGATCGCCGCGGATCACTTCATCTTTTGCGAACCCGCCGGCGCGCCCAGCCTGCGCGAGAGCCTCGAAACCGGCAGCGTCGTCACCCTCGATCAGGTCGACAATTTCGTCGACGGTGCCGCAGTCGGACGCATTGGCGACCTCAATTTTGCGGCCCTCCGCCGCTTTTCCGCCGATCAGGTGATGCTCCTGGCGGAGAATGCGATCTGCCTGACGATCGTCGATATGCTGAACGTCGAAGGCGTTGTGCTGGAGCCGGCAGGCGCCCTTTCGGTTGCGGCCCTTGAAGCGCTCGGCCCTGAAGCGCTTGCCGGCAAGACGGTGGTTGCCGTCGTCTCCGGCGGCAATTTCGACTTCGAGCGCCTGCCTGATGTCAAGGAGCGGGCGATGCGCCATGCGGGGCTCAAGAAATATTTCATCCTGCGCATGGCGCAGCGGCCGGGCGCGCTTCGCGATTTCCTCAATCTGCTCGGCGACGAGGACGATATTTCGCGCTTCGAGTATCTGAAGAAGTCTGCGCGCAATTTCGGCTCCATCCTGATCGGCATCGAGACCAAGCACGCCGAGAATTTCCCGGTGCTGAAGGCCCGCTTCGACGCCGCGGGATTGCGTTACCAGGACATCACGGAAAACGAGATCCTCTCCAATCTCATCATCTAGGCCGGGATGACGGCGCCGCGGTCGAAAATCGGCACTTAAGCTTTGACAGTGCCGGTCGCGGCGTCTAAGTCTTGGTCATGGCATCGTTTTTCTCGAAATTGTTCGGCCGTTCGGGCTCCTCTGAAAACCAGGCGCAGGCTGCCCCCGGCAAGACCGAGGCCTATGCCGAATGCACCATTCGCGCGACGCCCATGCGCGAGGGCTCGCAGTTTCGCCTGGCAGGCAGTATCGAGAAGCCCTCGGCCGATGGCAGTGCCAAGATCCGCAGCTTCATTCGCGCCGATCTCTTCGCTTCCGAGCAGGACGCGATTGACGCCGCGCTGCGCAAGGGACGCCAGATCATCGACCAGACCGGCCCGTCGCTGTTTTCCGACGACGCCCAGTCGCGCCAGGTTTGATCGGTCGCCGCCTGCGGCATATCAAAATTTTCTCAGATAGTTAGCGGACGTTTTTAATGTCTCGCATTGGCTTTCGGCAGCCTGCAGAGGCATCGCTGGTTCGGCTGAACCTTCGTCACCCGCCACATGTGGTGGGCCGCCACGGGTGCGGCCCGATCCTCGTTTGACGGAAGCTCAGAGCTTGATCCGGAAGCGGGCAAAGCCTTCGGCGGCATCGCCGGCATCCTCGATTGTCACACCCTTCACCTGCGCCAGGAACTGCCGGGCCTTCGGCCCGCTGTCGAATGTCACGCTCGTATTGGCGAGGGGCACGAAGGTCCAGTTGGCGTCGGCCGACGGGTTGATGATGCCCTGATCGATGATGTAGCGCACCACGACATCGCGGTTGGTATCGGGGGCTACGAACACCACCTTGTCGGCGGCGATGTCGGGGAAATTGCCGCCGCCGCCAGCCCGGTAGTTGTTGGTGGCGACCACAAATTTCTGTGCCGGATCAATCGCTTTCCCGTTGAACTGCAGATTCTTGATGCGGTTCGAGGACGGGTTGATAACGTTGCCGTCCTTGTCGAACTTCGGCGGCTCGGAAAGGTCGATCTGGTAGGTGACGCCGTCGATGACGTCGAAATTGTAGGATGGGAAACTGCCGTTGATCAGCGGTGCATCGGCGGCGCCTGGCTTGACCTCGTTGAAGATGCCGGCGGACATTTCCAGCCAGTTGCGCACCTGGTCGCCGGTGATGACAACGGCCTGCACCGTGTTCGGGTAGAGATAGAGGTCGGCGACGTTCTTGATCGCGATGTCGCCGGCCGGGACGTCGGTATAGTAGTCCGCGCCGCCGCGGCCGCCGGCCTTGAAGGGAGCGGCGGCCGAAAGGACCGGCAGGTCGCGGTACTCGGTCTCCTTCAGCATGTCCTTGACGTACCAGGTCTGCGCCTGGCTGACGATCTGTACGGACGGGTCATCCGCCACCAGAGCGAAGTAGGAATAGAGCGGGGCACTGGTCTTGCCGACGGGCGTGCGCACATAGGTGAGCGTCGCCTCGTGGTCCTTCTTTGCGGCGGCCAGCACCTCCGGCTTGTCGGCGACTTCGGCGATCACCTTCTTCCCTTCACGACGGTAGATCGGCCGTGCCTCGCTCGTCGAACTGACGACACGCCAGGCGCCACCCTCGCGTTCGATCAGCAGGTCGATCAGGCCGAGATGCGAGCCCCAGAAGCCGCCCATGACGCCGGGTTTGCCGGAGATCAGGCCCTTCGTGTTGTCGACCCCCGCGATGCCGTCGAATTTCGGGCCGGGGAAATCCAGGTGGCTATGGCCGGTGACGATCGCATCGATGCCTGCGATCGCGGCGAGCGGCACGGAGGCGTTCTCGAGGTTCTCCGCATAGGACTGCTGGCCGATGCCCGAATGCGAGAGCGCGACGACGATATCGGCGCCTTCCTCGCGCATCTGCGGCACCCAGGCTTCGGCCGCCTTGACGATATCGCGGGCATTTGCCTTGCCTTCGAGGTTCTTGGCATCCCAGGTCATGATCTGTGGCGGAACGAAGCCGATGAGACCGATGCGGATCTGATGCTCCGTGCCGGAGCCGTCCTTCACCTTGCGATCGAGAATGACGTAAGGTTTGAGAAACAGCTCGTCCTGACGCCCGTTGGCGGCAAGGGCGCCCTTCGTCAGGTTGGCGCAGACGAGCGGGAAGTTCGCCCCGTTCAGGACCTTGAACATGAAGTCCAGGCCATAGTTGAATTCGTGGTTGCCAAGCGTGCCGCAATCATAGCCGAGCACATTCATGGCGGCGATGACAGGGTGGAGATTGCCATCCTTCATGCCGCGCTGATAGGCGATGTAGTCGCCCATCGGGTTGCCCTGGAGGAAGTCGCCATTGTCGACGAGGATGGAATTTGTCGCTTCCGCTCGAATGGCGTCGATGATCGAGGCGGTGCGCGCAAGTCCGACCGTATCGTTGGGCTTGTCGCCATAATAGTCGTAGGGAAAGACGTGGACGTGCAGGTCCGTCGTTTCCATGATTCTGAGGTGCGCCTGGTTGGCGGCGGCGCGGACGGAAAACGGATGCAGCATGACGAGCGCCGAGGAAGCCGCGGCCCCGGCGAGAAGCGAGCGGCGCGTGAGGTGGAGCGGGGATGTCATCGTTGGCATGCGGTCCTCCATTTATCAAGAATCCCGGTTTTTCCGAGACGAGTGCAATCCGGAGTTTTGTTCGCAGGCACGCGAACCACGGTGGGTTGGCGGCGACTATGCCGGAAAGGCGACATTTCCGAAAGCGGCAGATTTTCGCATTCTGAAGCCGGGCAACCGCGAGTCCCGCTAAAGTTTTCTTCAAACTTCCCGGTTAACCGGTTTTCGGGAAACGGATTTTTTGAAGCGCATGCCAAACGCCAACCTTCTTCTCTTCGTCGGCGAGGCACTGGTCTACGTCACGGTGATGATCGGGCTGCTGCATCTGCGGGCCCGGCTGGGACTTGGCGTCTTCGTCGCCGCGCTCGGCGTGATGCATTTCATCGAGACCTATCTCGCTGCCGTCTTCTACGTGCAATTGCCGTTCGGCGTGATCTCGCCCGGCTCGGCCGTGCTTTTCTCCGGCAAGCTGATGATGATCCTGCTGCTCTACGTGAAGGAGGACGCGGCAACCGTTCGTCAGCCGATCTATGGCCTGCTCGCCGGCAATTTCCTGACGGTGGCGCTGAGCCTCTTGCTGCGCCAGCATGATACCGTCTCCATCGTGGCGGAGCGATCCGCCGACCTCGCCTTCATCGACGAGATGGGTTGGCTGATGGTCTGGGGGACGACGATCCTCTATTTCGATTCGCTGATGATCATCCTGCTTTACGAGCGGCTGGGCAGGTGGTTCCGGCGTTTCGCGACTGTCCGGTTCCTGATCTGCGGCGTCGTCGTGCTGACATTCGACCAGGCTGCTTTCTATGCGGCGCTGCGCTGGTGGAACGGTGCGCCCCTCGAGGTTTTCTGGGGCGGCTGGATGGCGAAGATGCTGGCAGCGCCCTTTTTCGCGATTGCGACAGGCATGTATCTCAATGCCTCGCGCCATCCGTTCCTGGCTATGTCGGATCGGCCGCTTGGCGATATCTTCAACACCTTGACGTTCCGAGAACGCTACGAAGACCTGCTTTCGCGGTCGGGGCAGGACACCCTGACCGGTTCGCTCGACCGCAGCCGGTTTGAAATCGAAGGGCCGGAAATGCTCCGCGCGACGAGCGCCGACAACGCCGCGGTCACGCTGATGATTATCGACGTCGACCATTTCAAGGGCGTCAACGACCGCTTCGGCCACCAGGAAGGCGACCGCGTCCTGCAACGGCTGGTCGAGACGGTAAAATCGAAACTGCGCCCGGTCGATCGGCTGTTTCGTTATGGCGGCGAGGAGTTCGTGGTCTTGTGCCCGGCAATGACCCATGGGGATGCCTTGCGCCGGGCGGACGAGATTAGGGTAGCCGTATCGGACCTCGTCGCGACGCCGGACGGGCGGCCGGTGACCGCAAGCATCGGTCTGTCGTCGACGCCGGACGACGGGGCGGCGATCGAGAACCTGCTGTCTGAGGCCGACCTTCGTCTCTACGCCGCCAAGGGGCGTGGCCGCAATTGTGTCGTCGGCCGGTAGGCCGCTCGCTCAGATGCCGACATTCGGCCGGTCGATCACTTCCCGCAGCGAGAAGCTCGAATTGATCTTGACCACATGGGGCAGGGCCGAGAGCCAATCGCGGTGGATGCGCTCGTAGTCCTGCAGGTCCTTGGCCGCGACCCTCAGAATATAGTCGTATTCTCCCGACATCAGGTAGCAGACGAGCACGTTCGGACAGAGCTTCACTGCCGCCTCGAACTCGGCGAGCGTCTTGGCGAACTGGCCCGACAGCGAAATATGCACGATCACCATAATTTGGTAGTCGAGCGCCTTGTGCGCGATGCGGGCATGATAGCCGGCGATCGTTCCTGACTTTTCGAGGATGTCGACCCGGCGGGAGCATGCGGACGGAGAGAGCCCGACCTTCGCCGCGAGGTCTGCATTCGAAATCCGGCCATTCTGCTGGAGGATGCGCAGAATCGCATGATCGATGGCATCGAGTTCACTCATTCGTGATTTCCCTCAATAATGCTTCAGTTCGCACAATACTATTCGAAATCAATGCGCCCGGGATTCCGTCTTTGCAAGGACATTCGATTTAGCCCGTGTTTTGCTGAATGCCTCGTCAAAAGGGGCGAAAAGCCCATAACAGGAGAGGAACGCGAGGATGCGTGTCGGTTGCCCGAAGGAAATCAAAAACCATGAATATCGAGTCGGCCTGACGCCCGGCTCGGTGCGTGAATATGTTGCCCATGGCCATGAGGTGATCGTGGAAACCAAGGCCGGGGCAGGGATCGGCGCGGATGACGATGCTTACCGTGCCGCTGGCGCGAAGATTGTCGCGACGGCAAGGGAAGTGTTCGAAAAGTCGGACATGATCGTCAAGGTCAAGGAGCCGCAACCCTCAGAATGGGCGCAGCTCCGCGAAGGCCAAATTCTCTACACCTATCTCCATCTTGCGCCCGATCCGGAACAGACCAAGGGTCTCCTCAATTCCGGCGTCACGGCGATCGCCTATGAAACCGTCACCGACGATCGCGGTGGCCTGCCGTTGCTTGCGCCGATGTCCGAAGTTGCCGGACGCCTCGCGATCCAGGCGGGCGCGACCTCGCTGCAGAAGGCCAATGGCGGCCGCGGCATCCTGCTCGGCGGCGTGCCGGGCGTGTTGCCGGCGAAGGTCACCGTCATCGGCGGCGGCGTCGTCGGCCTGCATGCGGCACGGATGGCGGCGGGTCTCGGTGCCGATGTCTCCATTATCGATCGCTCGATACCGCGTCTGCGCCAGCTCGACGATCTCTTCGCCGGCCGCGTCCACACGCGCTATTCGACCATCGATGCGCTCGAGGAGGAAGTGTTCTCCGCCGATCTGGTGATCGGAGCGGTTCTCATTCCGGGCGCTGCGGCGCCGAAGCTCGTGACCCGCGAAATGCTGACCGGCATGAAGAAGGGTGCCGTCATCGTCGACGTTGCCATCGACCAGGGCGGCTGCTTCGAGACCTCGCATGCCACCACCCATTCCGACCCGACCTACGAGGTCGACGGCATCGTGCACTACTGCGTGGCGAACATGCCGGGTGCGGTGCCGGTGACTTCGGCGCATGCGCTGAACAACGCGACGCTCCACTACGGCCTGCAGCTCGCGGACAGGGGCCTGAAGGCGATCGCGGAGGATCGGCATCTGCGTGCCGGCCTCAACGTTCATCGCGGCCGCGTCACCAACGCGCCGGTCGCCGAAGCGCTGGGCTACGATGCCTATGCGCCGGAGGCCGTCCTGAACGTCGCCTGAGGGATAGATCCTTTCGGCCCGGCGGAGATGCCGGGCCGAATTCGTGTTCAGGCCAGTTCTATCCGGCACTGGTAGCAATTGTTCCTGGCCGAACGCACATGGACGGACGAAACGTCCGGTCGTGCCAGCAATTCTTCCGCCCGCGCCTGCAGTTGTTCCGACGAAACGACACCGCCGGTCCCATAGACAATCCGTTCGTTCTCGCCATAGCCGCGCAACAGATAGCTCACGCTCGAAGCCAGGATCGGCGGAAGCGCGTTGCCGCTATGCGCCGGACATTCCTCGGCATGCATGAACACCGGGCCGGTCTCCGCATAGGGCTGCAACGAGGAAAACGGCCGCAGCGCAAAGATCAGGTAGGGCTCTCCGGCGCCGACATTGCGCAGGCAGTGCCGGCAGGGCACGCCTTCACCATCGGAAATCTCTCGCTCCGGCGGATTGCCATAGGCGTCCGGCCCGCCCTCTCGGATCCGCCGCGCTTCGTCGTCGGACATCGGAATGTAGCGCAAAGTCATGGCGCATCTCCTTGATCGGTTCGATATGTTCGATCAGGAGGATGCGCCTGGCGCGACCCTTTCGACACCCGGAACTTGCCGGGGCGACATGCCTCAGAGATTTTTCGCCAGGGTCAGCAGTTCTGCGTCGGTCAGAGGCTCGACCGTTGCCTCGCGGGTGGCGACCGGCGAGAAGCCGAACTGCTGGTAAAGCTGGAGCGCTCGGGGGTGATCCAGATTGTTGGTCGTTACCGTCAGCTTGCTCGGATTGAGCGCCCAGGCGGCAAAGAGCGTCTGGAGCAGGAACCACTTGCCGAGGCCGAGGCCAAGCGCATGTTCCATCAGGCCGAAATGGACGAGTTCGACGACGTCGTCGTCGCCCTGGTGCAACTCGAAAAAGCCGGCCGGCGCGCCATTGACATAGAGAACCGTGACACTCGTCCGCTTGTCGCCGAGCACCGCTGAAAGTTCCTCGTCGCTCATCCGCAGCCGCTCGGTCCAGTGCCAGCGGCGACCGACACGCAGGTACAAAAAGCGGTAATAGCTGAGCGGGATGTCGGAGACGCGCAGGATGGCGGTCTGGATATTGACCGGCATCGGCAGGCTTTGCTTCGGCGGCGCCGTCATCTCGAGTTCGGTTACGTGCGCTGTCAGGGAGGCGAGCTTCGGCGAGCGCATGATATCACTCTCGACCGGTGACGATCGTCGTGTCGGCGCGGCCGCCCCATTCCGACCAGGAGCCATCATAAAGGGTATTGTCCGTGTGACCGAGCGATTGCAGCGCCAGGGTGATGATAGCGGCGGTGACGCCCGATCCGCAGGTCGTGACCACGGGTTTGGAGAGATCGACGCCGGCGTCGGCGAAGGTTTGGCGTAGCGTCGCGAGATCCTTGAACTTTCCGTTTTCCGAGAAAATGCCGGAGGGAAGGCTGCGCGCGCCAGGCATATGGCCCGAGCGCATGCCAGCGCGCGGCTCCGGTTCTTCGCCATAGAAACGTCCGGCCCCGCGGGCATCGGCGATCTGGATGTTGCCGTCGGCGACGATCTCTTTCATCCGCTCGAAGGAAGTGACTGCCGAAGGCGTGAAGCTCGCATTGAACGTCGCCGGCCTGGGCGAGGGCACTTCGGTGGTGACAGGGCGTCCTTCCCTGTTCCAGCCGTCCATGCCGCCATCGAGCACGTAAACGTTCTTGGCGCCCATGATGCGCAACATCCACCAGACGCGCGGCGCGGTCATGATGCCGGGGCCGTCGTAGACGACGATCGTGTCCTTCTCGCTAACACCGAGCGCGCCGACCGACGAGGCGAAGACTTCCGGTGAGGGCAAGGTGTGGGGCAGGCCGCTCGTGTGGTCGGCAATGGCATCCTGGTCGAAGAATACGGCACCGGGAATGTGTCCGGCGTCGTATTCCGCCTTCGGGTTGCGGTTCTGTGCGGGCAGGTACCAGGCGGCGTCGAGGATCCGGATCGTCGGGTCACCGAGGCGCTCCTGCAGCCAATCGGCGGAAACGACAAAGGCGCTCTTGTTGTTGGTCACGGTCGCAACTCCCTACTCAAACTGATGCGCGATCTTCGGGCGTACCGAAGCGGATGCGGAACCTACGGTTTTCCTTGCCCTTTTTCTCGATCTTGGCGACGCGGATGGCGCCGACTTCCTGCGTTTCCGACACATGCGTGCCGCCGCAGGGTTGGCTGTCGATGGCCGAATTTTCGCCGATGCAGACAAGGCTGACGCGCCCAAGGCCGATCGGCGGGCGCACGTTCTTCGATTTGACGATGCCGGGATTGGCGGCCAGCTCCTCGTCGGTGATCCACTGGACGTAAACCGGGTGATTTTCCTCGACGAGCTTCATCAGCGCCGTCGTGACTTCGTCCCTGTCGATCGTCTCGCTCATGTCGAAATCGACACGGCTCTCGTCTTCGCCGACCGAGGCTCCGGTGATCGGGAAGGGGCAGACGACCGAGAGCAGGTGGCAGGCGGTGTGCATGCGCATCAGCCGGTAGCGGCGCGGCCAGTCGATATGCAGGACGAGCTTTTCACCGACATTCGGTGCCGGCTGTCCCTCAGCCGGCACATGGATGATGATGTCCTTGGTATCGCCGTGACGCGCGACCGCGATGTCGATCCGGCTGCCGTCGGCGCGCTCCAGAAAGCCGGTGTCGCCGGGCTGTCCGCCCGATGTCGCGTAGAAGCAGGTCTGATCCAGTTCGATCCCGCCATCTTCCAGAATTCCGGTGACGCTTGCTTCGCAGGTCGAGAGGTAGAAATCGTCTCGGAAAAGGGCGGTCACGGTCCTGGTCATGGCATTCCTATCCAACTGATTCGTATGGCACCGCAATGTGGGAAGACGTCTTCAACCAGGCCGGCACCGGCAGTCCCTTGGAGGCCAGGAAGTCCGGATTGAAGAGCTTCGACTGATAGCGGTTACCATAGTCGCAGAGGATCGTCACGATCGTATGTCCTGGACCGAGCTCCTTGGCGAGCCGCACGGCACCGGCAATGTTGATACCCGTCGAGCCGCCGACGCAGATGCCTTCCCGCTCGATCAGATCGAAGACGTAGGGAACGGCTTCCGAATCCGGAATCTGGTAGGAGAAGTCCGGTGTGAAACCCTCGAGATTGGCGGTGATGCGGCCCTGGCCGATGCCCTCGGTGATCGAGCTGCCCTCGGCCTTCAGTTCGCCGTTGGTATAGTAGCTGTAAAGTGCTGCGCCCTGCGGATCCGCAAGGCCGATCTTGATTGCCGGGTTCTTCGCCTTCAGCCCCTGAGCGACGCCCGCCAGCGTTCCGCCGGAGCCGACGGCGCAGATGAAGCCATCGACCTTGCCGTCCGTGTCGCGCCAGATCTCGGGCGCCGTGGTTTCCACATGCGCGTCGCGGTTGGCGACGTTGTCGAACTGATTCGCCCAGATGGCGCCGTTCGGTTCGCTTTTCGCCAGTTGCTCGGCGAGCCGGCCGGAGATCTTCACATAGTTGTTGGGATTCTTGTAGGGAACCGCCGGCACTTCGACGAGTTGGGCGCCGAGCAGCCGCAAGGCGTCCTTCTTCTCCTGGCTCTGGGTTTCGGGAATAACGATGACGGTGCGATAACCAAGCGCCTGGCCGACGAGCGCAAGCCCGATGCCCGTGTTGCCGGCCGTACCCTCGACGATGACTCCGCCGGGGCGAAGCTGCCCGCTCCGCTCCGCGTGACGGATGATCGAGAGCGCGGCACGGTCCTTGACCGATTGTCCCGGATTGAGGAACTCGGCCTTGCCGAGGATGTCGCAGCCCGTCGCTTCCGACACGCCCTTCAACCGAATCAAGGGTGTGTTGCCGATCGCTTCGAGGACGGACGGTAGAATGGCCATTTTCAGAACCTCGTGTTTGAGGACAGGCGCCGGAGCAGGGCGACACGTGCCAGGGAAATACGAACGGCGGCTGACGAAAATCGACAACGATCGCGGACCGCCGAAATGTTGGCGTGTTTTCGGCTCAGCCTGCACTTCAGGCAAGAAATAGCGTTTCGCCGCCGCTCTGTCCCGAACAAAAATCGTCTCCAAGGCATCTGGGGCTCCGCGGCAAGGATCGCTGCCGCGATGAAGGGCCGGGCTCGTCTTTTTCACCAGAAGGAGATGCGTGCGTTTTTCCCGGCGCGTGCCGAGGAGTGAGTGATGAGTATTCAGTCTGTGAAATCCGAACATAAACTGGCTTGGGTCACCGGCGCGAGCGCGGGTATCGGGCGGGCGCTGGCGCTCAAGCTGGTGCGTGAAGGCTATTCGGTGGTCGTCACCGCCAGAAGCCACGAGAAACTGGTGGACCTGCAGCACGAGGCGGCGGGTGACGGAAGGATCACCGTTCTCGACGGCGACGTCACCGACCCTAAGGACATGGAGCGCGTGCTGGCGGCGATCGAGTACGATCATGGCCACCTGTCGCTGGTGATCCTCAATGCCGGGGTTGCGGTCCCCGTGCGGGGAGACGACCTCCACCGCGAAGCCTTCGAGAAGAGTTTTGCGGTCAATCTCAATGGCGTGGTCAACTGCCTGCTGCCGGCCGTCGAGCATATGAAGGCGCAGGGACATGGCCACATCGCCATCGTGTCTTCCGTCGCCGGCTATGGCGGGTTGCCCACCAGCGCCGCCTACGGCGCCTCCAAGGCCGCGCTGATCAACATGGCCGAGAGCCTGAAGTTTGATCTCGACCGGATCGGTATCCGTCTGCAGATCATCTGCCCCGGCTTTGTCGATACGCCGGGTACCGCGAGGATACGCTTCCCGCGTCCGGGCCTCGTCAGTGCCGAGCAGGCGGCGGATCGCATCGTTGCGGGCCTGAAATCCCGACGCTTCGAAATCACCTTCCCGCGGCATTTCACCTACGCGGTGAAGCTCATGCGTCTGCTGCCCTATAGTCTCTATTTCGCTCTTATCAGGCGGCTGACGGGTGTCGTTGCCGAGGCAAGAGAGGCGAAAAAACATGCCGGCTCCGGCGAGCGCCGGCGTCAGGCCGTGTGAAGCACCAACACGGCGCCAAAGATGAGCGTAAGCCCGACCCAGCCGATCGGCTTCAACTTCTGTCCGAAGAGCAGCCGTCCGCAGATGGCCGTGCCGAAGATTCCGGTCGCGCCGAGGACGGCGTAGGCGATCGCGAGCTCCATGCCTTTGACCGCTTCCGCAAGGAGCGCGAAGGCGGCAAGCACCAGCAGAATGGAGAGGGCACCCCATCCACGGCGGGCAAAGCCTTCCGATTTGGTCGAGGCGAGGTTGGCGGCGACATCGAGAATGCCTGCCATCATCGCCAGCGCGAAGTAGATGCTAGGTGCGCTCACTGGCTGCTCCTTCCGTCGTGGCTTCGTCCTCGTCGTGACGCTCGCCGGCATTGACGAGCAGTATGCCGACGATCGCCATCGAAAGACCCAGCATCTCGCGGCCGGTCAGCACATGGCCGAAGACGAATACGGAGACCAGCGTGATGATTGCGACACCCGAACCTTCCCAGATCGCGTAGGCGACGCCGACGGAGATCGTCTTCACTGCCTTGGCCAGGAAAACGTAGGAGAGCGCGATCGAGACATACATGACGATGTGGCCGAGATAAGAGCCGTTCGATGAGGCGGCCTTCATCACCGTCAAGCCCACCACTTCGGTCGCGATGGCGAGCGCGAGGAAAAACCATGCAAGACGCATGCGGAACCTTCAAAAGAGAATTGGATCGACCGCCTCTTAAGCGCTACGCGTGACGCGGTAAAGACGCGCCATATGCGTTCCTATTCGAAGACGATCTGCCGAACATCGATGTTGCGGGCGCGGAAGCCGGCTTCGCAATAGCAGAAATAGAACTCCCATAGCCGCTTGAAACGCAGGTCGAAGCCCAACGGTTCGATCCGGTTCCAGACCGACCAGAAACGCTCGCGCCATTCGCCGAGTGTCCGGGCGTAATCGATACCGAAGCCGAAGTCGTTGATCATGCGCAGGCCGACATGGCGGCCAAGGTCGATGAGATGTTCGCGCGTCGGCAGCATGCCACCCGGGAAGACGTATTTCTGAATGAAATCCGGATTGGATCGGTATTCCTCGTAGGCTTCGGACTTGATGGTGATGATCTGCAGACCGGCCCTACCGCCGGGCTTCAGGCATCTCTTGAGCTGCGAGAAATAGGTCGCCCAGAATTTTTCGCCGACCGCCTCGAACATCTCGATCGAGACGATGCGGTCATAGATGCCTTTTTCCTCGCGGTAGTCCTGGAATTTCAGTTCGACCCGATCGGCAAGCCCGGCCCGGTGGATGCGTTCGCGGGCGAAGGCCAGTTGCTCGCGGCTGATCGTCAGCCCCGTCACCTTGCAACCGATCTCGGTTGCCGCGAATTCTGCAAAGCCACCCCAGCCACAGCCGATCTCCAGCACATGATCACCCGCCCGAAGATTGGTCGCTTCGGCAAGGGCGCGATACTTGGCGGCCTGCGCGGCGCGGAGATCGTTGGCACCGGCGGCATAGAGCGCCGACGAATAGGTCATGCTCGGATCCAGCCATTCGCTGTAGAAGGCATTGCCGAGGTCGTAGTGAGCGGAAATGTTGCGGCGCGCGCCGGACTTCGTATTCGCATGGCGCCAATGCAGAAATTTTTCGACTAGCTGTAGCAGGCCGCGCGCCCGGTTCGGGAAATGCGCGCCGATCTCGGCGTTTACGAGGAAGAGCTCGAGAAAGGCTCCTACATCGGGGCTGTCCCAGTCGCCGTCGATGTAGCTTTCCGCCGCGCCGATCGTGCCGCCTGTTACTGCCCGTTTCGGCAGGTTCCAGTTGTTCAAGGTGAGGATCGCGCTTGGGCCCGCTCTCTTGCCTCTGATCACCAGCTTGCGGCCATCGGGGGCGGAGAGCATCAGCGTCCCGATCCGGAGATGCACCAGTGCGTTCAACACCATCCGTGCCTTCAGCGGAAAATCACGCAACACCGTTGCCAGATTGTCGGAGGAAAGCTCTTCCGCGCCGTCGAATGCGGCAAAGTCGGCTTCCGGACCACGCATACACCATCCCCTCAGCGGTTGCATCCGTGAGGTGAGCCTAGCGGCAATCGGCCGAGACGCCAACTGTGGAATTCTACCGGGGGCTTGTATCCGTCACGGTTCTCTCGGCGCGCTTGCGATCTCGCCGAAGGCTGCGAGCGCCCGTTCCCGCGCGTTGGCGTGGTCGACGATCGGATTTGGATAGGTCGTGCCGAGTTCGATGCCAGCCGCTGCCAGGACGGCGGCAGGAGCGGAAAAGGGGCGATGGAGATAGCGCCGATCGAGGCGCCCGAGTTCCGGCACGAAGCGCCTCACATAGGCTCCGTCCGGATCGAACTTTTCGCCTTGGAGAACAGGATTGAAGATCCGGAAGAACGGCGCCGCGTCGGCGCCCGAACCCGCGACCCATTGCCAGCTTGCCGGGTTGTTGGCCGGATCGGCATCGACCAGTGTGTCGCGAAACCATTGCTCGCCTTTCCGCCAGTCGATCAGCAGGCCCTTGATCAGGAACGAGGCGGCGATCATGCGCACGCGATTGTGCATGTAGCCATGTTGCCAGAGCTGGCGCATGCCGGCATCGACGATCGGGAAGCCGGTCAAACCCTTGGTCCAGCGGGTGAAATCGTCCTCACGGTCGAGCCAACGAAAATGGTCGAACCGGCGATCGAGGTTGCGGTGCGGGAGTTCCGGATAGTGAAACAACAGATGGTAGGAGAACTCGCGCCAGCCGATTTCCTTACGAAACGTGGCAACGCCTTCACCGTCCGCGATCTGCATCCCCTGCGTCGCGTGCCAGACCTGCGCCGGCGAGATTTCTCCGAAAGTGAGGTGAGGCGAGAGCAGGGATGTACCGTCGGTGTCCGGGAAGTCGCGGTGAACCTTATAGTCTGCCAGCTTCTCGTCGGTAAACTCGTGGAGGCGCGCAAAGGCACCTTGCTCACCCGGCGCCCATATCTCGCTGAATGTGGCTGCCCAGTTGGGCTTCTTCGGTAGCAGCGCCCAGTCACTGAGTGTTTCCGATTCCGGCCAGATCCCCGGTTTCGCGACATGTCGTGGTTCATCGACGGGCGGCGAGGGGACGATTTTGGATTCGAGCGCACGCCAAAATGGCGTGAAGACGCGGTAAGGGCCGCCTGTCGTCGTCAGCAGGCGTATAGGCTCGTGCAGCAATTGCCCGGGAAAGCTCTCCGCGATGATTTCCCTGGTGGCGAGTGCTTTTTTCAGGGACGTATCGACCGTGATGCCATTCGGATCATAGCGCCGGTTCCAATGGACACGACTGGCGCCCGTGGTCCGCGCCACATCGCTGATGACATCCAGCGGGGCGCCGGAGCGGAAGATGAGTTGCGAGCCGTGGCGGCCGAGGCGGGCAGCCAAGGCCTCCAGCGAATGGTGCAGCCACCATCGCTGCGCCGCACCCAGCGGGCCGTTGCCGCTTTCGTCCGGCTCCCGGATATAGAGCGGAATGACGGGAGCCTCGCCCGCCGCGGCCGCAAGGGCCCTGTTATCGGCAAGGCGCAGATCCTTGCGGAACCACACGATGATCGGCGCCGCCTTTGTCATAGGTACCGTCTAGAATGGGATTGATCACCCGGGGAACATAGGTGCAAAACGAAAAAGAGCCATTCGCATTTCTGCAAATGGCTCTTTTTGAAACTGGCTCCCCGGGCCGGATTCGAACCGGCGACCTATCGATTAACAGTCGAGTGCTCTACCGCTGAGCTACCAGGGATCATCCGCGCCGCTGTTTCGCTGTGCGCTTCAGAAGTGAGGCTGCTAATACGCATGCTTTTCTGATTTGCCAAGCGGTTTTTTCAAAAAAAATGACAAGTTCGGTTGCGAGGCTGTGGAGAAGCCCCCAATTGTGGGAAAAGACGCCGGATAGCGAATGATGAATAAAAACAGGAAGCAGACGCACTTCGGGATTGATCCGCAGACGCGCCAGATCGTGCTCGGCAAATGGCGCATCACGCTACCGCAATCGCCGCTGCTGCGTATCCTGCTGGGCTCGCTGCTGGTGTTCTGCGGCTTTCTCGGCTTTCTGCCGGTGCTCGGCTTCTGGATGATACCGCTGGGCCTCATCGTCCTTTCGCACGATATCCCGTCCGTTCGTCGCCGCCGCCGTCGCTTGGCTGTCTGGTGGGCACGCTGGCGCGGACGCGCGAATTCCTCCAACGGCTCGTGAACCAAGAGCTGCCGCCCACATTTTCGATAGATCGCGAAACATTTGATCGATCCGGATCGCAACCAGCCTGAGCGCTTCCCGCTTCTCCACCATTTGATTCCCACCGAACCAGCGAGCCCTTGTTGAGGGAGGGCGCCGAAAACTTTTCGGCAACCCATCAAACGCATAATGCGGTCGCGAATCAGGATGGGGACGCATGGCCAAAGCCACTACGAAACGTCGAAGCCGGAATTCCGGTCGGAGCAGGGGTAAACAAGGCGGAATGGCACCGTGGTATCTGGCTGCGGCGCTGACCATTGGCGGCGTGGTCGCCTATGATCACCGCGCCGAATTGAAACACTGGCCGGTGGCATCGGACGTGCTGGCCTTCACATCGCGCCACGAATCGAAGCCGAAGCCCGTTCGCGTCGCTCAGAAAACGGA
This sequence comes from Ensifer sp. B1-9, assembly GCF_050474445.1. Classification (NCBI taxonomy): domain Bacteria; kingdom Pseudomonadati; phylum Pseudomonadota; class Alphaproteobacteria; order Hyphomicrobiales; family Rhizobiaceae; genus Ensifer; species Ensifer sp. B1-9. Next base: position 39,573 of record NZ_JBCHVG010000028.1, read on the forward strand.
TGAGCGTCCCACCCAGCAAGTCGAGAGGCAGAAACCGAATCCGGTGACGAGAGTTGCGCTTGCCACGCCGGTGCCGTCCGTTGACGTCGGTGCAAAGGCGCCGACACCTGCGGTGCGGCCGAACGAGGAAGTGAAGACGGCATCCATCCGCACGGATCAGTTTTATTTCTGCGGGATTCGCAACGACAACTGCGTGATCGACGGCGCCACCTTCCTGTACCGTGGCGAAACGATCCGCGTGGCAGACGTCGACGCACCGCGCATCCGCCAGGCAAGCTGCGACAAGGAGCGTTCGCGCGGCTTTTACGCCAAGCAGCGCCTGCGCGAACTGCTGAATGCGGGTGACTTCAAGCTGGAAGCGGCGAGCGGCCGTCCGGATGCCAAGTCCGGTGAAAAGCTGCGGCTGATCACCCGCGGCGACCAGTCCATCGGGCGGGTGCTCGTCAACGAAGGGCTGGTGCGGCCGTGGACGGGGCACGCGACGCCCTGGTGCTGAAGCCAATCCGGGATGCGATCGGCGGAGCTTCGCGATCGCTCTGTGGAAAGTATCTATCTTGCAAATCGACGGCGCGTTTTTCGGAAAATGCCTCTTGCGGTTTTTCTGCAATCATTCTAAATCCGCGCCAACGCTCGGTTATCCGAGCTGTGAGGCCTCGTGGCGGAGTGGTGACGCAGAGGACTGCAAATCCTTGTACCCCGGTTCAATTCCGGGCGAGGCCTCCAAACATATTCACCAACGAAATCAATACGTTGCAGCGGCGCCGAGGCGGGGAAATCCCCGCTTCCATGTCGCGTCATGTTGCAAGCCAGTGCGATTGATTTCAAACGGTTTTCTCTGGCACTCGGCTACTCCACGCGACATGAAATGCAACATGTCACGGCGAATCCGGCGCCAGAAACCCGCAGACCAACTGCGCGTGCGTAAAATCTGGATCTCCGTCCTCGCCACCGACGAAGATGTCGCAGCTCATCATGTATTCGGCCTTGAGATGGACCCCCTCGATCGTGGCCGGCCGATAGGCACACAGCGCCTCACCGGCTCGTCTCATCTCGACGGCGACGTCATCGGGTACATCACCGCCTGGGAGGCTGTCATAGCGCCCCATAGCGGCCCTGTGAGCGTCTATGAGGGCTTGGAGGGTCGATAGGTCGTCCATCGCCTATTTCCCCCTATTCCCGGTGCAGGGCGGCGTATTCGTCGTCCTTGCTGATGATCCTGATCGCCGCCGGCTTCAGGCGCCGTGCGTATTCGAGGCGCCCCTTCCACCAGCTCTCGGCTCGGTAGTAGGAGCCGGGAACCGTCTTGTAGTCGACGCGCTCGAGCCGGAGCGTGGCGCACCACCGATTGCCGTTCGGATGTTTGCCCTCGACCTTGTAGAAGCCGGGACCGCTCCATTCCACCGAGGTTGGCTTGATCGGGGCCTTGAGCCCGAGGAACACATAGCTGCCGCCCTGGTCCCGCAGGATCTCCGCCTCGGGGCGGTCGGGATTCATCTCCCGCAGGATGTCGACCACCGCGGAGATGGCGGCGTTCAGGCGTTCCTCGGGCGACATCGCGAGCGTGGCAGCTTCCGGCAGGGGAATGGCGGCACCGATGACACCGCCGGCCGTGGCTGCCAAGCCACCAAGCATGATGCGTCTGCTGATCGCGGTCATGGGCGGGACTCCTTCATCTCGGACGCGGCCAACTGACCTGCCAAGGTGACAATGTCAGCGGCGTCAGCGCCGGCCATCACCTCGTGCCGGATGATCATTCCGTGAGCCAGGAAGCGATCCCATTCGGTCTGAGGCTTGATGGTCTTCACCTTGGCCACGAGCGAATCCATTTCGTGACCGAGGTAGTCGCAAATTGCCTCGGTGACTTTCCCGACCGCAGTGTAATCGCGCGCGTCTTGATCAAAGCTCTTGGGTTGGCAGCTCATGGCGCCCGCCACGTCAAACAGAGTCCGAAGCGACGAAAAGATCGCGGCAATGTCTTCGATCGTTGAGATCTGTTCTACGAGCGTCGGGATCGATGCGGCTCTCCGCTTAGCCAGGTCGGCTCTGGTCGGTTTTGGCAAGCCTTCGGCGGCTGCCTGGATCGGTCGATCAAGCATCGGAAATACTCCAAATGGTGATATTTACACCATTAACCATAGTATCATCACCAATTTGCTGTCAACTGAAAATGGTGATAAAAACACCACATGAAGCCAAATCAATGTCGTATGGGGCGTGCAGCCCTCAATTGGAGCACCCAGGAACTCGCACAAAAGGCGGGTGTGGGAGCAAACACGGTCAACCGTTTCGAGGCGGGGCAAGACGCTCGCGTGAGCAGCGTCGACAAGATGAGGGCAGCCATGGAGGAGGCCGGTGTTATTTTCATCGCTGATGGTGAGACGTCCGCTGCCGGCGGTCCAGGCGTCAGGCTCGGGAAGTGATTGATTAAATTTCAACCATGCCTATATTGGGTGCATGCGGTCCCTCTCGCCTGCTGACCACGGATGTACTGGCAGCGGCGGGAGGCGATCACGGAAGGGTCGGGTTTATCCGGCTTTTTTGTTGCCCGCGGCTCACCATCTACCCGTGATGAAAGATCTCGAAGCCGCTCGTAGGCGTTACAACGAACTCCAGCCGGATCGCCCGATCAAGCGGGTCGGCGACGCGTTGGAGGCGTCGTATTACCTGACCGCCATGAGGGTCGTCTGGGAGCACGGCGGCAAGCCGCTTTCCGACCAGGAGATCGCGTCCGTCGAGATGATGACACCGCCCGGATGCTTCTCGTGAAAAGAACCGCTGTTCGCCTCAGCGCCTCCGTTTCCCCTGTAAGCACACAATCCCCCACCATAGGAAGATGACGCCCAGTGACAACGATGTAGGATGGAATTGGCTCGTAGAAAAAGACGAGTAAGACATAAGAAAGGCGAAACCGGCGGCGACATATCGCATGAGAAAACTCCCCCGCAGGGACGATAGCACACGCCACAGTTTAGTCGAGGCTAAATAAGGCTTGACTGTAACTTGCGCTATGAGAGCATCCCCTCATGGTTGTAGAGCGTGGGGGAAGTCATGAACGTCCATACTGCTGAGGAGAAGAAGACGACGAAGTACTTCGAGGTGATGAGCATCCAGCGCCTAACTCCGGTGGGAAAGCTAGGGGCGTGGCTCTTCATCCTTAGCCCGATCTTCGACGGGTTCTTCTATTGGTGGCTCATCAACGAGTTGGCCGAGGCCTCTGACTATAGCCGAAACCTTTGGGGCCCCAGCCTGTGCATGATCGTGTCCACCATGACGTTCCTGGGTGGCCTCGTAATGGTCATCGTCGGACGAGAGCAACGGAGTGTGTTCCAAGAATTCGACCACGATCCGGGCAACTGGTGGCGATATTGACACCGGGGGAAGGCTTCAAGCGGCCTCGAGCACGGCCTTCAGCCGCTCTTCCTGTGATTCACGAAGCCGGTTCATCCAGCGGCTGCCCATGGCCTCCTCCGGCTTCCTGAGGGGGTTCATGCCCGAAAGAAGCAGATAGAGCATTCCGGCTAAGGCTTGGCGCTGTGTGACGAAGCCGTAGAGCTGCATGCAATGCCACATCAGGAAGCCCACGGGGATCTTTTCCCACGCCTGGAACCATTCCTCGGTACGGTTCTCCACCCACTCCGCATTCGCACGGATCAGGTCTGAGACTGCCCAGGCCGAATATTCATTGATGAGGCCCTTGTTGCCGGCCGTCTCTGCCAAGGTGGCTACGACAAGGCGGACATGCCCTTCGCCATACCGCATTAAGATCCGCTCGAGCGTCCCTACAGCCCGAGTTTGCCCAGGCATTGGCTGCACGTTCGCCGCGACGATCTCGATATCGAACTCGGCACAGATGGAGCGGGCGAGCGCTTCGGACAATGATCAGCTCCTCGGGAACGCTGCAGTCGGCACGGTGAAGCCGGAATCCGACGCATACCGGGCAACGCCCTTGGTGATGCGCAGTTCATCAATCCAGCCGTTCATTTCGGAGGCGGTAATGTTGGCTGGTATGTAGCTGCCGATATAAAGGCTCGTTGTCTCGTAGTTTATGGCCGGTGCAGACGTGAGGCTTCCGCGCATGACCCCGTCGACATATACCCGGAGTTTGTTCGAGCCATCTACCTCAACGCAGAAGTGATACCATTGCCCCGTCGCTGGGGTGACCCCGCTCGTCGTGACGGTATTGTTGTAGCTTGTCCCGCTGTTGGAACTGTAGAAGAACTGGAAGGCCGCTAGGTCTGACGTGACCCCCGCACCCCAGCCCAAGTTGCCGGACGCGCCCCCGTTGCCGATCATCATCCGCTGCGACGAGGAAAGCGCGTTGAAGCGGACAAAGAACTCGATGGTGACGGGGCTCGATCCGAAACTCCAGTCCGCGCTGGATGCGACTTCAAGATAGTCGCCGTTCCCATCAAGCAACAGGCTCGCCCCGCCGAACTTCGATTGTGCTGTATCAATCTGCGCATTGGCGAAGAAGGTGAGCGTTTTGGCGGAATTGCTATCATCGGTCGCTGTCGTTGCACCATCGACGCCGTTGAAGCCGCAGAGCAAGACGACGCTGGAGAAGTTCGGGTCAGACCCGGAAGATGTCAGCGTCGCAGCATTGCCGGTGAGCGAGAAGACCCCGGCGGCTGCGCTCATCCTAAGTGATCGCTTGAACGATACGTCATTGCCGGTAAAGGCGAAGGTGCCCGTTGCTGCCACGAGTGGCGCATTGCCTGTGTTCAGATTCGCATCTTTGCCGGTGATCCCGAACGCGCCGGGCGCGGCCGACATGCGTAGGGAGCGCTTGAAGGCGACAGGATTGCCAGTGAGCGCGAAGGCGCCAAGCTCGGCGGTGAGCGTATTTCCGGCCGCTGGGGGAGCGAACATGAATGGGTTGATGATCATGCTCATGGGCGATCACCTCCGGACAGCCTGTTTGACGGCACGGACAAAGTCATCGACCATCGCCTGGCGCGACCGAGGATCACCCGGGTTGCCGCCGGGGAAGTTGACGGTCAGGTTGATCGGGCGTGCGTCCTGCCTGGATTGCGGGTTCCCGCCGCGGCTATCCGAGACCTTCTTGTCGTCGACGATAATCACGCGCTCGGTGTTCTTCTTGAAGAATTCGACGCGCTGATCCTCGCCCGGCATGATCTGGCCGCCTGTTGCGAAGCCTGCCTGTTTCTTCAGCCGATCGAGCAATGACGGGCCTCCCGAACCACTGATGGCGCCGAGCGCCCGGCTGAGTGCTTCAGTCGGGCCGCCGCTCAAGTTGCGCAGGGCTTCGACGTTGCCGTTCATCAGTGCATCCGCGACGGGGTCATATCGACCACCACCGCGGCCGGCGTTGTTCCGGGCTGCGTTGAAGTAATAGGGCGAATACGGGTCGAGGTGGCTCTGTCCGCTGTCCGAGGACCCCGACGAGCCGCTGTAGGAGCTGCCGCCCGAGTAGGACGAGCCGCCCCCGCTATAAGACGACGCACGGCCAGCCGACGACTCCAACTTCTTCAGGCAAGAGATCATCTCGCTGAAGTCGCTCTCGAAGGTCTCGAAATAGTTCGTGTGGATGCGCAGTTCCTGCACGGCGTTATAGAGGTGGTCTTCGATCAGCGAGAGTGTGTCTCGGCCGCCGGAGAGGATGGAGGCGGTGGAGTTGGCGTTGGTGACCTGGCCGGCGCCCTGCATGGTGAGCAGTTCCGGGCCCTTTTCACCGACGAGATAGGTGCCGCCGGCAGAGACAGTACCACCCGCAGCACGGCGCCCCTGAAGGCTGTACATCGTGTCGATATCGTCCTGCGTGATCATGCCGCTGCTGCGGACAGCGGGACCATTGCCCGAAGATACACCGACCGTTTTGCCGCCGATCTGATACTGCTGATAGCTGAAATCAGCCTGGCCGCCGTAGACATTGACGCCCGTCGTGCCGCCGCCCGACGAAGGGACGGTGTACTGCTGGATACCGATTGAGACGACCCGGTTCGGGATGTTCATGATCGAGCGGGACACCTGGTCGATCGCCGTTTTCAGGTCCATCGTCCGCATATAGCCGACGATCATAGCGCTGATGAGCTGGTCGACGGCCTTGGAATCCGCCCCCAATCGCAAGAGGCTCTGCCGGGCTTGCTCGATGGCCTTGTGCGTCACGCTGACGGTGCTGGCGCCGCTCTGGAGCGCCGTGACGGCCTTCTGGACTTCCGATACGGCGCTGGCAATCGCCGACTGGGCACCAGCCGGAGCCTTGCCCCCAAACAGTTCGGAAGCGTTGATCTTCGAAGCGTTCGCCAGCGTTGCCTGGACGTCGGCGAGCTCCTTCTTCATGGTGGTGACTTGGCTGGACGCCTGCTGCGTTGCCTGCAATGCCTGCAAGCGAGCCTTGGCAAGCTGCTGCGTGACGTTGACGACGCTCGTGCTGGCGGTCTGCGCGACGGCAGAAACCCCGCCCAGTGAGGCTTGTGCAGCCGTACCGATGCCATTGATCGCCACGCCGAGGCCATTGGCGCTTTGCGTCGTCGTCGTGAACGTGGTCCCGAGAGCTGAAAGCTTGTCCAGCCCAGCAGATATCGCAGCGCCGCCGAAGGTCTGCGCCAACGTGTCCTTGAGCTTTTGAGCCTGGTTTTCACTGATCGCCAATTCCGCGGACGCCTTGGCGATCTCTAGCGTCAGAGGATTGTTCGCTATGACACTGTTCAGCTTTTCGAGGCCGGTGATGGAGTCGGGAAGCTGCTGTGTGAATCGGCCGGTGCGAGGATCGGAGAAGCCCTGAGCCTCGAGATCGTTGCGAGTGAAGACCTGATCGCCGATCTCCTTGCGAAGCTGGGCCTGTTTCGAGGCAATGTCAGCCTTCTGAACGGCGATCTTCGCATCCTGCAAGCGGGATTCGATCTCAAGAAGCGAACGCTTCGCCTCGTACTCCCGACGAAGGTCGGAAACGATCGATGAGGACGTCCGGGTCTGTATGCCGGCACTCTCGCCGATCGCAGCGCTGTAGTTGCTCTGCAGGGTAATCAGTTCACCGAGCGCACCCTTGATGCCCATAGCTTCGACCAGGCCCTCGCGGAGAACCACGAAATCGGCAATGGACCCCTTCAGGGCACCCGCCGACTGCGCCTGAGCGGCCATGCTGCGCGTGAGATCGTCGACCTGCAGGCGAGCTTCCGCGGAATAGGACGTCACAAGCTTATAGGCGCCGTAGACACCTGCTGCGGCGGCTGCGACGGGCCACAGACGCGCGACGAGCCCCGTTGCCAGTGTGGCGGTCTCCTTGAACGCGCGGCCGATACCGCCTTCGCCTGCGCCGTAGATCTGGGCGATCTGCGGGCCCTGCTGAAGCAGGATCTGCATCGCGGGCATGCCGAGGGCGATCGACTGGAAGACGTCGTTGAGCTGGAACGCGAGATTGCGCTGTTGAAAGCTCGCGATGCTTGCCGCCCTGGCCATATTGGCGGTCATGGCGGCATAGGCGCGGCCGACATCCTCTGTCGATGCCTTAAAGCTTTTCATGTCGCGGCTTGCGTCTTGGGCATTATCGCTGACGACGCGCATTGCCCTGCCGCTTTTCTCCGACATGCTCGCGATGCTCTTCTCAGCCGTGACGGCTGCCGCAGCTACATCTTCGATCGTCCGCTTGACCACGCGACCGCCGGTCTGCGCGCCAGAGGGGTCAATGACGATGTTGAGTGTCTTGTTGGTCATGGGAGCCTCACGAGCATGGATTCAAGCTCGGCGAAGGTCACCGCGACCATGCCGATAGGCGCCTGCTTCGAATGTCCGGCTTCAAGCGCCGTCGCGTATGGAAGATTGTTGGTGATGAAGATGGCCTGAAACGGGTCGGCCGCTGCGATGATCGCGGCGCCCTTGGCCATGACGCTTCCCCCGGATTTGTCGGTTTCCGCCGAGACCGAGTAATCAATCCGATTTTGACTGCCACGTTCCAATTGCCACGGAAGCGGCCGGTGTCGACGGGGGATTTCATCACCACGCCGTTGAGCGCGTGCATTGCCAGCTTCTGCACGACCGGCTTGACCATCTCCTCGGGGATGGAGTCGGCAAACTTCCTGAGATCCAGCGCAAAGTTGAACGCGTCGGCCATGGTCTCATCCCTTCTCGTGAATGACGTTCACGGCTCGACGGAACTGCTTGTAGAGGTCGTCCAAGTTGCTCAGTGAAAGTTCGATTGAGAACCGGAGAAGGTTGCGATCGTCTTCCGTCACACAGCGCCGGCTGAATGCTTCGGCAATCCGCTTGATCTCCGCCCTGCGCTGCCTGTGCAGCGTGACCACGTTTGCCCGGGCGGTCTTGCGGTCGACGTCTGAGCGAAGGAGCTCGTCAGTCGCAGCGCTACCGAAAGCATCCAGGCTCTCGATGAACGCGGCGTTTGCCTGCTCTGCGAGCGCGCTGTGACCTTCGGGCAAGGCAGCGCCCCCCGCCGCTGGGAAGCCACGATCCATGGCTCGAAAATCGTGGAACGGCGGGGAGCGCATCTCGTCAGGCCACCTTGGCCGAAACGTTGGTCTCGCTGCGCGAAATCCGCAGAACTTCGCGAGCGAAAGAGCGTGCAATTTCAAAAGCTTCGCGCTCGCCGGCGCCGCTTCGGCCCGCTCGCTCGATGTTCGCGACCTTCTCAAGGTAACGATCGAAGTGGACGTCGATCCGGTTCGCGACGACGGCCGGCGTCAAGGTGACGTTTGCGATGTCCTCCAGGGATGACCGCAGGAGGCCCCTGGCGAGGTCGGTCAGTTCGATGGTGTTCGTGTCCATGGGCTTGTCCTTTCCGGTTAGGCGGCCTTGCCGCTAAGTCTGGCAATCTCGTCACGAAAGGCGCGGTCATCGGCGCGTTTCTGTTCGAGTTTGATTGCATGCACGAGCTGATCCTGTTCATCGACGTTAAGGGCTTTCACGGTCGACATGACGGAATCGAAGTCGATCTTGGGCTGAGGCTTGGACGCGCGAATCTCCGCGAGGCGATCGATCTCGTCCTCGACGTCGCGGAACTCCGCGTTGAAATCGTGCGGGACCATGCCAAGGGCTTCGCGGACGTCATCGCGGGCGCCGTCGACGGCTCGCTCCACAGTGGACACCGCCTCATCAAGCTCGTTCAGGGCGGCGATCTCGTCGCCATAGCGTGCTTCGATCAGTTCGCGGGTGAGATCATCGCGGGTCGACGGCAAGAGCCCGGAAACCTCCGCAGGGACGCTAAGCGCTGCCTCCTTGATCAAGGGATCAGAGGCATTGCGTACAGCCTTCGTGCGTTCTTCCGGCTTCAGTGTGCGCAGCCAGGCCCGCACCTCCTGACGACGCATTTCACTGACGATGTCCTTCGGATCGTGGTCTTCGATGTCAGCACGGAACTCGGCGCCATATTCAGCCATTGCCGACGCATGATCACGCTCGAGCGCACGGTCGACGACCGATTGCGAAATGGTCGGGTTCATTTCGCGCGTGGTGGCCTTCCAGACGAGCGGCGCATCATCTTTTCCCCAATACCGCTTGAACGCGTCCCAGAGCGCCCCACGGCGCGCGTGAGGCGACGAGGCGCACAGCAGCATGGAGGTGGGGATCGAGGCCATACCAGGCCGAATAGCGTCCAGGATGGCATAGTCGGGCTCTGCGGCGTCATCCGTCCGCCAGAAGGCAAGCTCGTCACATAAAACGGCGGCGTAGGTGTAGCCTCTCGTCGATCGGAAAGAGGCCGTACCGACTTCGATGGTGGTGAAGTTGTCCAGGTCGAAGGAATCGGCCGTGTCACGCTCGACCATGTCTTTGAGCACGTCGATGTTATCGAGCATCGCCCGGACATATCGAAGGATCACACGCGCCTGCCGCCGATCGGTGGCGATCACAAGGACCGTCGCACGCTCACCAGGGGCGAGGTATTCCCGATAGTCGAAAAAGCAGGCCAGGTAGACCGCAATGAGCGCCATGTGGAAGGACTTGCCCCCACGGCGGCCGATCACCATCCACGCCTCTCTCTGGGCCTCCGTGGGAGGCTCTGAGCGGCCGGTATGCTTCCGGTATAGGTCTAGCTGCTCTTCGGTCATTGGCAGCCCGAACATCGCTGCAAGGAAGGCATGCCAAGCCAGATAGGTCTCCGGCTTGCGGAACCATGGTGCAAAGATCTCTGGGTTCTGGCATGCCTGGAGGATGTTCAAGCCGCCGCCTCCTGCATGATGTCTGCAAGAGACCTGCGCGGCTTAGTAGGCGCCTCACCCATACCGAGCGAACGAAGGCAGCGGGTCAGGCTATTCGACCAGGCTAGGTATTCCCGGCTATCACGTTCAGAGAGGGGGCCTTCACCTTCCAGGAGCTTGGCATCCATGAGGGCGCAATGCAGGCTGAGCCATGCCGCGCGCTCGATCAATGCCTTCTGTGGGGCTGTGGGCTTGCCGCCGACGTGCCTGGTAAGCTCGTCACGGACATTTTGCATCAGGCGCGCTTCACGCCTGCGTCCGTCCAGCTTCGCCAGCACAGTCGGCCTGCTGTGGGGGCCTAGTTGGCGCATAAGGTTCCATCTCCGGGACTGGGGCGTCATCTCGACGGCCACGCACCGCATGTTGTGCGATGTCCCTTATATCTACCCTATATCTGGGGGATATTCAAGAACGGACAGTGAACATTGAGGGGCACGCTACGGGCGAGATCGATCAATCACCCGAGAGACCTGCATGGGGGTCCACTTGCCACCGCGGGAGGTGGCTATACCCATCTCGTCGAGAGTGCGGGCAATGTGCCCGAGGGAGGCGCCTGCTTCCTTCATGGGAGCGATCAGCTTCATCACCTTGGCCGCCTCGGTGTTCGCCTTGGCCTGGATTGCAGTGTTCCGCTTCATTGTGGCATCTCTCAGCCCTCCGAGCTTCGCACCGCGCTCCTTGGCCACCCTGAGAGCCGCCTTGGTGCGTTCGCTGATGAAGGTGCGCTCCTGCTCTGCCAGGGCGGCATAGACGTGCAATTCGAACTTGTTGGCGTGCGGCATAGAGGCGACGCGCAGCTTGACGCGCTTGTCCTCCATGAGCGTGGCAATGAATGAGACCTTCCGGCTCAACCGATCTAGCTTTGCAATCAGTAGCTCGGCGCCTGTCTTGCGGACCAGGGCAAGGGCCTTCGTCAGCTCTGGCCGGCCGTTGTTGCTCCCACTGTCGACGTCTTGGAACCGGCCTATGATCTCGTAAGGGACGGCGCTGAACCGATCGAGGAAGATTCCGATGTCCCGCTCCTGGGCCTCGAGCCCGAGCCCGGACTTGCCTTGATCCTCAGTCGAGACGCGGGTGTAGATCACATATCGCAGCATGGCTTCCCTCCTTGCCTTGCTGGATATTCTCACCACCATATCAAATGTCAATGGTCGTAGTGATTGTTAAGTCTTTGATATTGCGAAGATGCTGGAGAAATCGGGCGGCGATTTGAGGCTTTGCGTCTCACTGAACGACTTGGATCGTTTCCCGCGCTGTGACGTCAAGCTGGCTTGTATCCCCAGGAATGTGCGCCGCCTCGACGGTGTAGCGCCCGCGATGGGAATTGTAGAGATTGACGCAGACGGGACCGTTTGCCCATGCCTCGATGCGATCATCGAACATCGGACGGTCATCCCAAACCAGCGACCACGCCTGACAATAGTAGACGAGCTTCTGCAGTTTCATCGCGGACATGGGCCCTTTTATCCGCAGAATGTATTTCGCAACGTCGTTGGCGTTCATGGTCTCACTCCGATCGCTCTCGAGTCTTTAAAGCACTCCCGATCGAAAAAGTTTCGTTGAAGGCGCTTGTTCGTACCTTGCGGGCACGATGGAGCGAAAGGCCGAATTGACTCGGGCCGGCCTCCCTGCGCGCATCATATATACGCGTTTCGCGTTAAAGCAATTATGAATGGCGTACTGTCTCGCGACCTTTGGTCGCCGCATGATCATCTGACTTCCCGCATAGGTTCTCCTCCACCCATGCCCGGTATCGATCGAGCGCGGGGGCGATATCCTCGCCGGTCGATCGCCTGTAAGCTTCCATTGTGGGCTTGTGGCTGACGGCCCAGCCCAGGGCGGCGCGGTGCTGCTGGGTCATGCGACGCTCCGCTTGAGATGCACGAGCTCGCCGCCCTTTGGCGTCGGCGGCCACACTGGTTCGGATGCGATCTTACGGATCAGCGCCGGCATGATGTCGATGACATCCGCGGACGACCGGGAAGCAGCCCACTCGAACAGATCCATCTGCTTCATGCTGCACCTTTGACGGTCGACCATTCCTCAATGTCATATGGCGTCAACTCACCAGCCATCAGCATCCGAAGGCAACGGTCGATCTCGATACTCGGCACCTTGTGGCCGATGAGGAAGCTGCGGCCGTCCGCAACGTTTCGAGGTACCGAAAAGCGACGAATGGAGCCGCTCTCTCCTTCCATATTCCCTCTTTCTTCAAGAGCCAGATCAACTGGTGCTGGCTTTGGGGCTGATGCTGAATCTGAATATGGTTCTGGTTCTGGTTCTGGTTCTGGTTGCTTAGGCATAGCTTTTTCATTCGGAAAGCTATGCTTATAGCTTTGCTTTTCGTCTTTCCTGGGTCTACCGCCCTTTCGACCTGCTTCAACGCGCCGTTTATGGGCGTCTTCGGCCTCTGATCGAAGCTCATCCATCCGTGCGCTTCCCCATTCGTCATCGAAAAGTACCTCGATCGTCGGGCGAATGTTCTCCCACTCTTCCAGGCTTACCCGCGCAATTCGAGCGAGCCGCTGATCGTCGCTTGGCAGGCGCCCAAACTGCCAATAGTGCATCTTGAGGAACATGTACGAGCCAAACTCGGCATTGGTCATGTGGGAAGCCATCGCCAACTCGTCGCCTATGTAAAGCTTCATCCAGTGTAGGTGGCTCATCCGAACGCCCTCCGCAACATCCGAAAACGATCGGACATCGCCGCCGCCTCGGTCGCCTCGAGGGCGGTCAGGTTGAAGCGCTGGCGCAATGCGGGAATGATCGGCCGCGGCGGGTTGGCCTGGTCGGCGAGCCATTGGGCGGCCTGGATAACAGTCTCGTTGTCGGGAGTTGGGCAGCTCATGCGGCATCCCCGTGCATCTCTCGGCGGAAGACGCGGAGGCTCAGAGCCCATCGGCGACCGATCTTGCGGGCGCCTGGGATGTGGCCTTGCTGGAGCATGTAGAAGACACGGCGAAGGTCTGGCTCGTCCACAGCCTCAGCGATTGCTTGGACGCCATAGACGATCTCTGGGGCGGGTTTTGTCTTGCTCGGGGAAGCTGACTCGTGGATAACAGGGTTCGGCACGATCGGTGGTTCTCCATCGTTAGCGTGTGGACGGTGGCGGGGCTGTTTCTGGTTTGGCGACTTTGACCAGTCCCGCCACTCTCTTGTAGTAAACTCAAATCACTTGAGCGTACTTATAGTGAACCGTAATTCGTGCCCGAAAAGCTAGGGGTTTGGGCTTCTGTCCCCAGGTGCGGCACGTTAATTCCTGTAAGTCTTTGATTTCGAAGACGTAATAAATATAGTGTTAGCTCACATGGCGCACGTAAATCGCGGATATCTATACTTACGAGGGCTGTAATGTCTGTCCGCAAGCGCACATGGACCACCGCCAAGGGCGAAGAGAAGACCGCCTGGATTGTCGATTACGTCGACGCTAAGGGCACTCGGCGCCAGAAGACATTCAAGCTGAAGAAGCAGGCCGACGCCTTCGCCGCTACCGCCTCTGTTGAAGTTCGTGAGGGTACGCACGTTGCGGATCGGGACACGGTGACCGTGGAGAAAGCCGGCTCGCTCTGGATCGCATCTGGCGAGAGTGCGGGCTTGGAACGCTCGACGACCAACCAGCGCAAGAACCACCTCGAGAACCATATCAAGCCGTTGATCGGCGGCACGCTCTTGTCGAAGCTGACGTTGCCGGCCGTGCGCGATTTCGAGGACCGGCTCCGCAAGGAAGGCCGCTCGCCGGCCATGACAAAGAAGGTCATTACTTCGCTCGGTTCCATCTTGGCCGATGCGAACGAACGAGGGTTGGCGACACGCAATCCTGTGCGGGACATGCGCGGCGGTAGGAAAGGGCGTGAGAGACGCGCAGAGAAGCGCCAGAAGGGCCGCCTGGAGGTCGGAGTGGACATTCCAAGCCGAGACGAGATCAAGGCGCTAATCGCCGCCCTGGACCCTCACTGGAGGCCATTGCTGCTTACGGCGATATTCACCGGCATGCGCTCGTCGGAGATCCGCGGCCTGCGCTGGCAGGACGTGGACATAAAGCGCGGCGAGATCAATGTTCGACAACGCGTCGACCAGTTCCGCGAAGTCGGCCCTCCGAAGTCCGAGGCAGGCACCAGGACCATTCCCGTGCCTCCACTCGTGATCAACGCCCTCAAGGAACTGAAGCTCAAGCAGGGAAACAAGGAAGGGCTCGTCTTCCCCAATCCCGACGGGAACTCTCGCTCACATGCCAACCTCGTGTCCAAAGGGCTGCAGCCGGCGATGATCCGGGCTGGCGTCACCGTCGATACCGGTGAGGTCGACAAGAAGGGCGAACCGATTCTCGGCGCCAAGTACACCGGCCTGCATGCTCTGAGGCACTTCTTCGCGAGTTGGCTGATCAATCGGAAAGAGGATGGCGGCCTCGGATTGCCGGCGAAGGTGGTGCAGGAACGACTCGGTCACTCGTCGATCGTGATGACCATGGACGTCTATGGCCACCTGTTTCCGCGCGGCGACGATGGCAAGGAATTGGCCGACGCTGCGAGCGCGCTACTCTCCTGAACGCGACATGGACGCGACATGCGCCGAAATACCGCTGTGATTTCAATGGCTGGATAAAGTCTGCAAATCCTTGTACCCCGGTTCAATTCCGGGCGAGGCCTCCAAAAACTCTCACCTCATTCTCGTGTGAAGAGACGTTCTGCCTCAGGGCAGAGCGATTGCATGATTGTTGCTTTGCCTCCACACGCCCGCGCAAGCCACGTTTTCTAGGTCTCGTTCGGATCTTATCGCTTCGGTGAAATCGGTAGAGGGGGAACGATGACTCCGCTGGCATCAGCCGCATCGGTAGCGTCCGTCATCATCAAACGGAGGCAATGGCATATATGAAAGCGAAACTTGTCCTGATGGGACTCACCCTCTTTGCTGCGACCGCTATCGAGGCGCGGGCAGAGGACCTGGTTTTCAAACTGAAAAACAACACGAGCGGGGTGCTGACGAACTTTTACACGTCGCCCGTAGGCGTCAACGAGTGGGAGGACGATGTTTTCGGCCGGCAGGTGCTGAACCCCGGAGAAGACATGGAGATCACCATCGCCGACGGCCGGGATGTCTGCAAGTACGACATGCGCTTCGAGTTCGAAGAAGGCTCTGGCCTCGATACGACCGAAGATACCCAGGACCTCTGCGAACTCGGCGAATACACGATCCACGAATAAGTGGCGTGACGTCAGATCGTTGCAAACAGACAGAGGGCCTCGCCGCTGCTTACAGCGGCGAGGCCTTGTCAAACATCAGATTTTGTCCGGAGGTCAGTGGTAGCGGCGGATCAGTCCGACGAGCTTGCCCTGGATCTTCACCCGATCGGGCCCGAAAATCCGTGTCTCGTAGGCGGGATTTGCGGCTTCGAGCGCAATCGATGCGCCCTTGCGCCGGAAGCGCTTCAGCGTCGCTTCCTCATCGTCGACGAGCGCCACGATAATATCGCCGGGATTGGCCGTGTTGCTATTGCGGATGATCACCGTGTCCCCGTCGAAGATGCCGGCTTCGATCATCGAGTCACCCTTGACTTCGAGGGCGTAGTGCTCACCGTTGCCGATCATGTCGAGCGGAACGGTGATGTCATGCGTGTTGTTCTGGATGGCCGAGATCGGCACACCGGCAGCGATGCGGCCCATCACCGGCACGGAAACCGAACTATTTTCGGCCATTGGCGCCGGCTTCGGCAGCGCGGCTGGAGGAGGTGCAGCCGGTTTGCCGAGGCTGCCCTCGATCACGCTCGGCGAGAAACCGCGGCGCGGCTGCTGCTGGCTGGATGCGTAGGCTTCCGGAAGCTTGATGACCTCGAGCGCACGGGCCCGGTTCGGCAGACGGCGAATGAACCCGCGTTCTTCGAGCGCCGTGATCAAGCGGTGAATGCCGGATTTCGACGCCAGGTCGAGCGCATCCTTCATTTCATCGAATGACGGCGGTACACCCGACTCCTTCATGCGTTCGTGAATGAACAGAAGCAATTCCTGTTGCTTGCGGGTCAGCATGGCACGTCGCTCCAGAGGCGTGAAACAAATCAAGAACAGACACTATCTGTTCCATATGTGTTCTGCAAGTGCCTAAAATTCCGTGAATTCAGGCAATTGGCGCGTCTGCGCCTGTCGATCGGTCACTTTTACGGGAGCAAAGCGGGTTTGGGCGATGGATACGTGCGAAATGGGGCCTGCGGCGTGGCGCATCGCGAGGCCGTGGGTTTGATTCGAACGATTCGTGAGCGTTGTCGTGGAGCAGGCCAGGGGATCCCGCGTTCAAGGAACCGCTGCAGCGGAAAGGTGCCCCGGAAACAAGGGTGCTAGAGCGACCTTGGTGCGTTCATCGGAACGCACGGCGCTTTAGGCCGGCTGCGTGGTCGAGCAGGCGTCTTCGAATTCCTTCACCGTCTCGGGGGTGTTGTCTTCGGGAAGCACGGCGTCCGCCGCATCGGTCGCGACAGGAGTGTCGCCGTCATAGACGAACGACTGGATGTAGAACGCAATCGCGCCCTTCCACACTTTGCGTCCGTCGATCTGATGGCAGGGAACGGCGGATTCGAAATCGGTCTGCAGTTCGTCAACCGTGGCGGCGCTGAGCTTGACGTCAGGCATATTGGGCGATGCGACTATCGAAGCGAGGAGCAGGGCGGCAAGCACGGTGATCGTCCACTTTGATGCAAGGGTGGGACTACGGGTCGGTTAACGATGTGAACCGCGCTTTCGTTCCGGAGTCCAGCAAGCCTGGCAATCACGCTGACGTGTTCAACAGCTCTTTGAGTGTAAGCTGTGACTGTTTTACGTCATGCGCCCGATACAGAAAGGCGGAGAACGGGAGTTGTCGTGTCGGGATCGGTGTGGGCGTGGCTGATATCGAGGATCGGCACGTCTTTGCAGCAGCGGCGCTCACTGTAGTGAGTGCTGCGACAACGGTGCCGGCGTCAGCGTATTTTCAAGTGGGAATGGCGGACAGGGTGGGATTCGAACCCACGGTACGGTTTCCCGTACGCTGGTTTTCAAGACCAGAGCCTTAAACCACTCGGCCACCTGTCCTTGCCTGAAGTTGGCGCTAACGGCCTACCGGGCACGGCGTTATTGCGCGAAGCCCTGTCGCTTTGCAAGATTTAACATGCATCGCCGAAAGATTTTCTCGGTGGCCGTGCCTGAGGGCGCAGGCCTGCTGCGCCGGTAACCATCTGTAAACCATAACGCATGAAATCCGGCGCTGATCTGTGGATGAGTTCGCATTTTTGCCTTGTTGCTGTCATGGTTGATCGACTGTTCCGTTTCGGGACGCCGAGATTTCCGCTGGGGGCATGAGCGGAAGGTTTCGAGTACGGCTTATTCGATCGATGTTGTGGGACAGATGACATCCAGTAAAAATGCAGCATATCTCGTCAAGGGACTGCGCCTTGCGGCGGTCCCCATGCTGTGCGTAACGCTTGCGGCCTGCGGATCCACGTCGAGCATCAAGAAGTCCAAGTCGCGCAGCAAGGAATACTTCGCCGAATCCGTTTATGGTGTGAAGGCGAGCCCGCGCGTTGCCAACGGAAACAATATTCCGAAGGGCGGCGGACGTTACCAGGTCGGCAAGGCCTATCAGGTCAAGGGCAAATGGTATCAGCCGAAGGAAGACTTCGGCTACAACAAGACCGGTGTCGCTTCCTGGTACGGCTCGGCATTTCACGGCCGGCTGACTGCCAACGGCGAGGTCTACGACAAGGCGCATCTGTCGGCCGCCCATCCGACGTTCCCTCTGCCGAGCTATGCGCGCGTCACCAACATGGAAAACGGCGCGTCGGTGATCGTGCGCGTCAACGACCGTGGCCCCTATGAATATGGCCGCATCATCGATGTCTCCTCGAAGACCGCCGATATGCTCGACATCAAGCGCAAGGGCAGCGCGCAGGTGCGCGTACAATATGTCGGCCGCGCGCCGCTCGAAGGCAACGACATGCCCTATCTGATGGCTTCTTATGTCCAGAAGGGCGAACGTGGCCCGAGCGTGATGCCGGAGGGCCAGATCGCGACCGGCGTGATGGTCGCATCGAACGAGCCGTTCCGCAATCAGAGCCTTGGCACGCTCACCGTTCCCGCAAAGGCTTCGCTCGACGTCGGCGAACCGGTGACGGCACTTGCCGCGCCTGTGCCGCAGTTCGCCCAGCCGCAGTCGCTGAATGAGTTCGTGATGCTCCCGGAGATCGGCCCGATCCCGCGCGAGCGGCCGGAATTCATCCCGATGCCCGACGGCAACGCGGCCTACGCGGCAGCCTATTACGAAGTTCGCGTCAGCGACGCCGAGTCGCCGTTTGAAGCGATCATGGCAGACAAGAAGCAGCTTACCCCCCAGGTGATTGTCGATTACGCGAAGCGCCAGAAAGCAAGCGGTTCTGTCCGACAACCGTAAGCGGCGTTGTGCCAAAATGACCACGCTGCTATGGCCAAGGGGAAACGGGAGTTTCCCATGCGCATGAAGATGTTTTCGGCGGTGTTTTTCGGTGGTGTGTTGTTTGCTGGCGCCGTACTTGCGCAGACGCCGGCGCCTGCCTTCGATACCAAGGCAAAGCAGATCCTGCTGGTCGATGCCGAAACCGGCACCGTGCTCTTCTCGCGTGCCGAAAACCAGCCGATTCCACCGGCATCACTCGCCAAATTGATGACGATGGAAGTCGTGGCCGAGGCTCTCGGCAAGGGCGAACTTTCCGCCGAAACCACCTTCGAAGTGTCCGAGCATGCCTGGCGTACCGGTGGTGCCCCGGCCGGCACCTCGACGATGTTTGCCGGATTGAAATCCCGCATCCGTGTCGCCGACCTGTTGCAGGGCGTGGCGGTGCAGCTTGCCAATGATGCCTGCATCATCCTTGCCGAGGGCATGACCGGCAACGAGGGCGCTTTTGCCGAGCGCATGACGGCGCGCGCTCGCGAGCTCGGCATGCCGGTTGCGACGTTCCGCAACGCCACGGGGCTGCCTGATCCCGGCAACCAGATCACGATGAGCGAACTGGTAACGCTCATGCGGCATCTCCATGAGGCCCATCCGGATCTCTACCGGCTCTATTCGCAGCCGGAGTTTGAGTGGAACAAGATCCTGCAACGCAACAAGAACCCGCTGATCTCGGCAAATATCGGCGTGGACGGACTGGCGACCGGTTTTGCCGAAGGCTTCGGTTTCTCCCTGGCCGCCTCGCTGCAGCGCGGCGACCGCCGGGTCTATCTCGCCATGGGCGGTCTCGAAACCGACAAGGAGCGCATCGAGGAGAGCCGCAGGGTGCTCGATTGGGCGATGACCGCCTTCGAGAAGAAGCGGATTTTTGCCGATGGGGAAGCGATTGGCGAAGCGGCCGTCTATGGCGGCGATGCGTCTCACGTCCCCCTGGTGGCCGGCGGTCCCGTCGACGTGCTGTTACCAGTCGACAACCCGGAACGGCTGACGGCACGGATCGTCTACAGGTGGCCCTTGCGTGCACCGGTGGCGGCTGGAACGGAGGTCGGCGTCGTCAAATTGTGGAATGGCGAGAAACTGCTGCGCGAAGTGCCGGTCAAGACCGCCAGCGCCGTGGGGCAGGGCACGTTGACCAGCCGCGCTCTCGATGCGTTGCAGGAGCTGCTGTTCTTCTGGATTTAATTGCCCTATCTGCGGCGAAGGCTGTTCCTGCCAATTCATCGCCGCCTGACGGTTTCGCACCGCGGACCAATCGGCTAAACAGGGCCGGAGCGGGATGAGGAAAAGCGTGTGCGGTTTTCCGCCCGCATCCCGGTCTAACTTATGAGAACCGGTCATGATGATTGGGTCGATTCGACCCAATCATCATGACCGGGGTCGCATGCCGATATGGGAAAGCATGGTGTCGCTGAAAAAAGGTCTGTTCGTAACATTCGAGGGCGGGGAGGGTGCCGGCAAGTCGACGCAGCTCCGCCTCCTGGCCGAATCCCTGCGCGCCCGCGGCTACGAGGTGCTGACGACGCGCGAGCCTGGGGGATCGCCCGGCGCCGAAGCGGTCCGCCACGTGCTGCTTTCGGGGGCGGCGGAGGCCTTCGGGGTTAGGATGGAAGCGATTCTCTTTGCCGCGGCCCGCAGCGACCACGTCGAAGAGGTCATCCGCCCGGCGCTCGAACAGGGCACGATCGTGCTTTGCGACCGCTTCATGGATTCCTCGCGCGTCTATCAAGGGATCACCGGCAATCTCGAACAAAGCTTTGTCGAAAGCCTCGAGCGCGTGGCGATCAATGGCGTCGTGCCGGATCTGACCGTGATTTTCGATCTGCCGGCCAGCATCGGCCTTGAACGGGCGCAGCGGCGCGCCGGCGACGACAATCCCGACCGTTTCGAGAAGGAGCAACTGGAGACCCACGAAAAACGGCGGGAGGCCTTTCTCGATATCGCCAGGCGCGATGCCGAGCGATGCCGGGTGGTCGACGCGATGCAACCCGTCGAGGCCATCGCCGCCGAGGTGCTTTCGCTCGTGGAGTCCCTGCTGCCGCACGGTAACGGTGCCGACGCTGCGACCGAGGAAGTCGTGTCATGAGCGCGGAAAGAGCCGGCGTCCTGGATGGCGCCATCGCGCCCGCCGAGAACAATCGGCTGTTCGGCCACGAACAGGCGGAAAGCTTCCTGGCGCAGAGCTACCGCTCCGGCAAGGGACACCACGCGATCCTGATCGAGGGGCCGGAGGGGATCGGCAAGGCGACGCTCGCCTTCCGCTTTGCGCACCACATTCTGAAACATCCCGAACCCGCTGAAGCGCCTGCCGCGCTTTCCGATCCCGATCCGTCTTCCGCCATCGGGCGGCAGCTTGCCTCGGGTGCCTCGCACAATCTGCTGCACCTGACGCGGCCGATCGATGAAAAGACGGGCAGGGCGAAGGGCGCGATCACGGTCGACGAGGTTCGGCGCGCCGGCAAGTTCTTCAGCCAGACGTCCGGTACGGGCAACTGGCGGATCGTCATCATCGACCCGGCCGACGACCTCAACCGCAACGCTGCCAATGCCATCCTGAAGATACTCGAGGAGCCGCCGCGCCGCTCGCTCTTCCTGGTGCTGACGCATGCGCCTGGAAAATTGCTGCCGACGATCCGCTCGCGCTGCCTGCCGCTGCGGCTGAAGCCGCTCGACGCCGCTCCTCTCCGTCAGGCACTGGCTCATCTCGGATTCGATCTCGAGGGCGAGAATGCCGAGCGCATCGTCGCGGCCGCCAATGGCAGCGTCGCCGAAGCGCTGAAGCTGATCAATTATGGTGGGCTGGAGATTGCCGCGACCTTCGACGGGATCCTCGCAGGGCAGGGCCCGGCGGTCCGCAAGGACATGCACAAGCTGGCGGACGTGCTCTCGGGCAAGGACAGCGAAACGATCTTCGAGTTTTTCCAGGCGCTCGCCAGCGACCGCATCATGCGCGACGCGCGTGAGGCCGCGATTGCGGGAGACATCATGCGTGCCGAGCGCTTCGCGTGGCTATCGGCCTCCGTGACCGAGCGCCTGACGGTCAGCGACGCGTACAATCTCGACCGCAAGCAAACCATCCTGTCGCTGCTCGACGACATGAAGGCGGCGCTATAGCGTCGCCTGGAAGCGCCATTTGCGCTCGATTGCCGCCTGCAGGTCAAGCTTGTGGTGGTGGGCGAAGAGCAGGACATGCCCGAGCAGGTCAGCGGTCTCATCGGCCATCAGGACCTTGAGTTCCTCCGTTGATTTTCCGTGACGCCGGCCACGACCGCTAAGCTTGTTCCAGACCTGGGTCAACTCCCCAAGTTCCTCCTGCATCTTCAGGATGAACCAATCGGAATCGCGCTCGATCCCGTGCGCGTCGGCATAGCCGGCAGAGGCGGTTTCAAATTGGCTGCCAAGTCGCTCCAGCATGACTCACCCTCTTCTTTTATGTTTCCGTTTTGTTCCAGTCGGCGCGTGCGGATTGCGCAAGGTTTTCGGCGTCGGCGGCGATCTCTCCGGCAGGCCTTTTCACGGATCGCATGTTTCTTCCTTTAAGCGTATGCGCTAAGAGCGTGCGTAGCTTAATCCGAGATAGATCGAATCCGCCTATGAGAGACACGTCCCCTTTCTACATCACCACCGCGATTTCCTACCCGAACGGCCGGCCGCATATCGGCCATGCCTATGAGTTGATCGCGACCGATGCCATGGCGCGCTATCAGCGCCTCGACGGACGTGACGTGTTCTTTCTGACCGGCACGGACGAGCACGGCCAGAAGATGCAGCAGACGGCGCGCAAGGAAGGCGTGACGCCGCAGGAACTGGCCGATCGCAACTCCGCGGAATTTCAGAAGATGGCGGTACTTCTGAACGCGTCCAACGACGACTTCATCCGCACGACCGAAAAGCGCCACCACGAGGCGTCGCAGGCGATCTGGATCCGCATGGGCGAGGCGGGCGATCTCTACAAGGATTCCTACGCCGGCTGGTATTCGGTACGCGACGAAGCCTACTACCAGGAGAACGAGACCGAACTGCGCGACGATGGCGTCCGCTATGGGCCGCAGGGAACGCCGGTCGAATGGGTCGAGGAGCAGAGCTACTTCTTCCGCCTCTCCGCCTATCAGGAGAAGCTCCTGAAGCATTACGAGGAAAACCCTGATTTCATCGGACCGGCCGAGCGTCGCAATGAAGTGATTTCCTTCGTGAAATCGGGTCTCAAGGACCTCTCGGTTTCGCGCACGACCTTCGACTGGGGCATCAAGGTTCCGAACGACCCGGCGCACGTGATGTATGTCTGGGTCGACGCACTGACAAACTATCTCACTGCCACTGGCTATCTCGACGATCCCAAGGGGCCGCGCGCCAAGTTCTGGCCGGCGAACGTCCATGTAATCGGCAAGGACATCATCCGCTTCCATGCGGTCTACTGGCCGGCGTTCCTGATGTCGGCCGGCCTGCCGCTGCCGAAGCGCGTCTTCGCCCACGGCTTCCTGCTCAACAAGGGCGAGAAGATGTCGAAGTCGCTCGGCAACGTCGTCGATCCGTTCAACCTCGTCGAGCATTTTGGTCTCGACCAGATCCGCTATTTCTTCCTGCGTGAAGTCTCCTTCGGTCAGGACGGCAGCTACAGCGAGGAGGGGATCGCGACCCGCATCAACTCCGACCTTGCCAATGGTATCGGCAATCTGGCGAGCCGTTCGCTGTCGATGATCGTCAAGAACTGCGACGGCCAGATCCCGGTCTGCGGTACCTTGACCGACGAGGACAAGGCGATGCTGGCGGCCGCCGACGCACTGTTGGAAACGACGCGCGACGAGATGGGCAAGCAGATGATCCACCGGGCACTGGCGGCGATCATCGCCGTCGTCTCGGAGACGGACCGCTATTTCGCCGGCCAGGAGCCGTGGGCTCTGAAGAAGACCGATCCGGCGCGCATGGGGACCGTGCTTTACGTCACCGCCGAGGTCGTGCGTCAGATCGCCATCCTCTTGCAGCCCTTCATGCCGGAATCGTCGGCAAAGCTGCTCGATCTGGTCGCCGCTCCGGCAGACAAGCGCGACTTCGCAGCACTCGGCGAGGCGGGACGCCTTGTCTCGGGTACACCGCTAGAGGCACCGAAGCCGGTCTTCCCGCGCTATGTTGCACCGGAAGCGCAATAAGGCACTTTGAGCATGCTGATCGATACGCATTGCCATCTGGATTTCCCCGACTTCGAGGCGGAACGCGATGCCATTGTGGCGCGGGCGCGCGAGGCCGGTGTCGAGCAGATGATCACGATCTCGACCCGCGTGAAGCGGTTCGAGACGGTCCTTTCGATCGCCGAAGCCTATCCGAACGTTTTCTGTTCCGTCGGGACGCATCCCCACAATGCGGATGAGGAACTGGACATCACGACCGAAGATCTTGTCCGGCTATCAGCACATCCGAAGGTGGTTGCGATCGGCGAGGCGGGTCTCGACTATTTCTACGACAACGCGCCGCGCGATGCCCAGGCCGAGGGCTTGCGCCGTCATATCGCCGCAGCGCGCGAGACCGGTCTGCCGCTCGTCATTCACAGCCGTTCGGCCGATGAGGACATGGCGGCGATCCTGACCGAGGAAACCGGGAAGGGGGCTTTCCCTTTCCTTCTGCACTGCTTCTCTTCCGGTCCGGACCTCGCCCGCATCGGCGTCGAACTCGGCGGCTACGTGTCCTTTTCGGGCATCCTGACCTTCCCGAAATCCGAAGAACTGCGCGAGATCGCCAAAACCGTGCCGCATGACCGGATGATCGTCGAGACCGACGCGCCTTATCTCGCGCCGAAGCCGTTCCGCGGTAAGCGCAACGAGCCGGCCTATGTCGCCCATACGGCTGCGGTGCTCGCTGAAACGATCGGTGTGAGCACCGAGGAGATCGCAACGATCACGACGGAAAACGCCTTCCGCATCTTCTCCAAGATGCCGAGGATCTGACATGGCGTTCCGGCGCGCCTTCACCATTCTCGGCTGCGGCTCGTCGCCGGGCGTCCCGCGCATTACCGGTGACTGGGGCGCCTGCAATCCTGAGAACCCAAAGAACCGGCGCATGCGCGCGGCTCTGCTGGTCGAACAGACCGCGCCCGATGGCGGCAAGACGACGGTCGTCATCGACACCGGGCCGGATTTTCGGGCGCAAATGGTTGCAGCAGAGGTGCGCCACATCGATGCGGTACTCTATACCCACGCCCATGCGGACCATTTGCACGGCATCGACGATCTGCGCGGCTACGTCATTGAAAACCGGAGAAGGGTGCCGATCTGGGCCGATGCCTATACCATGGGGCGAATCCGCGAAGGCTTCGGGTATTGCCTGCAATCACCTCCCGGAAGCGGTTATCCGCCGATCGTCGAGCCACGAATCATTCCCGACGATCTATCGCCCGTCGTGATCACCGGCGCCGGCGGGCCGATTCCGTTTCGGCCGCTAATGCAGTTTCACGGCAACATCCATTCGCTGGGGTTCCGTATCGGCGATTTCGCCTACTGCAGCGATGTCAGTGATTTTCCTGCCGAAACCGTCGCCAAGCTCGACGGTCTCGATCTCCTGGTCATCGATACGCTGCAGTACAAGTTTCACCCGAGCCATCTGTCGCTGGTGCAGTCGCTCGGCTGGATCACCAGGCTGCAGCCGAAGCGGGCGGTGCTGACGCATATGCACGTGCCGCTGGATTACGACACGGTTCAGGGCGAAACGCCTGATCACATCGAGCCGGCCTACGACATGATGCGGCTCGAATTCGACATCGACGATCCCACGCCTGCCGATAACGCGTAAATTAGATTAGAATTACTATCTAATATACGGATTTATTTGGAAAAATAGGGTGCGAGATTGGAGCGGATGCGCTCCAGTACCGTGGCGCCGGAAAGATCCGGAACGAAGCGCTGCCCGGTGATCTTCTCGAAAGCCTCGATATAGACCGCCGAGGTCTGCTCGATGAGGTCGACAGGGATTTCCGGGATCGGATCCTTGTAGGGATCGCAACGCGCGGTGACCCAGGCGCGCACGAAATCCTTGTCGAAACTTTTCGGGCGTTCGCCGCGTTCGAAGCTCTGCTGATAGCTGTCGGCGATCCAGTAGCGGCTGCTATCGGGTGTGTGGATCTCATCGGCGAGAATGATCGTGCCGTTCTCGTCGGTGCCGAATTCGTACTTGGTGTCGACGAGGATCAGGCCGCGCTCGGCGGCGCGCTGCTGGCCGCGGGCAAACAGAGCCAGCGCATATTGCCAGACCGTATCCAGTTGTTCTTTCGTCAGCAGTCCTTGCTCGAGGATGGTTTCGGCCGAAAGCGGCTCGTCGTGACCGCCGTCGAAAGCCTTGCTGGTGGGCGTAATGATCGGCTGTGGCAGCTTTTCGTTGTCGCGCATGCCGTCCGGCAAGGTGATGCCGTACATCTGACGTTCGCCGTTGCGGTATTTCGTCAGGATCGAGGTGCTCGTGGTTCCGGCGAGATAGCCGCGCACGACGACCTCGACCGGCAGGATGTCGAGGCGCTTGCCGATGACGACATTGGGGTCCGGATAGCTGACCACATGGTTCGGGCAGATGTCGGCCGTTTCCTCAAACCAGTAGCGCGCGGTCTGGGTCAAGACGTGACCCTTGTGCGGAATGGAGGTCAGGATGACGTCGAAGGCGCTCAGCCGATCCGTCGCGATGATGATCCGGTTGCCGTCGGGCAGATCGTAATTTTCGCGAACTTTGCCTTTGTAGCGGTTTGGCAGTTCCGGAATGAAAGCATCTGAAAGAACGCGCAATTCGCTCATCACATCTGGCCTTGAAAGAAGTGTCGATCGCTGGAACGCTAAGCAGGCCGCAAAGGCCGGGTCAAGCTCGGCAAGGCAAGGAACAGTGCGCAATCCATGTTTTCCGGCATATACGAAAGTTCCATAATCTATCTTATGTGATCTTTGTGTTGTAGCGGCATTTTAGAGATGCGACATATAGGCCAGTTAGAGATGCGACAGTCGTCGCCTCTTGGGATGCTGGTCGAAAGTCAGCGTTGGGGAGCAAGATCCGCGACTTGCATCGTGGCCAGGGCCATCTGTGTTCGGAGTCGTCATGTCTTGTTTGATCGTCATCGGCCGTTTGCCGATCACGAGAACCTCGATGGCGCCATGTGTCGCAAGGAGGTTCGGAAGCTGTCGAATTCGTTGACGCTGCGCTATGACAAGGTGATGTTCCTTCTCGATCCGACAGATCGAG
>NZ_JBCHVG010000029.1:0-58870 GCF_050474445.1 Ensifer sp. B1-9
AGATATCGCCGTGGGCGAAGTTGATCATGCCAATGATGCCGTAGACCATGGTATAACCAATCGCGATCATACCATAAATAGACCCAAGAGTCAGCCCGTTGACGAGCTGCTGGACGAAATACTCCATCAATCTTCCCCTGGACCAGATCCCTAAGGTCTGGTCTCTTTGTTTTTTGAGCTCTTGTGAGCGCTGTGTTTGTTCGATTCCATACCTCTTTCAAACGAAAAGGAAAGCTAAAAAACGCGGCTTCGGCAAAATCTTCCTCGATAAAATCGATTTGACGCTTTTAAAGCCAGAAAAATCGAAACTTCGGCAGCTTTCGCCCGCAAAAGCATCAACTTTAGTCGTAAATGCCGTGAGACCTGCGGAGGTCCGGCCACCGACCGACCAGACCAGTGGCCCGTCTCGGCGCTCAGGTGCGCATCCGTTGACCGCTCGCGTCGAACAAGGGGGTCGGCTGCAGGCGCGCCGGCAGGATCTCGCCCAGGAGCTCGATCGACCAGCCATCGCTGCGGTCGGCGATCTCCTTCGGCACGTAACCCATGGCCACCGAAACGCCGCTCGTATGCGCATAGCCGCCCGACGTCACCCAGCCGCGCACGACGCCGTCGAGATAGATCGGCTCGTCGCCGATGACGTCGGCGTCCCTCGCCTCGAGGACGAAGGTCCTGAGACGCAGCACGCCGCCGTCGGCCTTCTCCTGGATCGCCGCCGCCTTGCCGATGAAATCGGCCTCCTTGCCGGTTGCGACGAAGCGACCAAGTCCGGCCTCGACCGGGCCGTAAAGCGGTCGATACTCGCGCGCCCAGCTACCGAAGGATTTCTCGACCCGCAACGCATTCAGCGCCCTGAGGCCGAACAGTCTGATCCCGGACGACGCCCCCTTCTCCATCAGGAGCTCGAAGAGATAGCGCTGATACTCCGGCTTCATCCAGATCTCGTAGCCGAGATCGCCGGTGTAGCTGACGCGGCCGACGATGACCGGTGCCATGCCGAGGTCCATCCGGCGGATATCCAGGAACGGAAAGGCGGCGTCCGAGACGTCGAGATGGGTGAGGCCGGCAAGCACCTCGCGCGCCTTCGGCCCTGCGATCGACAGGCCGACCAGTTCCAGCTTCAGCGGCTTCAGCGAAACCGAGCCGTCCCCGGGCAGATGCGCCTCGAACCAGCGCATGTGGTAGTCCTCGGCGATGCCGGAGCCGATGAGCAGGAAATCCCCCTCCCCGAGCTTGGCAAGCGTGAAGTCGCCGATCAGCTTGCCGTCGTCCTTCAGCATCGGCGCCAGCGTCATGCGTCCCGCCTGCGGGATGCGGCAGGCAAGCATGCGGTCGAGCCAGGCCTCGGCGCCCTTGCCTGTGATCGCATATTTGGCAAAGCCCGAAGTCTCCATCAGGCCGACGCCCGCACGCACGGCGCGCGCTTCCGCGCCAACCGTCTCGAAATCCGTCGAGCGCCGCCAGGAAAATGCGTCCGTCACTCCTTCGGGCGCGAACCACAGCGGCGTTTCGAGGCCGTAGGACGCGCCGAAAACGGCGCCGGCTGCCTTCAGCCTGTCGTAAATCGGCGTCGTCAGCAGTGGCCGTGCGCCCGGCAACTCCTCGTTCGGATAGCGGATCGAGAAACGGCGCGAATAGTTTTCGCGCACCTTGGCGTTGGTATAGGCGAGTGTGGCAAAGTCGCCGTAGCGGGCGACGTCCATGGCAAAGACGTCGAAACCGGGATCGCCATGGATCATCCAGTTGGCAAGCGCCAGGCCGACGCCGCCGCCCTGGCTGAAGCCGGCCATGACGGCGCAGGCCGACCAGAAGTTCCGCAAGCCCCGCACGGGGCCGACCAGCGGATTGCCATCCGGCGAGAAGGTGAAGGGGCCGTTGATGATCTTCTTGATGCCGGCTCGGTTGAAGGCCGGAAAATGCCGGAAGCCGACTTCGAGTTCCGGCGAAATGCGATCGATATCCTCGGCCAGCAGTTCATGGCCGAAGTCCCAGGGCGTCGTAACCGGCGACCACGGACGGCATGCCTTCTCATAGGTGCCCATCAGCATGCCGTTGCGTTCCTGGCGCAGATAGATCTCGCCGTCGAAATCGACGCAATGCATCAGTTCCTTGCCACGCGTCCGGTTGAACTCGATGACCTCGGGCATGTCTTCGGTGATGAGATACATGTGCTCCATGGCGAGCACCGGCAGCTCGAGGCCGACCATGCGGCCCACTTCACGCGCCCAGAGCCCGGCGGCGTTGACGACATGCTCGGCGATGATCTCGCCCTGATTGGTGATCACGCGCCAGGAGCCGTCCTCGCGCTGCACCAGGTCCTCGACCTTGGTGTGCAGATAGATCTCCGCGCCGTTCTTCTTCGCCGACTTGGCATAGGCATGGGTCGTGCCGTAGGGATCGAGATGGCCCTCGACCGGATCGAAGACCGCGCCGACGAACTGATCAGGGTCGAGCAGCGGCATCAGGTCATGCGCTTCCTTGGGCGTCAGCAGCTCGGCCTCGAGCCCCATATAGCGGCCCTTGGCGAGGATCGACTTCATCCAGTCGAAGCGCTCCTTGGTGGCTGCCAGCATCATGCCAGACGTCATGTGCAGGCCGACATCCTGGCCGGAGAATTCCTGGATCTCCTTATAGAGCTCGACCGTGTATTTCTGCAGCTTGGCGACGTTCGGGTCGCCGTTGATCGTGTGCATGCCGCCGGCCGCGTGCCAGGTGGAGCCGGAGGTCAGCTCCGATCGTTCGAGCAGGACAGCATCGGTCCAGCCGAACTTCGTCAGGTGATAAAGCACCGAACAACCGACGACACCGCCTCCGATAACGACGACCTTGGCATGGCTTTTCATGCGTACACTCCGTCTTTCCATGCTCCTGCCGGAGCCATGGCCAAATTGTCAGGAAAAAATCAGGCACGGCGGCCGCTTGCCTTCCGCCATGGAAGCTCAGGCGGCGAATGATGGCAGCCTAGTCAGAAAGGCGGCGGCGATAAAGACACGGCTGCGAAGGACGCTTGTCCATTTCCGCCGTTTGCTGGTGGATGGGCGACCCGTTTGCGGCATCTCATGCCGCATTTGCTTTCAGCCTATCGCCGGAGACCGGTTCAGTCCGAAAAGGCGGCCGTGAGATCGAACGCCCGTCCCATCCGCATCAGGTCGTCGAAGAGCGATTCCGCGTAGCTTCGCGCCACGATCAGTTCGAACGCATCTTCCTCCGTCCGGGCGAGATTTACCGGTATGTGGCCGCACAGCACGTTGGCACTGCCCCCGAGCGGGAAAACAGCAGGATGCAGATCGAGGCCGATGCCCTTGGCGAGGATGGTGCGCGCATTCGGGCCGGCAAGTCGGAAGACGGCGCGTCCGTCGCTTTGGTCGACGACATAGGCCCGCCCACCGCAAAGCTCTTCAAGGTGCCGCACCAGTCCACTCGGCGCCTCCACCTCCGAAACCACCAGCCATTCCCCGGGACCTGAGAAACGGAGCGACAGCTCGGATACCGAAGCGATCGCCTGCCGCACCGCCTCCTCCTGCCCGGTGCGAGCGAGAACCGTCGCGATCGTGCGCCAATGGCCGACCATCAGGTGATCGGCTGCCGGAGGCGTCGGCGCAGAGCGCAACTTCTGCTCCAATGCGTGGCGGTTGTTGTAGTCGCGAACCATCACCGCCTCCTCAGGCCTTCAGTTTCATGTTTTGCGGATCGACGAAGACCGGATCACAGACCTCGGCGACGATCTCCTGATCGCGCAGCTTGTCAAAGACGATGACCTTCTCGCCATATCGCTCGCGCCCGGATTTCAGGAAGGCAAGCGCGATGGCGTGCCCCAGGACCGGCGAGAAGCCGGCCGAGCTCACCCAGCCCTGGTCGTTCAGCGTCGAGGGCTTCGTTCCCTCCTTCAGGAGATGGGCACCGGCGCGCATGTCCTTGTCGGCGTCGACCGGCTTCAGGCCGACGAGCTGCATGCGGTCGGCCGCCGTCAACCCATAGCGCGTCGACAGGCGCTTGCCGATGAAATCGGCCTTCTGCATCGACAGCATGCGACCGAGGCCGGCATCGTCGGGCGTGACGCGACCATCGAATTCGGCATGGGTCAGCAACCCCTTCTCCAGGCGCAGCACATTGAGCGCTTCGACGCCATAGGCACAGATGTCGTGCGGCCGGCCGGCCTCCATGATCTGGTCCGCAACCGCTTCGCCGTAACCCGCCGGTACTGCCAGCTCGAAGGCGAGTTCCCCGGAAAAGGAGATGCGGAAGAGCCGCGCGGAAACGCCGTTTTTCAGAACGATCTTCCGGGCGGAAAGGAACGGAAATGCGTCGTCGGAAATGTCGCCGTCAACGATCTGCTGCAATACCGCGCGCGCCTTCGGACCGGCGACCGCCATCTGCGCCCATTGGTCCGTAGACGAGGTGAACCGGACCTCAAGCTCCGGCCAGAGCGCCTGGGCACAATATTCCATGTGGGCCATCACCGGCCCGGCCATCGCCGTTGTCGTCGTCACGAAGAAATGCTCCTCGTCGAACCGGCTCACCGTGCCGTCGTCGAAGACGAAGCCGTCTTCGCGCAGCATCAGGCCATAGCGCGCCTTGCCGACGGGCAGTTTCAAGACCGGGTTGCAATAGAGCCGGTTGAGGAACTCCGCGGCGTCCGGACCGAAAACCTCGATCTTGCCGAGCGTCGAGACGTCGCAGAGGCCGACATTGGCGCGTACGTTCAGCACTTCGCGATCGACGCTTTCGCGCCAGGTCTTCTCGCCGGCGCGCGGGAACCAGGCGGAGCGGTACCAGAGCCCTGCCTCGACGAAGGTCGCACCGTTTTTCGTCGCCCAGCCATGCAGCGGCGATTTCCGTGCCGGCACCGCATGTTCGTCGCGCGCCGCGCCCGCAAGTGCGCCGAAGGAGACCGGGGTGTAGAAGGGCCGGAAGGTCGTTGTGCCGACCTCGGCCGGGCTGACGCCGCGCATGCCCGCGAGAATGCCGACGGCATTGATGTTGGAAAGCTTGCCCTGGTCGGTCGCCATGCCGTTGGTCGTGTAGCGCTTGGCATGCTCCACGTGGCCGAAGCCTTCGCGGAGAGCAAGGCCGAGATCCTTCGCATGCACGTCGTTCTGGAAGTCGACGAAGGCCTTCGACTTGGCGCCCGGTACGTACCAGAGCGCCGCAAAGGAAGAGGCTTCCGCGCCATCGACGACGGGTGGCGCGGCTGGCGTGACATTGAAACCGAGTTCCACCGCCATTGCTGCGGCCTTCTCCGCGCCGTCGGATAGGCAGCCGGCGAGCGTATAGACGCCATTGGCAGCGCCAACGGGACGAAAGCCAGCACCGACATCGGGGGCAGCGAACGCCTTCAATTCCTCCGACCAGACCGGCCTTGCACCGCGCTGGCAAGCAAGATGCACGACCGGGCTCCAGCCGCCGGACATGCCGAGCGCGTCGCAGCCGATCAGTTCCTCAAAGCCGGAGCGTTCGACGACGATGCCTTTGAGGCGTTGCCCGCCCTTGGTATCGGCGATCGAGGCCGAACGGATGATCCTGACGCCATCGGGCGCCCGATCGCCGGATTCCGCCCGGGCATCGACGATCGCCGCTATAGCGACGCCTTTGGCAGAAAGCGCGCGCGCCGTGCGATAGCCGGCGCTACTGCTGGTGAAGATCGCGACCGACTTGCCGGCTGCAACACCGTAGCGTTCGGCATAGGTCGTCATGGCACCGGCCATCATCACGCCGGGGCGATCGTTGCCGCCGAAGACCAGCGGCCGTTCTTCTGCGCCGGTCGCAAGCAGAGCGCGCTTGGCAACGACGCGCCAGACGCGCTCGCTCGCAAGCTTCGACGACGGTTCGGCGACGTGTTTCTGGACGCGTTCGACCGCCCCGAAGACATTGTCGTCGTACCAGCCGAAAACGGTGGTGCGCGAAAGCAGCGTGACGTTCGGCAGCGATTGCAACTCTGCAACTGCACGATCGGCGAAGACCGAAGCCGCGCCGCCGTCAATGGTCTCGGTGGCCGAAAGCAGGGAGCCGCCGAACCGGAAATCCTCGTCCGCGACGATGACGCGCAGCCCGGCACGGCCGGCCGTCAGCGCCGCCATCAGGCCGGCAGGACCGGCACCGACGACGAGCAGATCACAGAACGCCCAGGACTTCTCGTAGCTCTCCGGGTCACGCTCCAGCACGGCCCGTCCGAGGCCGGCGGCGCGGCGGATAAAGGGCTCGTAGACGCGCTCCCAGAATTGCTTCGGCCACATGAAGGTCTTGTAGTAGAAGCCGGCGCCGAGGAACGGCGACAGCAGGCCGTTGGCGGCACCAACATCGAAGCCGAGCGAGGGCCAGCGGTTCTGGCTCTTGGCGGTCAGCCCACCATAAAGTTCGGCGACCGTCGCCTTGGTGTTTGCGTCGGTGCGCGCACCGGAACCGATGGTGACGAGTGCGTTCG
The DNA here is from genome assembly GCF_050474445.1 of Ensifer sp. B1-9. Lineage (NCBI taxonomy): Bacteria > Pseudomonadati > Pseudomonadota > Alphaproteobacteria > Hyphomicrobiales > Rhizobiaceae > Ensifer > Ensifer sp. B1-9. The sequence continues at coordinate 6,419 of NZ_JBCHVG010000029.1, forward strand.
GCTCGGAAGGCCCGGCACTGACGACGCCGCGCGGCCGATGGTACTTGAAGCTGCGACCGACGAGCAGCTGGTCATTGGCAAGCAGCGCCGAGGCGAGCGTATCGCCGGCAAAGCCGCGCAGCGGTCGGCCGTCGAAGGTGAAGCTCAGCGACTGGCTGCGATCGACGAGGCCGCCGGAGGAAAGACGATAGCCGGTCATCGCTCGGCCCTCCGCAGAAACTCCACGGCATCGACGACGGAATAGACCTCGTGGGTGCCCGTATCGCGCTCGACCACGAGGAAGCGTCGACAGCCGGCGATGTGATGCCAATGCTCGAAGGTGCGGCCGCGCGGATTGGCACGCACATAGACATAATCGTGCCAGGCTTCGTCCGAATCCATCGGTTCCGGGCGGCCGCGCGACGCGTCGCCCCGAATCGCAAACTCTTCCTTCGGTCGGACCCCGCAATGCGGGCAGGTAATCAGGCTTGCCATCGTCTTCCGTGTCCTGAAGCCGTGTTGCGGCTTCCTGTTCATTCCGTGCGGGCCGACAGGTCGGCCACGTGCTGTCAGTGGAGGTTGGGTTGCGGGCCGGCGCCGGCCTCGTCGACGGCATAGCCGCGTGCAAAACGGTCGAGCCTGAGAGCTCTTGCCACCGGATGGGTGTCGTTCCTGGCGATCAGGTGGGCGAAGCAATAGCCGGAAGCCGGTGTCGCCTTGAAGCCGCCATAGCACCAGCCGCAGTTGAGGTAGAGATTGTCGATCGAGGTGCGGTCGATGATCGGCGATCCGTCCATACTCATGTCCATGACGCCGCCCCAGGCGCGCAGCACCCGCACCCGCGACAGGCCTGGGATCATCGCCACCCCTTCCTCCATTACGTGCTCGGCGGTCGCGAGGTTGCCGCGCTGGGCGTAGGAGGAATAGCCGTCGATCTCGGCACCAAAGACGAGGCCGCCCTTGTCCGATTGCGAGATGTAGAAGTGGCCGCCGCCATAGACGATCACGTGGTCGATGCAGGGCTTCAGCCCCTCGGTGACGAAGGCCTGCAGCACATGGCTTTCGAGCGGCAGCTTGAGACCCGCCATCTCGCCGACCCGCGACGAATTTCCGGCCGCCGCCAGCGCCAGCTTGCCGCAGCCGATGAAGCCCTTGGTGGTCTCGACGCCGGTGACGACACCGTTTTCACGGCGGATGCCGGTCACTTCGCAATGTTCGATGATGTCGACGCCGTGCCGGTCGGCGCCACGGGCGTAGCCCCAGGCGACCGCATCATGTCTCGCGGTACCGGCGCGCCGCTGCAACAGGCCGCCAAGGATCGGATAGCGGGCGTGATCGTAATTGAGGAAGGGGATCATCTTCTTCAACTGCTCACGCTCGATGAGTTCGGCGGCCACTCCCTCCATCCACATCGCGTTGCCGCGCCGGACATAGGCGTCGCGCTGGCCGTCGCTGTGGTAAAGCATGATGACGCCGCGCTGCGACAGCATCACATTGTAGTTGAGATCCTGCTCCAGCCCTTCCCAGAGCTTCATCGAGAACTCGTAGAATGGTTCGTTGCCGGGCAGCATGTAGTTGGAGCGCACGATCGTTGTGTTGCGGCCAACATTGCCCGAACCGAGATAGCCTTTCTCCAGAACGGCGACGTTCTTCACGCCGAATTCCTTGGCAAGGTAATAGGCCGTCGAAAGCCCGTGCCCACCGCCGCCGACGATGATCACGTCATAGTGCGGCTTCGGTTGCGGCTGGCGCCATTGCGGCTTCCAATTCAGGTTTCCGGAAAGGGCGTTCCTGACGAGCGAGAAGGCGGAATAACGCATGAAGGCATCCAGTTCAGTTGCATCGGCACATTTGCACAGCCGCGCGGAGGAAGCAAAGACACATGCGCCTCGCAGCTGCAAAAAACCCTTCGCCGGCTCATCTTGCAGCTGGCTGGCCGACGGAACGAATCGATGATTGTCGCGAACGGAATGCGCCTACCGCCAAAGCATGACTACCTTCCTATTCTCGATATGTTATGAGGCTGGTGACGGACGGAAAGTAAGGGCGAATGCTGGAGATACTGCAACAATCGGCGATATCAGCGGGTCGGGCCATTCTCGACATCTATAACGCTGGCCCGGAGGTCACCTACAAGCCGGACTGTTCGCCGGTCACCGACGCCGACGCCTGCGCCGAGCGCATCATCCTCGCGGATCTCGCCCGCGCCTTTCCGGAGATTCCGGTTGTCGCCGAGGAAGCGGTCGCCGCCGGTTTCGTGCCTGATATATCCGGCAGATCCTTCTTCCTGGTCGACCCCCTCGATGGCACGAAGGAATTCATCGGCCGGCATGACGACTTTACCGTCAACATCGCGTTGATCGAGAACGGCGCGCCCGTGGCCGGCGTCGTCTACGCGCCGGCACTCGGCATCCTCTATGCCGCCCACCACGGCAAGGCAGTAAAGTCGGTCATCGACGAGACTTTCCACCTCGACAATGAGACTGTCATTGGCTGCCGCAGTTGCGGCGATCGCATGGTGGGACTTGCCAGCCGTTCGCATAACAGCGCCGAAACGACCGCCTACCTCGCCGAGCACGGCATCGTCGACTACAGGGCGGTCGGTTCGTCGCTCAAGTTCTGCCTTCTCGCCGAGGGGCTTGCCGACGTCTATCCACGCTTCAGCCGCACGATGGAATGGGACACGGCCGCGGGCGACGCCATCCTTCGGGCGGCCGGCGGTGAAACCCTGACGATGGACGGCGCGCCGCTCACCTACGGCAAGCGCAACCAGAAGGACGATAGCGACTTCGCCAACCCCTGGTTCGTCTCGCGCGGCAAGCCCTGATTGCTCCTTTATTTACGGCGGAGCCGCTATCTACGCGTCGAAGTTCTGCGGCCACTCCATACTTTCACTTTCGGGTAACCCCGGTCCTCTCCGCGTCCGGTTGGAACAGTGACGTGGTCGGGACCTGTTCCCGCACGCGCGCTGAGCCGACAGGCCGTCTCCCTGGCCTACCCTGGCGTTTAAAAGGCATGTGACGGCCGCCTATGTGGCCGGAACAACCGCCCCACCGCGGCGTTCAACACAGGCGACCGGCCACCGCCGCATTCGCTCGACGTTTTCAAAGACAGAACTGGAGCAGGAGAATGAAACAGACAGCCGCCGTGCTGAAGCCCAAGGTCAGGGACGAGGAATTCGACATCGGTCTGACCAAGGCCTATCGCCAACACATGGCCGTAGCGCTTTCCGACATCCTGGCCGAAACTTACAAGCTGGTGATCAAAAGCCACATCTACCATTGGAATGTGGTTGGCCCCCTGTTCAAGCCGCTGCACGAACTGACCGAAGAACATTACAATGCGTTGTTCAAGGCAACCGACATCATCGCCGAACGCATCCGTGCCCTTGGCCATCTCGCCCCGGCGAAACTTGCCGAAGCAAAGACTTTCGCGCCCAGTGCGGCCTCGGTCAGTCATACGACCGCGGCCGAAATGGTGGCGGACCTGATCGCCGATCACGAGGCGGCGGCGCGCCGCATGCGCGAGGCCGGCACCAAGGCCGACGAGAACGGCGACCTCGTCACCACCGACATGCTGACTGAGCGCCTCGACTTCCACGAAAAAGCGCTATGGATGCTGCGGGCTATCGTTGCAGCCTGATCCTTTCGGCACCTGGCATCGATGCGGCGGCGGCGCCGCATCGGAAAGAAATATTCGCGGCGTCCTTTGGCAGGGGGGCACCGTGCGCGCCGTCGACGACGATGGTTTCGCCACCATCGACTGCGAGCTCATCGGTCGTGAATGCGATACGAACGCAAGTTCCTCCTTTGTGAAGGCGCGGAAATGGTCGAGCTTGCGCTACTGCATGTCTCCTTAAATCGACATCGATTCAAGGACGAAGACACGCAGCAAATCAAAGTCCTACTGCGGCCTTTGCGCGTCTGACAAGACGCACGGCGCTGTGGGGACTGCCTTGAAAACACATGGTTTTCAGGAGCAGTTCCCGGAAACCCCAATGGACAGGCCGTCTTCGGCGCCCTATGTCTTGCACGCGATCCCGCCACAGGAGTTTCCGTCATGTCGCATCCTGCCTTCGCCCCCGACAATCTTGCCGTCATCACCGGCGCCGCCTCCGGCATCGGCCTGGCCGCCGCTCGCCACTTCGCCTCGCTCGGCTTGCGCGTCGTGCTCGCCGACCTTGCCGGCGAGAAGCTGGACAAGGCTGCGGCCGAAGTCGCCGCCGCCGCACCCGGTCGAGCGCAGCACATCGTGGCAGTACCAACCGACGTGTCGCGGCTCGAAGACCTGGAAGCGCTCGAACGCGGCGTGCATCAGCGGTTCGGCGAGGTGCATGTGCTGATGAACAATGCCGGCATCCAGCCCGGCAGCACGATCCTCGGTCCATTGGCCGCCTGGGAAGCGACGCTCGGCGTCAACCTTTGGGGCGTCATCAACGGTTCTCGCGTTTTCGCGGCACGCATGATCGCGCACGGCAAACCGGCCGTCATCATCAACACCGGCTCGAAGCAAGGCATCACCACGCCGCCGGGCGACCCGGCCTACAACGTCTCGAAGGCAGGCGTGAAGGTCTTCACCGAAGCGCTCGAGCATGAGTTGCGCAACACTGCCGGAAGCCAGGTCCACGCGCATCTCCTCATCCCCGGCTTCGTCTATACCGGGCTGACGGCCCAGGGCCGCAGCGAAAAGCCGGCCGGCGCCTGGACGCCGGAGCAGACCGTCGACTTCATGATGGAAAGCCTGGCGCGCGGCGACTTCTACATTCTCTGCCCCGACAACGACGTCCCCCGCCCCACCGACGAGCGCCGTATTCTGTGGGCCGCCGGCGATATCGTCGAGAACCGGCCGCCGCTGTCGCGCTGGCATCCGGACCACGCGGATGCCTTCAAGGCATTCCTGGAAAAGGGCCGCGACTGATCTTCGCGCGTAAACGCAGCGTTCTCCGCAGCGCTTCTGGCGCCAGCGCTCCGTCTCGTGTTTTGTGAGCACATACCAACGAGGGACCGACAATGACGAGCGGCATCCACCACATCACCCTGATCGCCCGGAAGGTTCAGGCAAACGTCGATTTCTATGTCGGCTTCCTGGGCTTGCGGCTCGTCAAGCGGACGGGCGGCTACGAAGATGCCAACCAGTTGCACCTCTTCTACGGCGACGCCGAGGGCTCACCCGGATCGCTCGTCACTTTCCTGATGTGGGAGGATGGCGGCCGCGGGCGGGTCGGTCACAGCCAGCCAAGCGAAATCGCCTTCGCGATCCGGCCGGAGAGCATCGGCTTCTGGCTGACCCGGGCGCTGCAATTCAACATCGCCACCTCGGGGCCGTCGCAGGAGTTCGGCGAACCGGTGCTGCGGCTCAAGGATCCGGACGGCGTCATCGTCAAGCTCGTCGGCACCGAGGTGGTTTCCGCCACGGCGCCCTGGAGCACGCGCGACATCCCGGAGGAAGATGCGATCCGACGCCTGCGCGGCGCCACGATCCTCACCGAGAAGCCGGAAGAGTCCGTTCGCTTCCTGAAAACGCATTTCGGTTACAGCGAAACGGCCTCCAGCGACACGATCCGTCGCCTCACCGCCGCCTCCGGCGACGTCATCGACGTGCGCGACGCGACCGGCTTCTGGACGTCCGCGCCCGGAACCGGAACGATCGATCACATCGCCTTCCGCGCTTCCGATCGGGCAGCGGTGGAACGGGTGCGCGACGATCTGCAACGCGATGGCGCCGGCGCCATCAATGCGCATGACCGCAAATACTTCTATTCGCTCTATGTGCGCGAGCCGGGCGGCTCGCTCTACGAACTGGCAAGCGACGTGCCCGGCTTCACGGTCGACGAGCCCAAGGAAACGCTCGGCACCGAGCTTTTCGTCCCCGCGCATTTCAGCGCCGCGAGGGAAGAGATGCTGCTCGCCATGCCGCAATTCGCGCTCCCGGGAGAACCGCGGCTGACGGAGCGCGACCTGCCCTTCGTGCACCGCTTCTATCATCCTGACGTGCTGGATGACCGCACCTTCATGCTGCTTCACGGCAGCGGCGCCAACGAGACACAACTTCTCCACCTCGCCCACCAGGTCGACAGGCAAGCGACGCTCATCGGCATCCGCGGCCGGGCGAACGAAGAAGGCATGCCGCGCTGGTTCCGGCGCTATTCGCCGACGACCTTCGACCAGAAGGACGTGCGCGCGGAGGCCGACGCCTTCGCCGCCTTCGTCGAAGGGGCTGCGGACGGCTACCGGATCGACCTCGATAAGACCGTCTTCATCGGCTATTCCAACGGCGCCAACCTGCTGGTGGCACTGATGCTGTTACATCCGGGCCTCATCCGCAACGTCGTGCTGATGCGCTCGATGCTTGTCATCGACGACGTGCCGCCGCCGGATTTGACCGGCACGAAGGTGCTGTTGCTCACGGGCCAGCACGACAGCTATGGAGAATTCGCGCCCCGGCTGAAGGCGGAGCTGTCACGCACAGGTGCCGACCTGACGGCGGCCGAACTCGACATGGGGCATGAAATCGGCGCTCCGGATATTGCGACCATTCAACAATGGCTGAAGGGCAAGGGGCTCTGAGGGGTCTCCTTCAGCCCGCGGCCGCTCCTCTCTCCGTCATCCGCGGGTCAAGTGTTCAGTCCGTGGAAACAGGTGTTCGGGGAGATAGCTGACACATCAGAGGCTGGATTTGGTCTTGAGGCGATCGGTCCATGCCCTGACGAAAGGTGTCGCGATGAAGAGCGTCGAGAGTTCGTTCGTGTGGCGATGATGGAGGAGGCGAACCGGCCGGAGCTTTGCCGTCGTGGGACTTCCTTGTCCGCTAGGGTCCCCGACCTGCCCTTCGCCTCAAACCTTCCTCTGAGCCGCCGCATAATCCGCGAAAGCCTTGACGAAGGCGGTGAGCCGATCGCGCGCGCCCTCGTCTGTCAGCATCCCGTTCGCGTCGAAAAGCGTCTCCGCCCTGGGCAACATCAGCCGCTTGCCCGACCAGAGCTCGGCACCGAGGGTACGCATGACAGGCAGCCAGGCGTTTTGGCTGAGGATGGTGCCGAAATTGCCGGGCGATGCGCCGGCGAGCGCAAACGGCCGGTCGCGAAACACCTTGGCGATATCGGCAGAGGGCCGGCTCAGCCAGTCGATCGCGTTCTTGAATACGCCGGGGATGGAGTTGTTGTATTCCGGCGTGAACAGGATGACGCCGTCGGCGGCCATCACCTTCTGCTTGAGCGCCGTCACGGCGTCGGGAATGCCGCTTTCCTTCTCGATATCACCGTCATAGAGCGGAATCCCGTGCAGGGTCGCGGCGTCGAAGTCGACGCCATCCGGCACGTTCTCCGCAGCCGCCCGCATCAGGCCGGTGTTGAACGACGCCTTGCGCAGGCTCCCGGATATGCCGAGGATTTTCGTCATGAGATTTGATCCTTCCTACTCTGCAGGGACCTTGCGGGCGCGCCTCGATACGTAAGGGCGGAAGCAGGCTGAAATCCGCACATGCTTTTCCTCCTCGCGCTCAGACGCATAACGCAACAGCCGCCATGATGGGTCCGCTCGAGGGCGATATCCAACAGGGTCAGAGGGATAGACACAAATAAGCCGGGGAAGAATCCCCGGCTTGTCGCTTGAGCCCAATTGTTAGACCAGCGGCTTCAACCGCGCTTCGATCTGGGCCCGCTTCGGCTCCAGGAACGGCGGCAGCGACAGGCTTTCACCCAGCGTTTCCATCGGTTCATCAACCGCGAAACCGGGCCCGTCTGTCGCGATCTCGAAGAGAACGCCATTCGGCTCGCGGAAATAGAGCGAACGGAAGTAGTAGCGTTCGACTTCGCCACTCGACGGCAGGCGGAAACCGTTGAGCCGCTCCGTCCATTCCGTCAGTGCCGCGTTGTCGGGCGCCCGGAAGGCGACGTGGTGCACGGCACCGGCGCCCTGCCGGGCAATCGGCAGGCCCGGCTGGACCGCAACGTGCAGTTCGGCCGCGGGACCGCCCTCGCCCATCGTGAAGACATGGACCTGTCCTTGACCATCCGGTGACGGATAGGTGCGGGCCTCGCTCATGTTCATCACATGGGTCAGGACCAGCTGGGTGTTGGTGATGTCGGGCACGCTGATGGTGATCGGCCCGAGCCCCTTGATCTGGTGCTCGGCCGGAACCGGGCTCCTTTCCCAAGGATGCGAGGGCTCAAGCCCACCGTCGTCGACCAACCGGAAGCGCTGGCCTTCGCCGTCTTCGAAGTCGAGCGAAACGCGTCCATCGATTTCCGCGATCTCACCCGCCGTGACCTTGAGGTCGTCGAAGCGACGCTTCCACCAGCGCACGCTCGCGGCGCTGCCGACCCTCAGGCCCGTACGCGAGATGCTGTGCGTACCGCGCCCCTCCGGCCCAACCGGCCAGTCGAAGAAGGTCAGGTCCGTTCCGGGCGTTGCGCGCCCGTCGGCATAGAAGAGATGGTAGGCGGTGGTGTCATCCTGGTTGACGGTCTTCTTGACCAGCCGCAGCCCGAGCGTCTCGGTGTAGAAACGCAGGTTCTCCGGGGCGTTGGCGGTGATCGCCGTCAGGTGATGGATCCCGGTCAGTTGCAAGCTCATGATTGCCTCCAATGCGTGGCATTACTGTTGAGCACAATATGGGATGTCGTATCGTTTCCGACAGTGGATCAATAGAGAACGGAACGTTCCCGCCAAGTGAACAATCGCCACGCGACTTTGTTTCTGAACCTGCAGCAATCTCGATGCGCCGCGGCCAAGGCCGACGGCCGACAGGCGCAAATTCAGCGCCGGTTCAGATCACCGAGATAGGTGTTTTCGAGGCGGGAGATCGCATAGGCTTGGGGGTCGATATCTACGATCAGCAAGGTCTCGTGACCGGCATCGGCCTTGGCGAGAAGCTGGCCGTCGGGAGCGGCGATGCGCGACAGTCCGGCGAAGGAGAACAGCGGATCCGAACCATGATGGTTGATATAGGCGACAAAAACCTGGTTCTCGAAGGCCCGCGTCTGGATCATGTGCTCGGCGATAAAGGAACCGGACCAGCCGGCCGGTAGCGCCGTCGGCACCAGCACGGCCTCGGCACCGGCCAGCGCCAACCGCCGGACGTTCTCCGGAAACTCGACGTCGTAGCAGATCAGCATGCCGCAGGTGACGCCGCGATGCAGGAACAGCCTGGTCTCGGGTGCGGGCGCCTTGAAGATCGAGCGCTCGTAATCGCCATAGAGGTGAGACTTGCGATAGACGACCGGCGCCGCATCGCCATCGACATAGACGGCGCTGTTATAGACATCGCCGCCGTCCCGCTCGGCGAAACCCGCAATCAGCGCGATGCCGGTCTCAGACGAGATCGCCTTGAGACGCGCCACGATCGCACCATCCGGCGCTTCGGCGACCGTCGCCAGTGCATCACCGGCGCCGTAGCCGGTGATGCCGAGTTCGGGCGTCAGCAACAGCGTTGCCCCTTGGGTCGCGGCTTCAGCCGCGGCGCGCGCGATGCGATCGAGATTGGCGGCGACGTCTCCCGGCGCCGATTGCATCTGAAGGGCGGCGAGCTTCATCATTTTCCGTCCGTTGACATGGCGCCAAGCAGCTTCGGCAGGTCGCCGAAGCGGGCGACGAGGCCGAAGATCACTGCCGCTGTCGTGACGAAGAGAACCGTCACGGACGCCATGGTCGGCGTGTAGCCGTAGCGAAGCGCATTGAAGATCTTGATCGGCAGCGTTTCCACGGTGAAGCCGACCGTCATGTAGGCAACGATATATTCGTTGAGCGACAGCACGAAGGCAAAGGCATAACCGGAAACGATGTAAGGCAGGATCAGCGGCAGCACGACGGTGCGGAAGATGGTGCGCTCGTCGGCGCCCATGGTCGAGGCGGCCTCAACGAGGGAACGGTCGATCGAGGTGAAGCCAAGCGAGAGCGTCACCAGCGGCAGCGTCACGAAAAAGATCGCGTGGCTGACCACCGCCGTCCAGGGCTGGCCATAGAAGCCGATCGTCGCCCAGAAGGTGAGCATGCCGAGCGCGGTGATGACCGGCGGCAGCGTGAAGGGTGCGACGCCGAGAAGCTGGAAGATGTTCGCCCAGGGCGCGATACGCCGCCACAGGAACCAGGAGAGCGGCAGCGCGATCGCAACGGCAAGCGCTGCCGAGAGCACGGCCAGCGTCACCGACGCAAAGAGGGCGTTGCGCCATTCCGGATTGAGGAAGATCTCGCCATACCAGGAGAGCGAAAAGCCTTGCGGCGGAAAGGCGAGCGTCTGCTTCTGGTTGACCGAGACGCCGGCGACGACGATCAGCGGCAATGACAGGAACAGGCCGATCAGGAAGAAATAGGCCTTGCGGAAGATCGAGGTCATGCCGCTTCTCCCTTGCGTCCGGCAATCACGGTGAGCGCCACGAGGCCCAAGGTCACGAGCACGAGGAACACGGCCATGGCCGCGGCGAACGGCATGTTCGACTGGTAGATCGCCTGGTCGGTGATCAGCACCGACAGCGTCCAGTGCTGCGGTCGACCGAGAAGCTGCGGCAACAGATAGGAGCCGAGCGCGAAGATGAAGACCATGATCAAGGTGGCGGTGATGGTGTTGCGAAGCGCCGGCACGACCACGGTGAAAAACGCCTTCAGCGGCGAGGCGCCGAGCGTGCGGGCCGCCTCCGTCAAGGTCGGATCGAGACGGACAAGCGCCGGGAAGAGCACCAGCACCGTATAGGGGAAGGCCTGATAGACCATGCCGGTCAAAACGGCCCCAAAACTCGGCGTCAGGGCCTTGGCTTCCGCCATGATGCCGAGTGCGACGAGGATGTTGGTGATGCCGGCGGTGCGCGAAAACAGCGTCGACCAGGCAAAACCGATGATGACTTCCGAGAGCGACAAGATCGAGAGCAGCGCCACCAGCCAGACCACCTGCACCTTCCGTGCCATGCGCGTCAGCATATAGGTGAAGGGCAAGGCAAGCACGACGCAGCAGATCGCAACCGTGATCGCGAGCATCAGCGAGAAGCCGAGCACCCCGCCGAAGAAGGCCGAGAGGAAGCGGGCGTAGTTGTCGAAGACGAAGGCCGGCGTATAGAAGCCGCCCTGCTGGCGCTGGAAGAAGCTGACGGCGATCATCGTGCCGAAGGGCACGACGAAGAAGATGATGAGCATCGCCGCCGGAAAGAGGAGCGGCGCGTGATCGCCGAGGGTCTGGGGCGGTTCGCGTCTCATTTCTTCAGCACCACGCAGACGTCAGGGGTGAGCGCGATGCCGACTTCCTGGCCGACGGTGACTTCCGGCCGCTCGCGCGGCGTGGAGACGGCGACGATCTGGCGGCCGGCAATGTCGACGAAGGTCTCGATCGTGCCGCCGAGATCGCGCACGAAAGTGACCTTGCCGGTGAGCGCACCGGCGCCGGGCGCGGTCAGATGCACGTCTTCCGGGCGAACCGAAAGCGTGCCCTTGCTGGCCCCTGCCGGCAGGACGAGGCCGGGCACCACTTGGCCGAGCACTTCGGCGCGGCCAGCGCTGTCGGCCTGGACGTCGAGCAGGTTCGTCTGGCCGATGAAGTCAGCGACGAAACTGTCGGCCGGTCGGCGATAGATCTCGATCGGCGACGCGGCCTGGCGGATCTCGCCGCCGTTCATGACGACGACGGTGTCGGCCATGGTCATTGCTTCGCGCTGGTCGTGGGTGACGACGATGGTGGTGATGCCGAGCTTCTGCTGAAGCTGGCGCAGCTCCACCTGCATCGCCTCGCGCAGCTTCGCATCGAGCGCCGAAAGCGGCTCGTCGAGCAGGAAGAGTTTCGGCGAGATCGAAAGCGCCCGCGCAATCGCCACGCGCTGACGCTGGCCGCCGGAGAGCTTGGCGACGGGACGGTCGGCGTAGCCGGAGAGATGGATCATCGACAGAAGCTCGTCGACGCGCTTTTTCTGTTCTTCCTTGGCTTTCCCGCGGATGCGCAAGGGATAGGCGATGTTCTCGCCGACGGTCAGATGCGGAAACAGCGCCAGCGACTGGAAGACCATGCCGAGATTGCGCTTGTGCGTCGGGACACGGGTGATGTCCTCGCCGTCGAGCCGGATCGCGCCGTCTGTCGGCAGGTCGAGGCCGGCGATCATCCGGAGCAGCGTGGTCTTGCCGCAGCCGGAAGGTCCGAGCATGCAGACGAAGGTGCCGTGCGGCACGGTCAGGTCGACATTGTTGACGGCCCTGAAGGCTCCGAATTCCTTGACGACGTTTTGAAGGGCAAGTCCGGACATTGTTTCTCCGCGAGGATGGTCCCCTCCTCCTCATGGGAGGGGTTGAGGCGGGAAGCGGCCGGCAGCCCCTCCCCGTCGTTGGGTTCAGTCCTTCCCTGAAGATCAGGGAAGGGTGTCGGTCAAGCTCAGCCGACGATCAGTTCGGTCCACTTCTGGTTCAGCCAATCCGACTTCGTCTGGTAGAGATCGTAGCGCGGAATGATCGGCTCGATGTCGGACGAAACGGCTGCGAATTCCTTGTCGGTCAGATCCGTAACCTCGCGCTTGACGGTCGGCGACGTGCCGACCTTACGCGACAGCGTCGCCTGGATCGAGGGCTGGCACATGTAGTCGATGAAGATATGGGCCTCTTCCGACTTCTGCGAGGCGCGCGACAGCGCCCAGCAACCGGAATCCTGGATGCCGCCTTCCTTCGGGAAGGTCGAACGAACAGGATGGCCGTCGGCGGCGGCAAGGCCGGTCACATCGTGATAATACTGGCCCATCGGGATTTCGCCCGACTTCAGCGACTGCTCGAACTGCGCCTCGTCGCGGTACCACAGGCGTACGTTCGGCTTGACTTCGGCAAGCTTCTCGAACGCCTTCAACAGACCCTCTTCCGTGTCGAGCGCGTTGGTGCCGCCCATGAAGGTCTTGGCCGTCACTTCGAGCAGGAACGAGTTGGAAACGAGGGCCAGCAGGCCGAGCTTGTCAGCGTTTGCCGGATCCCAGAAGGCGGACCAGGAGGTCGGTGCTTCCTTGTAGACGTCGGTGTTCGTCACGAGCGTGATGTACCAGGAAACCGCTCCGATGCCGGCGATGCGGCCATCGGGGTACTTGTTGACGAAACGATCGAGCAGGTTCGATGCGTTCTTGATCTTCGCCGTGTCGATCGGCGTCCAGAGGTCCGTCGCCTGGCCCTTGAGCATCGCCACCTGCGACATCATCGAGACGTCGGCAGGTGCCTGACCGGCGCGAGCGGCCTGTTCGAGCTGGACGAGCCAGGCTTCGCCGGTCGGTTCGGCGATCGATTCGATTGCAATGCCGGTCGCCTTGGTGAATTCCGGGAAGATGTTCTTGTCGAAGGAATCCTTGAAGTAGCCGCCATAGACGCCGACCTTCAGCGACTTGTCCTGCGCTCTGAGAATCGACGGCATCGCCAGCATGGAGGCGCCGGCAAGACCGGCGCCGAGCAGCGTCCGCCGCTTGATGGAAGTGGTGATCATCATCAGTCTCCTTTGTTTCGGCGGTTATCCGCCTTGTTCCCTGTTCTGTTTGATTTCTCGCATATTTTCAGTCTCAGTGCGCGGGTGTTTTGCGCTCCAGCATCCGTGCATATTGCGTCAGCGGATAACACAGCACGAAGAAGATGACCGCGACCAGCCCATAGACCGTGAAAGGTTCGAAGGTCGCATTATTGATCGCATTGGCGGTTCTGAGAAGCTCCTCGAAGCCGATGATCGAGGTGAGCGCCGTGCTCTTGATCAGTTGCACGAGGAACCCGACCGCCGCCGGCCGGGTGATGGCGAAGGCCTGTGGCAGGATGACGAGGCGCAGTTCCTGAAACCGGTGCAGACCGAGGCTCGCGCCCGCATCCCATTGGCCGCGCGGCAGTGCCTCCACGCCGCCCCGCCAGATCTCGGCGAGGTAGGCACTTGCATAGAAGGTGAGCCCGAGTGCCGCCGCCGTCCAGGGTTCGATGCGGAAGCCGAGCATCGGCAGGCCGAAGAACATCAGGAAGAGCTGCATCAAAAGCGGCGTGCCCTGGAAGAGCGCGATATAGCCGGAACCGAAACGGCGCAGCCACGGGCGTTCGGCGATGCGGGCCGCCAGGATGGCGAGTCCCACCGCCGCTCCGCCGGCGAAGGCGACGATCGACAAAAGCACCGTCCAGCGTGTGGCGAAGATCAGGTTGCGCAGGATGTCCCAGAAGGTGAATTCGATCATGACACGCCGGCTCCGAGTACTCGCCGACCACCGGCAACGAAGAGCCGTCGCATCGCCATCGACAGGCCAAGATAGATCAGCGTGACGACGAAATAGGTCTCGAAGGACCGGAAGGTGCGCGCCTGCAGAAGATCCGCCTCATGCGCAAGCTCTCGCACCGCGATCTGCGAGACGACGGCCGATTCCAGCATCATGATGATGACCTGGCTGGTGAGCGCCGGGAAGATCACCTTCAGCGCCTGCGGCAGGATAATCTTGACGAAGACCTGGCGGGGTTTGAGCCCGAGCGCGAAAGCCGCCTCGCTCTGCCCCTTCGGCACCGCGTCGAGCCCGGCGCCGACGATCTCCGTCGTGTAGGCGGCCATGTTGAGCGTCATCGCAAGGATCGCCGCAAGGATCGGATCGAGCCGGATGCCGAGGCTCGGCAGGCCGAAAAAGATGAAGAACAATTGCACCAGGAACGGCGTGTTCCTGACGACCTCGACATAAACGGCCACTGCCTTGCGCAGCATACCGTAGCGGCTGCGGCGGGCGGCGGCAAAGAGAATGCTGATCAGGATGCCGAGCACCGTCGTGCAGGCAATCAGGAACACGGTCATGGCCGCGCCATGGGCGATCGCACCCGCGGCGTCCTTGAGCCAACCGAAGCTGAGGCCGTAACCCATCGTCGCAACCTTCCTCAAGAGAGAAGCGGAGAGCGTCGCTCCCCGCCTCCGTCAAGCTCTGTTAGTCCTTGAGGTTCTCGGGGTTGAGCGGCGTCTTCAGCCAGGCCTCGGAGCTCGCGTTCAACTTGCCGTCGGCGAGCATCTTCGCGACCGTGTCGTTGACCGCCTTCTTCAGGCCCTCTTCATTCTTGTTGAGGCCGATATGCGACGGCGAGGTCAAGAGCTGGAACTTCTGCTCCGGCTTCAGCGCCTCCTGGCGGGCCAGCACCTGGGCGCCGACGTCGTTGCCGACGACCATCAGCTGCGTCTGGCCGGAGATAAAGGCCTGGATCACCGCATTGTAGTTGTCGAAACGCTGGATGTCGGCATTGGTGGGCGCCGCCTCGGTGAGCGAGGTATCCTCCAGCGTGCCGCGGTTGACGGCAATGGTCTTCTCCGCGAGGTCTTCCTTGCCGGCGACCTTCAGTTCCGCCGGGCCGATGACGGCGATGTAGTACGGCGCATAGGCAGCCGCGAAGTCGATCACCTCGGCGCGCTCCTTGGAGAAACCGACGCTCATCAGGATGTCGACGCGCTTGTCGTTGAGATAGGGAATGCGGTTCTGGCCGGTGACGCTGACCAGATTCAGTTTGACACCGAGATCGTCGGCAATCCGCTGGGCGACGTCGACATCGTAGCCCTTGATGCTCATGTCGGCGCTGGCCGAGGAGAAGGGCGGGAAGTCGGAGAAGATGCCGACATTGATCTGGCCGGCGGACTTGATGTCGGCGAGCGCATCGGCCTTGGCGATGCCGGCGGCGGCCCCCAGCATCAGGGCGGCGGCCAGTACTGTCTTCAGTTTTGTTTGGATCGTCATGGTTATTCCCCTACCCGGAAGCTTTGTGATTGTGACGTCTGGTGGTCGGCCGCCGTTTCCGGTCCGGCAGCCGACGAAGATTTGCCAGGCCTCAGGCGGACTTGCCCGTGATCGCCGGGCTGAAGACCATGAGGCTGAGGATTTCGAAGAGCACCTGGGCGCCGGCATGGGCCGTGTTGGTGGTCGAGTCATACTGCGGCGCCACTTCGACGACGTCGCCGCCGACGAGGTTGATGCCCTTGAGGCCACGGATCAGCTCCAACACTTCGCGGGTCGTAAGGCCGCCCACTTCCGGCGTGCCGGTGCCCGGCGCGAAGGACGGATCGAGGCTGTCGATATCGAAGGAGAGATAGGTCGGGCCATCGCCGACGATCTTCTTCGCCTTTTCGATGATCGCGGGAATGCCGAGGCCGGTCACTTCTTCGGCGTGGATGACGGTCATGCCGGACTCGTAGGAGAACTCCCAGAGATATTCGGCCGAGCCGCGGATGCCGATCTGGACCACGCGGGTCGGGTCGAGCACGCCGTCCAGCACGGCATTGCGGAACGGGCCGCCGTGGTGGAACTTGGTCAGGTCGTAGGCGCCGCCGGTGTCGCAGTGCGCATCGATGTGGATCATGCCGACCGGACGCTTCTTGCCGACCGCCTTCAGGATCGGATGCGTGATCGAATGGTCACCGCCGACCGAGAGCGGCAGCACGCCGGCATCGACGATCTGGTTGATGCGCTTCTCGATATCGTCATGGCTGAGTTCCAGCCGGTAGCGGCTCTGGAACGGTACGTCGCCGATATCGGCAACACGGAGTTCCTGCACCGGGGTGCAGCCGAGCACGTGGTTGTAAGGGCCGATACGCTCGATTGCACGCAGCGCCCGCGGTCCGAAACGCGAGCCCGGGCGGTTGGTGACGCCGAGATCCATGGGGATGCCGACGATCGCGACCTGCAGATTGCCGAAATCCGGGTTTTCCGCATCGACAGGCATGTGCGGCGCGGTCAGGAAGGTCGGGATGCCGGAATAGGGCGCAAGGCGCGTGCCGCTCTTGTTGAAGATCTTGTCGGCAACCTTGCGGAAGGTCGGGTCGAACAGTTCGCCGCCATGGCTTTCGCCGTATTTCGCCTTCAGTTCGGCAAGCTTGTTGTCGTCCCAGGCCATTGGTGCAGTCCTCCGTCATCCATAGCCCGGGCATGCGCTGAAAAGCGCCACAGATATCTCACTGCGGATGAAGCCGGTTCGTCCGGCGCGATCATGTTCCCCAGGCTTTTTCGCCTTTGTTGACGAATATTAGGCGGCAATTCCTCTGGAAAATCAATTGACATTGTTATAGCGTTTCGTGTGAGAAAAATTCACATAACGAAACCTCGCCGGAACCCGCCGCTTTGTCCAGCCGCCTGCCACCGCTCAACCCCTTGCGCGCCTTCGAAGCGACGGCGCGGCGGGGTTCCGTGTCGGCGGCCGCACGCGAACTGAACGTCACCCACGGCGCGATCAGCCACCAGATCCGCGCGCTGGAACTCTCGGTGAAGGCAGCCCTTTTCGAGCGCGGCGGCAAGCGGCTGAAGCTCACGCCACAGGGCGCATTGCTGCTGCCGGCCGTGACCCATGCCTTCGCCGAGATCGCCGCGGCGACCGCAGCAATGACGCGGCCGACGACGAGCGGCGAACTCCGGATAACCTGCGTCCCCGCACTCCTTTCCTTCTGGCTGATCCCGCGGCTGCACCTCTTCACCGAGCAGTATCCGGACGTGCGCCTGACGCTGATCGCCTCCAACGACGAAGCCTATCTGCATTCGCCCGATGTCGACGTCTGCGTGATCTATGGCGACGGCAATTGGTCGGGCGCGTGGGCCAAGCTCTGGAGCCGGCTGGAACTTTTCCCGGTCGTCAGCCCGACGCTCCTCAACATGCGGCCACTGCGTTCGGTGCGGGACCTGCGCGATCACGTGATGCTGCATGGCGACGACGGTCGCGAGTGGAACACCTGGCTCGCTGCGGCTGACGCCAGCGACCTGCAACGCGGCCAGCAGCATTTCATGAGCGACGCGCGGCTTTCGACCGAGGCGGCGCTGCACAACCAAGGCGTGGCGCTCGGCGATACGATCACCGCCGGCAGCCTGATCGCCCGCGGCGAACTGATCGCCCCCTTCGACCTGACGGTGCCTGCCAACGACGCCTTTTTCGTCGCCTGCCGCAACGAGGTGCTGGCAGCCCCGATCGTGCGCATCTTCATCGACTGGATGTTCGCGGCGCTCGAAAACGACCCGATGCCCGAACTCCAGACCTCGGCGCGCACGATTATTCGCAGCCGTACCTCGAAATCCGAGCCGACAGATCGTAAATCGAGGACCGACGGCTTTCAGCCGGTCTCGGCGCCGAGCCGTGCCCGCCGCCCCGATCGCCCACAGAAACGTAAAGCCAAGGCCTAAAGCGGGATGAGGAAAAGTGTATACGGTTTTCCGCATCCCGCTTGAATCTATCTAACGCAGGAACACCCGCCATGCCGCATTTCAACCCGCTCGTCGAAAAGCTCTCGCCACCGCCCGTACCCTCGGTGCTGGCCTGGGCGAAATCCTACGACGGCTCCCGTGGCCCATTGATCGACCTGTCGCAGGCGGTGCCCGGCTATCCTGCCCATCCGGACATGCTGGCCTGGCTCGGCGAGGCCGCCGCCTCCACCGCCTATACCGGCTACGGCGCGATCGAGGGCGAAGCGGTATTGCGTGACGCCTATGCCGCCCATGTCGCCGGGCTTTACGGCGCAGCGGTCACGGCCGATAACATCCACATCACCTCGGGCTGCAACCAGGCGTTCATCTGCGCGGCGATGGCGATCGCCGGCGCGGGCGATACGGTCCTGATGACCAACCCCTATTACTTCAACCAGGAAACGACGCTGGCGATGCTCGGCATCAACGTCGAACTCGTGCCCTGCGACGCCGGCGCCGGTTTCCTGCCCGAAGTCGACGCGATTGCCGCAGCGCTTCGCCCCGGCATCCGAGCGCTCGCACTCGTTTCGCCCAACAACCCGACCGGCGCCGTCTATCCACCGGAACTGCTTAACCGTATCCACGCGGCCTGCCGCGCCAAGGGCGTCTGGCTGATCCTCGACGAGACCTATCGTGACTTCCTGCCTGATGCCTCTGCCGCGCCGCATGACCTGCTTGCGGGCGAAGGCTGGCAGGAGAGCTTCATCGGCCTCTACAGCTTCTCCAAGTCCTTCTGCATCCCGGGCCATCGCCTGGGCGCGATTACCGCCGGTCCGGCCGTCATCGAACAGGTGGCGAAGATCATGGACAATCTGCAGATCTGCGCGCCGCGCTCCGCCCAGGCCGCCGTTGCCAAGGCCCTTCCCGCGCTTGCCGACTGGCGCCAGGGCAACCGCGCCGAGATCGCCGCGCGCGCCGACGCGCTGAGGGACGTGATGAGCCGCCTGCCGAAGTGGAAGCTGCAGGCGGTCGGCGCCTATTTCGCCTATGTCCGCCACCCCTTCCCGGACATCGATTCCCAGTTCATCGCGGAGAAGCTCGCCAAGCTCGCCGGCGTCGTCTGCCTGCCGGGCGACTATTTCGGCGAAGGCCAGGAAAACTACCTGCGCTTTGCTTTCGCCAATGCGGATGCCGAGACGATCCGCAAGCTCGAAGAGCGGCTGGCGAACTTCACGCCGCCGGGCCTTTAGGACTTTAAAGTAACGCAATTCCGGACGGAAAACCGTTTCACATCTTTCCTGGAATTGCTCTGAAGAAAGCGCGCGGCGTTATCCGCGCCGCGCGATCAGGATGCCGAGAAGAACGATCGCCCCGCCGATCGCCTGCATCAGCCCGACCGGCTCGGCAAGCAGCACCCAGGCCAGGATCGCCGCCACGACCGGCTGCAAGAGCAGGGTCAGCGAAGAAAAGGCAGGCGGCAAATAGGCGAGCGCATAGGTGATCGCGACCTGCCCGCCGGCATGGCTGACGAAGGCGAGACCGAACAGCATCGCCCAGCCGAAGGCGGTCGACGGCAAGAGCGACGGCTCGAAGAGCACCGCCATCGGCAGCATGCAGATCGCCGCCGAGGCCGTGCTCCAGATCATGATGCGCACGGTGCTGAACAGGCTGCGCAGCCGCCCGATCGCCAGGATGTAGCCGGCATAGAACATCGCCGCGACGACTGCGATGCCGTCGCCCAGCAGATTACCCTCGCCCAGCGCCATCGGCCCGCCCTTGAGGATCACCACGCCCGCGACCGCCGTTGCGAGGCCGATCGCGAAAATGGCGCTGATCCGCGCGCGGAACAGAAGCCAGCTCGCAAGCGTCACGAAAACGGGCGCGAGATTGGCAAGAAGCGTGGCGTTGGCGACGGATGTCTTGGTGAGCGCATAGTGCCAGGCGCCGAGATCGATTGCGAGAAATACGCCGGGCAGGATCAAGAGCGCATATTCCGACAGCTTTTCCGGACGCCGCCCTCCGGCGCCCTCCTCGCGAAACCAGGTCCAGGCGAGAAGCGGGATCAAGGCCAGCGCCACGCGCCAGAAGGCGGTCGCCATCGGTCCCACCTCCGACAGCCGCACGAAGATCGGCGAGCCACCGATCGCAGCGCCGCCGATGAGAAGGGCCGCCATGGCGACGCGATTTTGGGCCGAGGAATGATGTGCGTGGGTCACGGGAGGCATCCGGAAAGGAGCGGTCGTCTGAGGTGGGTAGCAGACGAGCTATCAGATGCCGGCTTGCGGTGACAGTCCTTGTGCGCCGAAGCCTGAAAGAAAAGCGGCCGCCGCGGGTTGCGACGGCTGTCTTTCAAGGAGCGTTATGCCTCGCTCAGGCGGCGTCAGGAACGTGGATGGTCTTCACTTCGAGGAAGTCCTCGAGCCCGAAGATACCGCCTTCGCGGCCATTGCCCGACTGCTTGTAGCCACCGAACGGGCTGCCATAGCGATGCGGACCGCCATTGATATGCACCATGCCGGCGCGCAGGCGCGCGGCGACGCGCTCGGCCCTTTTCGGATCGCCCGTCTGTACATAGGCCGCGAGGCCGTAGTTGGTGTCGTTGGCGATCGCGATCGCTTCCTCCTCGGTGTCGAAGGGAATGATCGCAAGCACGGGACCGAAGACCTCTTCGCGGGCGATGCGCATGTCGTTGTTGACGTCGGCAAAGATCGTCGGCTTGACGAAGTAGCCGGTCTCGAAGCCTTCGGGCTTGCC
This sequence comes from Ensifer sp. B1-9, assembly GCF_050474445.1. Classification (NCBI taxonomy): domain Bacteria; kingdom Pseudomonadati; phylum Pseudomonadota; class Alphaproteobacteria; order Hyphomicrobiales; family Rhizobiaceae; genus Ensifer; species Ensifer sp. B1-9. The sequence goes on from NZ_JBCHVG010000029.1 coordinate 27,240, forward strand.
GGCACCGCCGACGAGAAGACGCGCGCCTTCGGCAATACCCGCCTCGATCAGCGCCTGCACCCGACCGAACTGGATATGGCTGACGAGCGGGCCGATATGGCTGCCTTCCTGCGTCGGGTCACCCACCTTCGCCTCGCGGCCGACGCGCTTGGCGATCTCGACCGCCTGGTCGTAGACGCTGCGCTCGACCAGCATACGGGTCGGCGCATCGCAGGACTGGCCGGAATTGTTGAAGCATTCCAGCACGCTGCCGGTGACGCGGTCTTCGAGATCGGCATCGGCAAAGACGATGTTCGGCGACTTGCCGCCAAGCTCGAGCGTCACGCGTTTGACGGTCTCGGCCGCATCCTTGCTGACGGCGATGCCGGCGCGGGTCGAGCCGGTGAACGACATCATGTCGATGTCGCGGTGCTTCGAGAGCGCGGCGCCGGCACGGATACCGTCGCCATTGACGAGGTTGAAGACGCCGGCCGGGAAGCCTGCTTCATGCACCATCTCGGCATAGAGCATCGCGTTCAGCGGCGTGAACTCGCTCGGCTTCAAAACGCAGGTCGAACCGGTCGCCAGCGCCGGCACCACCTTCAGCGCGATCTGGTTGATCGGCCAGTTCCAAGGCGTGATCAGGCCGCAGACACCGATCGGCTCGCGCAGAATCACGTCGCCGTTCGGCAGCCGGTCGCGGGTCTTGAGGCGCTTCAGCGCGTCGATGAAGCCCTGGAGATGGCCGACGCCGACATCGGCCTGCTGTTCGCGCGTCATCGTCTTCGGCGCACCAAGTTCCATGGTAATCGTGTCGACCATCTCGTCGTAGCGGCGCTTGTAGACGGCGAGCAGTTTTTCGAGCAGCGCCAGCCGCTCTTCGACGCTTGTTTGGCTATAGGTTGCAAAGGCCTTCTTGGCGGCGGCAACGGCGCGGTCGATATCCTCGGCCGTGCCCATCGAGATCACGGCAACGGGCTTCTCGGTCGCCGGGTTCAAGACCTCCAGGTCGTTGGCAACGACCGGATCCACCCAGGCGCCATTGATGTAGAACTTGCGTTTGTCGAGCATTCGCTCCTCCTTCCCGTCAGTTTGTCTTTTGTTTTTCACCAGAGCACCCCGCTCGCGAGCGGAGAAGATGCTCTGGAATCTTATAACCAGAGCGGCCTTTGTTCATTTGAACGCACGGCGCTCCAGCCATTCCCGGATCAGCATTCTATAGCGTTCGCCGGAAAAGCTCGGAAAATGTCCGCCATGAACGATACGCGCGGGGATCGCGAGCAGCCGTTCCATCGACGCCAGGTAGTCGTCGGCGTTGGAATGATAGGTATCCTCGATCAGCGGGCCGTCGTAGAGGATGTCGCCCGAGAAGAGCACGCCGGTTTTCGCCTCGAAGAGCGCAATGCCACCGGGCGAATGGCCGGGCGTGTGGATCACCTCGAAGACCCGATCGCCGAGATCGATATGGTCGCCGTCTTCCAAGAGCCGCGTCGCCGGCGCCGCCTTCACCGCATAGGTGGTGGAGGCATAGGGCTCAGGCGGCAGCGCTTCGAAGATCTCGTCGGCCACATAGGGATCGGCGAGCGTGTTCTTGCGGGTCGGATGGGCGAGAAGATCCGCCTCGGCAGAATGCACGCAGCGGCAGTCGAATTCGTGATGGCAGCCGATGTGATCGAAATGGGTGTGACTGGCGACGGCGGTCACAGCACGCTCGGTGACGAGCGGCACCCATTCTCTGAGCGACACGACGCCCATGCCGCTATCGACGAGCATGTCCCGGTCGCGGCCACGCACATGCCAGATGTTGCAGCGATAGAATTCCTGGATGTAGGGCTCGTCAATGGCGGTGACGTCGTCGTCGAGCCGTCTCACCCGGTACCAGTCCTGAGGGGCAATTCTCCGCATCGCGCTACGCATGTCCTGTGGCAGGCAAGGCTACGACGTCGGCGGCGCGCACCGCAAGCGGCACAATCTCGCCCTCGCGCACGCTTGCCGATTGCGGCAGATGAGCGACAAGGGCTCCGGTGTCCGTGGCGCACGGCTGCAGATGGCAGCGATAATGCGTGCCGAAAAAGGCGCTGCCCGCAACGCGCGCCTCGCCGAGCGTCACGGTTGGCCCTTGCGCCCGATCGTCGGCGCGGAAATGTTCCGGCCGGATGGTGAGTGTGATGCGGTCGCCGGCCTTCGGCGCGGATGCGGTGAAATTATCAGCCGGAAGCGCCAGGTTGCCGAGCGCGGTTTCGACCCGGGCGGAGCTCGCATCCGCCGCCGTGACGCGTCCCGAAACGAAATTGACCTCGCCCATGAAGCCCGCCGAAAACAGCGAGCGCGGCCGCATGTAGATCTGCGACGGCGGGCCGAAATCCTCGATCCGCCCCTGGTTCATCACCACGATGCGGTCGGCAATCGCCATCGCCTCCTCCTGATCATGGGTTACATGCACGAAGGTGGTGCCGACGCGCTTCTGGATCGCCTTCAACTCGTCCTGCATCTGGCGGCGAAGTTTCAGGTCGAGCGCGCCGAGCGGCTCGTCGAGCAAAAGCACGTCCGGGTCGACAGCGAGCGCGCGGGCAAGCGCCACGCGCTGGCGCTGACCGCCGGAGAGTTCATGCGGCCTTTTGCCGGCGGACGCCTGCAGCCCGACGAGATCGAGGAAGCCGAGCGCCTTCTCGTCACGCTCGGCCCTGGCAAGGCCGCGCATCCTGAGCCCGAAGCCGACATTGTCGACGAGGCGCATATGCGGAAACAGCGCATAGTCCTGGAACATCGTCGTCGTTGGGCGCTTCGACGGAACGACGTAGGTCATGTCCTGTCCGCCGATCGTCACGCGACCGGAAGTCGGCGACAGGAAGCCTCCGAGGATCGAGAGCAGTGTGGTCTTGCCACAGCCGGAAGGCCCGAGCAGCACGATGAACTCACCGGCGCGGATATCGAGCGAGACCGCGTCAAGGGCTGTGAAGGCACCGAAGACCTTGCTGACGTTGTCGATCGAGACGGGAGCGGTCATTGTTTTTTCGTCCTTCCGAACAGGGAAAGCTCGAGGATGAGCAGCACGGCCACCGAGGCGAGAAATACCAGCGAGCCGATGGCATTGGTCTTGGGGTTGAGGCCGGAGCGCAGCATGCTCCAGATCTCGACGGGCAGCGTCACGTCGAAGCGCGACAGCAGGAAGGCGATGATGAATTCATCCCAGCTGAAGGTGACGGAGAGGAAGAATGCGGCAAGGATCGACGGCATCAGCATCGGCGCTGTTACCAGCGCCATCACCTTGAAATCGCTGGCGCCGAGGTCGCGCGCCGCCCGCTCGATATTGATGTGATGGTCGCCCATCGAGGCGTAGATGATGGCAAAGCAGAGCGGCAGGTTGATCACCACATGGCCGATGCCGACCGTCATCAGTGACAGCGGGATATGCAGCGCGTTCAGGAGCGACAGCAGGCCGAGCGCGATGATCAGATAGCTCACCGTCATCGGCGCGATCAGCAGCCCCCGTTGCAGGGCCGAGCCCGGCAGCTTGTAGCGCGCCAGCGCATAGGCGGCGAGAAACCCGAGCAGCACCGAGATCCCGGAGGAGACGAGCGCCACGGCAAGCGAATTGCCGAGCGCCGCCATCAGCTTGCGGTCGGCAAAAACCGCCCCGTACCACTGCAGCGAAAAGCCGTTGAACGGCGGCACCGGCAGGCGGCCATCCTGGAAGGAGAAGAGCACCAGCACGGCGACCGGCAGGAAGATGAAGGCATAGACGAGGACGAGATAGGTCCAGGACAGGGCACTTGCGAAGATCTGGCGCACCATCGTCAGGCCCTCTCGATCTTCAGCCAGCGGGCGCAGGCGAGATAGGCAATGGTAACAGCCAGCATCAAGACGATCGACAGCGCCGCTGCCATCGGGAAATCCGCGCGGCGGCCGAGTTGCAGCATGATGATCTGCGGCAGCACCAGCTCGTTGTTGCCGCCGAGGATCTGCGGCGTGACGTAGTCGCCAATGCAGAGAACGAAGGTGAGGAAGGCGCCGGTCATGATGCCGGGCAGCGTCAGCGGCAGCACCACATGCCAGAAGGTCTGGAAAGCATTGGCACCGAGATCGGCTGCCGCGCGGCGATAGTTCGGCGAAAGCTGGATCAGGTTGGAATAGATCGTCAGCGTCAAGAGCATGACGAAGAAATGCACGAAACCGATAACCGTCGCCGTACGGGTGCTGGCCAGCTCCAGCGGCTCGGAGATCAGGCCGATGCTCATGAACATCTGGTTGATGACGCCGTTTTTCGACAGCACCAGCAGCCAGGAATAGGAGCGCACCACGTAAGACGTCCAGAACGGCAGGATCGCCAGGATCAGTGCCATGCGCTGCAGCCGCCTCGGCACGCGCTCGGCGATGATCCAGGCCAGCGGATAGGCAAGCAGCACGGAAATCACGGTGACGATGACGGTGATTTCCAGCGAATTGACGAGCCCCTGGAACAGCGCGTTCTCGGAGAAGAAACGCGTATAGTTGTCGAAGTTCCAGACGCGGACGAGAGCCCGCCCTTCCCGCTTCCAGAGACTCATCGCCGCCATGAAAGCGAATGGCACGACGAAGAAGGCCAACGTCCACAAAAGCGCCGGCGCGACGAAACTCCAGGCCTTGCGCCGGTCCGCGTCTTCGAGCGCTGTCGCTGATGTCAAGGTTCCGGCGTCTGCCATGGCTATCCCGGGCTCAAGGGTTGCGGGTATGTTTTGCCCCCGCGCCGCCGCAGCGGCTCAAAAACGAAGATCAGGCGAGCGCGGCGCTAACCACGCCCGCGTCCGTGATTACTGCTGCAGCATCTCCGTCCAGGCGTCCTGGAACTGCTGGTCGAGTTCGGCCGACGGGATCGGATAGAGCTGGGTCTTCTTCAGATATTCCGCCTGCTGGTCGAAGCGCAGAGCCGCCTTCTGCTGGTCGGTGAGATGCTCCCCCGCCTTGGCATTGGCCGGCATGGCCCAGTAGCAGGAGGAGGTGGCAAGCCGTGCCTGGCCCTCCGGGCTCAGGATGTACTGCACGAACTTCAGCGCCAGGTCCTGCTTGGTCGAATCCTTCATCACGCCGATCGACTGCGCCCAGCGTACCGCGCCCTGTTCGGGAATGGTCCAGTCGAGGCTCGGCTTGTCGGCAGAAAGGACGGCGGTGATCCACTCGCCGCCGCCGACGAGAATGTCGACCTCGCCGGTCGCCAGCGCCGTCTGCGAGGACACGACGTCGCTCACCTGCTTCGACACTGCGCGCATCGCCGCGAGCTTTTCCTTGATCGCCGGCATGTCGGCTTCGCTGAGCTCTGCGGTCTTCTTGCCGAGGCCAAGCCCGACGAGACCGATCATCGGCAGGTAATAATCATAGAGCGCGATGCGGCCCTTGTACTTGTCCGACCAGATGATCGACAGGTCCTGCATGTCCTTCGGATCGACCTTGGTCTTGTCGTAGGAAATCGTGTTGTAGCCGAATTTCTCGGTGACGGCGTAGATCTTGCCGTCCTTGGTGTTGTTCGCCTCCATGCGCACTTCCGGGAAGATGTCGGCGGTCGGCAGCGCATCGGCAGGCATTTCAGCGAGCAGGTCGAGATCGATCGCACGATGAACATCGACGCCGTCGATGACGAGCACATCCCAGTCGCCCGGCTGCGATTGATCGAGGATCGAGAGCCCTGCCCCGGTGCCCTCGTAGACCTTGACGTTCACCTTGACGTCGTTGGCCTTCTCGAACGGCTCCAGCAGTGCCGGATCGGTGTGGTCGCACCAGACGAGCGCATTGAGCTCTTCCTGGGCAAAAACCGGCGCGGGTCCTGCGACCGTCGACAGGGCGGCGATCGCGATTGCCGCCGTGGAGGAGAAAAAACGGCGCAGGCGCGCACCGTCACGAACTGACTGCATCATGCTGTTGCCCTCTTGTTTGACGCTCGTTCCGGCGTCTTCAAAAAAAGATTGAATGAATTCATTTTTTAAGTCAATCTCAATTTTGAACCAATTCATAATTCGGGGAAACATCAGATGACGGGACTGCGCGCACGGCAAAAGGCCGATCGGAACCGGCGTATTCTCGACGCCGCCGCCGCGCTTTTTCGCGAAGTCGGCTATGACAGCGCGCGCATCGAGGACATTGCCGAACGCGCCGAGATCTCGGTCGGAACCTTCTACAACTACTACGAAAACAAGGGCGACATCCTGCTTGCCACCGTGTCGATGGAAGTCGAGGAAGTGCTCGCCGCCGGACGCTCGATTGTCGACAATCCGCCCGCCTCCGTCATGGGCGCACTCGATGCGCTGATCGGCGAATATTACGACCACTCGCTCTATTATCTCAGCAAGGAGATGTGGCGCACGGCCATGGCGATCGCCATCCAGCAGCCGGAAAGCCCGTTCAGCAAACGCTACACCGAACTCGACCGCCGGCTCTGCGAACAGATCTCGACCCTGATCCTCAAGCTGAAGGCCAAGGGAATCGTCGCCATCGATGTCGATGTCGAAGCGGTCGGCGAGATGTTCTTCAACAATCTCAACATGATGTTCACCGAGTTCGCCAAGCGCGAGACGATGTCGCTCGACGACCTGAAGGCGCGCGTTTCGCGCCAGAACCGGCCGCTGGCGACGCTGATCGCGGCACGCTGACCATCAAAAAAGACAAGCCGGAACGAGCTTCGCTCGATATCAAAAGGGGAACCCATGTCAGATCTCGAACAGTCGGTGCTTGCGGCTGCCGACCACCTGGTCGAAGCCTTCGCACGGCACGACCGGACCGCCTACTTCTCTGCCTTTGCACCAAACGCCAGCTTCATTTTCCATACGCTCGACCGGCCGCTGACGAGCCGCGCCGAATATGAAGCGGAATGGTCGCTTTGGGAGGAACGCGACGGGTTTCTCGTACGCGCCTGCCGGTCGAGCGAGCGGCACGTCCAGGTGATGGACAATGTCGCGGTCTTCACCCACCGCGTCGAGACCGAACTGGAATTCAATGGAGAGCCGACGACCGCGGATGAGCGGGAAACGATCGTGTTCGAGCGGATAGCATCAGGAAAATGGCTCGCCGTGCACGAGCATCTGTCACGGCATGGCTGAAGACCAGCCTCAGAATGCGCCGATGACGACGGCGCTGACGAAGGAAAAGGCGGCAACGATGGCGATTGCGTGGGGAACCAGGTGAACATGCGAGCGGCGTTGCGGTGTCGTCCCGGAAAGACCGTAGCGGGATTGGATCATCGGTTTCGCTGCGTTCATCGCGTCTCTCCGTTCCTGCGAGGGTTTTAGCCTCTCGACTATCCTCTTTTCCTATATTCTCCATTGAGTTTATAGATATCATTTTTCGCAAATCGCCCGGATCGTAAAAAATCGGTTCGGCGCAGCAGAAGCCATCAATGCCGGTTTCGATTGCGCTCCTTCAGGTGCTTGGACCAGCTCTCGCTGAACCACGGCGTCAGCAGCGAAACGTCGGAAGCGCGGTGCGAGCGCGTCAGCGCACTGTCGGTTTCGACACAGGTCCAGACGGTGAAGGCGGTCAGTTCGTGTTTGCCGAAGGTCTGGATCAGCGGAATATCCGCGGCGTCACGGCCGCGAGCGACCGCGATGCGCCCTGCCCGCCGCTGGTTGTTCTTGGCGTCGAACACATGCCAGCGATCACCAAGAAAGACCTCGAACCAGGCGTTGAAGTCCATCGGCGCCGGATTGTCGCTCTTCGGTATGTCGGCCATGTAGCCGTTCACATAGCGCGCCGGCATGTTCATGCAGCGGCAGAAGGTTATCGCCAGATGCGCATAGTCGCGACTGACGCCGACGCGATCCTCATGGGCTTCGAGCGCCGTACGCATCGCCTGGGCATAGCCGTAGCTGAAGACGAGTCGCTCGTGGACATAGTCCGAGATCGCCTGAACGCGCTCCCAGCCGGCCGGCACGTCGCCGAACAAGCGCCAGGCAAGCGCCCCCAGCCGGTCCGTTTCGCAGTAACGGCTGGCGGCGAGATAGGGTAGCCACGCCGCAGGAAGATTTTCGACCGGCACCGCTTCTGCCAGCGGGTCTGAGGCATCGAGCCTGCCATCGTCCTCGATGACCGCATCATAGGACAGCTTGAAGTCGCCTTCAGGCACCGTCATCCGCAGACAGGTGTTGCCATGCGGATCGGTAATCTGCTCCATCTTCACCAGCGGCGAAGACACCGGGCCATGCTCGCGGCGAAGGGTCTCTCGCCGCTCGGGCACCACGGAAAGATAGGTCATCATCGGAGTCGGTTGCGGACAGCGTATGCCGATCTCATAACCAAAGCGCACGAACATCTGAGACCTCCCAGGATCAACCGGGAGTCAAATGCTCCCCGCCTGTCTTGCCCGCGGGAATGCGGGCCCTCCTTGGTATCCGTTGGCATGCGGCCACCCCACGGGCTGGCCGCATGCCAAAGATGCAACGGGCCCTTCTAGCGGGCGAGCCGATGCCCTACAGCGCTGCGCGTCTTCTCAGACGCGCAGGTCGCTGCAGCACTTTGAATCGCTGCATGTTTTTATCCTTAAATCGGCGACGATTTAAGGAAACATGCAGTAGAGGCTTGATAGTAGCGCAATGGCCGGCGAGGCGGAATTGCGCTCCGCGGGAAATCGATTTTCCGACTCGCGCGCAAGGGGCGCGGCCCACCTTCATGGCAAGCCGCCCTTTCACGGAGCGTCGGTCTTTTGCCCTACAATCCGACCGCATCCTTGAACTGGTACCACCAGGAGCCGATCGTCGAATATTGCGCGCGGAACATGCGCCCGCCCGGGAATGGATACCAGGGCAGCTTCGCGAAGACGTCGTAGCGCGTGGTGTCGCCATCGATCGCCTCGGCGAGCGTGCGGCCGAAGAGGTGCGAACCGGTGACGCCGTGGCCGCTGTAACCGTGGGCGAAGTAGGTATTGGAACCGATCCGGCCCATCTGCGGCACGCGCGTGAAGGAGAGCGCGAAGTTGCCGCTCCAGGCGTAGTCGATCTTAACCCCCTTGAGCTCTGGGAAGACCTTTTCAAGATTGGGTTTGAGCTTCGCAACCACATCGGCCGGATCGGTGCCGCCATAGACGGTGCCGCCGCCGAAGATCATCCGCTTGTCGGCCGAGAGCCGGAAATAGTCGAGGATATAGCGCACGTCCTCGACGCACATGTCGCTCGGGATCAGCGCTTGCGCCAGCTCCTCGCCGAGCGGCGCCGTGGTGATCATCTGCGTCGAGACAGGCATGACGCGCGAGACGAGCTTCGGCACCGCGTCACCGAGATAGGCATTGCCGCAGAGCACGACGATGCGCGCCGAAACCTCGCCGGCGTCGGTATAGACGACCGGCCGCGCTGCCTCGTGATCGACCCGCGTCACGGGTGATTGTTCATAGATGGTCCCGCCAATACCTTCGAACGCGCGCGCCTCACCGAGCACCAGATTGAGCGGATGCATGTGGCCGCCGGTCGTATCGAGCATGCCGCCGCAATAGGCATCCGATCTGACGAGCTTGCGGAGCGCTTCGCGGTCGAGAAGCTGGTGGTCGTCCATGCCGTATTTGCGCCAGAGCGCCTGCTTGGCTTCGAGCTCCTTCATATGCGCAGGCGTATAGGCGGCATAGATGTTGCCCGGCTTCAGGTCGCAGTCGATCTGATACTGGCTGACGAGGCGGCGGATGATCTTGCCGCCCTCCTGCACCAGCCCGCCGATGAAGCGCGCGGCATCCTCGCCATAGCGGCGCTGGATGGTCGACAGGCTGGCATTGAGGCCGTTGACGACCTGGCCGCCATTGCGTCCCGATGCGCCCCAGCCGACCTGCGCGCCCTCGACGACGACAACCTTGTAGCCCTTCTCGGCAAGATGGATCGCCGTCGACAGGCCGGAGTAACCGGCACCGACGACGCAGATGTCGGTCTCGACCCGGCCCTGAAGCCGGACGGGCGTGCGGATGATGTTGCGGGAGGCGGCGTAGTAGCTGGTCGGGTAACTGCCGTCGCCGGCATAGGATTTCTGTTTGGTAAGCATCAGACGATTTCCAGATAGGCGCTGAATTCGTAATCCGTGACCTGCTCGGCAAAGCCTGCGATCTCCTGGCGTTTGCAGGCGATCAGCATCGAGCGCAGCACGGGGTCGAAGATGTCGGCGGCAATCGGTCCTGCCTCGAAGCTATCGACCGCCTGCCCCCATTCCGAGGGAATTTTGGGCAGTTTCTCCGCTGCATAGGCCCGACCCGAAACCGGCGCCGGCGGCTTCCACTTGTTGCGGATGCCGACGAGTGCGGCGCCGAGGATCGCGGCGATGACGAGATAGGGATTGGCGTCTGCGCCGGCGACGCGATGTTCGATGCGGCGCGCATTGGGGTTGCCGCCGGGAATGCGGATCGCCGACGTGCGGTTCTCGTAACCCCAGCAGACGGCCGTCGGCGCATGCGTGTCCGGCCGGAGCCGCCGGTAGGAATTGAAATGCGGCGCAAAGAGCAGGGTCGTCTCTGCCATGCCGCGCAGAAGGCCGGCAACGGCGTGCTTCAGCACCGGCGAACCTTCGTCACTTCCGTCGTTGAAGACGTTGTTGCCCTCCGCGTCGAGCAAGCTGAAATGGATGTGCATGCCGTTGCCCGAACGGGTGCCGTAGGGCTTGGCCATGAAGGTTGCGGCGAGTCCGTGCTTGCGCGCCACACCCTTGACGATGCGCTTGAAGAAGATGGCGTCGTCGGCCGCTTTCAGGGGATCGTCGGTGTGCAACAGGTTGATCTCGAACTGGCCGATGCCATTCTCGGCGATCGCCGCGTCCGCCGGTACGTTCTGCCGCGCGCATTCCTTGTAGACGTCGGAGAAGAACTCGCCGAAATCGTCGAGTTCGTCGATCGAGAGGATCGCGTCGGAATCGAGCCGCTTGCCGGTATAGGGCGAGATCGGCGGCACCGCGCTGTCCGGTTCCGGATCGATCAGATAGAATTCAAGCTCGGTCGCGACGACGGGGCGAAGGCCGAGTTCCTGGTATTCGCGCACGACCGCCGCCAGCGCCTGGCGCGGATCGGCAAGGAACGGCTTGCCGTCCTCGAGCTGCAGCCAGAGCGGCACCAGTGCGCTCGGCCGTGACGTCCAGTTGACCGGCAGCGCGCCGCGGCCGGTGACGCCGCAGATGCCGTCGCGGTCGCCGCTCGCAAACACCTGCTCGCTGTTGATGATGTCCTCACCCCAGACGTCGACGCCAACGATCGAGAGCGGCATGCGGATGCCGCCGCCCAACACCTTCGCCGCCTGCTCCACGGGTACGCGTTTGCCACGCATGATGCCGTTGAGGTCGCAAACGACGGCTTGAATGCTTTCGATCGGCCCGTTCTGCTCGAGCCATGCCTTGAATGCGCTAGGATCTTCCGCGTCGAGCGACATATCGCAAATCTCTTTTTGTGATCACATTTTCAGAAAGTTGACATAATTCAGGAATTGGAGTCAAGCATGAGCGGTGCTATCAGGCATGTGACGTAGAGCGGGGCGCCGGAAAGTGTATGCGGCTCGCATCCCGCTCCCACCGTGGACAGGCAGAAGGACATGTGCATTTGAAACCGCTTGTTTTGCCGCCACTTGCGCGACCCGACGGCATGACGACACACGACTACGCCTTCAACCGGTTGCGCCAGGCGATCATGGTTGGCGCTTTCCGCCCCGGCACCTCTGTCACCATCCGTGGCCTTGCCGAAGCGCTCGAAAGCAGCCCGACACCCGTGCGCGAGGCGCTGCGCCAGTTGACCTCGATCGGCGCGCTGCAGTTCCTGGAAAACCGCCGCATCGTCGTGCCGCACATTACACCCGCCCGTTTCGAGGAGCTGATCTCGCTGCGCATCGCGCTCGAAAGCCATGGCGCCCGCCGGGCTGTCGCCCATCTTTCTGAGCGCCAGATCGAAAATATCACGGCAATCGACGATAGCATCGAGACGGAAATACGCAGGGGCGACAAGGTGGCCGCCCTGATCGCCAACCAGGCGTTTCACCGCAAGATCTACACGGCCAATCCCGATCCAGTGGCCATGCCGCTGATCGAGAGTGTCTGGCTACAGCTCGGCCCCATCCTCGGGATTGCCATGGAACACGTCACCGAACTCTATGTCGTGGACCGGCATCGTGAAGCGATCGAGGCGCTTCGGCGGCGCGATGAAGAGGCCGTCGCCGATGCGATCGCCGCCGACATCAGGGAGGGCATCGGCGGCTTCGACCAGCAGGCGGTCGCGCGTCTCCTGCGATTGGCCGCCTGACTTGCCACAGGCATCGCTGACCCACAAATTTTAGTGTGACTAAAATTCCATATTGACAATGCCGGTGCACGGCACCAAAGTCTTGCAAATACAAATGCATAGCGCCGGGAAGACCAGCTTTCCGAGCCTGTGCGCGTGCATTCGAGGGGGAGGAGACCGCTTGAAGAGCCAGAGATCCGTAACCCGGGGCAACACCTGCACCGGCCTCAAGCATTCCCCGTAAACACTTCGCGCCGAACCGTTCGGCGCTGTCCTCCATCCGTCCGTCAATCAGCCACGTGAATGACGTTCGGCATCCCATTGCCTCCAACAAGACAGGAAACCCCATGACGGAACTTACCAAGACCCGTTTTGCCGCGCTCCGCCGCAAGATGGCCGAAAGCGATGTCGGCCTCATCGCACTCGCGCCCGGATCACACATGGATTGGCTGATCGGCTACCATCCGCATCCGGACGAGCGGCCCTGCCTGCTCTTGATCGGCCCGGAAAAGGAGGCTTTCCTGATGCCGGCGCTCAACGCCGAAGGCACGCGCGAACACACCGACATCGCTTTCCACAACTGGGCCGATGACGAAGGCCCGGCCGCGGCCCTGACGGCGGCACTCGCCGATATCGGCGCCGAAAGGCCCGGCCGCGTCGTGCTCGACGAAACCATGCGCGCCGATTTCGCGCTGCTGCTGATCGATGCGCTGCCGGAAGATACCGCCCGCGAGTTCACGCCGGCAACGCTTGGCAACCTTCGCATGCGCAAGGAGAAAACCGAATACGAACTCCTGAAGATGAACGCCGGCATTGCCGACCGCGCCATGCAGGCGGCGTTTTCGAAGATCCGCCCCGGCATGACCGAGAAGGAGCTGGCCGCCGAAATCCGCGGACATTTCTCCTCCGAAGGTGCGGCACCGGCCTTCTGGATCGTCGGCGCCGGCGGCAACGGCGCTTTCCCGCATCACTCGGCAAGCGAGCGGGTGATCGAGGAAGGCGATGCGGTCGTGATCGATATCGGCGGCCGCAAACAGGGCTTCCCGAGCGACATCACGCGCATGGCGATCGTCGGCCGCGCGCCCGAGGGATACGGCCAGATCCACACCATCGTCGAAAAGGCCGTGCAGGCCGCGATGAAAGCCGCACGCCCTGGCGTGCCCGCCAAGGACGTGGATGCCGCCGCCCGGAAAGTGATCAGCGATGCCGGCTACGGCGAGTACTTCGTGCACCGCACCGGTCACGGCATGGGCATCGACGGCCACGAGCCGCCCTATATCACCGCAACCTCGGAAACGGTGCTGGAAGAGGGCATGGTCTTCTCGATCGAGCCCGGCATCTACCTGCCCGGCCGCTTCGGCATCCGCCTCGAGGATATCGTCATCCTGCGCGAAGACGGGCCGGAGGTCCTTTCCTCGCTCTCTCGCGATGTTCACGTCGCCAAGGTCTAAGGCTCTTTCAGGAAAAGTGTGAAACGGTTTTCCGCCTGGAATCGCGACGTTTCGGAAAGTCAGCGCATTTCACTTCACTGTTTCGACAAAACATGAAATTCGCGGCGCCTTCGGGCGCCGCTCTTCTTTGCTCCATTCCCTTGCCGGCCTGGCTATTCGGTCGGTCGCATGCGCGGCTTCGGCATCGCGCTCCCGGCACCCTCCTTTCCGCGGCGAGGACTAGAGACTGGTTCGCGCTGCTCGACGGGCGGCCAGATCCAGTAATAGCCGTAGGGCTTTCGCTGGATTCCCTCGTAATACTCGCCCTTTCTGGTGCGCATCTGCGCTTCGGCCTCGCCCGCGACCGTCACCACGATGAAGAACGCGCCGAACACGGCTGCCATCACGAACAGACATTCCGATTTCATCATCACCAAACTCCTTACCTCCATGTCTACGCCGGGAGCGCACGCGGTCAACACCTGCGCGTTCATCAGTTCCTGCTTGACGATCTCCGTCGCCGTGGTCATAGTGCTCAGATGTCAGACCAATTTGGCCTCTGGGAGGAAGCCGAATGAGTGAACCGGCAAGAGTGGCGCTGATGCCCCTGCCCCCGGCCGACCGGGCCCAGCAGGTGATTGCTGCGTTGGCTGACTACATCGAACAATCGGGCCTGAAACCCGGCGAACGCCTGCCGGCGGAGCGCGAGCTGATGACGGCTCTGGCCGTCGGCCGCTCCACCATCCGCGAAGTCATCCGCCACTTCCAGGCACTCGGCGTTGTCGAGGCGCGCAAGGGCAGCGGCACCTATCTCCTGCGCACAATCTCCGGTGCCACCGTCCATATGCCGCTCACCCTCGACGCCGCGCATCTGCGCGACGTGCTTCTGATGACGCTCGAGGTCCGCCGCGGCATCGAGGTCGAGGCCAATATGGTTGCGGCCCGCCGGCGCACCGACGAAGACCTCAAGATCATCGAAACGAAGCTCGACGAGATGGAGCGGGTGCATATCGCCAAGGGCACCTCCGGCCCGGAAGACCTCGCCTTCCACCTGGCGATCTACGACGCCACGCACAATCCGCTCTTCCGCCAGCTTCTCGAACAGATGCGCGAGGCCTTCGAGCGCTTCTGGGACGAACCGTTCGACCGGTCGGACTTCGCCCGCCGCTCCTTCCCGTTCCACCGCACCCTCTTCAACGCGATCGCGGCTCAGGATCCTGACACCGCGCGCGAAGAAACGCTGAAAATCCTCGCGATCGTCGAGGAAGACATCAAGGAAATGTCCAAATGACCTACGGCCTCGATCCGTTCGACCACGCCTCGCTGATCGTCGCGCATGACGAAGGCAACGCCTTCGATGCCGTCGTGCCGCCGATCGTGCAGACCTCGCTCTTCACCTTCAAGGACTACGACGACATGGTCGCCTCCTACCGGGGCGAGCGCGTGCGGCCGATCTATACCCGCGGCCTCAACCCGACGGTACGCATGTTCGAGGAGATGCTGGCGAAACTCGAAGGCGGCGAAGACGCGATCGGTTTTGCCAGCGGCATGTCGGCGATCTCCTCCACCGTGCTTTCCTTCGTCGAGCCGGGCGACCGCATCGTCGCCGTCAACCACGTCTATCCCGACGCCTTCCGCCTGTTCGGCACGCATCTGAAGCGCATGAAGATCGAGGTAACCTATGTCGACGGCCGCGACGAGGAAGCGGTCGCGAAAGCGTTGCCGGGCGCCAAGCTCTTCTACATGGAGAGCCCGACGAGCTGGGTGATGGATACCCATGACGTCGCCGCACTTACCCGCCTCGCCAAGGACCAGGGTATCATCACCGCGATCGACAACAGTTGGGCAAGCCCGATCTTCCAGCGGCCGATCTCGCTCGGCGTCGACCTCGTCATCCATTCGGCGTCCAAATATCTCAGTGGCCACTCGGACGTCGTCGCCGGTGTCGTCACCGGATCGAAGGAACTGATCGGCCGCATCCGCTCCGAAGCCTATCCCTATCTCGGCGGCAAGCTCTCGCCCTTCGACGCCTGGCTTTTGATCCGAGGCCTGCGCACCCTGCCGATCCGCATGAAATCGCATGAGCGCTCGGCGCTTGAAGTCGCGCGGCGGCTGCAGGCACATCCGCTGGTCGAAACGGTCTGCCATCCTGGCCTCGGCAACACGCTGCCGCCGGGCCTTTCCGGCACATCGGGCCTGTTCTCCTTCATCTTCCGCGAGGGCGTCGACGTCAGGCGATTCGCGGATCATCTCGAACTCTTCAAGCTCGGCGTTTCCTGGGGCGGACATGAAAGCCTCATCGTGCCGGGCGAAGTCGTGCTGTCGCAGAAAGCCCAGCCCAATTCCGCAGCCGCCTTCGGCATCTCGCCGCGGTCGGTACGGCTCCATGTCGGCCTGGAAGGAACGGAGGCCCTCTGGAGCGATCTCGAGGCGGCGCTCGCCGTCGCTTCGACTGGCTGACAGGAGCGGGATGCAGATCCCGCTCTGCCCACTTTGAACCAAAACCAACGAAGAAGAGGGAACAGAAATGAAGAAACTGATCACTGCCACGCTTCTCGCCAGCCTGATGGCCGGAAGCGCACTCGCCGACACCAAGCTGAAGCTCGTCGAGGTCATCACTAGCCCCGAGCGCACCGAGACGCTGAAGTCGATCGTCGCCAAGTTCGAGGCGGCGAATCCCGGCACGACTGTCGAGATCATCTCGCTGCCCTGGGGCGAAGCCTTCCAGAAGTTCGCCACCATGGTCTCGGCCGGCGAACTGCCCGACGTGATGGAAATGCCCGACACCTGGCTGTCGCTCTATGCCAACAATGGCATGCTCGAAAGCCTTGAGCCCTACCTCGCCAAGTGGGAACACACCGGCGGCCTGACCGAACGCGCGCTCGAACTCGGCCGCGACGTCAACGACACCGCCTATATGCTGCCCTACGGCTTCTATCTGCGGGCGATGTTCTACAACAAGAAGCTGCTGTCGGAGGCCGGCGTCAGCGAGCCGCCGAAGACCATGGACGATTTCGTCAAGGCATCCGAAGCCGTCTCCAAGCTTCCGGGCAAATCCGGCTACTGCCTGCGCGGCGGTCCGGGTGGCCTCAACGGCTGGGTGATGTTCGGCGCCACCATGGCCGGCAGCAACACCTTCTTCAACGAGGACGGCACCTCGACCATGAACAGCGAAGGCTGGGTCAAGGGCCTGACCTGGGTGATCGACCTCTACAAGAAGGGGCTGGCGCCGAAGGACAGCGTCAACTGGGGCTTCAACGAGATCGTCGCCGGCTTCTACAGCGGTACCTGCGCCTTCCTCGACCAGGATCCGGACGCGCTGATCGCCATTGCCGAGCGCATGAAGTCCGACGATTTCGGCGTCACCACCATGCCGAAGGGCCCGAGCGGCAAGGCTTTCACCACCATAGGCTTCGCCGGCTGGTCGATGCTTTCGGCAAGCCAGAACAAGGACCTTTCCTGGAAGCTGATCGAGACGCTCGAAGGGCCGGAAGGTAATATCGAGTGGAACAAGCGCACCGGCGCACTGCCGGTGCACAAGTCGGCCGAGAAGGATCCCTTCTATGCAAGCCCGCAGTTCAAGGGCTGGTTCGACGAGCTCGCCGACAAGGACGTCGTGCTGACGGTCATGCCGACCTACCTCGAAGAATTCGCGTTCTTCAAGGATTCGCTCGCCATCAAGACCACCCAGGAAGCCCTGCTCGGCGACATCACTCCGGAGGAACTCGCCAACCAGTGGGCGGACTACCTGACCAAGGCGCAGCAGAAGTTCCTGGCCAGCAAGAAGTAAGCCTTCGGCCGGCGGCGGCTTGCGGCCGCCGGCCCTTCATTCGTGAAAACAGGCACGCCCGAACAACCGGCGGCCGCACAGGGGAAAACTCGATCGATGGACTATGTCGCCCGCCAAAGCGGCCTGCCCAAAAGCAGGACGCCGTTGATGAAGCGCATCGCCGAAGGCGCCGCGCCCTATCTCTATAGCGCGCCGGCGCTGATCCTGATCGTCACGGTCATGCTGGTGCCGCTGGTGCTCGGCGTCTCCTACGCCTTTCGCGACATCCAGCTCCTGAATCCGTTCTCCGGTGCCTATGTCGGCCTCGATCATTTCCGGGCACTCTCCGAGGACCAGGCCTTCTACCGGGCACTACGCAACACGCTCTGGTGGACCGGCGCCTCGGTTCTCCTCCAGTTCGTCTTCGGCCTGATTCTGGCGCTGCTGCTCGACAAGCCCTTCTATGGCCGCGGCCTGGCACAGGCCCTCGTCTTCCTGCCCTGGGCGGTTCCGAGCTTCCTCGCCGGCCTCAACTGGGCCTGGCTGTTCAACCCGGTCGTCGGTCCGCTGCCGCATTGGCTCTTCGGCCTCGGCATCATGAGCGAGCCGCACAACATCCTGTCCGACCCGCAGCTTGCCATGTGGGGGCCAATCGTCGCCAATGTCTGGTGGGGCATTCCCTTCTTCGCGATCACGCTGCTTGCCGCCCTCCAGGCGATCCCGCGCGACCTCTATGAGGCCGCCAGCATCGATGGTGCCGGGCCGGTCCAGCGCTTCCTGTCGATCACCCTTCCCTTCCTTGCCCCGACGATCGCCATCACCATTCTGTTGCGTACGGTGTGGATCTCCAACTTCGCCGACTTGATCATCGTCATGACCAATGGCGGACCGGCCGATCGCACCCAGATCGTCGCCAGCTATATCTTCACCCAGGCCTTCAAGCGGCTGGATTTCGGTTACGCCTCGGCGATCGCGCTCGTGCTTCTGGCGCTGCTGCTCGGCTATTCGATGCTGATCGTCATCCTGCGGCAATGGCTCTTGAGCAAGGATTGAGACCGATGCGCGCCAAACCTCTGTTCCTCACGATCGCGCACCGGCTGGCCATCCTCGCCTATATCGCCTTCGCGCTCTTCCCGCTCTATTGGCTGCTGAAGGTCGCAGTCACCCCGAACGACCTGCTCTATTCCGAAGGTATCAGGCTCTGGCCGTCGCACGCCAGTCTCGAACATTTCGATTTCGTCCTGCGCCATAGCGCCTTTCCGGTGTTCTTCAGGAACAGCCTGATCGTCTCCGGCTCGACGGCCGTGATCGTCACCATCCTCGCCTCGCTCTCCGGCTATGCCCTGTCGCGCTTCAACTTCCGCGGCAAATACTGGCTGGTAGCGCTGATGCTTCTGACGCAGATGTTCCCGCTGGTGATGCTGGTGGCGCCGATCTTCAAGATCCTGTCGCCGCTCGGTTTGACGAACAGCCTGACCGGCCTCGTCATCGTCTACACCGCCTTCAACGTACCCTTCGCCACCTTCCTGATGCAGTCCTTCTTCGACGGCATTCCGAAGGATCTGGAAGAGGCGGCGATGATCGATGGCGCAACGCAGTTCGTCGCCTTCCGCCAGATCATCCTGCCGCTGACGCTGCCCGGCATCGCCGCGACGCTCGGCTTCGTCTTCACCGCCGCCTGGAGCGAGCTCCTGTTCTCGCTGATGCTGATCTCCGGCAACGACCAGGCAACCTTCCCCGTCGGACTACTGTCGTTCGTGTCGAAGTTCTCCGTCGACTTCGGGCAGATGATGGCCGCCGGCGTGCTCGCGCTCATCCCCGCCTGCCTCTTCTTCCTGCTCATTCAACGTTATCTCGTCCAGGGCCTCACGGCCGGCGCGGTCAAAGGCTGAGGATTGTACCAATGGCTTCCATCGATATCGCCAACATCCAGAAATCCTACGGCATCCACCCGGTCTTGCACGATGTCGACTTGAAGATCGGCGACGGCGAATTCGTCGTGCTGGTCGGCCCGTCCGGCTGCGGCAAGTCCACGCTGTTGCGCATGATCGCCGGCCTTGAGAGCGTGACCTCGGGCGAGATCCGCATCGCGGGCAAACGCGTCAACGAGCTGGCGCCGAAAGACCGCGACATCGCCATGGTGTTCCAGTCCTATGCGCTCTATCCGCACATGTCGGTCGCCAAGAACATGAGCTACAGCCTGAGGCTCCGAAAGACCGCCAAGGAGAAGATCGCGAGCGTCGTCTCCAGTGCGGCCGCAAAGCTCGGCCTCGATCCGCTGCTCGAACGCCGGCCCCGCGCGCTTTCCGGCGGCCAGCGCCAGCGCGTCGCCATGGGGCGCGCCATCGTGCGCGAGCCGAAGGCGTTCCTGTTCGACGAGCCGCTCTCGAACCTTGATGCCCGCCTGCGCGAGCAGATGCGTGCCGAGATCAAGAAGCTGCACAAGGATCTCGGCGCGACCTCGATCTACGTCACCCACGACCAGATCGAGGCGATGACGCTTGCCGACCGGATCGTTGCCATGAACGGCGGCTTCGTGCAGCAGGTCGGCAGCCCGCTCGATCTTTATGACCGGCCGGCCAACCTCTTCGTCGCCGGCTTCATCGGTTCGCCCGGAATGAACTTCTTCGGGGGTACCTACCGCAACGGCTCCGCCCCGCGCTTCGAAACGGAAGGCGGCATTGTCATCCCGGCACAGCCGCATCCCGCCTTGACCGACGGCGCCCAGGCGACCCTCGGCATCCGCCCGGAGCATGTGGAAATCGGCGCTGAAGGACCGGATGCGCTCAAGGCCACCGTCGACCTGGTCGAGCCTACCGGCTTCGGCATCATCCTGCATCTCTCCTTCGGCCGTTCCGGATTCAAGGCGTTCACCAACGACCGCAGGTTCCTGAATGCCTCGGGTTCGCTTCCCGTACGGCTGCCGGTCGAGCGATTGCATTTCTTCAACGCCGCCGGCAATCGCGTCTGATTGCCGATCCCTCTGGTGAAAATTTAGGCGCAGCCGGCGAACGGCCGGGCTGCGGCGGTTGACTTCCACAAAGCGAGGCGTACCGTTTCAATGTCGCAAGTATCAACCGCCCGTGGCGCCAATTGAGAGAAGCAAGCACCGCCGAGACGACGAACTGACGATAGCCTTCCTTGCCTGCGCCCGGCGATTATGAGGAAGTGTCATGCGAAATTTTGTTGTTGCCCTTGCCTTTTCGACAACCCTGCTCTGTCCGTTCGCAGCCTTCGCGCAAGAGGGCGATGCCGCCGCCGGCGCCACGGTCTTCAAGAAATGCGCCACCTGTCATATCGCCGAGAGCGATACCAACAAGGTTGGCCCCTCGCTCAACCATGTGTTGGGGCGAACTGCCGGCACTCATCCCAACTTCAGCTACTCCTCGGCAATGGTCGATGCCGGCAAGGGTGGCTTGGTCTGGAACGAGACGACGCTGCGCGACTATCTCCACAATCCCAAGGCCAAGGTTAAGGGCACGAAGATGGCCTTTCCCGGCTTGAAAGACGACACGGACATCTCCAACCTCCTCGCCTACCTCAAGCAGTATTCGCAGTAGCCGAGAAAGATTAGAAGCAGGCGCCGTCAGAGATGAGACGGCGAATTGCGACTATTTGACGTTCGTGCAATAATTGCAGTTGGAGCTCTACGGATTGCGTATTCATGCCCACAGCCGCTCGCGGCGAGGAGGGACAAGAAATGGCCGTGGTAGTTATTCTGGTATTGCTGGCTGTCGGATCGGTGTTGTTCCATCTGTTGAGCCCGTGGTGGTGGACGCCGATCGCGTCCAACTGGAATTACATCGACAATACGCTGATCATCACCTTCTGGATCACCGGCGTCGTCTTCGTCGCCGTGGTGATGTTCATGGCCTATTGCGTTCTCCGTTTTCGCCATCGCCCGGGGAACCGGGCGGCCTATGAACCGGAAAACCGAAGGCTCGAAGGATGGCTCGCCGGCGGCACGACGCTTGGCGTCGCCGCCATGCTGACACCCGGCCTTTTCGTCTGGCATCAGTTCGTCACCGTGCCAAACGGTGCTGCAGAGGTTGAGGTCGTCGGCCAGCAATGGCTTTGGAGCTTCCGCCTGCCCGGCGCCGATGGCAAGCTTGGAACCTCCGAAACGCGCGACGTCACCCCGGAGAATTCGCTTGGCCTCAACCGCAACGATGCGGCAACCCTTGACGACGTCGTCATCGAAGGCGGCGAGCTGCATCTGGAAGTCGGAAAGCCGGTAAAGATCCTCCTGCGCTCGATCGACGTGCTCCATGATTTCTACGTGCCGGAGTTCCGCGCCAAGATGGACATGGTCCCGGGCATGGTCACCTATTTCTGGCTGACTCCGACACGCACCGGTACTTTCGAGGTTCTCTGCGCCGAGCTCTGCGGCGTCGGACACCCACAGATGCGCGGCACCGTCGTCGTCGATACCGCCGCCGACTACCAGGCGTGGCTTTCGCAGCAACAGACCTTTTCGCAACTGATGGCAGCGGCGGAGCCGAAACAGACGGTACAGGCAGCAAATGCCGCCCCGGCGCAATAGGAGGCGCCCTGGCGGCCAAGCGGGATGAGGAAAAGTAATTGCGGATTTCGGCCCCGCATCCCGCTCGTGAGCGAAGGCGATTCCGACGTTCGGCGTTTCGGAATTGCGTAGTTTCAAAGCGTTGGATCATTCACCGAAATGATCCGGTGTCAGGAGGTTCTCGCAGATGGTCGACATCCGGTCAGGTACGGGCGAACCGATAGGCCCAGCGGAAGTGGAGGATGTCGAGCTCTACCATCCCCATAGCTGGTGGACGCGCTATGTCTTCAGCCAGGATGCCAAGATCATCGCCGTGCAATATGCCTCGACCGCGATCGCCATCGGCATGGTCGCGCTGGTCCTGTCGTGGCTGATGCGGCTGCAGCTCGGTTTTCCCGGTGCCTTCGCCTTCATCGACGCGGACCGCTACTATCAGTTCATCACCATGCACGGCATGATCATGGTGATCTACCTTCTGACCGCGCTTTTCCTCGGCGGCTTCGGCAACTACCTGATCCCGCTGATGCTCGGCGCGCGCGACATGGTCTTTCCCTATGCCAACATGCTGAGCTACTGGCTCTATCTGCTCGCCGTGCTCGTGCTCGTCGCGAGCTTCTTCGCGCCCGGCGGACCGACCGGCGCCGGCTGGACGCTCTATCCACCACAGGCGGTACTTTCGGGCACGCCCGGCGGCAAGGACTGGGGCATCATCCTGATGCTCTCGTCCCTCATTCTCTTCATCATCGGCTTCACCATGGGCGGCCTCAACTATGTCGTGACCGTGCTCCAGGGACGCGCGCGCGGCATGACGCTGATGCGCATGCCGCTCACCGTCTGGGGCATCTTCACTGCGACGGTGATGGCCTTGCTTGCCTTTCCCGCCCTCTTCGTCGCCTGCGTCATGATGCTCTTCGACCGCGTGCTCGGCACCAGCTTCTTCATGCCGGCGATCGTCGAGATGGGCGAGCAGTTGCAACACGGCGGCGGTAGCCCGATCCTGTTCCAGCACCTCTTCTGGTTCTTCGGCCATCCGGAGGTCTATATCGTCGCGCTGCCCGCCTTCGGCATCGTCTCCGACCTCATCAGCACCCATGCCCGCAAGAACATCTTCGGCTACCGCATGATGGTCTGGGCGATCGTCATCATCGGCGCGCTCTCCTTCATCGTCTGGGCGCACCACATGTATGTCAGCGGCATGAACCCCTATTTCGGTTTCTTCTTCGCCACGACCACCCTGATCATCGCCGTGCCGACAGCGATCAAGGTCTACAACTGGGTGCTGACGCTTTGGCGCGGTGACATCCACCTGACCCTGCCAATGCTCTTTGCACTCGCCTTCATCGTCACCTTCGTCAATGGCGGGCTGACAGGCCTGTTCCTCGGCAACGTCGTCGTCGACGTGCCGCTCTCCGACACGATGTTCGTCGTCGCTCATTTCCACATGGTCATGGGCGTCGCACCGATCCTCGTCATCTTCGGCGCGATCTATCACTGGTACCCGAAAATCACCGGCCGGATGCTCAACGAAACGCTCGGGCAGATCCATTTCTGGATCACCTTCATCGGCGCCTACCTGATCTTCTTTCCGATGCACTATCTTGGCCTGATCGGTGTGCCCCGTCGCTACTATGAAATGGGCGAAACCGCCTTCGTTCCGGCCTCGGCCCATACGCTCAACGAATTCATCACCATCATGGCGTTGGTTGTCGGAGCCGCGCAGATCGTCTTCCTGTTCAATCTCGTCTGGAGCATCCGCCATGGCCGCGAGGCCGGCGGCAATCCCTGGCGGGCAACGACGCTCGAATGGCAGACGCCGGAAACGCCGCCGCGTCACGGCAACTGGGGCAAGGAACTGCCGGTCGTCTATCGCTGGGCCTATGACTACAGCGTGCCCGGAGCGCCTGAAGACTTCATTCCGCAGAACCAGCCGGGTTCGATCGGCCTTGCGCCGGAGGGGGCCTCATGACCGTCGCCTTCATCTTCCTGGCGGTGATCCTCGCGATCGCCGGCTGGTGGCTCAGCCGACAGCGGCTCTTCTCCAAACCGTGGCTGGAGGTCGGCCATGCCCACGACCCCCGCCCACACGATCGGCCTTCGCTCCCGCCCGCGAAGATCGGCCTTGGCGTCTTCCTCGCGGTCGTCGCAGCCCTCTTCTCCCTCTTCATGAGCGCCTATTTCATGCGCATGGCGTCCACCGACTGGTGGTCGACGCCAATGCCCCGGATCCTTTGGCTCAACACCGCCATCCTCGGGCTCGGCAGCCTGCTGCTCCACGCGGCGCGGGTGACGGCCGAGCGTCACCAGGACGACACGAGCCGCACGGCACTGATCGCCGCCCTCGCCGCTGGGCTGGCCTTCCTCGCCGGCCAGGTCTACGCATGGCGCGAGCTCACCGATGCCGGCTATCTGCTCGCCGACAATCCGGCCAACAGCTTTTTCTACATGATATCTGGCATGCATGGCCTCCACATCCTCGGTGGCCTGTTCGCGCTGACCCGGGTGATCGTTAAGACGCGCACCGGCCCGATGGGCGAAAAGGCCGTGCTGTCGATCACGCTTTGCGCCACCTACTGGCATTTCATGCTGGCCGTTTGGCTGGTGCTTTTCGCGCTCTTTTCCGGCTGGGCCAATGATTTCGTCGAGCTCTGCCGGCAACTCGTGACCTGAGGAGCCGTGGCATGTCCGCCGAGACACATTCGCCTGTGAGACAACCGCTCCATCGCCCGACGGGCCTTGCCGGCTTTGCCGCGGACTGGGCCTCCGATCAGCGGGCGTTCAAGAACGTCTCCTGGGGCAAGGCCATGATGTGGATCTTTCTCCTCAGCGACACCTTCATCTTCGGCTGCTTCCTCATCGCCTACATGTCGGCGCGCATGTCGACCGCCGTTCCCTGGCCCAATCCGAGCGAGGTGTTCGCCCTGCACATCGGCGGTACCGACGTGCCGCTGATCCTCATCGCCATCATGACCTTCGTCCTGATCTCCTCCAGCGGAACCATGGCGATGGCCGTCAACTTCGGCTATCGCCGGGACCGCAAGAAGACCGCGCTTCTCATGCTGCTGACCGCCCTCTTCGGCGCCACCTTCGTCGGCATGCAGGCCTTCGAATGGACAAAGCTGATAACCGAGGGTGTGCGGCCCTGGGGCAACCCCTGGGGCGCGGCCCAGTTCGGCTCGACCTTCTTCATGATCACCGGGTTCCACGGCACGCACGTCACGATCGGCGTCATCTTCCTGCTGATCATCGCCCGCAAGGTCTGGCGCGGCGACTTCGACACCGGCAAGCGTGGCTTCTTCACGAGCCGCAAGGGACAATACGAGATCGTCGAGATCACCGGCCTCTACTGGCACTTCGTCGACCTCGTCTGGGTCTTCATCTTCGCGTTCTTCTATCTGTGGTGAGGCATGGCCATGGCAGAGACGACGGCACACACCGGCACGGTACCGCAAGCTCAGACGCAGGTGCAGGCGCCAGCGCATGAACACCAGCAGCACCCGATCGGGCTCTACCTGGTCGTCTGGCTGCTGCTCTTCGTGCTCAGCACCTTCTCCTATCTCGTCGACTATCTCGGGCTGCAGGGCTATCTCAGATGGTCTCTGATCCTGATCTTCATGGTGCTGAAGGCCGGGCTCATCGTGGCGATCTTCATGCACATGGCCTGGGAGCGGCTGGCGCTGATCTATGCTATCCTTCTGCCGCCCCTGCTGGTGCTCGTGCTCGTGGCACTCATGGTTTCGGAATCGCACTATGTGCTCTTCACGCGCCTCGCCTTCTTCGGCGCTGCGCCTTGATTACTGCGCACCTGCTTTCGCGGATCGCCTGGATAGCGAGCCGTAAAGCCGACATTTCCTGCCCTGAGCAATGACGCATTCGAGTGCGGCCGCTTCTTCTGTATGCTAAGGAAAATCGCTTCGCTACCATCGGGCGCTTTTTCTCACGAAATCAGTGGCATGACCGTCTCAACAGCTCTCGTTTCGCCATCCACAGATTGCCCGGCTCTGGTCGTGCAGTTTGATGATAATGTCGTAGACAGGCTCTAGTCATGGCGGATCAAGCCCTAAAATCCGGCATCCAATCCAACTAGGGTCGCAATCAATGGCAGAGTTTCCGCAAAAGGCGAAGGTCGTAATCATCGGGCTGGGTGGCATCGTGGGTGCCTCGATCGCGCACCACCTGATCGAGCGCGGCTGGGATGATATCGTCGGTATCGACAAATCCGGCGTCCCGACCGATATCGGTTCGACGGCACACGCCTCCGACTTCTGCTACACGACCAGCCACGATTATCTGTCGGTTTGGACGACGCAGTATTCGATCGACTTCTTCGAGAAGATGGGCCACTACGCCCGCATCGGCGGCCTGGAAGTCGTCCGCACCGGCGACGACGTGTGGATGGAAGAGATCAAGCGCAAGCTTTCCTCCGCCAAGGCCTTCGGCACCCGCGCACACTATGTCTCGCCGGCCGAGATCAAGAAGATGTTCCCCCTGATCGAAGAAGACCAGGTGATGGGCGGCATGTTCGACCCGGATGCCGGCCTCGTCATCCCGCGCTCGCAGACGGTTGCGGGCAAGCTCGTCGATGCAGCGGAGAAGTCCGGCAAGCTGCAGGTCTTCGGCAATACGCCGGCAAAGTCGCTCATCGTCGAGAACGGCCGCATCAAGGGTGTCGTCACCCATCGCGGCACCATCATGGCCGACCATGTCGTTGTCTGCGCCGGCATCTGGGGCCGCCTCATTGCCGAAATGGTCGGCGAAGACCTTCCGGTCATGCCGGTCGACCATCCGCTCACCTTCTTCGGCCCGTACAACGAATTCGAAGGCACCGGCAAGGAAATCGGCTTCCCGCTGCTGCGCGACCAGGGCAACTCGGCCTATATGCGCGACACCGGCGACCCGAAGACCACCGAAGGCGGCCAGATCGAGTGGGGCTATTACGAGACCACCAATCCCCGCCTCTGCCATCCGCGCGACATCCTCGAAAAGCACGAGGCACGGCTTTCGCCCTCGCAGCGCGACCTCGAGATGGAGCAGATCATCGAACCGCTCGAGCGCGCCATGGAACTGACGCCGATCCTCGGCGAACTCGGCTATAACGAGAGCCACTCCTTCAACGGCCTCCTGCAGGTATCGGCCGCCGGCGGCCCCTCCTGCGGCGAAAGCCAGAAGGTGCGCGGCCTCTGGTACTGCGTCGCCATCTGGGTGAAGGACGGCCCCGGCTACGGCAAGCTGATCGCCGACTGGATGACCGACGGCCGCACCGAGATCGACCACGCCTCGATCGACTATTCCCGCTTCTATCCGCACCAGCTCGAGGAGAAGTTCATCGAAGGCCGCTGCTTCGAGGCGGCGCAGAAGATCTACTTCCCGGCCGTGCACACGCGCGAGCCCTATGCCACCGGCCGCAACGTCAAGCGCTCGCCGTTCTACGAGCGCGAGAAGGAGCTCGGCGGCTACTTCATGGAGCTCGGCGGCTGGGAGCGCGCCCACGGCTACGCCGCCAACGAGCATCTGCTCGAAAAATACGGTGACCGCGTCCCGGTGCGCGAGAACGAGTGGGACAGCCGCCATTTCTGGCGCGTTTCCAACGCCGAACATCTGGCGATGAGCGAGGATTGCGGCATCGTCAACCTCTCGCACTTCCATATGGTCGATATCGAAGGCCCTGACCATGTCGAGCTGCTCGAGTGGCTTTGCGCCGCCAAGATCGGCGGCGACGGCAACATCGGCAAGGGCATCTACACGCACTTCCTCGATGACGAGGGCATGGTGCGGGCTGACTTCACCGTCTTCCGCATGGCCGACCGCTGCCGCCTGGTAAACGGCGCCGATGCCGGGCCGCGCGACTTCCATTACATGCGCCGTGTCGCCGAAGACCGGGGCCTCGACGTCACCATCACGGACGTCTCGGAGAAGTTCATCACCATCGGCATCTGGGGCCCCAACGCCCGCGAAACGCTGAAGAAGGTGGTTGCCGATCCGGCCGGCCTCGATATCGAGAACTTCCCCTTCGCCGCGATCAAGCCGATCGAGATCGCCGGCAAGAAGGTCACGGCCTTCCGCATTTCCTATGTCGGCGAGCAGGGCTGGGAACTGCACATGAAGTACGAGGATGGTCTCGCCGTCTGGGACGCGCTGCGCGCAACCGGCGTCATGGCCTTCGGCGTCGAAACCTATGCGAACTCGCGCCGCATGGAAAAGAGCCTGCGCCTGCAGAACGCCGACCTCCTCACCCAGTACAACCTCATCGAGGCCGACCTTGCCCGTCCGAAGGTCAAGGACGTGGACTTCCGCGGCAAGGCAAAGCATCTGGAGTACAAGGCGCGCGAGCACCAGCCCGCTATGCTCTGCACGCTGGTCATGACGGAGAATACCGACAGGAACGGCGTGAAGCGCTACCCGGTCGGCAACCTGCCGGTGATGGATCCGGAAACCGGCAAGGTTCTGATCGACGAACTCGGCCGCCGCTCCTACACCACCTCCATCGCTTTCGGGCCTACGATCGGCAAGAACATCGCGCTTGCCTACCTGCCCTGGTCCCATTGCCAGGTAGGCCGCAAGCTGAATGTCGAGTATTTCGCCGAGACCTATCCGGTCGAAGTCGTCGGTGTCGGCTACAAGCCGCTCTACGATCCCGAGAACCTGAAGCCGCGCACCTGATCCACCAGCGTACTGCGCCAAAAAGCCAAAGGCCCGCTCACTTCCGAGCGGGCCTTTTCGTATGTTCTGCACAGCAAGATGGATGTCAGGGGAGCACGTGGCCTGCGGCGGTGAAAAGGCGATACCAGTCCTCGCGCGACAGGGTGATGTCAGCTCCGGGCGCTATGTCTGCCAGACGCTCAGGGCTCGTCGTTCCCAAGACCACCTGGATGTTGGCGGGATGCCGGGCAATCCAGGCATAGGCGATCGCCGACGGTGACACCGCATATTTCCCGGAGAGTTCGTCCAGCGCACGGTTGAGCTCCGGGTAATTGGTCTCGTCGCCGACGAAGACGCCGCCGAAAAAGCCCTGCTGGAACGGCGACCAGGCCTGCAGCGTCATGCGGTTGATCCGCGAATAGACCACGACCTCGCCGTCGCGATCGATCGACTGCTCCAGGCCCGCCATGTTCGCGGCAATCCCGAAGGCAACAGACGGAGCATGCGCGATGCTGAGCTGGATCTGGTTGGCGACGAGCGGCTGGCGCACGGCCGTCTTCAAAAGATCGGTCTGCCGTGGCGTATGGTTGGACACGCCGAAATGCCGGACCTTGCCGGCCGCCTGTAGCTTGTCGAAGGCGTCCGCCACCTCTTCGGGCTCAACCAGCGCATCCGGGCGATGCAGCAGCAGAAGATCGAGATAGTCGGTCTTCAGTGCCGCGAGCGATCGGTCGACCGACTGGAGGATATGATCGCGGGAGAAATCGAAATAGCCGCGCCGGATCCCGCATTTGCTCTGGACGACGATCTGTTCGCGCTCGGCCGGCTTTAGTTGGAGCGCGTCGCCGAAGCGACGCTCGCAGGCGTGCAATTCACCGCCGTAGATGTCGGCGTGATCGAAGACGTTGATGCCGACGTCGCGCGCCTTGCCATAGAGCCGGCGAATGGCATCGTCGCTGAGATCGGCGATCCGCATGAGGCCGAGAACGGCGGATGAAACGGAGAGATCGGTTGTTCCCAGGTTGAACTTTTTCATCGGTTTACGCTCGCATCATCATCAACGTCGTTTCGAAAGAGGATTTCCCGCCGGCAGCCACAAGCAGCCTGCAATGGCGATTCTTGCCCCTCAATCTCTACCAGTCCGGGGGCGCTTGGCAAACGCCCGGACATGGTCGACGGTGGTAACGGCGGGTGGCAAGACAAGCCAAGCGCTGGGCCGACCAGCCAGCGCCTTGCTGTCTAACGTCGTGGGAGCCGACGGGTCGTCGGCTTCCAGTCCGCCATCTGATCACGCAGCAGAGCGATAACGCTGAGCCGGTTCGGACTGTGCGAAATTCGGAAGCATTGCCTGGCGCGCGGCATCGAACCCGTTCCACTGGCTCACGTCCGGCAGCGGCGGGATTGTCACCAACTCGCGACGATCGAAGCCGACCAAGGCTGCGTCGACGAGATCACCGACCTCCATCACGCCGGCAAGCGTCTCGACATCGACGCCCGCGTGATCCCAGATTTCGGTGCGTGTCGCAGCCGGCAGTACCGCCTGCACATAGACGCCCTTGGCTGCCAGCTCGACGTTCAACCCCTGGGAAAGAAACAGCACGAAGGCCTTGGTGGCGCCATAGACGGTGGCGCCCATCTCCGGAGCAAGGCCAACGACCGAGGCGATGTTGATGATCGCCCCGTCCCCCTTCTCCGCAAAACGAGGTGCTGCAGCATGCGCGAGCCTGGTGACGGCCGTGATGTTGAGCGCGATCAGTTTCGAGATGTCCTCGCTCTTCTGCTGAAGGAAGCCGCGCGGGATCGATGTCCCGGCATTGTTGACCAGAACGCCAATACGCTCGTCTTCTCTCAGGCGCTGCTCGACCTTGGCCAGATCCTGCTCGTCCGTCAGGTCGGCGGGGACGACGTCCACATTGACACCGGTTTCGCTCCGCAAGCGCTCGGCAAGCGCTGCCATGCGCTCCGCATTGCGGGCGACGAGAATGAGATCGTGACCGCGGCGCGCAAATCGCTCCGCATAGACGGCGCCGATACCGGTGGAAGCACCGGTTACGAGGACTGCAGGCTTCTTACTCATCGGGTGTGCTCCTTTGATTTATACATGATGATCATCATGTATTTGGATATATGATAGACATCATGTATAATGTCAATGGAAATTTGGGAGACGATGATGCGCGTGAGCCGCCAACAGGTTGAAGAGAACAAGCGAACCATCCTGGAGGCCGCCGGCCGGCTATTCCGGGAGCGTGGTTTCGAGTCCGTCACAGTGACGGATGTGATGAAATCGGCCGGCCTCACGCATGGCGGTTTCTACGGCTATTTCAAATCCAAGGACGATCTGATTGCCCAGACGCTGGCCGAACTGCAGGGGGGAAGCGAACCTCTGTCCGTGGACCTGGCGACTGTTGCGAGCCGTTATCTTTCACCGGAACATCGAGACGATTTCGGCCATGGCTGTCCGGTTGCCGCTCTGGCATCGGAAGTCATCCGTCAACCAGCGGAAGCGCGCGCCGAAATGACAGCGGGTCTCAGGCGGCAATTCGAGCGCCTCAGCAAAGTAGCGCCCGGCCCAGACGAAGCGCATCGGCGCCGCGCCGCGATCGGAACCTGGTCGACAATGGTTGGCGCCCTGATCCTGGCCCGAATGACCGACGATCCGGATCTGTCGAACGAAATCCTCGAGGAGACCAACACCTGGCTTTCGGCGCAGGATCACCAAGGGACTACGGCCGCCGGCGTCGCCTGATACGCGATGTACCTTGTCCCTCGCC
This sequence comes from Ensifer sp. B1-9, assembly GCF_050474445.1. NCBI lineage: Bacteria > Pseudomonadati > Pseudomonadota > Alphaproteobacteria > Hyphomicrobiales > Rhizobiaceae > Ensifer > Ensifer sp. B1-9. The sequence continues at coordinate 58,537 of NZ_JBCHVG010000029.1, forward strand.
CGCTTTTGTCTGCGGCCCTTTAAACGTCGAAAGCCCCCTGCGTTAACGCAGGGGGCTTTCTGTATGTTTCGGGATTTGGTTTTCGACGACAGGCTTTGGTTGTTTTCTGCGCCGGTGCGTCGGCCGCGGCTCTTTCGGACTCCGGTGTTCAATGCTCACCGCGTTGGCCACAAAAAACCCGCCATGAAGGCGGGTGTTTTTAGAAGCTTTGGTTGCGGGGGCAGGATTTGAACCTGCGGCCTTCAGGTTATGAGCCTGACGAGCTACCGGGCTGCTCCACCCCGCGTCCAGCGCAAATCCCTATGGGATTTGTCGCGGTAGCGTAAACCGCTTT
>NZ_JBCHVG010000030.1:0-56888 GCF_050474445.1 Ensifer sp. B1-9
GCTCGTTATGCACCGTCAGCCATAACAGCGCCAAAACGGCATCGTCGATCTTGTCCTCATCGATCTCCATGAACCGACGTTACCACGCGCGGCGCTCAAAATCCTGCGGCCCTGCTCGGATGGATACAAGCAAGTTGCCATACGATTACGTAAGCTTGAGAGGGAACAAGACCCACTACAGAGGAGTTGAACAATAAAGGAGCGGTCGATGATTCTGATCCCACCTTCATCACGATGTCGTGGGGCTCACGGTGTGGACGCCACGCACCTTATCTCATCCATCAAAATTGCCCTCGCCGATGATGCGTCAAGCGAATTACAGAGCTTGTCTTTGCGGGCGGTTGGCGATCTCGTCGTTATCGAAGGAACGGTCGAGTCGCGCGAGCACGTTGAGCGAGTTCGCCGGATCGCGGAAAGTGTGGTCGATGCGGACCATCTTGTCCTGCGGATCAGCCGACTTCGGTGATAAAATTTTGAGAATTGGCTCAATTTCCTTCCTGGGTGCCTACTGGCGCTGGCGGAACTCGCGCATGTTCTCTTCGTATCGAAACAAAGATCATCTTATGATATACTTTTGAACACGCGAGCGGCTTTCACGTTGAGTGGAGAAAGAGCGCTGGCGAATGACAAGGTATCTCAAGGAGGCGGCCATGAAACACCAATCTCGTGAACGACTTATGGGGATTGCCGACGTGCGCGAAGACATGCAGGAGCATGCTTTGACACGCGAGGAGCGGCTTCAGCGGTGGGCAGAACTTCTAGACCAGACGCCTGACCAGCGGCTCAATACTCTTTTCGAGACGGAATTTCAGCCGATTTCGACACGCGATTCGATGCGGCGCGAAGGCTCACCGCTTGAGGTAGCTTTCGAAGATGTTCTGCTTCGAAAGCAAGGTCTGAAAGATGACAGCTACGGTGAAGCAAAGCGTTTCTTCGAATTGAGCGACCTTGAAATGCATCAGCTGGTGTGCAGCTGTCACACCGGTGAAACCGTTCGGTCGGGGACCGTCGCGGAATGTGTGCGCGCCGTGGCTGAACCTGCCCCAAGCCCTTGGTCGATGTTCTTGAACGCCTTTTTCATCTTCCGTCGGTCGTGACCCGGTGCGGGTTGGCGGGCTGAAGGTGAAATGCCCGTCACCGAAACTTTGAAGGGACAAACTTGCGCATAGGTATTCACGTTTTTGGCGCACTCGACGACGTCGAACCCTATATCGCACTGGCCAGGAGGTTGCAGCTCAAGGGTTGTTCAGTCCAGCTGGCGGGACCGCGGCGCTTTAGCCAGGTGGCATTGCGACATGGGGTGCTCTATGAGTCGTTGCCAGACGATCTGCTGGCACTTTCAGAGACGCAAGAAGGCCGGCGCGTTTTGGCGGCCGGGGGCCTGGCAAATGACCGTGTTGCGCATCGAATTCATGCGCTCACCGACGATCTGATTCAGAGTGAGTGGCGTGCGGCCCATACCTTCTGGCCTGATCTGATAGTTTACCACCCGAATTCGATAGCATCGCCTCATATGGCGGAGCGTGTCGGCTGTCGTACGATCATGGCATCGCCTCTTCCTGTCCTTACCCCAACATCGGCATTTCCGACACCGACCGTGCCTTGGCGAACGCTTGGTCCTCTCAACAGGTTGAGCCACACGGTAGCCGAGCAGCACTTCACGCGTCTGTTTCGCAAACCGATCCTGAAATGGAGACGAAAAACGCTCGGATTGCCCGAGCGTCCAAACTCGCATCACGCTCCCGATCGCAAGCTGTACGCCTATAGCCGGCATCTGGTGCCTGTTCCCAGGGATTGGGGGCCGCACATCCATGTCACCGGCGCGTGGTGGCCCGAGGAGCCCGAACGCAGGCTCTCTGCTGAACTGGAAACATTCCTGACGGACGGCCCGCCGCCGGTCTGTGTGGCGCTCGCCGACATGCCCGAGGAGCTCGTTCACGACTTTGCTTCCACGGCGGTGACGGCGGCGAGGATGGTTGGCAAGCGGGTGCTCCTTGCAACGGCAGGCAGACCAGTTGGCATCTTGCGATCATCCGAAGTGCTGGCCGTTTCTGACGTGCCGCTGGAGCAGGTTTTCACAAGGGCCGATATGATCTTTCATCATGGGAGAGCCGCAACAACAGCCGCGGCGCTGCGCGCCGGCAAGCCGAGCGCGATCTATCCAGTCTTTAGCGAGGGGCATTTTTGGGCAAGGCGCGTTCACGATCTGGGCGCCGGGCCCCCTCCCGTTAAGGTGAAGCGCCTGTCGGTTGAGGAGCTCGCGGCTTCAATGCACTCAATGGATATCCCGTGTGTGCGGGAGAAGGTCCGGCAGCTGAGCTCTCAAATGCGCGACGAAGGCGGGATTGATGACGCCGTCCGTGTCATTGAGCAACTGGAACGGGTGAGAGGCTGACCGAATAATGGCGGTAACCAAGGCGAAGGAAAATTGATGATCGGCCCGAAATGCGTACTCATGACTGTGGTGCAAACGATGCCTTGCCAGCGATCGGCTGGTTCAAACACGCCGCATTCATCATTTCTGATCGAAGCGTAGCCATGTCACCGCAAGCCTATAGGTCAGCAGTTCATATATCTGCGATATTCGGGTTTTATTTGTCCTGCGCAATGCTGGTTCCGGCGTTTGCAGACTTTTACAGCGATCACCGGGATTGGATCGTTTTTGCGCGTGCGGGCGTTTTTTGCGGCGCCTTCTTCGCTGCCGCTGCCTTGGCGACCCGGGATGTGCCGCCGCAGCTTAACCGAAAAATGGGTTTCCTGCTGGTGAACCTGCTTTGGTTGCTCTTCTCTCTCGTCGGCGCAGTTCCTCTTTGGCTGTCATCAAAGGATCTGAACCTGATGCAGGCGGTATTTGAATCCGTGTCCGCAGTCACGACAACCGGTTCGACGGTCATGGTCGGGCTGGACCACAGCGCGCCTGGGGTGCTCCTCTGGCGGTCGATGCTGCAATGGTTCGGCGGCATTGGCATTGTCGCCCTTGGCCTATTCGTAATGCCCTTCTTGCGCGTGGGTGGAATATCATTTCTGCGGATGGAATCGTCCGATACGAACGAGAAGGTCTTTGCAAGGATTGCAACGTTCATGCGGGCGTTCGTGGTGATCTATGTAGTGATCACTTTGGCGTGCTCTGTTGCCTACCACCAATTCGGGATGACGCAGTTTGATGCGCTGAACCACGCAATGACGACAGTCGCGACCGGTGGGTTTTCGACGCATGATGCCTCGTTTGGGCATTATGACAGCGTTCCACTCCTGTGGGCATCAACCTTCTTCATGACCCTGTGCAGCCTGCCATTTTCCGTGCTGATCCTCTTTATGGTCAAACGCAGTACAACGGCGTTGAGGGATCCGCAAATCCTGGTGTTTCTTGGCTACCTCGCGGTCATGGCCATGGCGCTGGCGGCTTATCATCGGGTTTACAACGGCGTGCCGTTTGAAATGGCCTTATCCCATTCCTTCTTCAATCTGGCATCGATTCTGTCGACCTCGGGATATGCAAGCGAAGATTATACGTTGTGGGGTCCCTTCGCCGTCGCTCTGGCATTTTTTGCGACATTTGCCGGCGGGTGTTCCGGCTCGACCGCAGGCGGGATCAAAGCTTACAGGTTCGTCATTCTATTCGGCGCAGTCAGGCCCTTGATCACGCAAATTCTTTACCCGAACACTGTCACACCTGTGCGGTACGGGGGCGCGACTGTGGATCCAGAGTTGCAACGAGCGGTGTTTCTTTTCTTTGCCGTCTTCATCGTGCTTTGGGCCTTCGGAACATTGGCGCTTGGAGCCCTTGGCTATGATTTCATGACCGCGGCCTCTTCGGTCATCACGGCATTGTCCAACGTGGGGCCTGGCTTGGGGCCTGTCGTCGGACCAGCGGGGAACTTCTCCACGATGTCCGATCCCGCTCTGGCTATCTTATCCGTGCTGATGATCATGGGGCGCCTGGAGGTGATGACTGTCCTGGTTTTGGTCTCACCTTTTTTCTGGAGAAGTTGATCGCGGCGAGGACCCTCTCGGTCTTCGGGTTCTGATGGCAACAACGGCTCAGCGTTGGCATGTCGTTTCCGCCCCGGATAGCCGGACTTTATGACGCTACGGGCGTTGGAAGCGTGCTGCGATCCGGTTTATATCATGCTATGATATATAATTCAAAGGAGGATGCTATGACCCAGGGTAACAATGGAACGTGGTCCGAGTATCAACCCACCAAGAAGGTCTGGTTCTGGTCGACCGTTGGGGCATCTTTGCTCACCATGATTGTCGGTTTCACTTTTGGCGGCTGGATGACCGCTGGCGGAGCGTCCGTGATGGCAGATCAAGCGGTCCGGACGGCTCGTGCGGAGTTGATCTCGAACATATGCGTTCACAACTTCGTCTCAGCGGCCAACGCAGCTGAGAATCTGAAGGAGCTCAAGTCCAAATCCAGCTGGGAGCGGGACGACTTCATCACCAATGGCGGATGGGCTTCAGTTGACGGCCTGCTCTCGCCGGTTCCCAACGCCGCCAATGTCTGCGCGAAGGCACTGATCGACCTCAAGGAACTACCTCTTGCCGCCGAAGTGCCGACGAGCAGTTCACTTTGATTGATCCTGCTCGAACTGTTGCTGGATGTCGATCTGAGACCTGCCAAAAGCGCGCTCTGCGGAGTGATTGGCCATCGCGAGCGCGCACCCGACAGGCTGCCCGGTTGCCGCGGCTATTTCTTCAGCCTGCCATATGGATCTGCGCGTTTTGGATAATTCATCCTTGTTGGTGTGCACATGCGCCTTGCTGGTGCCATTGTCGCTAGCAAGGGCAAGGAGGGCATGTTCCTGGAAATCGTGACCGTCAAACTCTGGTATTTTTTCGTGCTGAACGACCTTTGCGATCGCCTTTGATGACAACAAGGTGTCGCCGCGTTTGGCGCGGCGGCGATTGTCGGTGGATTGATGTCGCAAAAAGGACGCTGCGACAAATCAATTCTGCGGAACGGCTAGGCAGGGGCCACAACATGCTTCACTATGATGCTAATTTAGGCGCAACTGCGTACGGCTGTTACGCTTTCGGTCAACTGGGTCTTCAGCAGATTGAGAGGCGTCTAAGCATACTTACCAGGAGGATTTATTGAACTGGCATAAGCGGTCCAGTGAAATTCGGTCACAATTGACCCCAGTGTCGTCAATGCGCGGTTTTTGGGGGCTCATGGGTGCGTACTGGTTCTCCGAGAGGTGGAAGGAGGCCTGGGGGCTGGCAGCCATAATCGTGGTACTGACCGCGTTATCGGCCATGGCAAGCGTTTGGTTCGCCGAAGCGTCCGGGGATCTCATCAGTGCAATCGCCTTTCTCCATCACCCGCAAAACCCCTCCACCCTTCGCGCGCTCCTCAACAGTGCCGCTACCCTGGTCGCGATTGTCGTTCTCAAGGAGATCGGGTTCATCGCGGTCCGCCACTACTTCTCCACAACACTTCATCGGAAATGGCGGGCGTGGCTCGACGAGCGCTTCAACCGCGCGATCCTCGACTGCAACCATACGCATTTCCACCTCCAGAACGGCGCCGCGGAAGCAACCCCTTCCACGGCGGCGGTGCCCGACAATCTTGATCAGCGTATTCAGGAGTCGATCAAGGGTTTGACCGGGGGCGCCATCGGCCTTGCGATGGGGATCGCGGGCGTTACGCTCTCGCTTTATTTTGTCGGCGGGAAAATCATTGCGAACTCCACCGAAATCACGGGGCTCGAGTTCCTCGGGAGCTATGCCAGCGCTTGCCTTACGTTTGCAGCGGTACTGGCCTACGTGCCGCTCAACACCTTTCTTGCAGTCAAGCTCGGCGCGATTCTACAGCGGCTGGATGTCAGGATGCAGTGGGCAGAAGGAAGTTATCGGCGAGAGCTCGCGACGCTCTTGAACCGGAGCTTCCACGTCGCTGCAACTCAGGCCGAAGGCGTGCAAAACCGCATCAACCGGCAACGATATGCTGACATCGACCATACGTGGGCGGGCCTGAATTTCCTCACCGCAGGCTATATGGGATTTGAGCTCGTCTACAATTTCTTCTCCTCGCGCATCATCGCTTATGCGCCCGGACTTCTTCCTTATGCTGAAAGCAGGATCAGTCTCCAAGGCTACGTTACGGGAGCTGAGCTTGCGAATGCGGTTATCAACGACTGCTCTTGGTTCATTCACGTCATGCCCGACATCGCGAGATTGCGGGCGAACGCAAAACGCGTGACAGAACTTGCCGAGGCGATCGAAGAAACCCAACATCCAAAGGAATTCTACGCGCGAACCGGGTGCTCGCAGTTGCGTTACCAGAACCAGGAGGCTCGTCTTGGCCTTGCCATTCAGGACGTCGAACTTATGCATCCGGGCGCGGCCGAGCCTTTTGTTTCGACGGATCGGCTGCGGGTAGAGCGGGGCGAATGGGCGCTGCTTTTGGGAGAGTCCGGCAGCGGCAAGTCGTCCTTGCTCAAAGCAATAAGTCGCCTGTGGCCGCACGGACGGGGCACGATCATTCTGCCAAGAAACGTACGCACGCTCTATGCGGCGCAAGATGTCTATCTGCCGTCTACGTCGCTAAAGGAGTTGGTTTGCCTGCCCGATCCCACGCAGTCGTACAATGATGCGGACGTTGCAACGATATTGGAGGAAGTCGGGCTTGCCGATTTTATAGATGACCTTGCCAATGAGGGTCGAGCCAATCAGACCTGGGACCAGCTCTTATCCGGAGGACAAAAGCAAAAGCTCATTCTCGCGCGCATTCTGTTGCTTAAGCCCGGTCTTCTGCTGCTTGACGAGCCGACCAGCGCTTTGGATCTGCAGGCTAAGAACTCGTTTCACGCCACCATTCGAACCAGGTGCCCTGGTACGTCGGTGATTAGTGTCATGCACACCTCCTCGGCGCCGAAATCTTCAGAAGGCGACGAATTGTTCGACAGCGTGCTTTCGATCGCGCAACGAACGGTTACAAAGGGCCCGGTCACCGATCTGACATCTCGGCCACGGGTCTTGGGGCGCCGGCAGACGTATCTGGAAAAATCCCCCGCCGAATGACGGCCATCATCCGTAGCGCTCGGGAATGGAACGAATTCGTTGACGGGTAGGCGCTCGCCTATCGGCCTCGGCTCAACTTCGCGAGTTTCCCGCGAAGATAAGTTGTTGCTTCGAAGGCGACGGCCCCTTCGCTGTCGACCATGGCTTCCCAGACCCGATTGCCGAGGCAGCACTTCACGCGGTTAAGGTCCTGGTGTTCTCCACAACCGCACTCGACGGTGACGTTGATCAGGCCGAGGTTGCGGTACCGCTCGAAATCTCGGGCTGAAACGCCAAGCTGGTCGGCAATATAGGATGGCTCGATGAAAAGATCCTTCGAGGGAGGCTGCGTCACGTCTTGCCATCTCTTGCGCGTCATAGGACTATCTCTCCCGCACGCAATTTGGCGCCGAGGGAAATGGCCGCCTTCACGTATGGGGACGCGGCCGCCCTTCGCAAATCCATACCCCCAACGTCAACTACGATAAGCTCGTTCAATTGCGCCCTCGCGATGACACGATTGAAAATTAACAATCGCGAGCGCGGCATGTATGGCGTTCACCGAAGTAGCTATGTTTGCCGCGCTCGCGAAGCTCCCCCACGGAGTTGCGGTGACTGTATATCATGTCATGATATAAATAAAGGATGCGTTCGATGCCTTCCAGCGTTCGTGTAAAACCAGCGGTTTCAGGTTCTGGGGCCAGTTCAGGGGAGCCGCTCGACCCTGGAGTCTTCAGTGGCCTTGCTGGGGTGAGACTAGCCATGCGGCGTTTTCTGGCCAGTAGCGAGATCGAGCTGTCGCGGGCGGGCATCACGTCGCAGCAGTATCAGGCGCTGTTGGTCATCAAGACCGCCCCCCAGAACCGTATCAGAATGAGAGGGCTCGCCGAAGAGATGCTGATCCAGCATAACGGCGCAGTTCAACTCGTCGACCGGCTCGAGGCCGCCGGCCTCGTGCACCGAGCGCCGTCGCCGGTTGACAAGCGAAGTGTCCTTGTCGGCCTGACCGCGAAGGGCGAGGCGTCTGTTGACTCGCTGGCAAGAAGGCATCTGGTCGCCATGCTCGCCAACGAACCACTGCTGGCCGAATCGCTCACCCGGCTTCGAGAGCTTGCGCAAACGCGCTAAATTAGTTGAGCGCCAACTGATCGCAAAATGACCCGGGTGGGTAGCGACCGTGGCGCCCGACGCGACCGTCATTTCCCTTCCGGCGTCTGATCTGCCTTCTGCGAGGCACGCCGCGCCCGGATGGCCGCTGCCACAAAGACGCGCGACAGGCCATGGTAGAGCGGATCGCGCGACAGAGTTCGTGATGTGATATAACCGATCATCGAAACGGCCATGATGGGCATCACCGCCTGGTGGGCGCCGGTCATCTCGAGGATGATGACGAAGGCCGTCATCGGCGCCTGTACGACGCCTGCAAAGTAGCCTGCCATGCCCAGAATCGCTCCAAGACCGATGCTGGTGCCCAGGACGAGGCCGACCGTGCTTCCGAAACCCGCCCCGACCGAGAGTGACGGCGCGAAGATGCCGCCGGGTATCGTGGAAATCATCGAGAGGAAGCTCGCGACAAGCTTCTGAATAAAAAAGAGAGGTGGCGCCTGATTGCCTTCGATTGCATGCCGCGCCTGCTCGTACCCGGTCCCGTATGTCGCGCCGCCCGAGGTGATGCCGATCACCGCAACACCCAGTCCGCAAAGGCCTGCCAGAACCATCGTGCGCTTCAACTGGGCCGGCTGGGTCCAGCGCCGAATGCGTTGGCCCAGGTGAAGAGCAAGGCCACTGAACCCGGCCCCGAGCGCTCCTCCGCCAATTCCGCACACGATGATCAAAACCCAGTCGCGCAAATGCGCTGGAGCAACGCTTGAAACGCCAAAATAAGTGTAGCTGCCCGAAAGACCGAGCGCGGCCAGTCCCGACAGGATCACTGCACTAAGTACAACCCCATTCGAACGGGACTCGTAAGCGCGACTCATCTCCTCAATCGCAAACACGATTCCCGCCAAGGGCGTGTTGAACGCCGCCGCAATTCCAGCTGCCGAACCTGCCAGGATAAGCCCGCGCGCGTGCGGGAGCTCGCCGAAGCGAGCGGCAGCAAGCATGATCGACGCGCCGACTTGTACCGTTGGCCCTTCTCGCCCTATCGAGGCACCGCAAGAGAGCCCAAGGATGGTCAGAACGATCTTTCCGAAAGCGATCCGCAGCGACAGGAGGAAAGGCCGCTCGGTCTCGTCTAAATGGCGTGCCGCGATCGCCTGAGGAATTCCACTTCCCTGGGAGTTGGGGAAGAACCTCATCGCGAGATACGCAGACAGGATGAAGCCGAGGGGCGTCAGCGCGAGCGGTGCCCAAAAACTCCATTTGCTCGCTGAAGTGAACCTGGCAAACGTCTTCTGTGCAAGATCTGCAAGTTCGGCGAAGCCGACACTGACAATCCCAATTGCCAGAGCCCCTGACCAAAAAACAAGCCTTGTGCGCCACTGGCCGCGAGAACCCAGCACGACCTTGGAGCGGCGCAGGATTTTGAGTTTACGCTTGGGATCGGGCATGAGTGTTCCGGCTTTGTTTGCGCGGCAAGATGCTGAAACTTGCCATCAGGAGCTGTTGTTCGCAATGGAAATTGGCTGGTTGGCAGGCGCAACTCGCACGCCGAACCGACTTCGATAGGGCCGGATGCAGTCCGTTCAACTGCTGGATCGTCCCGTTCCGCCAAGGTTCCTCAAGGCTTCGTAAAGGACCGTTCCTTCATCGTCCATCACGGCTTCAAAGAGCCGACTTCCCAGGAAAACTCTCAGATGTCGCAGGCCGCAACACATGTGCCGGTCCTTTTCCAAACTCACGGAGATCAAACCGAGGTGGTGATAGCGCTCGAAGTCGCCCAACGATAGTCCGAGCTGATCGGCAATATATTCACTCTTCACATTGATGTCGTCGGGCAACGGAGCGCAGAGCCTGCGACGCCTCCTGCTTGTCATGAACTGACCTTTGAAAGTGGATAACCGCTCAGCGCGCCGTTCGCAGTCGGCGCTGCATTCACTGAAGGGTAGAAATAGCCTGGCCGAATACTGAAGTTGTTATGACTGAAGATCGGCAATCCTTCGCCCCACGCCTCGAGTTTTGGCCTCCGGCGTCGCGAGCGTGATGACCTGGTGGCATATGCTGGCCATCTCGCCCGCGAACCTCCTCCCTCCGGAGTATACTAACCATATATCACGATATGATATAAAGGTCGAGGCGACGATTCGCTCGATTTCCGCGGGTCTCATGTGATGGTTGGAAGGAAAGGGGCGCTTGTAGACCGATCGTGAACGAAGTTGATTGAACCCCCAAGAGCCTGAGATTGTTATCGTTCGAGATCGATCGTTTCATCGTAAGCGCGTAACTCACATTGTGAGGAACTGACCCATATAAGCCGGTAAGGAGGGGCAATGCAGATCGATGATTTCCACTGGCAGCAAGAGTTGATCATCAAAGCCCCGTGTTTTGATAGACGATCGGTGCTGCACACGATCACTGAAGATCTGTCTGAGCGGACTGGCATCGAGGTGCGGAATTTGATTGAGGCCCTTCAGGCTCGGGAAACCCTCGGCTCGACGGGCTTTGGAGGAGGATTCGCGCTACCGCATGCGCTGGTGCCGGCTTTGCGTTCCCCTGCCAAAGTGCTGATGACGCTGCGCAGCGGCATCGACTTCTTATCTCCCGACGATAGGCCGGTCGACATATTCCTGGCGGTGCTTTGGCCGAAGAACGAGCACCAGAGGTTCCTGCCCGCGCTCGCCAAACTCTGCCGACCGTTCAGGTCCTCGCGCGTTCTGGACGGCTTGAGAGGCGCGCAGTCGAGAACCGAGGCCATGATGGTCTTGCAGATGTTCCCCAGTCCGGAAAGGTTGCCAAGTCTCAACCGAGAGGTTGTTGGTGAGAAAGCAATTTAGGGGGCGTCATGCGGCCTGGCGGCGTTGCTGTCACTGCCCTTTACGTTGAGTTAACCGAGTTCCGACGTTCACAATCCCGTGAGATTGTGGCGATTCAGGGTGTGATTCGTGGTTTTTTTGTGGCTAATATACGCCGTGCACGGAATAATATACTGCATAGGGCGTATTCTAGAGATGAAAATTTAGAGATTTCCGGATCTTCGGCCCGCCGTGTTCTGCGGCGGGTCTTTTTTCTGGCCGCGGTCCGGTGTCGATCTTGGACGCCGAAGCGATGTTCGCTCTGCAGCCGCCTGAAATGCTTGCAGATCGAGTTCTGCTTGACCGCTACGGTTTCATCTGGTGTACCCTGTCTATTGTGGGCTCCCGGCTGCTGACGAAGGCAGATCCGGCGCGTTGCTGGCGGCGGCCGGATGATTTTTGAGGTCTGCGATCAGAGATTTCATGTCGCCAATTTCACGGCGCTGGGCCTCTATTACGCCATCTGCTAGCTTGCGCACGCATGGACGGCGAATATGGGCGCGCGCTGGTCAGTACCGCGGATTGAGTGGTGCGACAGCACTCGCGCAGATAATCAGGATGCTGATGGTTCGGCTCTCATACGTGGACCACATGAACGTCAACAACGGCCGTTCAAACGGGCCTTATCAGTCGTGCTTCTCAACTCCGTGAAAACAGCTTCAACTCAAATGGGGGAGCTACTGGCGTCTCGTTCCTAAGCGCTTTCAGAAAATGGAGCAGGTTTTCTATCGTCTTGGAAGTCGCCGGTTTTGAAACCACTCCGATCGCGCCTAAAACGCCGTCCTGAAGTGCTTCTGCATCTCCCGTAACCATGACGACGGAAACGCCGAACTCATCGCTTAGATATTGCGCCACACGTGGGCCGGTCGCTCCATCCGCAAGGTCCATGTCGACCAATGCAATGTCGGCTCGAGAAGCGAAAATCCGTGCACTATCGAAGCTGCGCGCGATTCCCACGACGAAATAGCCAAGCTGGTTTGCCAGGAGTTCGAGTTCAATGGCGACTATTGGATCATCTTCCACAATCAAAACACGCGGCATCATCCTATCCCCTTTAGCTCATGCCGAACTGTCAATTGAACAACGGCCGCCCGACCAATCGTTTTGAAGCCACCGGCCCTCGTCAATCAATTGCTGCCTGCAGTTAGACAGAGACTTGAATCATGATTAAATATCATTCCGTGATATATTGAAGGTGGTGCTTTGAGAATATACGAAATGTTGGTTCGAAAGCTGCTGGTTGTAAGCTTGATGCACTTGCTCATCGCTGGGACTACATCCAGTGCTCCCAGCGCGAGACCATCCGAAGCGACGTCTTCAGACTGGGCGAGGAAAGGACGCGAGACCGGTCTTCCGATCCCAAGATTCGTTTCGCTCAAAGCGGACAACGCGCGCATGCGCATCGGTCCGGCCTTTGAGTATGCGATTGAATGGCTCTATCAAGCACCAGGTTTGCCGCTGGAAATCATCGAGGAGTATGGATATTGGCGCCAAGTTCGAGATTGCGACGGTATAACCGGTTGGATGCACAAGTCGTTACTCTCAAGCACGCGCACAGCGGTTGTGGCGCCATGGCTTAAAAGTATGGCCTCCTTGAGAGCCCGACCGAGCGAGACCGGATCGGCGAAGGCGAAATTGGAGCCAAGGGTCCGCGTCCGCGTGTTGTCGTGTTTGCACGAGTGGTGCCACGTTGCTACGAAGGGAGACAGTGTCGACGGCTACGTTGAAAAGTCCGATCTCTGGGGGGTCTACCCGCAAGAGCGAATAAATTGATGTAACCGGCGTGCGCCGACTTTCGGGTGGTGACGGTCGGCCGCATCCATCCGACCACGTCACCATCCGATGTTGGAAACCGTGCAGCCACGGCCGTTCCAGGATCCCGTGTATCCCTTGTCAATGGACCGGCGGAAGGATATGGGCCATCCCAAGCCTTAAGACCATTCTGACTCAATTAAAGGCCAACTGAACCTTCATGGCCTGGCTGCGGTCGCCAGCCAGGTCGAACGCCTCGATGGCACGTTCCGCTGCATAGGTGTGGCTGATGAGCACTGAAAGGTCGACACGCCGGCTCGAGATCAGGCCCACGGCCTCGCCGAATTCGGCGTCGAAGCGGAAACTACCGGCAACGACGAGTTCCTTGGTGACGACGGAAGGAAGCGGAAACGGCATCGCGCCGCCGAGGCCGACAGCAACGAGGGTGCCGCGCGGGCGAAGGCACTCGATGGCGGTGGCGACCGCCGCCGGATGACCCGAGCAGTCGAACGCGACGTCTATCCGGCCCTTGCCGGCTTTGTAGCGGTCGAGGCCCGTCGCCTCCGGGCCGTTGATGACGATCTCGTCGGCGCCGAGGCGTTCGGCGACACTCAGTGGTTCGGTGACGACATCACAGGCGATGATGCGCTGCGCCCCGGCGAGACGGGCGGCTGCAATGGTAAGGCAGCCGATCGGGCCGCAGCCCGAAACGAGGACCGTCTTGCCAAGCAGCGAGCCTGCCTGCTTGACGGCATGCAGGCACACCGCGAAGGGTTCGGCCAATGCGGCAAGGCCGGCACCAACACCGGGGCTAACCGGATAGAGGAGGTGTGCCGGAACGATCAGCGCCCCTCGAAAGAGCCCTTGCGCATGGGGAAAGCGCATAGCGCTGCCGCGGAACAGCATGTCGATGCAATGGTTGCGCAAGCCGCGCTGGCATTCCTCGCAGTCGCCGCAGGGCAGCGACGGGTTGATCGCGACGAGGTCGCCAACCGCAAGGCCGGTCACGCCGATACCAAGTGCGGCGACGTTGCCGGAAGCCTCATGTCCCAGGATCATTGGCTCGCGCAGACGAACCGTGCCGAAGCCCCCATTATGATAATAGTGGAGGTCGGAGCCGCAGATACCGCCGGCGGCGACGTGGACGAGAACTTCACTTTCGCCGGGTTCCGTCTCCTCAGGTCGATCCTCAAAGCGAAGATCGTGTGCTGCATGTGCGACAACAGCGCGCATGTATCCCTCCTTAAAGTACCGACAGCATGCCGCCGTCGACGAAAATCATCTGGCCGTTGACGTAATCGGAGGCGGGAGAAGCGAGGAAGACGGCGGCGCCGACCAGTTCCTCAGGCTTGCCCCAGCGCGCGGCGGGTGTGCGGCCCTTTACCCAGGCGTCGAATTGCTGATTGTTGATCAGGGCCTCGTTCATTTCGGTCAGCATGTAGCCGGGGCCGATGGCGTTGGCCTGGATGCCGTCCTTTGCCCATTCTGCGGCCATGCCCTTCGTCAGCATCTTCACGCCACCCTTGGCGACCGTATAGGGGATGACGGTGGCGCGGGCGAGTTCACTGGTCAGAGAGCCGATATTGATGATCTTGCCGCGGCCCCGGCCGATCATGCGTCGCGCGGCCTCGCGGCCGATGAGAAAGGCGCTGGTGAGATTGGTGTCGATGACACGCTGCCAGTCGGCAAGCGCAAGTTCGACCATTGGTTGGCGATGCTGGATACCGGCGTTATTGACGAGGATGTCGATCGCCAGCCCTTCCGCATCGAAGCGCTCGAATGTCTTGACGACATCGGCCTCGCTGACCACGTCGAACGCAGCCTCGTAGACGGTATAGCCATCCCCGCGCAAACTGTTCGCCGCCTCTGCGACTGCGTCCGCAGAACGGCCGTTCAGCACGATATGCGCGCCGGCGTCGCCCAGTCCCCGGGCGATGGCATTGCCGAGGCCGCGTGTCGAGCCCGTTACAAGTGCGGTGCGACCGGAAAGATCGAAAAGTCTGTTCGTCATGGCGGGTTCCCTACAGTTCGGACTTGCGGCAGGTGAGGTCGGAGCGCTCGAAAACGGCTGGCAGAAGGTCGACGCCGAGGCCGGGTCCCTCCATCGGCAGGACGTAGCCGTCCTTGATGGTGGGCACGGCCGTCACCAGTTCCTTGTACCAGCCGGTATAGAAGGCGCGGACAGACTCCTGGATCAGTGTGTTCGGCTGGCTGAAGGAGGCGTGGATCGCGGCGGCGAACCCGACCGGACCGGTGCAGTCATGTGGGGCGAAGGGGCGATGATAGGTGTCGGCCAGCGCCGCGATCTTGCGGCCCTCCGTGAGGCCCCCGGTCCAGCAGAGGTCCACCATGGCTACGTGCGTTGCGTCACGCTCCAGCATGTCCTTGTAGGGGAAGCGCGAGCCGAGCGTTTCGCTGGCGCAGACCCAAACGTCCGTGGACGCGGCGTATTCGGCAAGCGCCTGCGGCGAGTTCATCCGGATCGGGTCTTCGTACCAGGTCGGCGCGTAGGGTTCGAGCGCGCGGGCGATCTTCTTGGCGGTCGGCAGGTTCCATAGCGAATGGAACTCGACCATGATCTCCATGCGGTCGCCGACGCGTTTGCGGATCTTTTCGAAGGGCTCGATTGCCTTTTTCATCTGCTCCGCGGAGATAAAGAGGCCGCGGTTTTCCTGGGCCGCTGGGTCGAAGGGCCAGATTTTCATGGCGGAAATGCCGCTTTCGAGCAGGTTCTCGGCAAGTGCCCCAGCATCTGCCATGAAACCCGCCAGATCCTCGTAAGGCCCTTCGGCAGCGCCGAGGTTCCAGGTGTCGACCGGGCGGATGTTGTTGCTGCGGACATAGCCGTATCCGGCGCAGGTGTTGTAGACGCGCAGCCTGTCCGTGCATAGGCCGCCGAGCATCTGGTGCACCGGTTGGTCGCAAACCTTGCCGAACAGGTCCCAGAGCGCGATGTCGATGGCCGATGCGGCGCGGTACTCGGCGCCCGTCGAGGACTGGGCCATCGGCAGGTCGGTCATGACCCGGTTCAGTGCCTCGATGCGCAGCGGGTCCTGCCCCAGAAGGCGAGCGGCAAGCGTATCGTGGATATGCGCTTCCACCGCGCCAGCGCCGTAAAAGGTTTCACCAAGGCCGATGATGCCGGCGTCCGTGTGAACGCGAACCCAAAGGACGTTTGCGAATTCCTCCGTCCGCAACGTTTCCAGTGCCGTGATCTTCACCTGTGTCCCCTCCTGCCGCCCGACGCATGGAGCGGCGAATTGTTGTCGGATTTCTGCGAGCTGCAATTGACATGCAATGATATTCTGTGAAATATCACATGGTGATTGCAATAGACCCTGGGTGTATTTTTTGCAAGAGACGGCGTCGGTGGAAAAAGAAGATAAAGCGCGAAACGCGCCGCCCGCCGCCGGCGGGGAGGGGGTCTGGGCACTCGAGCAGAACCGCGACCTGACGACGATCGCTTACGAACGGATCGAAGAACTTTTTGTTGCTATGCGCATCGCCCCGGGCGAAGAAATCCGCACGCAGGATCTTCAAGTCATGGTCGATCTTGGCCGTACGCCGGTACATCAGGCCGTGCGTCGTCTCGCGGCGGAAACGCTTCTGGAAGTCCGTCCGCGCAATGGCCTTCGTGTCGCACCGATCGATCTGTCGCGCGAAAAGCGTCTCGCCGAACTGCGTCGCGACCTCAATCGCTTCGTGACATCGACAGCGATCCGGAACATCACGGCCAATGATCGTGCAGCCTTACACTACCTCCGTCGAAAGCTCGCCGCAGAGCTTGCAGACCTGTCGCTGGACGCCTTCAACGCCATCGACAAATCCTTCGATCGATTGGTGATCCGTGCTTCCGGAGAACGGTTCCTTGACCGCGTGCTCAGTCCGTTGCACGCCATCGCACGTCGCATCGGCTTCCTGCATATCAATCAGATCAGTGGCCGCGAGGGCATCCTCGGCAGTGCCGAACGGCATCTTGCTATCATGGATTTCATGCTTGCCGGTTCGGAGGAGAAGGCGTGTGCTGCCTCGGACGAGTTGGTGGCATACGGGATCGAGATGCTGGAGCAGCTTGAGAAAGAGATCGATCCGGCGCTGCTCGACGTGCGGTTTTCCGTTCGCGCCGGCAAGGCTGCCTGGGGCGTGCAGAAGCCCCAGAAGCCCGAGCCGTCGACGGGCTAGTCATCTGAAAGCAACGTTAAGACTCATGGGAGGAGTTTAGTATGAAGCGTTTTCTTATTGGCACCACATTGGCCGTCATCGCGACGATCGGCCTTACGGGCACTGCGTTTGCGCAGGAGTTCTCGTTCCGCTTTCAGTCTTCGGACCCAGCGGGCAATCCGAATTTCGAGTATCAGAAGGGCTGGACCGACCTCGTCGCCGAGCGCTCCGGCGGAAAGGTGAAGATCGAACTTTTGCCGGTCGGTTCGGTCGTGGAGTATAACGAAACGCTTGATGCTGTTGCCGGCGGCATTCTCGATGGACAGATTTGCGATTCGTCCTACTGGGCTGGCAAGGATCCGGCCTTCGGCCTGATCTCCAATCCGGTCGGAGCCTGGTCCGATCCGGCGCAAATGATCGACTTTGTCGAGAACGGGGGCGGCAAGGAGATCATGCAGGAATTGCTTGGCTCCTACGGCCTGCATTTCATCGGCGTTTCGACGCCGGGCCTGGAAGCCTTCGTTTCGCGTGTGCCTCTCGATGGTGTCGATGATTTGAAGGGGCTCAAGATGCGCGCCCCGGAAGGTCCGATAGCCAACGTCTTTGCAGCTGCTGGTGCTGCCCCGGTCAACCTGCCGTCCTCCGAGGTTTACACCTCGATCGATAAAGGCGTTGTAGATGCGGCCGATTACTCCGTGTTTTCCGTCAATCAGGCGCAGGGCCTCAATGGCGTTGCGAAACATCCGGTGTATCCGGGCTTCCACTCGCTGCCGCTCGTCGAGGTCTCGATGAACAAGGCGAAGTGGGACGCCCTGCCGGATGACCTGAAGAAGATGCTTGAGGAAACCGTCAAGGAATTCCAGCAGACCCAGATCAACGGCCTGAAGGCCGCCGACCAGAAGGCCGTGGAAGCCGCCAAGGCCGAAGGCTCGATTACGATCCATGACTGGTCTGCCGAGGAGCGTGCCAAGTTTCGCAAGCTTGGGGTCGCCGAATGGGAGAACATCGCGAAACGCTCGCCGATGGCGCAGAAGGTGTTCGACACCCTGACTTCCTATCTCAAGGAAAAGGGCCTGCTCTGAGCGCTACCATGCGACGGCCCGCCCGGGCCGTCGTTTTCTCGTGCCGAGGGAGAGGGGCATGACAAGAGACACGTTTTCAGATGAGGCCGACGCCGCTACGGGCGGTGAGGTCGTCGGGGCTGTTCCTGAAGCGGGCGTACTCGGCCGCCTCATCGACAAGGTCGGCTATGTTTTCGCCATCGGGATCGTGCTTGCCGCACTCATACTACTTTTGGAAGTGTTCTTGCGCTACGTGTTGAACCGTCCGACGATTTGGGCGCACGAGACGACGGTCTTCCTTTGCGGTGTGGCTTTCGTCTTCGGCGGCCTCTATTGCACCGCCCGCAACACCCATATTCGCGTCGTCTTGCTCTATGATCATTTCTCCCCACGCACGCGCCGGATCGCCGATGTCGTTATTTCCCTCGTCAGCGCGCTCGCTAGCGGCTTCTTCGCCTTTGCCGCCTACCACATGGTCGAACGGGCCGTGGTCACCCCTTCCGGCGAGGTTCGCTTGGAGACCACCGGCAGTGCCTGGAGCCCGCCGACGCCGGCCCTGATCAAGATCTTCATCCTGGTGGTAATGATCCTGCTCGTCGTCCAATTCCTGATTCTTGCCTTCAACTATGCCAAGCGAGCCTCAAAGGACTGATCGATGGCCGATTTCCTTGATTTCAGCATCAATCTGCAGGCGCTCGGCATAGGCTGGGGCACTCTGCTCATGTTCGTGATGATGGTTGCGCTGCTGCTCTCGGGCATGCCGCTTGCCTTCGTCACGCTGCTCGTTGCACTCATCTTCGCGCTCGGTTGGTTCGGCCCTATGTCGATCCCGCTCATCACAAGTCGGGTTTATTCCTTCGTGATGAACTTCGTGTTCGTTTCGGTACCGATGTTCGTGCTGATGGCTGCGATCCTCGACCGCTCCGGCATCGCACGCGATCTCTTCGACGCCATGAAGCTCTTTGCCGGCCGCATTCGCGGCGGCGTTGCTGTGCAAACCGTCTTCGTTTCGGTAATCCTCGCCGCCATGAGCGGCATCATCGGCGGCGAGATCGTGCTGCTCGGCCTTATCGCGCTACCGCAAATGCTGCGTCTCGGGTACGACCGCAACTTGGCGATCGGCGTCGTATGCGCGGGCGGGTCGCTCGGAACGATGATCCCGCCCTCCATCGTCCTGATCATCTATGGACTGACCGCGAACGTGTCCATCGGCGAGCTGTTCACCGCAGCCTTCTTGCCCGGCTTCATGCTGGCGATGTTCTATGTCGCTTATATCCTCGTGCGCGCCTACTTCACGCCCGGCGTGGTGCCGCCGGTCGATACGACGCCGATCCCGAACGAAGAGAAGCTTCGTCTTCTCAAAGGCCTTGCGCTTCCCGTGCTCGTCGTGTTCGTCGTTCTCGGTTCGATCTACGGGGGCGTCGCGTCCGTCACGGAAGCCTCCGCCATTGGTGTCGGCGGCGTCATCCTTTCGACCATTCTGCGTGGAGAGTTCTCATACAAATTGCTGCGCGATGCGGCGATGCAGACGCTTTCAACCGTTGGCATGATCGTCTGGATCGGTATCGGTGCGACCGCTATCGTTGGCGTCTATAACCTGATGGGCGGCGTGAATTTTGTGTCTGGGATGATCACCGGCATTTCCGACAATCCGACGGTGATCGTGCTCGTGATGATGTTGATCCTGTTCGTGCTCGGCGCCTTTCTCGATTGGGTCGGGATCGCACTTTTGACGATGCCAATCTTTGTGCCCATCATCAAATCCCTTGGCATGGATCCAGTTTGGTTCGGCGTTCTCTTCTGTATGAACATGCAGGTGTCGTTCCTATCGCCCCCCTTTGGCCCGGCGGCCTTTTACCTGAAGTCGGTCGCTCCTCCGGGCATTACCCTGGGCATCATCTTTCGGGCTCTCGTACCGTTCATCATGTTACAGATCCTTGCTGTCGCCATGCTGATCGCGTTTCCTGGGATTACCGGACGGTAGCGCCTTCATTTCGGCAAATGCCAGCGCGGCACTTCCGCGCGCGCATTTGATGGAGCGCCATGATAGCTGAGCATGTAACATTCGGCGTCCCTCCGGTCTGGCCTGCTCAACGATGGCCGATCGCCAAGCAAATCAGCGCCGAAAGAATTTCGCTCTGCTAAAGGGCCGAATTCAATGCGCGCCAAGACCGTGCTTCTTGTGTGCGTCAATCTTGTCGGCACCAGACAAGATGACCGACCCAACATTCATGCAATAGAGGGACCCGGATCGCGCCGCCGTAAGATAGCTCCGCAAGCGAAAACAGGTCGCCACCATTCTGCCAGCGTCGACGACATACGTCCGGTTTCAGAAGAGGGCGGATGTGATCGGCAGGCCACCCCGATGCTGGCTCGCTGGCTTCTAGAAGCGCTGACGCAAACAATCGAGGTAAACGGCAATTGCCTTCCTCAGCCGAGCGGATAAGTTCGGATGGCATCTAAACGCAAAGACATCAGAGGCTGTCTCTGGCTTGATAATCTTCGGAAGCTGAGGCAACGAGCACGGACATGAGTATGGAAAATGAACGTGTTGAGCGTCGATTGGCAGCCATATTGGCGGCCGACGTCGTTGGCTACAGCCGCCTGATGAGCACAAATGAGGTCGGAACACTTCTGGCGTTGAAGACCCATCGGAGGGAAACGATAGACGTCCAAGTGGCAGCCCATGGCGGCCGCATTGTCAAGTTGCTTGGTGACGGTGTACTCGTTGAGTTCCCCAGTGCAGTGAAGGCGGTTGAATGCGCGACCAATATCCAACGCGATATGCTCGCGCGCAATGCGCAGGTGCCGGAGGATCGACGCATCGAGTTTCGCATCGGCATCAACCTCGGCGATGTGATCCTTGATCAGGGTGACATTTACGGTGACGGCGTCAATGTAGCTGCGCGCATCGAAAGCATTGCCCGGCCTGGGGGCGTGTCGGTGTCCGCCGTCGTGCGTGACAGCGTGCAAGGGCAGCCCGATTTGCAGTTCGAGGATATCGGCGAGCAAACGCTGAAGAATATTGACCGCCCGGTCCGCGTATTTAACGTCTATCTCGGTGTTGGCTCCCTGCAGAGCGACGTTATCCAGGCGGGAGAACAGGCACAGGTCTATGCGGAAGCTCCAACCTCTGGGAAGCCATCGATCGCGGTTCTGCCTTTCCTGAACATGAGCAACGATCCGGAACAGGAGTTTTTTGCCGACGGGATCACCGAAGACATCATTACCGATCTATCGAAGATCTCCGCGTTGTTCGTCGTGGGCAGGAACTCAGTCTTCACCTACAAGGGAAAACCGGTGAAGTTGCAGGACGCTGCACGAGAGCTGGGAGTAAGGTTCCTCCTTGAAGGCAGCGTGCGTAAGGCGGGACAAAGGGTAAGGGTGACGGCGCAACTCATCGATGGCCGCGACGGTGGCCACCTGTGGGCCGACCGATACGATCGCGAGTTGACTGACATTTTTGACGTGCAGGATGAAATCACCCATACGATCGTAGACCAGCTCAAGGTGAAACTTCTACCCTTCGAGATGGAGGCAATCGACACTGCACCCACCCGCAACGTCGAGGCCTACACCCACTACCTCCGCGGCCGTCAACATTTCCATCTCGGAACGAAAACGTCGCTTATTTCAGCGCGAGCAATGTTCACCAAGGCCATTGAACTGGATCCTCTCTACGCCCAAGCGTATGCCGGCCTGGCGGATTGCGACAGTCGGCTCAAGTCAAAGCACGGTGGCACGGTCTCGCTAGAGCAGATACTCGCTACCCTGGACAGAGCATTGTCGATCAACCCGAACCTGGCGGAGGCCCACGCCGCGCGCGGCTTCGCGTTGATGGTTGTCGATCGGCGCGCCGATGCGCTCGCGAGTTTCGAGATCGCTTTGTCGCTCGATGATACCTGCCACGAGGCGCACTATCATTTCGCCGACTACTGCGTTACGGACGGGGATTTTAATGGAGCAGCGCGACATTACGTGCGGGCGCTGGAGTTGAAGCCAGACGACTACATTTCACCAGTCCTGCTGTTGAATGTGTTGCGCTCGCTCGGGCGAGAGCGCGAGGCGGAGGATTATGCCCGCCTCGGCGTAAGGCGGGCGGAAGAGGCGCTGAAGTTGAATCCAGAGAACTCGAAGCCAGCTCAACTGGGAGCGGCAGCGTTGGCAACACTCGGTGAGCGGGAGCGCGCATTGGAATTGTTGGGCAGGGCCCTGTCGATTGATCCCAATGACAACAGCGCTCGCTACAACGCCGCTTGCGTCTATTCGTTACTTGGCGAGATCGATCGGGCGATAGACCTTCTGGAGATCTATCTGAGCGAGGTTGGGCCGGACCTGAAACGATGGTTCAAAAACGACTCCGATCTCGACTCCATTCGAGGAAGCCTTCGATATCCGGCCCTGCTTGAGCTTGCTGGATAGATGAAGACGTTCGGGCGAAGTCGCTTCCAACGCTGTCCGGGGCGGATGGACTCGAAGCGTCCAAGCTTGGGCCCTGGAGTGGTTGCCTTCCAATGCTGGAGTGGTGGGCCCGGCAGATATTCAGGGCTGTGCCGGATTTGTTTCCGGTTTGTGCGTCTGGGATCGCATAATGTATCGACTGGAATTGAACTCCTCAGCCGCTCGCTGCATCGCTGAGTATGTCCATGTAGGCGCGGTAGACGAACACTCGGCCACGGCGCCGGCCCGTCGCTTCTTCAACGATCCCCAGCCGCTGGAGTTGCTCGAGGGCTGCGTTAACGGTGGGCATTGTCAGACCGCTCCGCTTCATTGCTGTGGAGGCGGTCAAGTATGGGCTGGTGCGCATGGTTTCGTGGACCTGAAGGACCGATCCCGTACGCTCTGACTCTCTTATGATGCGTTCGCGGTCTCCCTCGAACAGTTGTGCAATTTGGTTGGCGGTCTCAAATGCTTGTTCCGCTGTTTCGGCGATTCCGTCGAGAAAGAACTCGAGCCAAGCTTCCCAGGTGCCGTATTCGCGGACTTCCTGCAGCAGGCGGTAATAGTCGGACCTGCGGGATTTGAAATAGAGACTGAGGTAAAGCAACGGTTGTCGAAGTACGCCCGTGGCGCAAAGGAATAGCGTGATCAGGAGTCGCCCGAGACGGCCGTTGCCGTCCAGGAAAGGGTGGATGGTCTCAAACTGGACATGAATGAGCCCCGCCTTGATCAGAGGGGGAATGTCGGGTGTATCCGAATGAACGAACCGTTCCCATTCCCCGAGACAATTCATGACTTCGTTGGGAGGAGGCGGCACGAACATGGCGTTTCCCGGCCGAGTTCCTCCGATCCAGTTTTGGGACGTGCGGAATTCGCCAGGGCTCTTCGTCCCACCGCGGCCGCTGTCCAACAATCGCTGATGCATCTCCCGAATAAGGCGCAGGGATAACGGTAGTTGTTCCAGACGCTCGAGGCCGAACATCATGGCATCGACGTAATTGGAGACTTCTCGAATATCGTCGACGGGCTCGCCGCCAATCGCCTCCGCTTCGAAGCGTAGCAGGTCGGACAGCGTCGATTGCGTCCCCTCTATCTGAGATGAAAGGACCGCCTCTTTGCGCACGTACATGTAGAGGAACAGTTCCCTATTGGGCAGCAACACGGAAACGCCGTCGAGCCGTCCGAGCGCACGTTCGGCCGCGCTGAGACGAGTGAGCAGGCCGGTGATCGCGATTGGCGGGGCCGGGGGAAGGGGAGGCGGCACAAAGGCCTTGACGCGTTCACCACCGACAGCGGTTTCGACAAAGCGGCCAAGCCGTCCGCTGGTGTTGGGGTCTTCGCTGACCATGGCCTTCCCAAGTCGATTGTTGTTCTGAAGTTAAATAGCACTGCGCATTAATAAACGAAGCGGCATTTTTGTTAATTAACGAATTCGCTTAATTAACCATAATCGACGCTGGGACGTTGGCTCAAAGCGGCCATCTCGCGTGGAAGACGAGAACGCAAGAAAGCGGCGCTACGCAGAGATTGAGACGATTGCGGATCTCCGCCTGCGAGGGCCACGCAATCGGGGATAGGAGTGTCGACGGATGTCGCGAAATCCTCGCGCGGACGTGGTCACTTGCTTTCCATGAGCACCAATCCGTGCCGGACGGGATCATCTATCCACCCCGCCTGAATGGGCGTACGAATCTCGCGATCTCCGATCGCGCCATATCGAATTGTCGGCGGTACGCGTCGTACCTTTGATCGGAGCACCAAGCCTTGCCACCGTCATAAACGATCTTCGCGTGAGCCTGGTCGACATCATCTGCGATCGCCATGATGGCCAGAAGTCTTAATCTCATGTGGCTCTCGTGCCGATCGCTTACCAGGTGAGCGCAAGAGGTGTTCCCATTTGTTTTCTTTATGGGCCAAAATAATCGCATAATGTATTGTCGGGAACTATAAGACATTGGGCCACGGTTATTAATCTGCGTTGGCCACGCTTGTCCGTTGTTGCTTGCTGCCGCGATAGATGAACGGTGTCGTCAACCGAGCCTGCTGCGCGAGGATGTGATCAACGGCAGGTCGGGCAGGCGCGTGGCGGCAGACCGGGTCGGTGGCGGTGGGGTCGGCGGCGAGCGCCATGGCCTGGCATCGGCAGCCCCCGTGATCATGATCGCGACGGACGCAGCTGCGGCAGGGCTCCTGCATCCAAACATGGCCGCGAAACGCGTTGAAGGCCGCTCCATCATACCAGATCGCCGAAAGAGGTTTTTCAGTGGCCCGGTCGAAGACGAGGCCGGGAATCGTCGCGGCGGCATGGCAGGGCAGGACCGTGCCATCGGGTGCGATGTTGATGCCGGTCGAGCCCCAGCCGCCCATGCAGGCCTTGGGATAATCCGCGTAATAATCCGGTGGGACGAAGTCGATCATCATCCGACCGGCATAGGCCAGTCGGGCTTTGGCCACCGCATCCTTTGCCTGCACCACTTGGTCGCGGGTCGGCAGAAGCGCTTCGCGGTTGATAAGCGCCCAGCCATAGAACTGCACGCAGGCAACTTCGATACGCCGCGCTCCGAGATTGGCCGCGAAATCAATCGCTGTCCTGACATCGTCGATCGTGTGCCGGTGCATGACGGCATTGACTGTCAGCGGGATGCCACGCCGGCGGACCTCTTCCGCCAAAGCAAGTTTGCGCGCGAAGCCTCCCCTGTAACCGCCGATCCAGTCGGCCTTGTCGGCGGTCGTCGCCTGCAGCGACAGCTGCAGATGGTCGAGCCCGGCGACTTCCAGGGCATCGAGACGCGTCGGCGTCAGCCCGATGCCCGATGTGATGAGGTTGACATAGAGGCCGGTGTCCCGCGCCGCCTTTACCAAAATTTCCAGATCACGCCGCGATGCCGGCTCACCGCCGGACAGGTGCAATTGCAGCACGCCGAGCTCAGCGGCTTCGCGAAACACATCGATCCAGCTTTCGCTCGTCAGTTCCCGCGACCGTTCCGTCAGCTCCAGCGGGTTGGAGCAATAGGAACAGGACAGAGGGCAGCGATGCGTCAGCTCTGCAAGCATGGCGATCGGTGGCGCAGGGCGATCCGTCATTGGTAATCCACCAATCGCTGTTGGGCGAGGCCGTCGAGGAAATCGCGAACGTCGGATACCACCTCCGCCTCCGGTGCGCCGTAGCGCCCTGCGAGACGGCTGGAGATCGCGCTGAGTGTGGAGAAGCCATCGACCTCCTGAAGGATTGCGGCACTGATATCGTCGAGCAGCAACGCTCGCTCCGGGACGAGCAGCACCATTGTGTCGCGGATGCGGTCATGATGCAGGCGCGTTCCGCGCGGGAGAAGGGGAACGGGATCAGTCGTCATGTGCGGAACATCCGTTGCGCCTCGCCGGGCCGCCAAGCGCCGGGCGGGATGTGACCATCGACATAGCCGCTCCACAGCGCGTCGAGCTGCGCCCAAAGGACATCCGTCTTGAATGTCAGCGCCGCAATAGCCGCCTCCTGTTCGGCGCGGGTCACGGCGTGGGTCAAGACCCAGTCGAGCGTGAATAGTACGTCCCTCGGCGCCTCGTTCAGGCGATGGCGGAAATAGGCAATCGTGTCGCGATCAGCGAAATCATAGTGTTCCAGCAGGCCGGAAATACGCTGCGTGTGGATCGCCGGCGCAAACATCTCGGTGAGCGAACTTGCCATCGCGGCGATGAGCGGCTCGTCTCGTACGAAGCGAATATAGGCGTCGACGATGAAACGCGTGGCCGGCATCACGCCGCGGCCGGAGGCAACATAGGCGGGATCAAGCCCGACGCCCTCGGCCAGTCTGAGCCAGCGTCGGATACCGCCGCCGTCTTCGGTGCCGCCGTCATGATCCTCGATGCGGGAGCGCCAGATGCGCCGCAGATCAGGATCAGGACAGCGCGACAGGAACGCGGCATCCTTCATGGGAATGGAGCACTGATACTGCCAGCGATTGATCACCCAGGCCTGGACCTCGTCCATCGTGCAGGCTCCACCGTGCAGCCTGTCATGGAAGCGGTGCTTGTCGTGATAGCGCTCCTCACCGACGCGGCGCAGGCGCGCCTCGAATTCCTTGCGGCTCAGGAGACCGTCTTCCTGTTCCGGGCTCAGGTTCAAAGGACGATCTCCATACCATCATTGGCGATTTCCCATCCGGCGGCCGTGATCATTGCGCGGGCCTCGCTGTCGGGCATCAATGCGGGGTTTGTATTGTTCACATGCGTATAGATGCGCCGCCCTTGCAGCGGGCCCAGGCGCGCGAGCGAGCCGGCAGGTCCGCGCATCGCCACATGCCCCATGCGCAGGCCAGTCTTGGCGCCCGTGCCTGAGCGTGGCATGTCATCGTCGCTCCAGACCGTGCCGTCGAACAGCACCGCGGCCGCCTGGGAGAGGTGGTCGACGAGCCAGTCGGGGAGCGCCGCGCAGCCTGGAACGTAGTGGGCTTCGCGCGCCCCTGCTTGCAGACGCAGCCCAACCGTCTGTTCGCCGAGCGCCCCTAACTCCGACGTTTCGTTTTCCAGGTAGAGGGGGATCTTTCCCGGAACGGCGTAGGCGGTCACCGTCAGGCCTGGAAGCGGGCTGAAGGGCTGGTCCAGCGATACAGTCTCGCGCCGCACCAGGGCTGGATCGAGTACGCCGAATACTGTGTTTTCGGACAAAACCTGATGCGTGGCATGGGTGGCGTAGAGGGTGAAGCCGGTCTTTTCCCTCAACGTCAGCAAACCCGCGACGTGATCGACGTCGCCGTTGGTTAAGACCACGGCTTTCACCGGACTGCCGCGAAGGTCTGTCGGGTGTAGCGCCGGGCAGGTGGCGAGCTGCTGGCGCAGATCCGGCGATGCATTGAGCAAGACCCAGGTCGAGCCATCGACACTGACGGCCAGCGTGCTCTGCGTCATCGGAGGGATCAGTCCCTGCCGCGCCGCGCAGCATTGGGCGCAGCCACAGTTCCATTGGGGCAGGCCGCCACCGGCGCCTGCCCCGAGTACGACGATACGCACCGCTTTCGGTTCAGAACGGATGGTCCGGACGGGGTTCATCTTCGGATGGGCCATACATGTTGATTTCCATGCCGCAGGCGATGTTCTTGATAACGGGTTTCTTCCAAGCCATAGCTTTCTCCTCCAAGTGTGAACGGCCACCGTGTCAGGTTGCGCTTCTTGCAGGCGTCTCGACAATGCGACCAAGGTCTCGTTTTTCGCCGGGTGCATCCGGCTTGAACTGCCCCACAATCGACGTTCTGCGCTTATTGCGCGCTGGCCAGGGTCTCAAAAGCGGCTTTGATGCGCTCACCCGCCTTGGCAGGAAGCTTGACCGCCTTGACAGCATCAGCATTTGGCGACCCATCGCCGACGCGGATAAGGGCCACCATGCCCATGCTGAAATGCGGTGAGCATTTAACGCCGTAATAGCCCGGCTCTGTGACGCTCAGAACGTACTCCTCGTTCACCTTGCTCTTGAAGGGTGTTACGCCGGTGGGAAGCATGCCCTTGATGGCCTCGACATTGTGGCTCTTGTCGGTTGGTATGAAGCGAACGGTGTCGCCGGGCTGCGCGGCGACAGCGGCGGGTTCGAAGACCATGTTGCCGCTCTCGCCCTTGTTCTTCATCTTGATTACGTGCTCGGCGGCATCAACGGTGCCGCTTGCAAGGACCATCAGGGCCGCTAAAGCCAGAATTTTCTTCATGTCCATCTCCTCCAGTTCAGGTGGAAGGGATGTCCCATGGGGCGGCTGGAGTCGCAATGCGACCTTGGTGGCGGACGAGAGCGTCAGCTGGCGTGGAGCACGAAGGCTTCCAGCGCATCAGCGGCGATCGGCTTGTACATGATCTCGATTCCAGCGGCTTCGGCGGCCATGCGCGTCTGCGGTTTACGGTCGGCGGTCAGGATGCGGGTCGGGCGCTCACCATATTCGGCATACAGCGCTTCCACCGTTTCGATGCCGGTAAGC
Organism: Ensifer sp. B1-9; assembly: GCF_050474445.1. NCBI lineage: Bacteria > Pseudomonadati > Pseudomonadota > Alphaproteobacteria > Hyphomicrobiales > Rhizobiaceae > Ensifer > Ensifer sp. B1-9. The sequence continues at coordinate 28,330 of NZ_JBCHVG010000030.1, forward strand.
GCGCCGTCGAGCTGCTGGTCGACGAGATAGAGGTCGGGCACGATGCCGATCTCCTCCAGGAGCGAGAGCGCTTCCTCGCCGCTGCCCGCTTCCAAGACACTGACGCCGCGTCGTTCCAGCAACAGTGCGATCGCCCGGCGCAGGTCCACGTCGTTTTCGACGAGAAGGGCGATCCGGTCGCTGTTGTCGCCCGGTTCCTCCAGTATGACTGGCGCTAATTCGCCGTAGGTCGGACAGGCATGCTGCGCCACCGGCTTCAGTTCGACGGAAAAACACGTGCCGCGCCCGAGGTCCGAGCGCAGCACAAGCCTATGACCGAGCAGGGCGCAGGCTCTTTCGACGATGGCAAGGCCGAGCCCCATCCCCTCGGAGGCAGAGGCGGAACCCTGGACGCGGTGGAACTCGCGAAAGATCGACTGTTGCTGATCCGTCGCGATACCGGGTCCTGTGTCATGGACCTCAATGCGCACATGCCCGTTCGACCGGCGTGCCCCGACCAGGACACGGCCGCTCGCGGTGTAGCGAATGGCGTTGCTGATGAGGTTCTGCAGGATGCGGCGCAGATAGGTCGAGTCGCTCGAAACGGTAAGTTCGCAGGGAAGGATATCAAGTCTGAGGCCCTTGCGGGCGGCCACGGGGGCGAATTCGTCGGTGAGTTGTTTCAGGAGCAGGGAGAGCGGCACTGGACCAACATCCATCGCAGCACCACCTGCTTCCAATCTCGAAATGTCGAGCAGGGCCCCGAGGATACCCTCGACGCTCACAAGCGCATTGTGCGCCTTTTCCAGCGTTCCCCGCATCGGTGTCGCGTCCGCATCATCCCTTGCAGCAGCGACGAAGAGCTTGGCGGCGGAAAGTGGTTGCAGCAGATCGTGACTCGCGGCCGCAACGAAGCGGACGCGAGCGGAATTGGCGCGTTCGGCTTCGGCAAGGGCGGCAGCAAGATCACCGGTTCGAGCGGCGACCCGTGCCTCCAACGAGGTGTTGGCGCGGATCATTGCGTGGATCGCGTGCCGCTCGCGCGTTACGTCGGCAAAGGACATGACGAAGCCACGGCCCGGCATTTCCTGGGCGAAGACGTCGAGGATGATGCCAGACGCGTGCGTGATCTCGAAGGAGAGTGGTCCGCGCTGCAAATCCCCGTCAATCCACTGGCGCAGCGCGTCACCGGAAAAGCCGTCGCCGAGGGTGATGGCCCGGTTGATATGGTTTGCCAGCAGCTCGAACGGGACGCCCAGCCTCAGGAGGCGCGGTGGAATATCCAGCAATTGCGCGATCCGGCTGTTCCAGCCGATGAGGCGGCGGTTGGCGTCGAAGATGCCGACGCCCTGATTGATATGCTCAAGGGTGGCGCGGATCATGCGGGCCTGGTTGTCGAGCAGCTTGCCGCGTTCCGAACGCTCCATGCGGATGAGGTCGGTAATATCTGTCTGGAGGATGACGGTGCCGCCATCAGCGGTGCGCTGCTCGCTGACCTGGAGCCAGCGGTCGCCGGAAAGTCCGACATTGAAGACCTGCCGTGCCCGGTGCAGCCGCATGCGCTCGGCCGCCCAGCTTTTCGGCGTCACGCCGCGCGGCAGCGCGAGTTTCACAGAGCGGCTGACCGTCTCAACATAATCTGCAAACGTGATGCCCGGCGACAGTTTCGGGCGCACATCCGCAAGATCGCGGCAGAAACGCGAATTGCACAGCACGAGCACTTCTGCCGGATCGAAGAGTGCGAAGCCTTCCTCGATCGCCTCGATGGCCTGCGACAGATCGCGGCGTGCACGCTCGGCCGCGCTGTTAGCCTCATTGAGCAGCTTGAGCGTCGCTTCGAGGTCGCGGGTGCGCTGGCGCACCCGCTCCTCCAGCATGGCCGCGCGGCGGAACTGTTCGAAGGCGGCGCTCCGGTCGCCGGTGTTCTGCTCGACATGGCGCATCAGAGCGTCGGCGATGACGAGCATCTTTTCGAGATTGCGAGCCTCGCCATCGGCAGGATCGACCAGGCCGTCGGAAAGGCGATCGTTCATGGGGTGGTTTCCGAAACGACGGTGCCGGGCGGGTAGAAGGCAAAGCCTGTCATCGTATGATTGATATGCATGGGACCGATCTGCTCGCCATAGGTGGAAAAGCCGATTACGCCATGCTGGCGTAAGAGCTCCGAGACGGGGCCGATCATCTGCCGTTCTTGCGCTTCTATGCGGCGCAGGATGCAGTCGAAGGCCAACACGGCAACGGGATTGGCCGGTTGCTTCAGCGCCTTCAGTTCCGCCGAAAGGTGCCCGACGAGGTCGTGCGGCTCGGCGATGGTCAGCACCATGCCTTCGTCGATCGCAGAGAAGAACAGAAGTTCGCCCGATGGCAGGACGCGCTGGATGGCGCGAACGTGGTGGCGTTCGCCCATGCGCACGGTAAGCGGATGAATGGCGAAGGTCAGTGTGTTGACGCTTTCCGGCTGCATGCCGATGAGGCGGGCATATTCCTTTACTGCCGGTTCGGCATTGATGCGCCGCACGATCCGGGCCTGCGGATCCGCATCCGTCACGACCATGCGCCGTTCGGTCGGCTTGATGTGGTCCATCTTGAACGGGCGCAGCGGACAGGCGCCTCGCATAACTGAGATGATGGCGGCATTGGCAAGCAGTTGCTTGCCATCAAAGACCAGCGTTTCGCGGAAATGCGTGCCGTCGCCCGCCGAGCCGCCAATCAGCGGCATCGCGCCGGTCGCCGCCGCCAGCGCGGAGGCAAGCTCATCCTCCCGCGCCGAAAGCCCATCGACAAACAGCAGGGCGAACTCTTCCGGCAGGTGACCATGGTCGCGGGCCAGAGCATGACGGATGTGCAGCAGCGTGTCGGAAAGGTCGCTTGCCACGAGTTTCGAGAGATCGGGGACCAGCAAGGTCTCGGCGGCAAAGTGGCGGGCATGGAAGCCGACGGCGACAATGCTTTCTTCGTCATAACCTTCGCCGGAAATCTCGCCGGCCGTGGTGCAACCTGCAATTTTCGCGCCCTTCCAGACCTTTCCGGCCTCGACAACGAGGGAAGATAGATCCGCCTCGGGCGACACGAAGAGCAGCACGAGCGAAAAAGGGCCAGGGCCAAGGCTTTTCGCCAGTCCGTCAACAGGACAGGTCTCATGCGCGGAAACGAGCGCATGCGATACATAATGTTCATCCACGGGTGATGGCCTCCTCCGCCGTTCCCCGTCCTCCATTGTAAACCACCCTGCGCGCGCTAGCGCCAGCGTTGAATGCGGTTCTTAGCCGATGGTCTTAGAGCCTCAACCGTCCGCGATCATCGTGTTAAAGCTTGCCTCTTGCGCGAAGAGCACGGCCTGCATGCGCGTCTGGACGCCGAGCTTGCGCATGATCGCGGTAACATGCGCCTTAACCGTCGTCTCGGCGATGGAAAGCTCGTAGGCGATCTGCTTGTTCATGCGCCCGGCGCAGATGAGTTGCAGAATGCGCGCCTGTTGCCGCGTCAAGAGCGCCAGCCGCTTGACCGCTTCCTCTGACAGGCTCGGTGGGAAGGTTCCTTCAAGCGCGAGATGGCTGGCGTGGATTTCGCCCCGCGCAATGACCAGGAACGCCTCGCGGAACTCTTCGCGCGATGCGTGCTTAGGCACGAAAGCATTGACGCCGGCTTTCAACGCGGCGCGCACGATGCGCACCTCGTCCAAGGACGAAACGACAACGATCGGCGTTTCCGGGGCAGCCTGGCGCAGGCGCACCACGCCGTCGAGCCCGTTGACGTCGGGAAGGTTAAGATCGAGCACCACGACATCGGGCAGCGGATGGGTGACAAGTCGCGTGAGCGCGGCTTCCATTGTGCCTACGGCCTGAACGTCGGCAATACCGACTGGCCCTGTCAGCGTCATCGCCAGCGCGTCGCAGAACAGCGGGTGATCGTCAACGATCAGGGCCGATGTCAGCGTACGCACAGGCTTTTGCGGCATAAGAACTGGCAACATGCAAAATTCCCGGTAGGGCTGGCGATAGCTTAGCATTGAATTCGTCCGTCTTCATCGGCCTCTTGGCCAGAGTAAAAAGCAGCAAAGCCGGGCTTTGCGCCCGGCTCCAAATTTCAGTCCAGCGAAGCCAGTTCTTTTGGCAGGCGGAAGGTCCAGACCATCCCGCCCTGATTGAGATAATTGACTTTCTTCGCGACTTCTCCGCCCCACAGCGGAACCGCGCCGCCCCAGCCCGAGATGATCGAGACATATTGCTCGCCGTCCTGTTCCCAGGTCACCGGCTGGCCGACGATGCCCGAGCCCGTCTGGAATTTCCACAGTTCCTCGCCCGTCTCGTTGTTTAGTGCGATGAAATCACCCTCCGGCGTGCCGAAGAAGACGAGGCCGCCAGCCGTGGTCATAGCGCCGCCCCAGAGCGGAGCGCCGTTCTTGTATTCCCACTTGATCTCGCCAGTGTTCGGGTCAATCGCCTTCAGGCTGCCGATATGGTCTTCGAAAAGGGGCTTGATGGTGAAGCCGGCGCCGAGATAGGCAGCACCCTTTTTGTAGCTGATGGGTTCGTTCCAGATGTCCATGCCCCATTCGTTGGAGGGGACGTAGAACAGGCCCGTTTTCGGGCTATATGCCATCGGCATCCAGTTCTTTCCACCGAGGAACGACGGCACGGCAAAAACCTGCTGGCCCTTGGCGCCGTCCGCCGCGGCAGCAGCATCGCCGGGCCGGTTGTCCTCGTTGTAGATCGGCCTCCCGGTCTCATCGATACCCTTCGCCCAGGAGATATCCTTCACGAAGGGATGGGCTGAGACGAATTTGCCGTCCTCGCGGTTCAGCACGTAGAAGAACCCGTTGCGGTCGGCGGTGGCGAAGCGCTTGTTGCCGTCCTTGTCGACGAAGGGGACTACCTCGTTCACACCGTCGAAGTCCCAGCCTTCACGGGGTGTCGTCTGGAAATGCCATTTAATTTCTCCGTTTTCCGGATCGATGCCGAGGCGCGAAGCGGCATAAAGATTGTCCCCTTTGTTGCCTTCCACAGGCTTGCCGGCATTGCGTAGGTGACTGTTCCAGGGCGAGGGATTACCAGCGCCGAAGACCAGTGTCTTTGTGTCCTCGTCATAAGAACCGCCGAGCCAGGTTGCTCCGCCACCAGTTTTCCACATGTCGCCTGGCCAGGTCGCGTTCAGCGTCCCGGTCATCGTGCTTTCCTTGCCCTTGAAGGTGCCCATATGACCTTCAATCACGGGGCGGGTCCAGACGAGCTCACCGGTCTCGGCATTGCGTGCCTGTACCTCGCCGACGATGCCGAACTCGCCGCCGGAGTTGCCGGTCACGACGAGCCCGTTCACGATCAGCGGCGCTGCGGTGTAGCTATAGCCCTCCTTGTAATTGGCGAGCTTCTTGTTCCAGACGACGTCGCCGGTCTTGCGGTTCAGCGCGACAAGGCGCGCATCGAGGGTCCCGAAATAGATGTTGTCGCCGTAAATGGCAGCGCCGCGGTTGACTACATCGCAGCAAGGCAGGATTCCTTCCGGCAGGCGGGCGTCGTATTGCCAGACTTCCTTGCCAGTCTTGACGTCGATGGCGTAGAGACGGCTGTAGGAGCCGGTAATGTACATGATACCGTCATAGATGATCGGCTGGCTTTCCTGACCGCGCTGCTTTTCGCCACCGAGCGAAAACGCCCAGGCGGGTATCAGGTTCTTGACGTTTTTGGTGTTCAGCGTCTCCATCGGCGAAAAGCGCTGAAGATGGCGGCCCATGCCGTTGGTCAGCACGTCGCCGACTGTTTCAGCGTCCTTGGCGAGATCCTGTTCGGTCACGCCGGCATAAGCGGCGGTTGAACAGGCGAGGGCCGCGATTGCAGCCATAACGAATTTCCTCATGTCATCCTCCCACTGCACGCCCGCAGAAGCACGCGGGCTCCACGATTGGGATCATCGGCGCAGTTGTGAAACGACTGAATTGTACCTTGGTCGTAAAACGCCCGTTTGGCCGGATTTCGGGCGCGTTCGCCCCCTGTCAATAGGTCGTATATCGAGGCCAACGGGGAACGGTTAGCCTCATCCGATCAGGGAGGAGGAACCCATGAGAATCCTGAAATCGCTCGCCGGCGCTGCAGCCGCAGCGCTTCTATCCCTTGCGCCGGCGCTCGCGGAAACGCCGGTGGTGCGCACCGCGCTGCAGCTTTCCGGCACGGTCAACTGGGAAGCCGACACGATCCGCCACTATAGTTTCGACAAGGCGAACGGCTTTTCCCTCGAGGTGAGCGACGTTGCCGGTGCGCCCGCAGCCCAGATCGCGCTTGTTGCCGGTGAAGTCGACATGATCGTCTCCGACTGGCTCTGGGTGGCGCGCGAGCGCGCTGCCGGCCATGATCTCGTTTTCATCCCCTATTCCCGCGCCGTTGGTGGCCTGATGGTGCCGGCTGACGCTACGGCCAAAGCGTTGGCAGACCTCAAGGGGCAGAAGATTGCCGTGGCCGGCAGCCCCATCGACAAGAGCTGGCTGATCCTGCGCGCCTATGCGCAAACGGTGGAGGGATTTGATTTGGCCGGCTCAACGCAACAGGTTTTTGCCGCACCGCCGCTGGTCTACAAAGCGGCGCTTGATGGCGAGGTGCAGGGCGCGCTGAACTTCTGGAACTTTGGCGCGCGAATGCAGGCGGCGGGCATGCGTCCGCTCGTGACCATCGACCAAGCGACAAAAGCCCTGGGGCTTGATCCGCAGACGCCGCTCGTCGGCTATGTCGTGCGCGGGGACCTGCTGAAGACGCATCCCGGCCTCGGCGAAGCGATTTCGGCGGCGTCCCGTGCCGCCAAGGATAAGCTCGCCTCTGATCCGGCCGCGTTTGAACGCCTTCGTTCGATGATGAAGCCCGCGAACGATTTGGAATTTGAGGCGTTGAAGGCTGGCTTCCTGGCTGGAACACCGAAAACAGGCACGGTCGATGAACAGGCGGCCGCCCGGATGCTCACTCTCATGACGGAGCTTGGCGGCGCCGATATTGTCGGGGACCTGAAGGAACTTCCCGATGGCGTTTTCCTTAATCCCGGCAGTTGAGCCGGTTCTTCGGCTCGAACTCGATCGCGGCGGGCCGGGCCATGTGCTCGGCCCGATGGTGCTATCGTTACTGCCGGGTGAAACGGTGGCGTTGAGCGGCCCGTCCGGCGTTGGCAAGACCTCATTGCTGCGGATCGTCGCTGGTCTCGACCGTGCCTTTGTCGGGCGGCGTGAAACGAGCGAACGGATCGCCATGGTCTTCCAGGAACCTGTCCTGTTACCTTGGCGCACGGCGATCCAGAATATCACCATCATCGGGCGCATTGGCGAAGACCAGGCACTGCGCTGGTTGGAGGATGTGGGGCTGGCGGGGCTTGGCGATCGCTTTCCCGGTATGCTCTCCCTCGGCCAGCAACGGCGGCTATCGCTTGCCCGTGCCTTCGCGTGCGCGCCTGACCTGCTTCTCATGGATGAACCTTTCGTCAGCCTCGATCCGGATTTGGCATCGGAAATGATGGCTCTGTTCGAACGCCTGATCGGGGCGCGCCCCTGTGCAACCTTGCTCGTGACGCATGTGCAGGCCGAGGCCGAGCGACTGGCCGGCCGCGTCCTACGGCTTGAGGGGCGGCCTGCGCGGCTCATCGAGGACGGTCAGAAGGCCGGCGCGTGTTTCCAGTTGTCAGCGTCGGGTGTCACGAGGTCGAGATTGTAACCCGCCCCAGCTGAGACGCCGGTGCGGTCGGAAGGCCGCTCTGCGCTGCCTCATCGACGAACAGGCTTCCGTGCGCCTGGTTTTCGACAACACCACGCCCCCGCATCAGGGCGAGCCGAGCGCCGCATGTCCGCGAAGCACCAGGCTGGCGCCGAGGATGGCGAGGCGCATGGCCTTTTCCACTTCAGGCCTTTCGCGCCGCCAGGCCACGGGCGGGATCGTAACCCCAGATGGCAACGAGGCCGAACACGATGAAGGCTGTGAGCGTGACGGCGAGCGCTGGAAGGTTGCCCTTGGCGTAAAGGGCAAAGCGGATCAGCTCGACGGCATGGGTAAAGGGGTTGAGCGCGCAGAGGTCCCGAAGACGGGGTGAGGCTTCGGCCATCTTCCACAGCGGGTAGAGAGCGGAGGACAGAAAGAACATCGGAAAGATGACAAAGTTCATGACGCCGGCGAAGTTTTCAAGCTGACGGATGAAGGAGGAGAGCAACAGGCCGAGCGCGCCGAGCATCAATGCGGCCGTCAGGATCGCCGGGGCAGCCGCGAGATAGCCGAACCAGGGGAAGCGAATGCCATAGAGTGCTGCGATGGCAAGGAACGCATAGGCCTGAACAACAGCAATAAGGCTGCCCGCCAGCAGTCGGCTAAACAGCAACCACCAGCGCGGCAGCGGTGCAGTCAGCAGCAAGCGCACCGAGCCCATTTCCCGGTCGTAGACGAGACTAAGCGAGGATTGCATGCCGCTGAACAGCAGGATCATGCCGGTCAACCCCGGCACGATATAGATCTCATAGGTAATATAGGTCTGATAGGGCGGTGTGATTGCAAGACCAAGGGTTGCGCGAAAGCCTGCGGCGAAGACGAAGAGCCAGACCAACGGCCGCACCAGCGCCGCGACGAGCCGTCCGCGCTGGCCGATGAAGCGCAGCGCTTCACGCTGAAGGATCGCTCGCAGCGCAATCCAAGGACGCGAGCGAAAGGAGCCAGCCGCTTCTTCTTCGATGGCAGGGAAAGCCTCGACCGTCATGCCCGTTCTCCTGTCAATGAAAGGAAGCGGCTGGTGAGATCGTCACCGCCGATATCGCCGGCCTCGCCGTCGGCGAGTACCTGGCCGCGGTGGAGAATGACAAGGCGATCCTTTGCCCGAACCTCGTCCACCAGATGGGTCGCCCAAAGCACGGTCATTCCCTGAGAGGCGAGATCATGCACATGCGCGGTGATCGCCGCGCGCGACGCAGCATCCAATCCAACCGTCGCCTCGTCGAGCAGGAGAACCTTCGGCCCGTGAAGGAGAGCGCGGGCGATTTCCATGCGCCGGCGGTGGCCGCCGTTGAGTTTCGCGGTTTTTTCCCCGGCCCGTTCTACCATGCCAAGCCGGTCGAGAGCGGCCATGGCGCGTGTCTCCGCTTCGCGCCCCGAAAGACCGTGCAGGGCGGCGAAATACAGGAGGTTGCGCTTGACGGTGAGGTCGGGATCGAGCGTCGAGGCCTGAAAGACGACACCCATCTGGGCGAGCGCGGCACGCGGTTCACGCGCCAAGTCATGCCCCGCGACAGCAATACGGCCGCTTCGCGGTGTAAAGAGCCGTGTCAACATACCGAACAGCGTCGATTTTCCCGCACCATTCGGGCCAAGCAGGGCGCAGAAACGGCCGGGCTCAACGGCAAAGGAAACATTGTCGAGCGCGCGGCACGCTCCCCAATCATGGCTGATACCTTCGACTCTCAAACCACCCATGGTGCGTTACTCAATGGTTATGGCGACCTGCTGTGTTCCGCCTGTGCTACCTGGAATTTTTAGCTGGTAGCTGCCCGGTTTGATCGCAACAAAACTGATTTCCGCTTTGCCAGCCTCATCGAACTCAACGGAATCCACGCCGAGCGGGCGGATCTCGATACCCTCGATGACGATCTCGTTGACCCAGACGGCTCGGAAGAAGCCGGCGCCCTCCAGCGCCAGCTCCTGGCTGCCGTCAGCCTCGATCTTCAGCGTGTAATATCGGCCGGATTTCAGGATCAGCGGCGCTTCAGCGATCGGATGGCCAGCCGAGAGCGTGAGGCCGGGCAACGTCTCACGGTTTGATTTTGACAGAAGGCCGGCAACACCGACTGCCGTCTCCTGCTTGGCGTCGTCATCGGTGGCGGTCGCGGCGAACGGGACCGCAGCAAGCATCATGGTGGTGAAAATAGACTTCTTCATTTGGTCCGCCGCACAAGTCATGGCCGGGTAGCCGCGCCCCAGGGGAAGCGGCCGACCTTGATGGATTTCAAAGGCTCCAGCGTCGCGACATCAATAACGGTCACGTCGCCGGAGACGCCGTTGGTGGTGAAGAGCTGCGTGTGATCCGGCGAGAAGGCCAGGTGCCAAACGCGGCGACCGACGAGCACATATTTCTCGACCGCAAATGTTTCTGCGTTGATGACGGCCACGTGGTTGGCTGGGCCGAGTGCGACGAAGGCCGTCTTGCCGTCGGGGGTGAACTCGAAACCGACGGGCTGGATAAGATCCGCGCTCACACCCGTGATCTCGAAGCGGATCTTTGCCTTTTCGGCTTGCGTCGCGACATCGAAGACGGTGATCGTGCCGCCGATTTCCGAAGAGACCCAGAGCTCCGTCCCACCCTTCGCAAATTCGGCATGGCGCGGGCGGGAATCGACTAACGTGTTAGCGAAGATCGTCTTCTTCTCCGGGTCGATCCAGTGCGCCATGTTCGTGGTTTCCGACGTGGTGATGACGATCTTGCCGTCCGGCGAGACTGCCATGCCCTCGGGCTCGATGCCCACATCGATTTGGCCGACCACCTGCCGCGTGCCAACATCGACTACGGTCGTCACCGCATCTTCCTCGTTGGCGATCCACAGGTGCGTGTCGTCAGGCGCGAGTATGAACTGCTCCGGGTCCTCCCCGGAGGGCAGGTCGTGCAGGATTTCGCCGGAGGCCGGATCCAGCACCTGCACGGCGTCGCTGTCGGAAGCGCAGATATAGACGCGAGTGTGGTCGGAATTGAAGATAATGCCGCGCGGCCGCTCGCCGGTCTTGATCGTGCGCACGACCTCAAGTTTGTCCGTGTCGATGACAGAGATCGTGTCGTCCTTCTCGTTCGTCACCCAGATTTCCCCGGCAAACGCTTGCGCTCCAGTCGCGGCAAGAAGGGGGATAAGCAACAGGAGAGGACGTCTCATCTCATTCTCCAAAGGCGGTGCAGGCGCTTTCGGGCTTGTCGAGGCCCAGCGTGTCCATGTCATTGGTCCGATGCAGATAGCCGTCGAGTGGTGTCAGCTCGACAAGCGCGCGAGAATTGACGACCGGCATCGGCTGTCGCAACTGGCCGTTCCAACTGCGGTAGCTGAGGCTGCGGCCCTTGAAGCCGTCGAGGGCGAACTTATCCGAGAGGATGAAGGCGCGCAGCACGGCCGGATCGGCGGAGTTGGTGCGCGTCACCGCCTCGCCGATGGTCCTCACTGCAGTCCAGGCGGCATAGTCGCGTGAGCTCATTTCGCGACCGGTGGCCTCTTCGAAGCGGTTCTGCAACTGCACGGCAGCCCATTGCTCCAAGACTGAAGCCCAACCTTCGCCCCGCAGCCCATCGGAACCGGCAACCGGCCGCGGCAGCCAGGTATTGTCCTGCACATAGCGGGCGAAATCGTCGGCTTCATCGGCGATCAGCAGCACATCGTAGTCTGGAAAGTCCTGCGTGAAGAGCGGGACTTCCTGGCCCGCGGCACGGCGCAGATCCGTATCAAAGGTCCAGTTCTTGGACGCGAGGATCTCCACGCCAAACTTTTGTGCCGAGGCGCGCAGTGTCTCGGCGTAGGCCTTGTCTTCCGGCTTCGGCCCGACGATCAGGACTGTGCGCGTCCAGCGACGAGCTTTCAGCACCTGCATCAAGGCGTCGGCGCGCATGGCATCTTCTGCAATCGTGTGCAACAGGTTCCTGCGGCAATCGGTATCGCGCAGTCGCCGCGCACCCGACGCGATGTCGAAGAGCAGCGCGTTTTTCGCTTCCGGCAGATCCGCGACGGCGAGCATGTTCTCGGGCGTGGCTTCGAGAAACAGGATTTTCGAGGTGGCAAGTGCCTGACGTGCCGCACTGGGGAAGTCACCTTCCGCTTCGACGGAAACGACGGCAAGGCTGTAGTTCTGACCCAGAAAGCTGCCGGTCGTCTTTGTATCCGTTAACGCCACTTGCGCGCCGGCGATGCCACGATCCTGCGGGATCGGATCGAGGTTGGAGAGCACCGGCGGTGTCTTCACCACCTGTCGAAGGTAGGTCATCGGTATCGTAATCTCGGCTGCAGCCGACGATGCAAAGCAGACGATCGCGACCGCCAGGCAAAGCCTCCTACGGCACGCTGCAAGACTTGCCGGCATGTCAGGTCCTCCCGGTAATGAGCATGCCGGCTTGGCGCTGACGCCGAAATACGACCTTGGTGGCATGAGACTGCGGCGGATGGGGCGACCTAGGTCGCATATCGCCGGGAGAGGGGTGTGCCTTAAAAAATCGTTGGTGTGAAATGCAAGGGAGGACCGCATGTCGGCCAACATCATTCGCGGCGGGATTGCCGCAGTCATCCTTCTGGCAACCACGGGTCTCGTGATCGCCCACGGCGACGTGGCGCCGCAACCGGTCAATACCGACGCACTGCCGGACGTGGGCGAGGAGTGGCAGACCGAAAATCCTTATCGCGAGGCAAAGGCTGGCCACGAGGTCTGGCTAAAAGCGGTCGAAATCGGTGCCTCGGGCTTCAACCAGAATTGCGCCCGATGTCATGGCCTGGGTGCCGTCTCCGGCGGTCTTGCACCCGACCTGCGCTTCCTCGAGGCGGAAGAGGTGGGTGACGAGTGGTTCATCGAGCGGTTCCGCCATGGCTACACTCAGGACGGCACGACCAAGATGCCGGCCTTCGGAGACATTCTCGGTCAGAAGGCCGCTTGGGCGATCCGCACCTACGTGGAAACACGTCCGGAGGATGGTGCACTCGATGACCATGCCAAGCGCCTGCACGAAATCCGCGACGAACTCGGCTCCGGTAAGGTCGCTGACACCGCCGCTTTGAAGCAGGAACTCGAGACGATTGCTACCGCCGTGAAGACAGCCTCCGGCGCGCCGGTCGCCGACAGCGTCACCTATGAGGCGGCGCGCATCCTCTCGGACAAGCCGGAAAGCTGGAAAAAGGCGGCAGAAGTTCTGACGGTCGGCCTTTCCGCCACGCAGTAAAAGCCGCCATGATGTGCCGCGCCCTTCTGGCCTTTCTCGTCAGCGTTGCCCTTCCGGGCGGCGCCTTTGCGCGTTGCGAAGGCTACGAGCCCCAGCCTAAGCCGCAGAACACCTTCGGGCAGGATGTCGGCCGGGACTTCGACCGGATCATCGAGGAGGGCTGGATCGAGTTCGCCGTCTATGAGGACTATGCACCGTGGTCTTATGAGGAAAAGGGCAAACCGGCCGGCGTGGATATCGAGATCGGCCGCCTGATCGCCAAGGCGCTCGGCGTCGAGCCGAAATTCCGGCTGGTCGCATCCGGTGAAAATCTGGAGGCAGACCTGCTCAATTATGTCTGGAAGGGTGCAGCCGTCGGCGGGCGGGTCAGCGATGTCATGCTGCACGTGCCTTATGACAGCGCGCTCGTCTGCCGCATCGAGCAGGTCACTTTCACCGGCCAATACGCCACCGAAAAAGTTGCAATTGCCTACCGCGTGGCCGATTACGAAGACCAGGCGCCGACGCCCCCCTTCTTCCGCTTTGATCCCGTAGCCGTCGAGAATGACTCGATTGCCGATTTCTACCTGACGTCGCTGATCGGCCCGGTCGACAAGATCCATCGTTACAGGTCTACCGCCGCTGCCATGGATGGCTTGGCGAAGCATGAGACCAAGGCGGCGATGGGGCCGCGTGCCGAACTGGAGGCGGGAGCATCGCGTCATCCGGACGACGGGTTGAAGGTTCATTCCCCGACGCTCGTTGGCTTGGGCCGAGGAAAATGGACGCTCGGTGTTGGCGTCAATTCCCAACACAAGGATTTGGGTTACGCCATCGACGAGGCGATCGAAAAGGCGATCACCGATGGTGAGATTGCCCGCATCTTCGAAGGGCATGATCTTACCTTCACACCCCCGCAGCGCTAAAAGGTCGAGATATCTCCGGTAAGATCGACCGCTGTCACGCGAGTGATGGAAGGGGTCTGGTGTATTGCGGCGCGGATGTCGTCAGGCGACATCAGGCAGAAGGCGGTCGAAAAGCCATCTGCCAAGGCAGCACTGTTGGCCTCCACTGAGATAGTCGACCAGCAGGGGCGTTCGCCCTTCGGGCCGATAATATGGAAACCGTTGCCGACCCGCATGGCGGAAGGGCTGGAGGTGGCGATGGCGTTGCCGGCAAGGCGGCGGACGGCGATCTCACCAAGATCAGGGTCTTCCACCGCCACGCTGAACGGTCCGCCGATCGCGGCAAACTCCCCCATCTCGACAAGGGCCTGGCCGTAGCCCGCCTCTCGCAACAACTCGCGCACGCGATCCGCCGCATATCCCTGCGCGATACCGTTGAAGGTCAAGGCCTGACCCCTGCCGAGCCGGATAGGCGGCTCGATCTGCACCTTATCCCAGCCAATTGCCTCCCTTGCCTCCGTGCTGTCGCGCCCTTCGGCAAGCGCCCGCCAGAGTGGCTGTACCGTCGGGTCGAAACGTCCGCCGGTCACCTTGAATAGGCGATCGGCAAGGCCAAGAAGATCGATGAAGGCAGAGGGCGGATCGTCGAGATGGCCGATGGCATTCAGTCGGCTAAGGGCGGAGCCGGGTTTGAAGAGACTCGCCGAGGCTTCGACCTCGGCGATCGTTTCTACGATCCTGCGCATCACCTTTTCTGAAAGGCCATGCGGGCCACGTAGGTCGACGCGAACCGTGCCGCCGAACATCTCCGCCTGCCAGGACGTCACCTCGCATCGGGCGGAACCGGCAAAGGCCACGGCCGCTGCGATGAAAAGAAAACGCCGCCGCTTCATGCCCGCGCCCCCAATGACGCTGGTGCTCGCTTCCGTGCCGCGAGCACCAGCGGCACGCATTGTGCCTCATCATCATGGATCGACACGCAGTCAAGGCACTGGAAGCATTGGGAATAGGCGATTTCTCCGGTTGTCTTGATGGCACCATAGCGGCAGCGCACGCGACAGAGCTGGCAAGGCGAACCGCACTCCATGCGCCGCGGTATCCATTTGCGCACGCGCACTAGGCCGCCCAGTGCCATCAATGCACCCAGCGGACAAACATAGCGGCAGAAGCCCTTGAAGGTGATCATGGCAACCAGCAGCCAGAAGGCGGCATAGGCGACATAGTACCATTCACGCTTAAAGAACGTAGTGACGGCCGTCTTGAAGGGCTCGATCTCGGCTGCCGTTTCGGCCTTTTCCGGCGCGAGAACCGCGACGGCGATCAGGCCAGCGAGCGAGACCCAGGTGCCGGCTTTCAGTCGCTCGTCCCAGATCGGCGACGGTTTCCATTCCGGCAGCCGCAGAAGGCGGCCAGCGTGGTGCGCGAATTCCTGCATGGCGCCGAAGGGGCAGAGCCAGCCGCAGAATAACCCGCGCCCGAAGAGCACGAAGCCGGCGATGGCTGCCCCCCAGATCATGAGAGAGAAGGGATCGTAGAGGAGGACGGCAAGATTGCCGCCGCCGCTGATCGCGCGGAGCACGGCCAGCGGTGTGACGATCGACAACTGACCCTGGCCCCACCAGCCAACGAAACCGATGACACCGGCAAGAAAGCCAAGGCGCGCGGGGCGCAGAACCGTCGGCGTTGACAGCCTGCGCATACCGGGTCCAACGGCGGCGAGCAGCCCGGCCAATAACAACCCGAGTACCGCCAAGTCCCATTTGCGGGCGACCATAGCCTCCCGCCACGGCGGCAGCGCGGCAGTTATCTCGGGACGAATGAAGAACCTCTCGTCAGCCTTTAGCACCAGCGGAAAATGCACGGATCCCAATTCAGGCTTCAGCATGCCATGCGCCCGCACGGCCTGGGCAGACAGCGTCCACTCCCGCGTCGGATCGAAGCCGAGGCGGCGGTCGACGCGCAGCAGCATGGTCGTCCCCTGCGGCACGCCGTCCCGTGTTTCCACCAGCATGTCGGCATCGCGCAGCGCCACGGGCAGGCCGTCTTGCTCCGCCGAAAGCCGGTCCGGCGCTGTATTGCGCACGAAATCCGTCGAGACCAAGCCGTGACGGCCCGCATCGATGACGAGGATCGGCTCGTCATCCGGCGACTGGCGCAGCTGGCGCTGAAGATCTGCGAAACTCTCTTCGCTCAACACGCCCCGCGCAATGGCCGGTGGACCGATATCGACGGCCCAGAGATCGAGATAAAGGCCTTCGGGATTGCCGGCGGCTTCGGGATCGTCATGCGCCCAGGTCGTCGCGCTGAAAGCTGCGTCGAGTTTCGCGTTTGTGATCTTGAGGTTCCGGGCATAGCCGCGCGCGATGAGCGCCGCCCAGTCGAGCTTCTCGTCGATGGCTGCATCGGGGCGGACCGGCGGGCCGCCCGTGACGCCCTGCATCTTTTCCCGCGCCACGGCGAGCGTCGCGGCGAGGATCGACTCGTGGGCAATCCGCACGGAGGCCGTCGCTTTCGTCACGCCGTCGAGATAGACGAGGTCCGAGCCGTTGCCGGTGTCGCCATAGGGTGTGCCGACGACCAGCGACTCGCGGATCGAATGACCGCGATATTGTTCAAGGAAAGCACGCAGCGGCGCTTCTCCAAGGCCGGAAACGAAGATCGGCTCGTTGTGCGAAATTAACCGGACATCAAGAAAGCGGGCGTCGCGATCGATCGTCACGAGCATGTCGATCGGCGCGCCGGAAAATCCGGGCATCGGCGCGATTGGTCCGGTTTCGAAGACATAGCCTGCATCCGTTCCGCCTGAATTAAGCAACGTCCAGACGCCTTTGTCGTTTACAGGCTCGCCAAGAGCATAGGGCGGCAAGATCATGCCAGCCAGCGCTTCACGATCAAGCGGGGCCGCAAAAGAGCTGCGGCCGAACAAAATGAGGCTGACAATGCCAAGCAGCGCACCACGTCGCACCAGAGCTTTCTTCATGATCGGAGCCCTCCCGCTCCGATTCCTAGGCGCCTGCTAAAACACTGCCATACGACCAAGGTCGCGGATCGGCTGAAGGCGCTGCCGGTTATAGTGAGATCGGGAGATTTCGATGGCTGATATGCGCGCCGAAGACCACCCGTCGGGCACGGTCTTTATCTTATCGCTAGGGCTCTTCGCCCTTTTCTGGGCTGCGCTTGCAGGTCTGAAGGCCGATCCTTCCGTCCTGCCCGGGCCGGTCGATGTCGCACGCGTGTTCTTCGCGGAAATCGCATCCGGACGCCTACCGCGAGAACTGCTGGCGACACTGCTGCGCGTCACCACTGCCTTCGTGCTCGCGATGACGGCGGGCAGCCTGCTCGGTTATCTGCTCGGCCGTTACAGGATGTTTGACCGCTGGGCGGATCCTTGGGTGACGATTTTCATGAACCTGCCGGCGTTAGTGCTGATAGTGCTCTGTTATCTCTGGATCGGCCTCAACGAACTCGCCGCCATCGTGGCCGTGACACTGAATAAGACGGCGATGGTGATGATCACCATCCGTCAGGGCGTCCGAAATTTCGTTCCGGCGCTGGAGGATCTCGCAATCGTTTCCCGCCTGTCCCGCCGCGACCGGTTGCGCCATCTCGTTTTGCCGCAACTCTCCCCTTGGCTTGCGGTCGCGGCGCGCAACGGTATTGCAGTGATCTGGAAGATCGTCCTCGTCGTCGAATTCCTCGGTCGCTCGAATGGCATAGGTTTTCGCGTCCACCTCTATTTCCAGCAATTCGAAACCACCCATGTTCTCGTTTACTCCCTTGCTTTCGTCGCGGTCATGTTAGTCGTCGAGCACTTTGTCATCCAGCGCTGGGAAGCACATTCCGTCCGCTGGAAACGGCCGCTCAAAACGGCTGACGCAGGCTCATAGCGGCCTCTGGTGTTCGCGCAACGCAATGACATGTCGTCGGTTCACATCCATTCAAGGCGAGGGATTGAAAGTCGGCTCTGGGGTCAGTGCAGACTGTCCCCTTTTCGACAGGTCTAGCTAAGAGCGGGGTTAGAACGAACGTGACGTCCGATGCACGTGGCTCTCATCGCGGCCTTAGTGGCGCCGGCCGTGATCGACTTTTGAGCCAAACGTAGGCGCGGGCAGAAAGATTGCGCCTCGCCAACCGGTTCGGGGCAGGTTATAGAAGACGATAACGTCGCCATATTAGAACTGACGTTCTACGCCCGACGAGGTTTCGACGCCAAAGAGCGGCGTTGCAAGCTTGCGCGGCCGGACAGCGTAGGTTGGCGCTCCTGGACCATAGCCTGCAGAACCACCGCCGGTTCGAACCATAGACGCGAGCCGAAGATTTTAGCTAGGGGCCAACGGTTCGTTGGTGTCCGAAACTTGCGACGGGCCCGCAGAAGCCTGTCGGTCTCTGGCTTGGCGCCGATAGCTAATTTTGCGAGCGAGCCAGCAGCCAATCGTCAGGCCTGCGACGTCTCCGGCGGCGTTGCGCTCCACTTGGACGGTCCAATCGCCAGGAGGGGCGGCATCCATCGCACGTCTTGTGGTGATGATCCAGATGTCCTCGGCCAGCGCGTACATGCGTTCCACCGGACCCGTGCCGAGCATCCCCTGAAACATGGCGTGCACGGCGCCGGCGCGGGACTCGATCTCAACATACGCATCGAGCTCCTCAGACCAATACCGACCGGCAATATCGGCGCTGTCGGCCCATTCGATCGGGGAGAGGGGACGTGCGATAACCTTGAGGTTTTCGCTTTCCCGCTGCATAACGAGCAGCTCACCGTCCTTTTTCAAGCTGACCGCGTGGCCGCGGGCGACGCCGTCGGCCGAAACCGTGAGCCGCGCCGCCGACGGTGCGTAATACAGTTTGACGCCAGTCGTTTCCTGGACGGTCCGCACAACGAGGCCCTGTTCCTCATCGAGCCAAAGGCCATCCCAATTTTCGGGACGCACGGCGTCGCTGGCAGCTTCGCGACCGAGAGCGGCGTTTAGAAGAGCGGTGGCAGCTGTGAAAGTGCTGGTGTCATGGTTGAACATGACCACTACGGAAAGTCGTTCCTCCGCCGCATGGAGCCGGAAGGAGCTGAAACCCCGCAGGCCCCCGCCATGCCCGGTGATCTTGATGCCTCCGACCGTGTCACGGCGCAGCCCGTAACCATAGCTTGCTGGCGATCCGTCTGCGTAGGTGACCGGTACCGACAGACGATTGTAGAGACTGCGGGGGTCATTGCGGGTCGCGTCAATATGCAGTTCCCAGGCCAGCAGATCGTCGAGCGATGCGGCAATACCCGAGTCGCCGAACCAAAAGACACCGTTCTGCGCCGGCAGAAAGCCGACGTCGTCGTTACCCTCATAACCGACCACGCCGTCGAGCGGAAAACGGGTGTCTGCGGCGAGTTCCGCGGTTTTCATACCAGCTGGCGCGAAAATGCGCTCGGCCAGAAGCTCACCGAACGCACGGCCCGTTCCCCGCTCGATGAGTTCGCCAATTATTCGAAAGTTGGCATTGTTGTAGGAGTAAAGTTTACCCGCCGGGAAGTGGCCGGTTTTCGATCGGGCAATGAGCGGAAGCGCCATTTCGCGGGTAAACTCCGCCTCCGGCTCGGCGCCTTGAAGGACCGTCAACGCCCAATAGTCGCGCAAGCCTGACTGGTTATGGCAGAGCTGCTCCACTGTTGGCAGCGTATCGCGGTAGTCGGGAATAAAGTCCCTCACATGGAGGTCGAGGGCGGCCGGATCCTCGAACTGGTCCAACAGCAGCGCACAGGTGAATTGCTTGGAGAGCGAGCAGATCGGCAAGCGCGTAGCCGCCGTCATCGGCAGCCGCCGGTACATGTCGGCAAATCCCCAGGCATGGCGGGCTATCACCTGCCCATCCTTGACCACCCCGGCGACACCGCCCGGCCCTTTGTATCGGCGCGGCAGGAGATTGAGCATTCGATCGAGCGCGGCGGCATCAATGGCTGTCATGATGAAGAGATCTGTGTTGGGAACACCATGCCGAGCGCATGGTCAGGAACGAGAGAAAGACCGCCGGGCCGCCGCTTGGAGCCACGGCTCGACGGCGACGGCGCCTGTCATCAGGCCGCGTCAGAGAATACGAGGTGGGTTGAAGGCCCAGCCAGCGTCAGGAACGTCAGCAGATTATCCCGCGAAAGCGCCGCGCATCCCGCCGTAGGCGTGTAATCCGGACGGGCTATGTGCAGAAAGACGGCACTACCCGCGCCTGCGACCGGTGGGTCATCGTTGTGGCCCAGAACGACGACGATGTCGTAGAGATCGTCATCCATCCAGAGCTCTTCGTGACTTGCGGCAAAGGGCAGCTTTACCTGGCGATTGTAGTCCGGATGCGAGGGGGCGTCACACCAGCCGTCCAAGCGATCAATGGCACCTGTGCGAAACGGCGATTCCGGTTTGGCGATCCGGTCAGCACGGTACAAGACTTGGCGGATTGGCCAACGCCCGATCGGGCTCGCACCGTCTCCCTCGACCTTTTCGCTTGCAGCGCGCAGACCGCCGCGGCCAATAGCGCAGCGCCAGTGCTTGTCTCCATAGGCGGCCTGCCAGCCATCCCCGTTTCGAGATACGATCAAATCCAAGCCTGAACTCCTTCCTTGACGTGAAACACCCCGATCACCGATCCAAGGGAAAATGACATGCGACGACCCGGCCACCACGGTGTGACAACGCCGGCTCCTCGCTTCTGCAGATCGCCTGGGCATAGGGGCAGCGCGTATGAAAACGACATCCTGACGGCAGGTTCATCGGACTTGGAATGTCGCCGACCAGCATCGGCCTTTCGCGGCTTCTCTGATGCGGATCAGGGCGTGGGACCGCCGAGATCAGAAACATCGTGTATGGATGGCGAGGATTGGAGAAAATCTCTTCCGTCGTTCCGACCTCCACCATCCGCCCAAGGAACATCACTCCCACGCGATCGGCAAACTGGCGCACGACGCTGAGGTCGTGCGTGATAAACAGATAGGTGAGTTTCAGCTGTTCCTGCAGGTCACGCAAGAGGTTGAGCACCTGCGCTTGGATCGAGACGTCGAGTGCGGAGACGGCCTCGTCGCAGACAACGAACTCCGGGCTGTTGGCAAGTGCGCGTGCAATGCCGATGCGCTGTCGTTGCCCGCCGCTGAACTGGTGGGGGTAGCGGCGCAGGAGCTGCCGGCGCAGTCCGACCATGTCGAGCAGTTCGCCGCAGCGTTTCTCGATCTCGGTCTCGGTCCCGAAACCGTGCGCGCGCAGTGGTTCCGCCAGTATGTCCTTGATCCGCATGCGGGGGTTAAGCGAAGCGTAGGGATCCTGAAAGACGATCTGCAGCTTCTTGCGCATCGCCCGCATCGCAGCTTCGTCCAGCGTGTGCAGGTCCTGGCCGCGATACCGCACAGTGCCGGCGCTCCGCTCGATCAGACGCAGCATCACGCGGCCGAGCGTTGTCTTGCCACAGCCCGACTCGCCCACCAGTGCGAAGGTCTCCCTCTCGCGAATTTCGAGATCGACGCCGTCCACCGCACGGACCACCCGCTCCGGGCGGAAGAAACCAGAGCCGATGTGGTAGTGCTTGCTCAACCCCTCGGCTGAAATGAGGACTTCGCTCACGCTTTTCCTCCTTGTTTGTCGTGCAGCCAGCAGCGGGCCTGATGCCCGTTGCCCAGATCGGTCAGTTCAGGCGACTTCAGCTTGCAGATCGGCATCGCGTCAGCGCAGCGCGGATGGAATCGACAGCCCGTGGGAAGCTTCGCGAGATTGGGCACCACACCCGGAATGCTGTTCATGCGCGTGGCCGTGCGCTTTTCCGTTGCCATCGGGATCGAGGCAAGCAGACCTCTGGTATAGGGATGTGAAGGCCGATCGAAGAGGTCGAAAACGTTGGCGCGCTCGACAATCTGACCGGCATACATCACGTTCACCTCGTCGCACATCTCGGCAATGATCCCGAGGTCATGCGTGATCATGACGATCGCTGTACCGACCCTGTCGCGAAGCGCCATCATCAGCCGCAGGATCTGTGCCTGGGTCGTCACGTCGAGCGCCGTCGTCGGTTCGTCAGCAATCAAGAGCTGCGGTTCGCAGATAAGACCCATGGCGATCATCGCCCGCTGCCTGAGACCACCCGACAGCTGATGCGGATAGACGTCCAGCCGTGCAGCAGGCTCCGGAATGCCGACAGTCTCGAACATGCGCAGAACCTTCTCGCGGATGGCGCGCTTGCCAAGATTGGTGTGGATGGCGAGCGGCTCGCCAACCTGCTGGACCATGGTCTTGACCGGGTTCAGCGATGTCATGGGCTCCTGAAACACCATCGCGATTTCCCGGCCGCGCCAGCGGCGTAACTCGTCCCTGTTCAGTCGCGCCAAGTCGGTTCCGTTGAGCATGATGCTGTCGGCGTTCACCGTTCCCGGCGGAGTGGGCACGAGCCCCATCAGCGACAGCGCCGTCATGCTTTTTCCGGAACCGGACTCGCCGACGAGGCCGACGATTTTGCCACGCCCGACGTCGAACGAAACGCCGTCGACGACCCGGACAGGTCCGTTCTGTGTTTTGAATTCCGTGCGAAGGTTACGCACGCTCAGCAAGTTAGCCTGATCTGTCATCATCGCGCTCATCAATCTTTCATGTAGGGATCGAGCGCGTCCCGCAGACCGTCGCCAACAAAATTGAATGCCAGCACCGTTATCAGGATCGCCACCCCCGGCATGATGGCAACAAGCGGAGCCGAGAAGATGTACTCCTTACCCTTGGCCACCAGAAGTCCCCAACTCGCCTCCGGCGGCTGGACGCCCACCCCGAGAAAACTGAGGCTCGATTCCCACATGATCGCCTCGGGGATGCTGAGCGAAAACAGCACGATCAGGGTCGGGACGACATTGGGGAAGATGTGACCCCTCATGATCTTCCCCTTCCTCGTGCCATTGGCGCGTGCTGCCTCGATGAACTCCTTCTCCTTGACGGCAAGTGTCTGGGCACGCACGACGCGGGCGACACCGGCCCAACCGACGAGGCTCAAGGCGATGAAAATGTTGAAGAGGTTCGCCCCGAGCGTGTACATCACCACCATCGCGAGCAACAGCGAGGGGAAAGCAATCATCATATCGGCGAGCCTCATGATGATGAAGTCGATCCGACCGCCGAAGTAGCCGCTGATGATGCCCAAAACAGCTCCGATCATCAAAGAGATGAAGCTCGGAACGATGCCAACGATCAGCGAAATCCGTGCCCCGTAGAGAATACGGGTCAACAGATCCCGGCCAAAGTTGTCTGTTCCCAGCCAAAACGTGGCGGAGGGCGGCAAGAATTGTTCGTCCATGGCCACGCGATAGGGATCGTGGGGGCTTATGAACGGAATAAAAAGCGCCACGAAGACCAGAAGGCCGACCAGGGTCAGTCCGACCATCGCCATGCGGTTCTTCGCAAAAACCCTGATGCCGTCGCGCAGGAAGCTGTCGTTGCCGGCATCGTCGATGACGTCCACGTTGCCCTCTGTGATCTCTGTCATTTCGAGCCTCCCTTCATTTCATTGCGAATGCGGGGGTCGAGGAAGGAATAGAGAATATCTGCGACGAGATTGCCCAGGATGACGAGCGCGGTGGCGAAAAGCACGGAGCCCTGCAAAAGAGGCATGTCGCGCGCCTGAATGGCACTGACGGAGATGCGGCCCACTCCTGGAATGCCGAAGATCGCCTCTGTAATAACGGCGCCGGAAAGAAGCCCTGCGACTTGGATCGCCATGATGGTGACAACCGGGATGAGAGCGTTCTTGAGCGCATGCCGGCGGATGACAAGCAGTTCACGCAGGCCTTTGGCACGCGCTGTGCGAATGTAGTCATGGCGCATCACTTCAAGAAGGCTGGAGCGGGTGAGACGGGCGATCACACCGGCGGAGCTCCAACCAAGAACGATGGCCGGCATGATCACGTACTGGTAGCCGTAGAACCCTGATACAGGCAGCCACTTCAGCTTCAGGGCGAAGACGTACTGCATCAGCAGAGCCGACCAGAAGATCGGCATCGACACGCCAACCAGCGAAAAGCCCATGAAGAGATGGTCGACCAGGGAGTCGCGCCGCACCGCCGACAATACACCCACGGGGATACCGATCACCCACGAAACGAGCGCCGCGCAGATGGTGAGGATAAGGGTGTTGGGGAAGGCGTTCAGGATCAGCGTCGTCACGTCTCGATTGAGCTTGATCGAAACACCGAGATCGCCCTGGAGGGCAGCAAAGAGGAACCGGAAGTACCGCGTGAGGAGCGGATCATCGAGGTGCATCTGGGCCCGAACGCGCGCGATAACGTCTGCGCTCGCATGCTCCTTCATCAAGAGCGCGATGGGGTCGCCGGGAATCACGTTGAGCATGATGAAAAGCAGCGCCGTGATGCCGATCAGAACAGGGATCGAGATCGCGATACGCTTTATCACGAAGGTCAGCATCGAAAGAAATCTTTCACTCAGCCTCGCGGCACCGCAGGCGCAGGGAGGTTGGTCCTACAAGAAGGGGAAACGAGTGTGCGGGCGTTGGGTTACCAACGCCCCCGCCAGCAGAAACGTCTTATTCGACTTCCATCTTGTAGTAGCTCATATCGCTCCAACCGTTCCACGGCACCACGAAGTTCTTCACCCGCGGCTGAACCACATAGGCGTGGTCGAGGCTGAACATCGGCACCCAGGCGGCATCTTCCTGCACGATCTTGTCGGTCATCTTCTGATAGAGCGCGCAGCGCTCCTCGGCATTGGTCATCGAGCGGGCCTTGTCGAGTGCTACGAAGACCTCCTCGTCGTTGTTGTTGTAACCGCGAACTGCCGTGCCGCTCTTGCTGAAGAACGTGTAGAAGAAGTTGTCCGGATCGTTGAAGTCAGCGGACCAGTTCTGCGTGTAGTTGTCGACCGTGCCAGCCTTGCGGCTGGCGAAGTAGGCCGACTCGTCCATCGTCTTGATCTGCGCGTTGAACCCGGCCTCCTTGATCTGGGCCTGAATGATCTGGTTCATGTCGGACCACTTCGAGGACCAGCTGCTGACCTGCGTGAGGTTGATGTCCACACCATTGGGATAGCCCGCCTCTGCCAGAAGCTGCTTGGCTTTTGCCGGGTTGTATTCGATCGGTGTGGCAGCGGTGTAGCAGCTGATGCCGCGCGGGATGACGCCGTTCTCGATCGCACCCTTGCCGTAGAAATTCTTCTGGAGAATTTCATCGCGATTGATCGCCATCTGGAACGCCTTGCGGACGCGAACGTCGTCGAAGGGCTTCAGTGCCTGGTTGATATGGTAGTAGTACATGCCGACGCGAGGGCCCGACCGAACCTGGTCTTTCCACTGATCGCTCCCGATAAAGTAGGGGAGCTGCGTTGGCGCATAATCGATGTCGAAAACATCCAGCTCGCCCGATTCAAACAGGAGGCGCAGCGTTTCTGGATCCGCAACGACGCGGATGATGATCTCGTCGAGCTTCGGACGGCCCTTGAAATACTTTTCGTTGGCTTCGAGGATCTGGTTGTCGTTGAGGTTGTATTCCTTCAGGATGAAGGGGCCGGTGCCGTTGGTCGTCTCAGGCGTCAGTCCATATTGATCGCCGAGCGGCTCTGTGAATTTCCGGTTGTAGATCGAGGCGCCCGGGCTGGCGAGCAGCGCGATAAAGGCTGCATAGGGTTCCTTCAGGACGATCTTGACAGTGTACTTATCCACCGCCTGCAATCCGGGAACCGAAGTAGCGGTCCCTTCCAAGCGCTCCGCGGCGCCATCCACGAAGTTGAGGATGTCGGTGCTGAGGGCCTTGGTCTTGGGATCAAGCATGCGCCCGAAGGTGTAGACCACGTCGTCTGCCGTCAGTTCCTCACCATTGTGGAAGAGCACGCCCTGGCGAAGATGGAATGTGTACGTCTTGCCGTCTTCGGAGACTTCCCAACGCTCGGCGAGGCCGGGCACCAGCTGTGTCTGACCGGGGCCGCTTGTCTCTGCTTCCACGAGGCGATCGTAGACGTTGAGAGGCAGCGTATAGAAATCCTGCGTCATCTGAACGTCGACAGTCTTCGGATCCTCCTGGTAGGCGATCCGAAGTACGTGGTCGGCCGCAAGGCCGCTGGTGGTCAGGGCAAGCGTCACAAGCCCCGTTGCCATCAGAAATTTGACCCTATTGAGCATTTTCGTTCCCTTCTTTTTAGTTCCCCATCCGGGTCGGCGGCCACGACAATCGCGGCGTCCTTTCCCGGCGGTCTCATTGTCGGACCAGTGTCCGGTTCAGCCTGTACCGCGGGCCATCATCGGCTCGTGCGCGCCCTCCGATGGGCTAGCAACCTGCCATGCCCCCGCTTGCTCAAGCTTCAGCATCTCGCCGATATCCTGCCTATGGCGGACCGTTCTGAAGCGATTTCCTTCGACAAGGACCTCCGCAACGAGATCGCGGGAGTTGTACGTCGATGCCATCGAAGCGCCATAGGCTCCGGCACAGTCAAAGGCGAGCAGATCGCCCGCGTTGAGTGTGCCGAGCCCTTCATAGGATCCGAACTTGTCGGTGCTTTCGCAGATCGGGCCGACGAGGCTGTAGGCGGGGGCTTGTTCACCTGCTTGCGGCGCGCGAAGCGGGAGGATGGGGTGGTGTGCGTCGTAAAGTGCCGGGCGCATCAGATCGTTCATCCCGGCATCCAGAATCCCCATGGGGCCGTTCGCCATGTTTTTCAGATAAAGCAGCTCAGTGACGAGCAAACCCGCCCGTCCCACCAGCCAGCGGCCCGGCTCGACAGTCACCTTGCAGCCGAGATTGCCGACGGTCTCATGGATGATCGCGGCATACTCGGCGATGTCCGGACCAACTTTTCCATCGTCAGCGATGCCGATGCCGCCGCCGAGATCGAGGCGCGGGACAGCCAGGCCTTGGTCGCGCATCGACGTTACAAGGTCAGCCATCGCCGCAAAGGCTTTGCGAAACGGTGTCATATCCTGGATCTGTGATCCGATGTGAACCGCGACGCCAACCAGTTCCAGCTCGGGCCGTGCAGCAGCTTCGGCGTAGATGTTCGCCACATCACCGATCGCGATGCCGAACTTGCTCTCTTTCGTGGCTGTCGTGATCTTTGCGTGAGTCTTGGCATCGATATCGGGATTGACGCGGATCGCGACGGGTGCGCGCTTGCCGAGGGAACGTGCCACCTCGGCGACGGTCGTGATTTCGGCAGACGACTCCACGTTAATCTGATGGATACCCACCTCGATCGCACGGGCGATTTCTGCACGGGTCTTGCCGACACCGGAAAAGATGATCTTCGATGCCGGCACCCCTGCGGCCAGCGCGCGCTCCAGCTCGCCGCCGGAGACAATGTCCATGCCGCAACCGAGGTCGGACAGCAGACGTAGCACCGAGATGTTGCTGTTCGCCTTGACCGCAAAGCAAATGGAAGCCCCGATGGGGTGGACGGCGGTTGCAAGGTGCGTGTAGGTGGAGCGGATGGCATCCGCGGAATAGCAATAAAAGGGCGTCGACACCGCATGTGCGACCGCGCTCAGACAGACATCCTCGATATATAGGTTGCGGCTGCGGTAGGAGAGCCACTTTCGGTCATTATCGCGTTCATTTCTCATCGTTTCCCTACGATTAATCATCTATCCATCACAATTATAGGTCCCGCGTCACACCATGATTTCAGAGCATGATGCGGGAGGGAAATAATTGATACGGCTTTCTTATTCGGTTCTGATATAACGCTCCGGCGCCATTTACAGCCGTGTTCACGGCTAACCTATTCAACTATAAATACCCGTGAGGCTGAACCGTGCGGCTCAATCAAAGGCAATTGGAGATTTTCAACGCGATCATGATCAACAAGACAATGATCGCGGCGGCGGCGTCACTGGGGACATCGCAGCCCACGATCAGCCGCGAGTTGCGTGATATGGAGCAGCGGATCGGCTTCGAGCTCTTCCTTCGCTTTGGCAAACGACTCACGCCGACCAACCAAGCGCTTCTGCTGCACGAGGTCGTGCGCCGTGCCTTTGTGGGTATGGAGGAAATCAGTCGCGCTGCTTCGGCGATACGGACCCACAACGCGGCAAACTGTCGGGTCGCGACCATCCCCGCCTATGCCGAAGCCATTATCCCCCGAGTGGCACAAAGGTTGTTGAAACAACGTCCAGCCGTTCATCTTTCACTGCATTCCCTGGAGGAATTGTCGCTGCAGCACGAAATGGCGACGACCGTGTTTGACCTCGGAGTCACCGAGGGGCGGTTCGAGTATCAGGGGGTGATCTCACAGCGGATTGACGTGGGTGAACTCGTTTGTGTTCTGCCATTCGGGCATCGCCTCTCGGCAAAGAGGCTGCTCGCGCCGGAAGATTTCAATGATGTGCCGTTTGTTTACTTCTCTCAAGACGATCCGTACCGACGAAAGCTGGACGATATCTTCTTTGCGGCAGGCGTCTCGCGCAGCTATGCAGTCGAAACGACGACGGCTGGCAGCGTATGCTCGATGGTTTCAGCCGGGGTGGGCGTGTCGATTATCAATCCGCTGACCGCTGCAAGCTATCTGGGCAAGGGCGGAGTGGTTCTGAGAAGGTTCAGTGTCGCCGTGCCTTATACGCTTGCGGTGTGGCGTCCGGCTCGCAAGTCGGGTTCAGCGGCCGCGGAAAAATTCACGTCGGTTTTGAGAGAGGTTGCCAACGAGATGCGAGCGACTTTGTTGTCCGCCATGGACAAGAGCTAGATGTTTGATCCCAGGCTTTGATGGGGCATCCTTATCTTCCGAATCAAAGGATGCGCTATGGGCCAGGTTCTTCATGGGAGCGCCACGACGACAGAGGCGGTCCGTCGAGCGATACAACATAGTC
>NZ_JBCHVG010000031.1:0-47075 GCF_050474445.1 Ensifer sp. B1-9
ATGACCGTGAAAGCACCAACTATACCCGCAATGCGCTGGAATCGCTGTTCCAATATCTGGCTGCGGATAAGCAGGTGAAAGACGTCTCAATCCTTGCGCATTCCATGGGGAACTGGCTGACATTGGAAGCGCTTCGCCAAATGGCCATCCGTAACGGACGCCTACCGGCAAAGTTCAAAAACGTGATGCTCGCGGCGCCCGACGTCGACGTCGATGTGTTCCGCTCGCAGATCGAGGACATGGGCGACCAGCACCCGCGGTTCACCCTCTTCGTATCGCAGGACGACCGGGCGCTGGCGTTCTCGCGCAGGGTCTGGGGGGACATCCCCCGGCTGGGATCGATCGATCCGGAGCAGGCCCCTTATAAGCAAGAGTTGGCGGACCATGATATCACCGTCATTGATCTGACCAAGGTGAAGGCCGGGGATAGCATGCACCATGGCAAGTTCGCGGAATCGCCGCAGGTGGTCCAGCTAATCGGCGCCCGGATATCAGAGGGCCAGACGTTGACCGACAGCAAGATGGGCCTTGGGGATCATCTCATCGCTGGAACGACCGGGGTTGCGGCAGCAGCAGGCAGTGCTGCGGGCCTGATCCTCGCTGCACCGGTCGCTGTTGTCGATCAAACGACACGCGAAAACTACGCTCACCACCTCAATGGATTGGCGGGCCGGTCGGGCGCTGAGCAGGAGTTCACGGTCAAGGACTGCTGGTCAAAACAACGGGTGGAACCTAAATCAATCTGTGACGCTCGTCAGAATTGAGGGACAGCCCGTGAAAACGGACCCAGCCTTTCGGCATCCCTCAATGGAGAAGCCCCTAACGCGCCGTTTGCGGCCATCGCCTGACGGCCATTCCGCTTACCACTGAATTGAACTTCTCGAAAAACGGAGCATTTTATGAAGAGACTAATTACGGCTGCCGGCGTCGCGAGCGCCCTCATGTGCGGGCCGCTGATGGCAGCCGACCTTGATGCTAGCCGCGCAGCGAACGACATTTCTGCGATCGAGGAAGGATGGTCCTATTCGATCACGCCCTACTTCTGGGCGGCAGGTCTATCCGGTGAGACCGCACAGTTTGGTCTTCCCACGGTCAACATGGACGCGAGCTTTAGTGACATTTTCGACAACCTTGATTTTGGCGGAATGGTCATAGGAGAGGCGCGGAACGGACGATTCAGCGTTTTCGGCGACCTGATCTACACCAAGCTTTCCGCCGGCGATGCCACACCACACGGTTTGTTGGCGACGAGTGTCGACGTCGACACTCAAACTTTCGCCGGCCTTTTCGGCGTGGGTTACTCGGTCCTTGAAGGATCTGAGGGCCGCCTGGATATCGTGGGCGGCCTGCGGGTGTGGTCAGTGGAGACCGAGATTTCCTTCAACGGCGGAATTCTCGGTGGGCGCAGCTATACCGACAGCGCCACGTGGGTCGATGGCCTGGCCGGGGTGCGCGGCACCTACAATTTCACGCCCAATTTCTACGCCATTGGATGGGGCCTTGTCGGTGGTGGCGGTGCCAACATCGATTGGGATGTCATGGCAGGCCTTGGCTACAACATCAACGAGACGGTTTCTGCGACGCTTGGTTACAGAGCACTCGGCGTAGATTACCGTGACAACGGCTTCATCTTCGATGTCGTGCAACAGGGCCCGATCGTCGGTTTCACAATTCGCTTCTGACGATGCTTGCAACTGCTTGGAATACCGCGCCAAAGACACCTGAGCCGATCAAGACACGACTTTTCGGAAGGAAGGAATGTCTTTCCGTGCAAATGAACATCCGTTCTTGGACAGCGGTCGGGCGAAGCGCTGTGTTATTACATGTAGCAACTGTGATGGGCCTGCTCCTTTTCGCAATCCCGCAGTCCGTCCTGGCGGAAACTAATCACACGGGTGGGTTAACACCCAACGTCGAAGAGTTTCTGGACCTCCTCGGCAAAAATGACGTTCAGGATTGGCTCCGCGCCCGACAACAAGCCAGTGGCGGCGCCGAAATTCGCAAGGAGCTACCCTCCGATGGTTCCTTCGGAAAAGCTCTCTCGGAACGTCTAATGGCGATACGGGTGCATCTCAACGCCCTTTGGCAAGTTGTGCCACGTATGAATGCCGAGGTGGAGACGGCAACGCGGCGACTGCGGATCGCGAGCGGCGGCGCGGGCTTTATCACAATCTTTGCTACGGCCGGCGTGCTGGTGGGTTCGGGACTTGCAGCCTTGTTCCTCGTCAAGAGCCGGCTAAGCACCGGCTATCCGGGCGATGAAGGAGAAGGTGAAGCGTCTCCGGCCCATCGCCGCCGCGTAATGGGCCTCTCCCTCGTGCAAGAGGTAGCCGGAGTCATCGCATTCTGCGTCGCCTGTTTCGGTCCGCTTCTCTTCTACGAACGGGCGCCATTGGCTGATCCGATCCTTTTGACCCTTTTGGCAGCGGTCACGGCATGGATGCTCCTGCGGGGGGCCTTACGAGTGCTTTTCTCAGTGAGAGGAGAGCAAAGAGAATGCCTGTTGGTACCCGCCCCCCAGGATTGGGCTTGGCGCAATCGCAATCCTTCCTGGCCGCTCACAGCGGCCGGGTGGTTCTTCTTTGGAACAGCACTCACCGAAACATCACGGCTGAGCGGCATGGACCCCTTGGCTACGGAGCTAATCTCCTACGTCGTGGGGTTCGGTTTGGTGGCGATCGGTATCACCGTCATCTGGCAAACGCCATCGCTGGAATCCGCAAGCGGTCTCAACGCAAAGAGCGGCCTGTTAGGTCGGTGGGCCGCGACGTTCCTTGTCGTCGGCCTTTGGTTGATATGGGTCGCGGGGGCGGTGCATCTCTTCTGGTCACTTGCGATTGGATTGTTGACCCCGATTTCGCTTCGCTTCGTCCGGACGCTCACGGGATACCTTTTTGTGGACGAGCGAGGTCAGGCAGACGATCAAGAGTTATCCACTTCCATGGTGCTGATGGACACGCTGACACGGGCACTCTTGATCGGCCTCGCCTTGTGGGTGCTTGCCAGAGTGTGGGGCATCGGATTCCCGCAGTTGGCGACAAGCGACGATGCGATCTTCAGATTGACCCGCGTGTGTGTGATTGTTCTCGCCATCCTTTTTAGTTTTGATGCGTTGTGGCAATTCGCACGCCTTGCGATAGATACAAAGATTGCGCGGGTTGATAAGGCCGGTTCAGCGGGCGCCGAGGTGAATGCGAAGCAAGCGAGATTGCGAACGCTGCTCCCGGTCGCGCGGAATTTCGCCATGGTAATATGCGCGACCCTCGCTGTGTTGATGACACTGTCTACGCTCGGGGTCGAAATCGGACCGCTGATTGCGAGCGCCGGGGTCGTCGGTTTGGCAGTTGGCTTTGGAGCACAGACCCTGGTGAAGGACATCATCAGTGGGGTCTTTTATCTCCTGGATGACGCCTTTCGCGTGGGCGAGTACATCCAGTCAGGCAACTACAGTGGGACCGTAGAGTCGTTCAGCCTGCGTTCCGTTCGTCTGCGGCATCAAAACGGCCCTGTATTCACAGTTCCTTTCAGTGCATTGGGCGCGGTGCAGAACAGTAGTCGCGACTATGCCATCGACAAACTTCTCGTCACGGTCGCTTATGACACCGATCTTGAAAAGGCGCGTAAGCTGATCGACCGGATCGGCCAGCAAATGATGGAAGATCCCGAGCTCGCACCGATGATCATTGAACCTTTGAAGATGAATGCAGTTGGTGAATTCGGGGCTTACGGCATTCAACTCAAGCTCAAAGCGACAACGAAGCCAGGTTTCCAAAGCATGGTGCGCAAGCGAGCCTATCCGCTGATGAAGAGAGCTTTCGACGACCATGGAATCGAATTCGCCCACCCAACGGTCAAGGTCGCCGAAGGTGATCCAAAGGCCAAAGCTGCTGGTCTTCAACAAGTACTGAACGCCAATCCGATGCAACCTGGCTGAGGATCCGGGCTTTTCCATTTCTGGTTTTCGACCGCTCGCAGCTGGCTATGGCTGCCACACTGCGATTTCTGCCAACTCGACACACCTTTCCAGTCGATACATTATGCGATCCCAGGCGCACAAACCAGGCACAGCGGCACTCCATCCGCTACAGTATCGCCCATTCCCGCCCCCAATCGTGATCGATCTGCCCGCCGCGCCAAGAGCACGTGAAGCAGGCAGATGTCTCATAGATTTTCGCCGAACACGTGACCCCGCAAGTCCCTTGCGGTGCTCCGCTTCTTACTGCACCCCCAGCAAGCATTACCGAACCGCGCTCTATTGTCGCCCGAATGCTTGCCTGGCGGAAAGAACGACCTTCGCTTCGAGATGGGGCGGAGATCCCAAGTCTCGCGGCCGTCTTCACCCTAGTCGATATTAATTGCCGCTAGGCTCGCGTCAGGGACGGCGGCCCGCATGGGGAAAGACCCGCCGCGGGTGCACTTCTCCGTTCGGCTGCGATCCGGCGCTCCAGGTCTCAAGGGCTGAACTACAAGTGTGCACTTCAATCCGGCAGTCACCCTGGCGTTTGCGGCTCGACGGGAGATCGAAGCACCTGCCGCGGCGCTCTACGTCCTTGCGCAGATCGCCGGTGGCATCGTCGGGACGGTGATTACTCACGCGATGCTCGAACTGCCGCTGTTGCAACTGTCAGCGACGTTCCCTCCTGCAGATGAACTTGCAAAATTCGCAGTATTGCGAGATCGAGGCATCATCAGCGCCGACGAATTCGATCAGAAGAAGAGAGCGATCCTGGGCCTATAGTTTTGACCACCGAAGTTTCATCCGGTGATTAGAATCTCGGCGTGGCCTGTTTGAAGGTTTCAGATCAGGCAAGCTCAAGCAGTTCCTGATATCGAGGATGTCCTCGAATTGGATCGAGATCGGAATCGTTTTTGAACCATCGCTTCAAGTCTGGTCCAACCTGACGTAGATAAACCGCCAGCAGGTCTATCGCTTTGTCGAGCTCGCCAAGCAGGGAATAGACGCAGGCGGCGTTGTAGCGGGCACCGTTGTCATCGGGATCAATCGACAAGGCCCGGTTCAACCATTCCAATGCCTGATCCCGCTCGCCCAGCGTTGCCAGTGCTCCCGCAACCATTTGCGCCGGCTTGGAGTCTTCTGGATGCAGTTTCAGGGCCTCCTCAGCTCGCCTTGCGCCGAGACGGGCGTATTCTTTTG
Organism: Ensifer sp. B1-9; assembly: GCF_050474445.1. Lineage (NCBI taxonomy): Bacteria > Pseudomonadati > Pseudomonadota > Alphaproteobacteria > Hyphomicrobiales > Rhizobiaceae > Ensifer > Ensifer sp. B1-9. The sequence goes on from NZ_JBCHVG010000031.1 coordinate 5,156, forward strand.
CCTCCTGTTGCCGCCCAAGCGTGCGCAGCACGTTCAACAGCAGCATGGGCGAAAGGTAATCGTCGGGCTTGAGCTCAAGACACCGCACGTAGTGTCGAGCCGCGCCGGCAAAGTCGCTGCCCGTGAGGCAGTAATCGGCGTAGTGGTAGTGCGCCTCATGACACTCGTCATCGAGCAAAAGCGCAGTCTCGAAACTCGACTGCGCCTCGGCGCGCCGATCTGCAACCATCAAGGCAAAACCGCGCGCGGCATGTGCTTCAGCCAGATTCGGATTGATCGACAATGCCTTGTCCAGAGTAGCCAGTATCTGCTCGATTGAAGCCGTACCGCCGTGCTTTGACCTGAGGCGAGAATCACAGTCCGCCAGGCCGGCATATGCCTGGGCGTAGAGAGGATCAAGCTCGATCGCTTTGGCAAACAGCGCCCGCGCCAAAGTAAGGGATGTCTTCGTCCCGACATGGAAGCGTTGACGACCCTGCAGATAGTGGGTGTAGGCCTCGACGTTACGGGTAGGTGCCTTGTCGATCTCGTCCTTCTCCACGGGCAGAAGCTTGACTTTGAGCTGGTCGACTATCGTATGGGTGATTTCGTCCTGGACGTCGAAAATGTCGGTCAGGTCGCGGTCATATCGGTCGGCCCACAGGTGGCCACCATCGCGGCCATCGATGAGTTGCGCCGTGACTCTCACCCGCTGCCCCGCCCTGCGCACACTGCCTTCAAGCAGAAATCTCACTCCGAGCTCTCGCGCAGCTTCCTGCAGTTTCACTGCCTTTCCCTTGTAGGTGAATACTGAATTGCGGCCGACCACGAAAAGCGCGGAAATCTTGGAGAGGTCGGTAATGATGTCTTCCGTGATCCCGTCGGCAAAAAACTCCTGCTCCGGATCGTTGCTTATATTGAGAAACGGCAGAACAGCGATGGACGGTTTGCCAGATGCTGGAGCCACCGCAGAGATCGATGCTTGATCAGCCGCCAGCGCGGCATCGACCGGTGCGGTCGGAGCGCCGAAATAGACGTTGAATACTCGTACCGGACGATCGATGTTCTTCAGCTTTTGCTCGCCGGCATCCTCAAACAGCAAATCTGGCTGCCCTTGCACGCTGTCGCGGACGACGGCAGACACCGAGACGCCTCCTGGCCTGGCGATGCTCTCAATGCGCGCGGCGACATTGACGCCGTCACCATATATGTCGTCTTGGTCAAGGATGACATCCCCGAGGTTTATGCCGATACGAAACTCGATACGTCGGTCTTCCGGCACCTGCAAATTGCGGACGAGCATATCGCGCTGGATATTCGTTGCGCATTCGACAGCTTTCACCACACTGGGGAACTCGACCAGAATTCCGTCGCCGAGTAGCTTTACGATGCGACCGCCATGCTCAGCCACTTGGACATCAATCAGTTCCTTGCGGTGGGTCTTCAACGCCAGAAGGGTTCCGACCTCGTTTGTACTCATCAGGCGGCTGTAGCCTACAACATCGGCTGCCAGTATGGCGGCCAGTCGCCGCTCGATGCGTTCTCTTTCCATGTCCATGCCCGTTGCCTCTGCGCTTGCATTCTGCGCACGCTAACAGTGTTTTGAGCGCTGTGCGAATGGCAATTCCTGTCGAGCAGAGGGGATATGTTTCGAGATTCGCGCAGACAGGTTCGCCCCGTCTGGGTTTCTATCGGAGGTTGGCAACCATTAACTTGCAGTCGCAGAAGACCCGGAGCTCTCACCCTGTCCGCGGCGAGCCAATAATAGTATCTCTCGACAAGCTAATTTACTTCCGCAGGGTTGTTTTAGCTGCTAGATTTCGCGCTGTCCGATGGTTCGCTGGCCTTGCAGGCCGCTCGCCTGCGGCCAGAGGGGAACTGCCAATGAAGTTGCTGAGGGAGCCTCTTGTTCACTTCCTCCTCGCGGGCGCTGCGTTGTTCGCAGCCTACGCGTTGATTGATCGCGCACCGTCTCAGCCAACGCCCAGCCAGCATCAGGTGCGCATCGGTCAGGCGGATGTGCGTTGGGCCGCGGAAACCTGGACGCGACAGTGGCAAAGAAGCCCGTCTCCGGAAGAACTTCGCGGGCTGGTGCGGGACCTGATCAGGGAAGAAGTGCTTGCTCGCGAGGCTTACCAGCTTGGGCTCGACAAGGACGACGCCGTGGTTCGGCGTCGCCTCGCGCAGAAAATGACCTTCCTGATCGAGGACACCTCTGGATCGGCGGAGCCGACCGACGAGGAACTGCAGCGATTCTACCAGGCTCATGACCAGGAATTCCGAAACGAGGCCCGGCTTTCGTTCACGCAGGTCTTTTTCGATCGCGCGCAGCCCGGAGCCGATGCCAGAGCGCGGCGAGCCCTGGTCGAGTTCGCCGGCGGTGACGATGTGACGCCTGTCGCTGACAAGGGAGACCAACTGTTGATCGAGCCCGAGGTCCGCGACGCTGATGAGGCCTCCGTCGCGGCGCAATTCGGGAAGGACTTTGCCCACGCGGTATTCGCATTCTCACCGGGGACATGGAACGGTCCCATCGAGTCGAGCTACGGGCTGCATCTGGTCCGCGTCGAGGAGTTCATACCCGCGGAGCAGAAGCCCTTTGCCGAGGTCAGGGATCGAGTGCTCGAACGCTGGCGCGAGGTCCGACGGCAGGAGGCCAGCAAGCGGTACTTTGATGACCTCTTCAAAAAATACCAGATTGTCATAGACGATAGTGCCAAGGCGCTTGTCGGCACGCCAGAAACCGACCTGGAGTAGGCGATGAAGAGCGTCCGTCTAGCCGTGGTCGCGTTCAATCTTCTGGGGTGGCTGACGATGCTGTCGATGTCGACAGCCTTCGCGCACGAGGTTCGCCCGGCCTACCTGCAACTGCATGAGGAGCGGCCGGGAGAATTCCGCGTTCTGTGGAAGGTGCCGATGCAGGGCAACATGAAGCTGGCCCTGGAGCCGCAATTCTCCGGCAAGACGGAGGAGGCCTCGACGGCAGTCAACCAGGACGTCAATGGCGCGCGGATCAGAACCTGGACCATGCGTGCCCCGGCGCTGCGCGGTCAGACGCTCACGATTGGCGGGCTTGAAGCCACCATGACCGATGCGCTGGTGCAAGTGGAATACATGGATGGCACGACATGGACGGGACGGTTCACCCCCCGCGCGCCTGCTGCCGTGATCCCTGCGGCGGACACGGCATCGAGTGTGGCCGGCGTATATCTTAGCCTGGGCATCGAGCACATTCTCTTCGGTGTCGATCACCTGTCGTTCGTGCTCGCGCTCCTCATCATCACGCACGGGACATGGCTTCTGGTCAAGACCATCACGGCCTTCACGATCGCGCATTCGATCACGCTGGCGCTCGCGACGCTGGGCTTCGTCCATGTGCCGCAGGCACCCGTCGAGGCGACAATTGCACTGTCCATCGTGTTCGTTGCCGCCGAGATCATCCGCCGGGACCAGGGCAAACTAGGAATTGCGGCGCAGGCACCATGGGTGGTGGCTTTCTGCTTCGGTCTGCTGCACGGCCTCGGGTTTGCGGGTGCGCTCAGCGAGATCGGCTTGCCGGAGGGCCATATTCCGTTGGCGCTGCTATTCTTTAATCTCGGCGTCGAGGCCGGTCAGCTTATTTTCGTCGGCGCGGTGCTGTCGATCCTGGCCATCGTTCGACGCGCTCATCTCTCGCTGCCGACGTGGACGGTTCGCATCCCTGCCTATGCGATAGGCAGCCTTGCGATGTTCTGGACCATTCAACGTATCGCGATGTTCTGAAGGCGAGCAAACAATCATGTGTCGGGAGGAAAATCGATGAACAGAACCTTGCTGCAGGGAACAGCCCTTGCGGGCTTGATGATAGCCGGTCTCACTTCGCCCACGGTGGCGCAGGACGCGGGAGTACCTTCGGCGGACGATCTGGCGAAGACCCTCCAAAAACCCGCATACTCGCCCTATGCCAATCGCGAATATCCGACACGGCCGTTCTTTGGTGACACCCATCTGCACACGTCATTCTCCATGGATGCCGGCGCTTTCGGGGCGCAACTTGGTCCAAAGGACGCTTACCGCTTCGCGCGGGGCGAGCAGGTGATGTCCAACACGGGGCAGCCGGCGAAACTGTCGCGGCCGCTGGACTTCCTGGTCGTCAGCGATCACTCCGACAATATGGGCTTCTTCCCGGATCTCTTTGCGGGCAAGCCCGAGCTGCTCGCAGATCCCAAGGGCCGTCAATGGTACGACGATATCCAGGCCGGCAAGGGAGCGGATGCCGCGATCGACATCATCGTCTCGTTCTCGCACAACAAATTCCCCGAGGACCTCATGTATTTCCCGGGGACGCCGGCCTATCGCGGGGCGTGGCAAGAGACGATTGCCGCGGCCGAGCAGTACAATGAGCCGGGCCGCTTCACCGCGTTTATCGGCTACGAGTGGACGTCGAACACCGGTGGCAACAATCTGCACCGCAATGTCATCTTCCGCGACAACGGCGACAAGGCCAGCCAGGTCGATCCCTTCACGGTCTATCCGCCCTATGGCAGCGACAACCCGGCCGATCTGTGGAAATGGATGGATGGTTACGAGAAGAAGACTGGTGGAAGGGTGCTCGCCATCGCCCATAACGGCAATCTCAGCAACGGGCTGATGTTCCCGGTAGTCGAAGCCTTCGGCAAGAAGCTCGACAGCGAGTACGCACAGACACGCGCGAAATGGGAACGCCTTTACGAGACGACCCAGACCAAGGGAACCGGCGAGGCGCATCCGTTGCTGTCTCCGACCGACGAATTCGCCAATTTTGAAATCTGGGACAAGGGCAACCTCGACGGCAGCGTCCCCAAGAAGAAGGAAATGCTGGAGTTCGAGTACACTCGTTCGGCCTACAAGAACGGCCTGAAGCTCGAAAAGACGCTCGGTACGAACCCGTATAAGTTCGGGCTGGTCGGTAGCACCGACGCGCATACCGGCCTGACTGCGGTTGAGGAGGACAACTTCTTCGGCAAGACTGTCCCCCAGGAACCCAGTCCGCATCGCATGCAGGAAGCATTCATCGACAACAAGCAGACCGGCGTGAAGATCATGGACTGGGAGGTTTCCTCATCCGGCTATGCCGCCGTATGGGCCAATGAGAACACGCGCCAATCCCTTTGGGACGCAATGCAGCGCAAAGAGACATATGCCACGACCGGACCCCGCATGATCGTGCGCTTCTTCGGCGGTTGGGACTTCGCCGACGATGACGCGGGCAACCGCCTGCCCGCCCAGATCGGCTATGCCAAGGGGGTGCCGATGGGCGGCGACTTGCACGCAGCACCACAAGGCAAGGTGCCGACCTTCCTCGTAGCTGCATTGAAAGACCCGATCGGCGCCAACCTCGACCGTTACCAGATCATCAAGGGGTGGCTCGACAAAGAAGGCGGTCTGCACGAGAAGATCTACGACGTTGCCTGGTCGGGCGACCGCAAGCCGGGGGCCGACGGCAAGCTTCCCTCCGTGGGCAGCACCGTGGATGTGTCGAACGCGACCTGGACCAATACCATCGGCGCTCCAGAACTGATCAAGGTATGGAAGGATCCGGAATTCGATCCGAGCCAGCCCGCGTTCTATTACGGCAGGGTGATCGAAATTCCGACGCCACGGTGGACCGCGTATGATGCCAAACGGTTTGGGGTCGAGCCGCCGCAGGGGGCCACCATGACGGTCACGGAGCGCGCCTACACGTCACCCATCTGGTACACCCCGTGAGCCAAGAGATCGATGCCTTGAGGATTGCTGTCGTACATTTTGAAGCCTTCGCTGAAAGCCTAGGCTGGCGTGAATGGGTTGCGTCGGGACTCTCCTGTTCTAGCTACCACAGCGACAACAGGAGAGCCCGAGGAACCGGTGCGACCGCTGACCGAGTACCGGAATGTGACGATGATGCCTCCTTACGACGTTCTATACGGTATGATACGCCGCCAAGCTCGCTGCTGCATGTTACAGCGGGACGTCGTCCTTGCAGGAATTCCAGACAGAACTGGGCAGAACGCTGAATGCTGATCCTGTGTGGCATTGAGTATTGCGGATGCGTTAGGGGACACACGCCGCCGGCAACGTAATGTTTGGAGGCTAGCTTGAGACGCAACTGCATTGCAGCAGAATCCGCGCCGTGCGCGACAAACTCGTTAAAATCATTATGTGGAACGCGCCCTTCTGGCCGGGGATCTAGCGTGTCAAAATCCTTGTTGTCGATCTTGCTCGTCTTTTCGACGCTACTGGTTGGCTGCGAGACTACTCGGGTCGATCCGGTTCCGGAGGAGGTCGCAACACAAGCCGTCATTCCTGGCATCGCCGAGGCCCGCTATTTCGTGCCAGGTGACTCCGAGCGTCTGGCTGCAGAATACGATCGTTCCGCTGTTCGCGAGCTCGAATATTACAAGAAAACCGCGCACCGCGATTTGCCGACAGCTTATTTCCTGGCTCTGTCAGGCGGAGCCGACGACGGCGCTTATGGCGCCGGCTTCCTGAACGGCTGGACGGAAGCAGGGACACGGCCTGAATTCAAGCTGGTGACGGGTATCAGCACCGGCGCCCTGATTGCGCCTTTCGCCTTCCTGGGGCCGAACTACGATGCGGAATTGAAAGAGGTCTTCACCACGATCAATGCCGATTCCGTGTTTAAGAAACGGTTCATCACGGCTGCGCTAACCGACGACGCACTTGCTAATACCGCACCGCTTTTTGCACTGATCTCGAAGCACCTGAACGAACAGATGATGTCACGCATCGCAGCCGAGTATGACAAGGGTCGCCTGCTGCTGATCATGACGACCGATCTCGATGCCGCGAAGTCGGTCATCTGGAATATCGGGGCCATTGCGAAGCATGGCGGACCACAGGCGATCGAAACCATCAGAAAAGTCCTGCTGGCATCAGCCGCGATACCGGCCGCCTTCCCACCTGTCATGTTCAACGTCGAGTATAATGGAAAACCGTACCAGGAACTGCATGTGGATGGCGGCGCTATGGCTCAATCATTCCTTTACACGCCGGGAGTCCATCTCAAGCAGAATGGCCGCAAGCGCGTCGCCTATATCATCCGCAATTCGCGGCTTTCACCGACGCCGGAGAAAGTGGACAAGCAGACCATCTCGATCGCCGGCCGGGCCATATCGCTGCTCATCAGCGCCAGCGGGATCGGTGATATGTACCGGATGTACGCGAACACGCAGCGGGACCATGTCGACTACAACTTGACCTACATTGGTACTGATTTCGCGGAGCCATATCCGGGAATGTTCGATCAGAACTATATGCAGTCGCTGTTTGATTACGGTTATCAGAAGGCCCGCAATGGTCATTCCTGGGAAAAGGCTCCGCCGGGCCTATTCAAGACACCCACGGAAACGGCGTCGCGGTGACAAGAAGGCGAAGAGATTTGCTTTGGGCTTCTGAGAGCCTGTTGCGTCGACTTACGCCGGTCCGCTCATAGTGCTCCGCCACGCCGCCCATTCCGCGCGCTGTAGCGCCTGATAATGAGGCGCTGGTGTACAAACTATGGTGTGGAGGCCAAGCACTCGATTTGGCGCCGTCTTCGTGTAAATTTGAAAACCATGTATTGCCAAGCGTCGTCTTGACCTGAGTGTCAAAGAGAGGTTCGGGCGTCATGAACAAAACATTGGCTGTCACTGCCATCGGTGAAATCGTGACCGGCCTCGCGTTGGTCGCGATTCCCGCGCTCGTCGGTGAGTTACTGCTTGGGGAAGCATTGGTGGGCGTGGCGGCTGCGGCCGCGCGTGTAGCCGGCATCGCGCTAATCGGACTGGGGGTCGCCTGCTGGCGCAGTCGGCCCCTCGAAGGGATGCTGTTCTACAGCACAGTTGTGGCCCTCTATCTTGCCTACCTCGGCCTCGGCGGTGGGCTGATGGGCGTGCTGCTTTGGCCCGCAGTCGTCCTGCACACAGTTCTGTCGGTCCTGCTCGCGCGCGCGTGGCTTAGAGGCGCAGCCGAGTGACGTCCGCGCAGAGATGCAATGATGCGCACCCGTTGTTCAGAATTACAAGGTTTCCGCCGAGGGCGCTATTTCGCAAACAGAACCACCGGGCCGGCGGCGGGGTCGGTGACCCCCAATCCACCGCCTAGATCCTCCAGGGTCTATCGAAAACTGTCGAGAGTGGCGATCATCTGCGGACGGTTCGCCGCTATCGCCTCGATACTTTCCCATTCTGCGATGATGCAGTAACGCCTCTCTCCCCTTGGCGTGACGTAAACCCGACCAACTTCCCGAGATGTGTCGATGGGCATCGAGGAATGCAGCCTCCGTACCTGGCTTGAACTCGCGGCGCTTTCAATACCATTGCAAATTGATCGAGTCAGGATCAACATCAACACCGTTGTTCGCGCTTGCTGATCTCTCGATAGGAGGAGAGCATGAAAAAAATTGCCGCTGCGTCATTTGCCTTTCTGACGATCGGGTTTACAGCGCCGCCCATGGATACCGCAAATGCCGTTGTTTATTGTCAATATATCAGTTATCCGGCGGGCTGCGTCGTAAGACCCGGCGTCGTGCTTAGGCCGCGCCCGGTCGCTCGTGCAGCGCGCGGAACAGTGACACACGGAACAGCTATCAATCAAGGTGGTCCAGTCAACCGCGTCGGTCGTCGCTAGTTGCCCAGTTAGCCTTCACGCTTCTCTCTTCGGCGGGTCGAGGTCAAGCGTCTCCGAGCTCCTTCTCAGCCGTAAAGATTCCATCGCGGGGTTTTGCTTCTTTCCGGGGTCAGCCTAGCGGGCTCTCCCACATCGACAGCCTTGCGCGCCTCTACCCTCGGTGTCGACGACGACGCTGTCGTAGTCGACACCCTCGGCAACGCGGTCTATGAGCACCAACGGTACGTTTTCAGCGGTCAAACACTGGAGATGGACGTTGCTGTCGGCCGACGTCGGCGCGACGATGAAGCCGCGGACACTCAGCGACTGGAGGCTCGCAAGCAGGGAGACCTCTTGCCCAAGCTCCTCCTCGCTGCTGCCGATGATGAGGTTGTGCCCACATTCGCGGACAAGAACCTCGATGTCGAGCGCGATGCGGGCGAAAAACGGGTTCTGTATATCACCGAGGATGCAGCCGACGATCGGCAACTGCCCACTGCGCAACGCCTGTACCAGGCGGTTGCCGCGATAGCCGATCTTTTCCGCGGCAGCGTGAACCTTCTGCGCGGTTTCGTCGCCGACATAGCCATAACTGTTCAGGGCGCGGGCAGCCGTTGCACGCGACACGTTCGCCAAAGCCGCCACATCTTTCAAGGTCGCCGGTTTCACCCTTCGCCATCGCACATGCAGGATCCACCACGTTCCTCCTTGTAGCGTCGGTTCGCATAGGCATGCCGCTGCGGAAAGCGACATGCCGTCTGCAACCGCCGGTCCTGGCCCTGAGCGGACGGGCCGGACCGGAATGACTACCCCCTTACTGTGATGCGAAGCGTTCAGGTCGGAACGTTGCGAGCATCGGATGCTCCGCACCGGTCGCGATCTCGTAGCCCAACAACTCACCCATGATGAGACCGAGCGTCGCGCCGCTGTGGCTGAAGACGACGTAGGCGCCGGGAATGGCTTTGAGGGCGCCAACTACGGGCTCGCCATCACCCGGGATCGGCTTACCGCCGACGCCAATGGAGGCGATCTCGAGCCGGGGATTGCCTTCCATCACCCTTGAAGCCTCCGCAAGCAGGGCGTCGACGACGGCATCGTCGATCTCGTACCCGCCGTCCTCGCGCATCTTCACCCCTTCGTCCGCAGCCCAGTCGGCATCCAACGAGAACGTGCCGCCCGGTGCCGGGCGGACGGCAACGCGCGGCGTATTGAGAACAGCGCATAAGGGATGGGCGAGTGGCTTGGTCTGCACCAGCAGCGCGATCGGCGTTCCATCACCGATTGACTGTCCCGCGTCCGCCGCCATTTTCGGTACAGCCGGACCAGTGGCAAGAACGACGGCATCGGCCAGGATGCGGCCACCCGTTGCCGTCTCGGCACCGACAGCGCGGCCGTCTTCGACCATGATCCTTGCTTTGCCCTGATCGGTGACGAGCGAGCCGCCGAGTTCGGCAAACTCTTCGAGAAGCAGATCGATGAGGATCGGCAGGTCGACCCAGCCCTCGCCCGGGTTGAAGATTGCCCCCTGTGGCGTGATCGCCTTCGCATCAAGGCCTGGCGTCACTGTCGCGACATCAGCGGCCAAAACATGCCGGGCATCATAACCGAGCGAAACCTCGTGGCGGAATGTAGCGTCAATCTCGTTGCCCTTGTCGTCGGCATCCCAGGTCAGGCCTCCGTCAAAACGAAGCCAATCCGTTTCGGGGTGTCGCGCGAAAAGCGTGCGGTAGCGATCGATGCCCGCCATCCGAAGTCGATGATAGGGGTCCGAGCGCATGCGCGCCGAGTTCAGCCAGGAAAGCGAGCGACCGGAAGCGCCATTGGCCGGCGGGCCATCATTGAGGATCGTGACGCGCATGCCGCGCCGCGCAAGCTGAAGGCCTGTGGAAACCCCGAATATGCCGGCGCCAATGATGACGGCCGATGAGATAATGTTGTCGGTCATGGGATGTCTTTCAGTCGGTTGATCATGCGGATGGATAAAATGGTCAGGGCACTTCCCAGTGGCCGCTGGCGGCGGAGCGGAAGAGAGCGTCGATGACCTTCATGTTGGCGACTGCATCCTCCAGCCCTATCTCGAGTGGGGTGCCGAAGAGAATGGCTTCGGCGAAGGCATCGGCCTGCTCGCGGTACTGGTCAACCGGCTCGATGGCGATCTCCTGGCGCCCGCCACCGGCGAGGTCGCGGCCGTCGTCAAGCACGAGCCGGGTTGGTGCGTCGGCCGGCGCATTGAAGGGGATGGGAATTTCCAGACGCCCGCACGTTCCGAGCACCGTGACCGCCTGCGTAAGGGCCAACTGCGTGGAACAGGTGAAGACGAGCTGCCGGCCTTCCGGGAACTCCATGAGGCCACTGGTCAGGCGGTCCGTATCGAAGGCCGGGTCGCGTTCCAGAAGCGCGATGGCCCGCAGCGGCTCGGAACCGAAGAGAAAGCGCGCCGTGTTAATGGCATAGCATCCGACGTCGTAAAGGCCCCCGCCGCCGATACTGGCCTGGTTGCGTACGTTCTGGGGATCGTCGAGATAGTAGGAAAAGATCGTCTGTATGGCCCGAGCCTCGCCGATCCGCCCTTCAGCGACTAGCGCCCGCGCCCTTTTCCACTGCGGATGGTGACGGACCATGAAGGCCTCGGCGACGGGCAGGCGCGCTGCTTCCTGCGCGGCTGCTAGCCTTATTACCTCGTCAGCATTAAGCGCGATCGGCTTTTCGCAAAGGACCGGCTTGCCGTGCTCCAGCGCCATGATCGTCATCGACACATGCAGGTGGTTGGGCAGCGGGTTGTAGATCGCGTCGATCTCCGTGTCGGCCAGCAGCGCCTCGTAGCTACCATGGGCTCTGGCGATGCCGAAGCGCGCCGCCATCTCCCCCGCCCTGCCTGGATCACGCGAGGCGATGGCCTCGACCCGTCCCAGGCGGCTGGATTGAATGGCGGGAATGACGGCCTTGGCGGCGATGCCCGCGCAGCCGAGCACGCCCCATCGTATCGTTCGTGTCATCTTTTTCTCCTGTCCCCCTCAAAGCACTTCCGCAAGGAAGCGCTGAAGACGCGGGCTCTGCGGGTTGTCGAAGATCGCTGCCGGCGTGCCGGCCTCGACCACGCGTCCCTCGTCCATAAAGACGACCTGATCGGCGACGCGGCGGGCAAAGCCCATCTCATGGGTGACGACGACCATCGTCATGCCGCGCTTGCCGAGGTCGGCCATCAAATTGAGCACGCCCTTGACTAGTTCCGGGTCGAGCGCACTCGTTACCTCGTCGAACAGGATGACTTCCGGCTCCATGGCGAGTGCGCGGGCAATGGCGACGCGCTGCTGCTGACCACCCGAAAGGCCACCCGGACGGTGATGCTGCCGGCTGGCAAGGCCAACATCGGCAAGCCTCGCCTTGGCTGTATGCTCTGCCTTGTCCGTTGGCAGTCCCTTGATCTTCGTCAGCGACAGCATGACATTCTCAAGCGCAGTGTGATCGGGGAAGAGATTGAAGTGCTGGAAGACCATGCCCACCCGTCGGCGAAGGCGCTCCGGCTTCATGCCAAGGATGCTGTCGCCGTCGAGAAGTATGTCGCCGCTCTTCGGCTCGACCAGCCGGTTGATACAGCGCAGCAGTGTCGATTTTCCGGAGCCCGACGGCCCGATGATGCAGGTGACACTGCCGGGCCTGACCGAAAGGTTGACCCCCTTCAGCACGTCGAGCTCACCATAGGCCATGCCGAGATTGCGAATGTCGAGGCTGCCACCCTTGAATTCGACCTGCGAAGCGCGGCTCGCTCCATCGAGTTCACTGACCTCCTCCAGCCCGCTGGAGATGGTGGCCGGACGCTGCTTGCCAATCCTGAGCCGGTTGTCGATCGCGTTGACGACATGGGTGAGCGGCACAGTGATGACGAGATAGAAGACACCGGCAAGAAGCAGCGGCGAAAGATTGCCGGTCACAACCGCCTGATCCTGGCCGACGCGAAAGATCTCGCGTTCGGCAGCAAGCAGACCGAGGAAATAGACGAGGCTCGAATCCTTCACATTGCCAATGAACTGGTTGACCAGCGCCGGCAGCACGCGCCGCACGCCCTGGGGCACGACGATCAGCCGCATTCCCTGGCCATAGCTCATGGATAATGCTCGGCAGGCTTCCATCTGACCGCGATCGACGCTCTGAATGCCCGAACGAAAGATCTCGCCGATATAGGCGCCGGCAATGAGGCTGAGCGCCAGTATGCCGAGCGGATAGGGTGAGGGGCCGAACAGTTCGCGGCCGATGCGCGCAAAGCCCTGGCCGATCAACAGGATCGTGACGATGGCCGGCAGACCGCGAAAGATGTCCGTATACACGCGGGCCGGAATGCGTAGCCAGGGCGAACGAGAAATGCCCATGATGGCGAGCACCATGCCGATGACGACACCGAGCACCGTCGAGGCCGCCGCAAGGATCAGCGTATTCTTGAGGCCGACCGTGATCATCGTCGGCAGCACTTCGGCCATCGCGCTCCAGTCGAGGAAGCTGCGGCGCAGGTTTTCAAGCCAGTTCATCAGGAGGTCCCTTGGAAGAAAGACCGGTCCGACCGGCGAGGCCGGACCGGCAAGGTGGCATCACTGCTTGGGAAGATAGGCGTCCGGCATCGGCGTGCCGGGGAACCACTTTTCGTGCAGGGTTTTCCAGGTACCGTCCTGCATGGCGGCCTGGAGGCCCTTGTTCAGTGCCTCGCGCAGCGCGTCATTGCCTTTGCGGACGACGAATCCGGCCGGCGCGTCGAAGCTCGGGATGTTGACGGCGACCTTCAGTTCGGGGTAGCGCGCCGAATAATCCTTTGCCGCCTCGTAATCGAGGAAATGCGCATCGACAGTGCCATTGTTGAGCGCGGAGATGGCGGAGTTGTTGTCCGGGAACTTCACCAGGTCCGCACCCGTGAAATTCTTCTCGGCATAGATTTCCTGCAGCGTACCCTGCACCACCCCAAGACGCTTGCCCTTGAGGCCGGCCGCATCGGTGATGCCGGCATCCGGCGTCAGCACGGTGAGAAAGCCGGCGAGATAGCCGTCCGAAAAATCGACGGTCTCCTTGCGCTTGTCCGTCGTGCCGATCGCGGCGGCGGCGACGTCAAAGCGGCTGTTGGCCACCGACGGCATCAGGGCGGAGAATTCCTGTCCGGTGAAGATCACCTGCTCCTTCTTGAAGCCCAGGCGCTCGGCGACGTTGAGGAAGAGTTCGACGTCGAAGCCGCTGAAACTGCCGTCAGCGGTGGTGAAGGCATAGGGCTTCGCATCCCCCATCGTGCCGACGCTAATCACCGCCGGATCGATCAGGCCGAGGGAATTATCCTCCGCTAGGGCCGGTGCCGTTACGCCTGCCACGACGCCGAGGCGATTGCGACGGCTATGGCCCGCATGCGGGCAAGGGGGGAAGTGATGGCTTCTGATAGTCTCATCGATTTCGTCTCCTCTGGTGGTGTTGTCTGCGATGTTTTCGAGCCGCACGGGTCCCACCCGGACGACGGCACGAACCGCTCGTCCGGCCCATGCCATCGCATGCCGGGATTTCGCTATTCTTGTATTGAGACCGGTCTCAAATATAAAAGAGACCGGTCTCTTTGACTTTTTTCAATTGTTATCTTCGCATTTGCCAGTCGTCAATATCTCTTGTATGGCTAACTTCCATGGACCAAAGCCCACCCAGATCACCCTCCGCCACGGTCGCCGATGTTGCCCGCAAGGCAGGTGTCTCGAAGGCAACCGCCGCGCGTGTCTTAGGGGGGTATGGAACCGTGAGCGACCATGTGCGGGATGCCGTGACCGCGGCCGCCCGCGCCCTCAACTACCAGCCGAACGAACTGGCCCGTAGTATGACGACGGGGCGCTCCGGCACGATCGGTGTGGTCGTGGGCGATATCGAGAACCCCTTCTTCAGCTTGGCGATGCGAGGTATCACCGATGTCGCCCGGCAGGCCGGTTTCACCGTTGTGCTGATCAATTCTGGCGAAGACGCCGACACGGAAAGAGCGGCAATTCGCACCCTGCTCGCAAAGCGGGTGGACGGCCTCATCGTCTCACCGGCCAAAGAGAGCGACACCGACCACTTGCGTGAAGCCGCCCGCTCCGGTCGGCCACTTGTTCTCCTCGACCGCGGCAGCGAGACGCTCGACGTCGATACCGTGATCGCCGACGACCGACATGCTGCGGAAGACATCACACGCCGGCTCATCGCGCTCGGCCATAGGCGTATCGCCTACCTCACTGCCTGTGACACCCCCGACCACCGCTTCGGCAAACCGGCCGACATCAATACCGGCTCGGTGCGCCGGCGGATCGAGGGCTTTCTCGATGTCTGCCAGAAGGCCGGGCTCGAGCGAATGGAAGACTGGGTGCATGTGGGCGCCGTGACATCGGAATACACTCACCGTATCGCCACCGTCATGCTCAAATCCTCGCAGCGTCCGACAGCGATCATCGCATCTGACAGTGTGATCGGCCTCGAAGTCTTCAAGGTCTGTCGCGAACTTGGCCTCACCATTCCAGACGACCTGTCGCTGGTGTCGTTTCACGACGCGGACTGGACATCCGTCACAACACCACCCGTCACGGTCGTGCGCCAGCCCGTCTACGGCCTTGGCGAAGCGGCGGCCAAGCTATTGGTCGAGCGGCTTAACGGAAACAGCGCGGAGGCGACGCGCGTCGTCCTGAAGACGGAAGTCGTCGAGCGCGCCTCCGTGGCCGCCGCGCCCACATAGACATTCGGCGTCGTCAGTACTGTACCCCAAGCCGCAGGGCATCCAGCATGGCCGCATGAACCCATCGGCTACTTACCGCGGCGCCGATCTTGTGCAGTCAATACCGGAGGGCGGGCCGGGCCCGCAGAGGCGTTGAACCGACCAGTCTTTCGATCTCCGTGACGCCATCATTCGCTGAGGCCGCAATTTATCGAAAGAGGTCGTTCACCGGGATCGTCCCATGCTCGACAATAACCTGTGCGGGGAACTCGCGAATTTCCCGGTCAGTCAGCAAGTGGCGCAACACCACCTAGGTGATGCTCTATTTCCGGCGCGATGGAGGGGTCGCGGGCGACGAGTGTCGCCCTCTTTCCCATTGCAGCGATTTCTGCGGCGGCCGGTCGCGTCGTAGATCAGCACGTCATCGACAATCTCTGCCGGATTGCCGAGCACATCGAAGACGCTCGCGCAGAACTCGCTGCCTGCAACCGGCCCGGGTCCGGAATGCCGCCGGTGGTGGTGAAGATAAGATCGGGTTCTTCGTCATCTGATGAGTCGCAGTAGGCCGCTGCGACGGAGATATCATTTTGGTAGATTCTTGTTGGGCTCGTGGGCGCGCCAAACACGTCTCTCGTCCTGATAAGCGCCGCTCATGCACGCATGATACCTACTTATTTGCGCCACGGCATGCCGCAACATAGGCTTTCCTTATAGCCCGCAAGCAAGACGGGCACTGCGACGGGTACGTCAAATCTGTCTCCAGAGAGGAATTTCCATGTTCAGAAAACGCATTGTTCTGGCAGCGACGACGCTTGCCTATGGTTTGGCGTTCCTACCGGCATTCGCTGCCGAACCACTTTCCGTGATGAGTTTCGGTGGCGCCTATCAGGATGCTCAGCGCAAGGCCGTTTTCGGCGCTTATGCGCAAGAAACCGGCCGGCAGGTCTCCGAGCAGGAATACGGTGGCGAGATCGCCAAGATCAAGGCCATGATCGACAGCGGCAACACGACGATCGATGTGGTTGACGTGGACGCGCCGACCCTGCTCCAGGGCTGCGACGAGGGCATTTTCGAAATCATCGACTGGGAGAAGATCGGAGCGAAATCGGATTGGCTTTCCGGCACGACGTCGGACTGCGGTGTTGGGACGATCGTTTATGCGACGATCCTTTCCTATGACGGGGACAAGCTGGCAAAGCCGCCGACGAAGCTTGCCGACCTGTTCGATCTTTCCAGCTACCCCGGAAAACGCGGGCTGTGGAAGAACCCGGCGACCAATCTTGAGTTTGCGCTGCTGGCCGACGGAGTGCAGCCTCAAGACGTCTATGCGACGCTCGCAACACCCGAAGGCCTGGATCGAGCCTTCGCCAAGCTCGACACCATCAAGAAGGAGATCGTCTGGTGGGAAGCGGGGGCACAGGCGCCGCAGCTGCTTGCCTCGGGCGAGGTGACCATGACGACGGCGTGGAACGGCCGCATTTTTAACGCCAACAAGGAGGGCCGTCATTTCGGCATCGTCTGGGACAACCAGATCCTTGATTCCAACTACTGGGTCATTCCCAAAGGCGCCAAGGACCTGGAAAGCTCGCTGGCCTTCATTCGCTTCGCCGTTGAACCAAAGGTACTGGCCGGCATCGCCAAATACATCCCCTACGGCCCGGTTCGCACGAGCGCGGCGGCGGAAGTGGCGCCGGAAGACGCCAAGAACCTGCCAACGAGCCCCGAGAACCTGACGACCTCTCTGACGCTCGACAACGCCTTCTGGGCAGATCACGGCGATGAGATCCGCAAGCGCTTCACCACCTGGCTTTCCAACTGAGGGGCGCGCAAATGAATACCGTCACATTGGAGAGGGGGCGCCTCGACGGGGCGCCGCCAACCACATCCGCCACGCAGGCCATGGTCGCGTTCGAGCGCGTGCAAAAGACCTATGACGGGCGCACACTTGTTGTCGAGGACCTGAACCTCACGGTGCGACGCGGCGAATTCCTCACGATGCTGGGGCCTTCCGGTTCTGGCAAAACGACGACGCTGATGATGCTCGGTGGCTTCGAGCAGCCGACTGCCGGGCGCATTCTGCTCGAGGGACAAGCGGTGGAGCGCCTGCCGCCCGAACGCCGCGACATCGGATTCGTCTTCCAGAACTATGCGCTGTTTCCGCACATGACGGTCGCCGAGAATGTGGGTTTTCCGTTGCGCTATCGCGGCGTCAGGGGTGTGGAAGCCAAGCGTCGGGTTGAGGATGCGCTTTCCATGGTCAGGCTTTCCGGTTTCGGCGAACGCCGTCCGGCACAACTTTCCGGCGGCCAGCAGCAGCGCGTGGCACTTGCCCGCGCCATGGTTTTCAACCCTAAACTCATCCTGATGGATGAGCCGCTTGGCGCGCTCGACAAGCAGTTGCGCGAACACATGCAGGTCGAGATCCGACGGATTCAGCAGAGCCTCGGCATCACCATGGTCTATGTAACGCACGACCAGTCCGAAGCCCTCACGATGTCTGACCGCATTGCCGTTTTTCACGAGGGCCGCATCCAGCAGCTCTCCGATCCGGTGACGCTCTACAACCGGCCGGAAAACCGCTTCGTCGCCGGCTTCATCGGCGACAACAATACGCTTTGCTGCGAATTCGCCGGCACGGAAAACGACATCTGCGTGGTTCGGATGGCAGATGGAACGCGGCTCTTCACGACCGGACCTTTGGGCCAGGTCCGCTCGAACCTCTCCGTATCCATTCGCCCTGAACGATTGAACCTGGAAAGCCCCGGCAGCAAGGGTGCCGAAAACCATATCACCGCGCGGGTTGTCGACAAGATCTTCCTCGGCGACCGGATGCGGCTGACGTTGGAGGCCTTCGGCAGCGAACGTCTCGTCGCCTCCGTGCCGGCGGCCGAGGGTGCGGCGATCCTACCGGGAGGCCACATTCGCATAGCCTGTTTTGCCGCCGATTGCCGAACACTGACGAGGTAGCCATGACACAGACCCTGTCCCTCGCCGCTCCTGCTGCACACGCCAGCCTCGACGCGGCGCTACGCCGCGCCGAGCGGCCTAGCCGCCTGCGGGCATTCGCCCTGGCTCTGCCGGCTCTGATCTTCCTCATCGTTACCTTCGCCGCGCCGATCGGTCTCTTCCTCACCGCGGCCGTGTTCAATCCGGAGGTTCGCGCCGTGCTGCCGCAGACCCTCGTCGCTCTTGAAGGCTGGAACGGGCGTTCGACACCCGGCGAGGAGGCCTTCATTGCGCTAGCGGCCGACCTTGCCCGTGCCAAGAAAGACAATACGGCTGCCGCGCTCGGCAAGCGACTGAACTACGAAAGCGCCGGCATGCGCAGCCGCATCATGTCGGTGGTCCGCCACCTCGGCAATTTCAAGGACGGTGCCCTCGCTCCGCAGTTCGCGGCCCTCGACCCCGTCTGGGCAAGCCCCGATCTCTGGACAATCATCAAGCGCAATGCGAGCCCTCTGACAGCCTACTATCTTCTGACGTCGGTCGACCTTGGGCAAGACGCTTCAGGCGGTGTGGGACGGGTGGAAGAAAGCCAGGCGGTCTTTCTCGACATCCTCGGTCGCACGCTCTGGATTGCCGGGCTTGTGACCGTTGCAACGCTGGCTCTCGGTTTTCCCACGGCCTATATCATCTCGCTGGCACCGGCACGGACAGCCAGCTTCCTGCTTCTGCTGGTGCTACTGCCGCTCTGGACCTCACTGCTGGTGCGCACCACCGCCTGGGTCGTGCTGCTGCAGACGGATGGCGTGATCAACCAGGCGCTCCTGGCGCTCGGCATCACCACGCAAAAGCTCCAGCTCATCCTCACTCGCTTCGGCACGGTGACCGCGATGACGCATATCCAGCTGCCTTTCACGATCCTTCCGATCCTCAGCGTGATGAAGGCGATTCCGGAAGGACAGATGCGGGCCGCACGGTCGCTTGGTGCGCCGCCGCTCCGTGCGTTCTGGCGGGTTTATGCGCCGCAGACCTTGCCGGGCGTTGCCGCCGGCTGCCTGATGACCTTCATCCTGTCGCTCGGCTACTACATTACACCTGCACTGGTCGGCGGCCCACGCGACCAGATGATATCGAACTTTATCGCCAACTACATCAATCGCGACCTGAACTGGGGGATGGCTGCTGCGCTCGCCTGTCTGCTCCTCGTCATGACGCTTTCCATTTACCTCGTGTTCCTGCGTCTCGTCGGCGCGGAGCGCATCAAGCTCGGATGAAAACCATGTGGCTTCCCGCTTACGCGACCCGCAGCGAACGGATTTGTCGCTTCGTTGCCGTCACCTTCGCCCTCGCCGTGCTCGCCTTCCTGATCGGGCCACTCTTCGTCGTCTTTCCGCTCTCCCTTGCGAAGGATCCGTTCTTCACCTTTCCGATCCACGAATATTCGTGGCGCTGGTACGCCGATTTCTTCGAGAATTCGCGCTGGACGCAGAGCCTGCTCAACAGCCTTGTGGCAGCGCTTTTCAGTACGACGCTTGCCACCGTTCTCGGCACGCTTGCAGCACTTGGCATCAGCCGGCCGGGTTTCCCCGCCCGAAAGGCGGTCATGGCGCTGATGATCTCGCCGATGATCATGCCAGTCGTCATCGTCGCCGTCGGTGCCTACATGTTCTTCGGCGCGCTGGGGCTCACCAACACGCGCACAGGGCTGGTTCTTGCCCATGCGGCTCTTTCGGTTCCGTTCGTGGTTGTAACAGTGCTTTCGGCGCTTTCAACCTACGATGCCAATCTCACGCGGGCAGGCTCGAGCCTCGGCGCGGGACCGGTCAGTGTCTTCTTCGCCGTCACGCTGCCGCTCATCCTGCCTGGCATCGTATCGGGCGCATTGCTTGCCTTCGCCGTCTCCTTCGACGAAGTGATCGTCGCACTATTCCTGACAGGCGCTGAGCAACGCACGCTGCCCGTGCAAATGTTTTCCGGCATCCGCGACCAGATAAACCCGACGATCATGGCGGCGGCGAGCCTGCTCACCACCGTCTCCATCGCATTGTTTCTGGCGCTGAATCTTGCCCGCCGGGTGCGGCGGGCCTGAATGCAGCCGTTTCCCTGCAGTGCTAGCGGGCGTCAGGATTGGCGCCCGCTGAAGCGTTTCGAGAGAAAGAACAAGTGCACTATTCCGCGCGCGTATCAGCGAGAAAGGCGTCGGCGAAATGCGCCGCGAAGCTCTCTGCAACGGGAGAACGCTTGCGGTCAGAACTCAGATAAATGCCGACGACGACGTCTGCCAGCCTCGGAAGACCAAGGGTATCGTCAAGACGGACCAGCTTGGGCGGGACGATACGGCGAGCGAGCACCGTATTGCCGAAGCCGGACCCGACGGCCGCCTCGAGGCCTGAAAGGCTGGGGCTGGTATAGACGAGATCGTAGCCGCGCCCGTCACGCTGCAGGGCAGTTAGCATCGCTCGTCTGTAAAGGCACCCCTCCGGATAACAAACAATGCGCAGGTTGGCGTTCTCATCCGTGACCACTGAGCTCGCCCGGTCGCCCACCCATGCAAGCGGCTCCTTCCAGGTCATGAATGCACCTTCTGCCGGTCCATCGGGCGTCATCGCGACGACGATGTCGTAAAGGCCGTTGCGCAGTCCCTGCAAAAGAACATGCGACAGGTCACAGACCACCTCGAAGCGAAAGTCATGGCCGCTGCTGGCAAGGCGGGGCATCAACTTCGGCAGGAAATGGTCTGCATAGTCGTTCGGGATGCCGAGGCGGATCTTTCCGTGCTGGTCACGCCGTGAGAGGCGCAGCATCATTTCGTCGTTCAGTGCCAGCATCTGGCGTGCATAGCTTGCGACAAGCTCACCGGCCTCGGTCGGCTGGGCGCTCGCGTCTTTGGCGAAAAGAGAAACGTTGAGCAGCTCCTGCAGTTTCTTCATCTGCAGGCTGATGGCCGGTTGAGTGCGACCCAGCTGTTCGGCAGCGCGCGTATGACTGCGCAGGTCGATAACCGCGAGGAACGTGCGAAGAAGGTCGGTCGGTATATTTCTCACGTCGGTGGCATCGCTTCCAAAAGGAAACGGGCCGATCAGACGGCCCGTTTCAAGTTGCCCGCGGACGGGTCAGGCGGGAAGAATATTATGCTGCGGACCGAAGGGGAAGCCGGTAATGTTCTCGCTGCCGGTCTCCGTCATCACCAGGATGTCGTGCTCGCGGTAGCCGCCTGCACCCGGCATGCCGTCGGGAATGGTCAGCATTGGCTCCATGGAAACGACCATGCCAGGCTGAAGCACGGTGTTGATGTCCTCGCGCAGCTCGACGCCCGCTTCGCGGCCGTAATAGTGCGAGAGCACCCCGAACGAGTGGCCATAGCCGAAGGAACGGTAACCGAGCAGGCCATGCTCGCGGTAGATCTCATTGAGCTCTGTCGCCACGTCACCGCAGCGCGCGCCGGGCTTCAATAGTTCGAGACCGCGGCGATGCACGGCGCAGTTGATCTCCCATATGCGCAGGTGCTCGTCGCTGGCATGGTCGAGGAAGAGCGTGCGCTCTAGCGCCGTGTAATAGCCCGAGATCATCGGGAAGCAGTTGAGCGAGAGTATGTCCCCCTTTTGAACGCGGCGCGACGTGACCGGATTGTGGGCACCATCGGTGTTGATGCCAGACTGGAACCAGACCCAGGTATCCATGAGCTCGGCATGGGGGAAACGGTTGGCGATATGGCGTACCATCGCCTGCGTGCCGGCAAGCGCCACTTCATATTCCGGAATATTTTCGCGGACCGCCTGCGCCACGGCCTCCCCGCCGATATCGGCTGTTGCCGCCCCCTCCTTTATCAGGGCGATCTCTTCGGCAGACTTGATCGTGCGCAGCCACATGGTCGGCGCACCGATATCGACAAACTCAACGCGCGGAAACGCATCCTCCAAAAGCCGGCGCAGATCGAGGTTCACCTGATCGAACTCAATGCCGATGCGGGAAACCTTCGGCAACAGCGTTTGCAGCGCATGAAAGAAGTTGTCACGCTGCCAATCAGTGTAGGTGATGTTGTCGCCAAAGGTGCGGCGCCACGGCTGTCCTGCATCGATGCCCGCAGAAATCGACGTCGCCTTTTCCGGTGTGATGACAAAAGCGTAGCGACGACCGAAGGAGCAGTAAAGGAAATCGGAGAAGTAGCAGATGTTGTGGTAGGAGGTGAGTATTGCCGCGTCGACCTTCAGCTCCTCAAGAATCCGGCGCATGGCGTTCTGCCGCCGCTCCATTTCGCCCACCGAGAATGTCGGCTTCACCTTTTCGCCATTGTGCATCTCCTGCAGCCGCAGAAGCTGGTTCGGCATCCCTCGTGCATACATGTTCATGTGAAATCTCCTTCCCGGCGGCCAGCCGCACTGTTTGACAAGCGCAGGGTAAGAACGTTCTCGGTCGCAGCAAAATTAGAAGTTCCAATGCGGCCATAAGAGATCTGAGTGAGGTTCGCATGCGCACCGCTAATACCCGCATTTGTGTTCGTAACTTCCGTCCCAATCGACGCAGGTGTATGCCTGTGTCGCTTCACGGCGCGGACCGCCGGCGACACGGAGGCAAGAACCGTCTGCTTTGGACGTTTCTCCACCGCGATGCGCTGCTCGCGCACGCCGGTGAACACGTGCGCGGCGAGATAGGTTTGCTATGACGACGACCATGAGATCCAACGCAGCGGCGACGAACCGTCTCAAGATCGGCTTCGTACTGGCGCGGTCGTTCACGCTCTCGGCCTTCGCTCTCTTCATCGACACGCTTCGGCTGGCCAGCGACGAGCTCGACAAATCGGGCCGCGTGCGTGCCGACTGGCAGGTCCTCGGCAACACCCGCCATCTGATCGCATCCAGTTGCGGGGTTCAGGTGGCGCCGACGTCTGGCCTCGTCGACCCCGGCCAGTTCGACTACATCGTGATGGTCGGCGGCCTTCTCAAGAACGAACATCCGATCGACGACGAGACGATCGCTTTCCTCAAGAAGGCAGCCGCGAAGAAGGTTCCTTTGATCGGCCTGTGCACCGGAACCTTCATACTAGCGGAAGCAGGACTGATGGCGGGGCACGTCGTTTGCGTCAGCTGGCTCCACTATCAGGCGTTCCGCGAGCGCTTCCCGGATCTGAAGGTTCGCTCGGACCGCCTCTTCAATCTCGACCGCACCCGCGGGTCCTGCGCCGGCGGCAGCAGCGCAGCCGACATGGCAGCCCATATCGTGCGCCTCCACATCAGCAGGGAGGCAGAGCGCAATGCGCTGGAAGTCCTGCAGATCGACAAGGCCCGCTCGCATCTTCATGTGCAACCGAGAAAGCCGCTCGCGATCGAGAGCAACGATCCCCGCCTGAACGCTGCCCTCATCATCATGGAGCAGAATACCGAGAACACGATCTCGATCCCGGAGCTGGCGGCCTCCGTCGGCCTGTCGCGGCGGCAACTCGAGCGCCTGTTCATGGAAAAGGCGAAGATGTCGCCGGCGCATGTCTACAGGAAGTTCCGGCTGGAACGCGCCAAGCACCTTCTCACCCAGACCGATGCCCCGCTCATTGAAATCGCCCTCGAAGTCGGCTTCGAGAGCGCGGGGCATTTCTCCAGGATGTTTGCCAAGACCTTCGGACAAACACCGAGTCGGCTCAGAGCACAGCAGTCGATGTGAGCCAAGGAGTAGTAACGAATGACGTAGTTCGCCGGGTTTTGGAAGGTCGGTGAGTTCGCGGGCCGTCCACTCCCTTGCGCGAGGGTTGGAAAACCAAATGCCGGTCGATCAACAATTTCAGATGATGCGTTATCTGTTCGAGCGCATTGCGGCAGATAGCTCCCTACCCGCGCTAGCGCACGAGCTTTTTAACTTACACGCGCAGGAGTATCGCGATCGTCGCGCGGCAGTTGCTGGGTGGTAGCTCAGCCTGAGATTACCTTCGACCATTTAAAGGTCTATATTTTGGTCAAATTGGAGATCGATGCATGAAGCTCTCGCAGCAGGTAAGACCCATTAGCTATCTCAAGGCGCATGCGCCCGAGGTCGTTCGTTCGCTGGCTGAAAATCGCGAGCCTGTGGTACTTACGGTGCACGGCGAAGCAAGAGCCGTGCTCCAAGACGTTACCGTGTACGAGGAAACCCAAGAGACCATCGCTTTGTTAAAGGTGCTGGCGCTTACCAACAAGCAAGTCGAAGCGGGCAAGGTCGATCGCGCATCGGAAGCATTCAAGCGGATCCGGCAACGCGTTGCCCGCTCCTGATGCCTTACACCGTTTTACTCTCCGAAGACGCGGAACAAGATATTGAGGATCTCTACAGTTTCATTGCCGGCCGCGACGGAGTCGAGACGGCCGAGCGGATACTTGGCGAACTCGAGGCCGCCGCCTCCAGCCTAAAAGACCTGCCAGCTCGAGAGAACGTACCAAAGGAACTTGCACCCATCGGAATCACCGAATATCGCGAGCTACATCACAAACCATGGCGAATGATCTACCGCATCCTCGGATCGGACGTGATCATTTACTGCGTCGCCGACGGACGCCGAGACATGCAGTCATTGCTTGAAAGGCGCTTGTTTCGAGCAACAAGGTGAAAACAATTCCTCAAGACCACCCGATCGCAGACAATAGCTGGCGGACCGCCGGTCTGACTTCCGTTATCCAGTCCGTCAATCGCCTGCTTAACCGAGCCTTTAAAGTGCGGGGAACACCTTGTCGGTGGCTTTGTTCGATTGGTTCGTTCCTGACGATACATGGCCCTTATCAACCAAAGACAGCGACTGCTGATTTGCGTTGATGCCACCGTCCGGACTTCTGCGCAGTTGACGGCCGGTCGCGGCGCGAAAGATTTGCAGCAATTGCAGCGCCGGCGGAAGAGATCCGGCAGAATTACAACGTGCAGTTCGTCACGGCGGCGACGCTGGTGGCAATGCTGGCCGAGGCCCACAGCGACGGCACATTCGACAGGCAGCTAACGATCCTGTCGCGGCCGAAGCTGCTGATTATCGACGAACTAGGCTATCTTCCCTTTGAGGCCAACGCCGCTCACCTGTTCTTCCAACTCGTGTCTCGGCGCTATGAAACCTTTCTGGTGGGGCCTGCGGCTCAATGGTAATAGCCGCCGGCTCATAACCGACTGGTTGCAGTTCGAGTCCGGTCGGGCCCACCAAACCTAGCCGAAGGCCATCGATCATTTCTTCGGCACAGACAACAGCGTCTATGTGACTGCCATAACCTGTGGCCTCCCGTTAGCGCTTGGCAGCGGCGATCCGACAGCGATATGCCATTCGCTTTCCTGGCATCCCTTATGGAAGCTCGCTTTCGCCGCGGCTTGCATCGAACGATCCGGAGTGGGGTGGAGAACCCGATCATGCGGCGATCGAAGATCCGGATCTGCTTGCTGGCGTGGTCGATGCCCCTCCCCGGCTCGCTATGGAGATGGTTAATCTCGTACGCTTCAAGACCGCGACCCTGACGACGCTCGGGTTCCAGCGTAATGGCGTCTGGGGAGAGGAGACGGCAGCACAGAAGATTGAGCATCTGGGCCTCATGTTCGGCGCCTTGGCAGCTTCACCAAAGAGCGCGGTCAAAGGCTATGGTGTGCCGCTCAGCCAGCTGACCTTTGGTCTGCTTGTCTTCCCCGGAATCTGGGATTGGTACCTGCATTGGCGAGAGAAGCGCCGTGGCTTCTACACCAAATGGGAAGAAGACATGTTGAGCATACTTCTTGGCATGGTCCGGCCCGAAACGGGTTGGATGTGGCAGCATCCGGAGCTCGTCCAGAACACGAGACCAATCCCCGGCCTGGTGACATCTGCCGAGATCGCTGCGGCGCAAAAGGACTGGCATGTGTCGTGCGACATCGTCTTCAAGCATGCGTCGCAACGTTCGAGAGAGATCCAGCGGGTCGCGCGCATTCACCGCGACCCTTTCGAGCCAATCATGTGCGTGCTCGAGGCTGACAGTCCGCTCGCCGAGTATCGCAAGATCACCGACGAAATCATACGGCGCATGCCGGACGAGGATCGCTATCCGCGGTCGGCGGCGGAATCCGTTCGATCCTTCCTCATGCTGCGCCTTGGCCTCCATCTCGGACTGCGCCAGAAGAACCTCAGGCAACTACTTGTTTGCCCTCGGGGACATTTTCCGACGTCGGAGCGTCGTCTTGAAGACATGAAGCGTGGTGAGATCCGCTGGAGCGACCGCGATGGCGGTTGGGAAGTTCTGATCCCCTCTAACGCCTTCAAGAATGCGAACTCGTCATTTTTCGGTTCGAAGCTTTTCCGTCCGGTGCTTCCGAACCTGCAGGACCTCTATCCCCATCTGAACGCGTATATCGAGCGTCATCGCGCCGTGCTACTTGCTGGCGGCGAAGATCCGGGCACCCTTTTCGTGAAGACGGTCAAAACCAAGACCAAGGATGCGTCTTACGACCAGACGACCTTCTACGAGGCTTGGCGGACCGCGATCCAACGCTATGGCATCTACAACCCGTACACCGGTCGCGGCGCCATCAAGGGCTTGCTTCCGCATGATCCGCATAACGTCCGAGACGTCCTTGCCACTCATATCCTGAAGCAAACCGGGTCTTACGAGCAAGCAAGCTACGCCATCCAGCACACACCGGAGATGGTCGCCAATCACTACGGCCGCTTCTTCCCGCAGGACAAGGCGGCGCTTGCTGCCAGGATTTTGAATCAGGTATGGGAAGCATCTCGATCGTCCGGAAACACGGTATCGAGATGCTGTCTTAGAAGGACGTTGCCCACGAACTCTGCCTCCACAACCTTCACCCAAATCTCAGAACCACGGGCCACCAATAGCTTCGGCGGGAATGTCCAAGCGGTCAGTGATTGTTCGGCTCCAGCATCCATTGCGGAATGTCTTGCTTGGCATGTAGCACGCGCCACACATCGACATGATGTGGCTGGTCGCGATAGAAAACGAGATAGGGATATCCCTTCAAAGAGACGCTCCGCAGGTCAGGCAATCCCAATTCGTATGCATACCGCAACGATCCGGCCTCCGGATGGCTTGCGATCAAAGCGTACGCCGCTTGAAGTGCGTCAATAAATCCGAGGGCGACCTCGGTTCCTGCTTCGCGTGCATAATAGTCAATGGCCGCCTCGACGTCGCTGCGCGCCAACTGCCGCGGGATAATAGTCTTATTATTCACTTGCTGTGCTGACCACGAACTCGATCGCGCAGACTGGTGAAATACTCCGCGTTGACCGGCTCAGTTGGTGCGGATGAGGCTCCGTCAAGTAACAGCCTGCGTAACGCGAGACGATCCTGATCTCGACGTATCAACTCCCGAATATACTCACTACTTGTCCCATAACCTCGTCCGGCGACTTGCTCATCGACGAAGCTCTTAAGATGGTCCGGCAGGGAAATGTTCATTGTGCTCATGCAAGTGACCATACCGGCCTTGGCAAAAATTGGCAAGACCGCTCGCTTCCCTTCAACCACGAAACCGCGCCGCAATGCCGAATCCGCAGCATGGCAATGACGCAGGTTCCCGACGATACATTATGCGACTTTCCAAGCACAAAACAGGAGCGGAACGGCCGCCGTCAAGGCCGGCTCTCGTCTTTGGGAGACTCAGAGATCATAAGGCTTTGATATCATCGTTCGCCAGCTATATATTCCGACACATCGGAAGACTTAATATGGAGGCTCACATGGCAGCAGTTGCAGAAATGCTGAAGGCGAGCGAGGCTGCCGTCGTCTCACGCGTGAGCCTGCGCGACATCAATCGCGTCATCGACGAGCACATTCTGCCAGACGCCTTCGTCTCGCTCGACAATGGCCGTCACGTCCTGGCGGCGGCCTGTTCACTCATCGCCTTCTATTTTGAGAGCGCGCGCCGCCTCACGTCGGAAGAGCGATTGTTTGCCATTCGCACAGCAGAGGCCCGACTGGCAAAAGCGCGCCCCCTCTCCTGGGCGGCCCTGTTGCGCCAGGACTGGACCGTGCATCACGACTTTCTGACGATCGATCTTATGCCCTTTATGAGAGGTGCTAGCGAACGGCTGGATGACCTTGTCGCAGCGCGAGAGATCGTCACAGCCTCGCCCGACATACCGGGCGGTACGCCTGTTATCCGCGGCACCCGCGTACCGGTCTACGATATTGCCGCATCCGTAGCTGCTGGTCATTCGGTTGAGCGCATCATGGAAGCCTGGCCTAACCTGGACGCGGAAAAGATAAGGCTCGCCTCAATCTATGCGGAAGCAAACCCCTTGCGCGGCCGGCCCCGCGTCTCCGGCGACATTCCCGAAGGCTCGGTCATCGTCACGGATCGTCGCGTCTCCCGCCGTAGGAAGACGGGATGAAGTTTCTGAGGCTGGACCTCTGGCGGGACCGACCGAACCTCTCTCAAGTAACGCTCCATGGGTGTCTCGAGGCCCTTGGACGCTTGGCGGAATCACCACCGTCACGCAACCGTTCGAAGAGCCTGGAATCTTACCGGGGATGTCGATCCTATCCTTGCCTTGAAGGGGGTCGAACCAACGACCTGTTGTTCCAATTCCCCATTTCAGCTGGATTCTGTAAGGCGTCGCTTGAACTTGGCTTGTTGGAATGACCCCTGTGGAGCGTTAGCCGGCGGACTGCTTTCGGGGAGCAGGCGCTGAAACCGCCGAAGGTCTGGCCTCATGCCTAACCGGCCATGCGGCCGGCCGGGCATGCGAGATCACGTGTTGAGCGATCTCACGAATGGCATGACGCGGATCCGCTTGCCGAGCGCCCTGTAGGCGGCGTTGGCGACTGCGGGGCCGATGGGCGGAACGCCGGGCTCGCCGATGCCGGAGGGCGGATTGGCGGAGGCGACGATGTGAACTTCGACCTTTGGCATCGCATCGATCCTTAGGGGCGTGTAAAGGTCGAAATTGCTTTGGTCGACCTTGCCGTCCGTCAGCGTGATCTCCTCGCCGAGTATCGCACCCAGCCCAAAGCCGATTCCGCCCTCCACCTGGGCGCGGACCTGGTCCGGATTGATCGCCAGACCGCAATCGACAGCGGCTACGACCCGCTTGACCTGGATCTGGCCATTGCCGTCAGTCGAGACCTCGGCGATCTCGGCCACAACGGAGCCGAAGCTCTCGGCGATGGCAACCCCTCGGAAGCGCCCCTCGGGCAAGGGCTTCTGCCATTCCGCCTTTTCCGCCGCCAGCTTGAGGACGGTCGCGTGACGGGACTGCGGCTCAAGCATCGAAAGACGAAATTCTATCGGATCTCGTCCCGCCGTCTCGGCGACCTCATCCAAGAAGGTTTCGGCTGCGAAGGCGGTGTGGGTTGAGCCGACGGAGCGCCACCATAGAACCGGAACGCCGACCTCAGTTGTGGTCAAGCCCACCGTTTGGTTCGGAATGGCATAAGGCAGATTGTTGGCCCCTTCGACCGAGGTCGGGTCAACGCCATTCTTGACCATTCCGTCGAATGCAGTCTTCGCCATGATGGATTGGCCGACGATGTGGTCGCTCCACGCAACGAGCTTTCCGTCCGCATCGATGCCAGCCTTGAGACTATGCACATAGGCGGGTCGATAGCGACCGGCCCGCATGTCATCCTCCCGAGTCCATTGCACCTTTACCGGCGCTCGGAAGCCGAGGGCCTTGGCCACATGCACCGCCTCGACGACGACGTCTCCGTCGAACACGGCCCGCCGGCCAAAGCTGCCGCCAGTCTTCATGACGTTGAGCCGTACCTTTTCGGGGCCAATCCCAGCCACTTGTCCGGCAAGCATCTGGTATACGTCCGGGAACTGATGCCCACCCCAAATCTCGAGCGTGCCGTCCTCGTTCATGCGCGCCACCGCATTCAGCGGTTCCATGGCGGCATGCGCGAGATAAGGGAACTCGAAATTTGCCTCGATTACCTTCGTTGCGCCCGCGAAGGCTGTTTCGACGTCGCCCTCGTTGCGCGCAAGCGCGGCCGGCGTCTTCTTCGCAAGGTCCCTATACGCAGACATCAGCTCAGCCGTGCCGCGCTTCTCCGCCGCCGTTTCGTCCCAATTGGCGGTGACCGCCTCGCGGCCTTTGATTGCCGCCCACATGTTTTCACCGACGACGGCAATGCCCCGAGGCGTTTCGACGACGTCGACCACTCCCTTGACGGCGCGCGCGGCTGAGGCGTCGAAGGACTTTGCCTTGGCGCCGAACAGCGGCGGATGGATCATCACGGCGGTCAACATGCCGGGAAGCTTGATGTCGATCGTGTACTGCTCCGTCCCGTTTGCCTTGCGGGCGCTGTCGAAACGCTTCAGCCCGGCATTGCCGATCAGCTTCCAGTCGCTCGGCTGCTTGAGTGCCACGTCCGTGGGCACCGGCATTGTCGCCGCCTTTGCGGCGAAGACGCCGAAGCCGCCGCTCTTGCCGGATGGATGGGCAAGAGTGCCGTTCTCGACGGTGATCTCTGCCGCGGAAACACCCCATTCGGAGGCAGCGGCGGCGACCAGCATGGAGCGGGCCGCGGCACCCGCCTTGCGATAGCGCTCCCACGAGGACGCCATCGACGTGGATCCGCCGGTGCCCTGGAAGGCGCCGCCAAAGGCGAGGTTGCCATAGGCCTTCACGTCGCCGGCGGCCCCCTTCACTTCGATCGTGGACCAGTCGGCATCGAGTTCTTCCGCCACCAGTGTGGCAATGCCGTTATAAGAGCCCTGGCCCATCTCAAACTGTGACGAAAGGACGGTCACTTTTCCGTCGCCGTCGATCGTGACGTAGGGGGAAAAGGCATGTGAAGCGCCGGTCGTCGCTGCCTCGCCCGCTACCGCCGGGGACGCGGACAGAAGGCGAAAGCCGACGGCTATGCCAGTACCTGCAGCAAGGGCACCAATGAGGAACTGTCGCCGCGATGCCTGCGCTTTCGCGGCCGGAAGGAAAACCGATTGCATGAGTTTGGGCAGCATGGCTTCAACCCTCCAGACGCTTAGCGGCTTCGTGAATGCCGGCTCGGATTCGGTGATAGGTGGCGCAACGACAGAGATTGCCCGACATGGCCGTGTCGATGTCCTCATCGCTCGGCTTCGGATTGTTCGCCAGGAGGTCTGTCGCCGACATGATCTGCCCCGACTGGCAGTAGCCGCACTGCGGGACGTCGAGATCGGCCCAGACTGCCTGAACCGTTTCCGCGACCTTTCCCGTGAGGCCCTCGATGGTCGTGACCTTTGCGCCTTCGATGTCACCGACCAAGGTCTGACAAGACCGAACCGGCGAACCGTCGACATAGACCGTGCAGGCACCGCACTGCGCCATGCCACAGCCGAACTTCGTCCCTGTTAGTCCAACCAGATCGCGGATCACCCAAAGAAGCGGCATATCCGCCTCGGCCTCGACCGTGTGTTCGACGCCGTTGATCGTTACAATTGCCATGATGCTCTCCTCGCGTTCGGGCGCGTGGTCTCGGGATACTTATCCGGAAACCCCATTCGCCAGACCACGGCTGCAGCTTAGAAGACCATCCTGCACGCTGGTAGGTTCGATCCTGTCAGATTATTGCCCATTCCTCTTGGCCTGACGAAATTGTGATCATGACAAAAGATGCGCAAGCGCACCAACGGGCGCTCCACTTATGCTCGGCAGCACGTCAACCGACGGAGTCGCGTCTTTTCGAGTCGCTGGCGCTGAGGATTGCCTTGATGTCTCGGAGCGGCGGATGACCGAAGGCGCGCCGATATTCCCTGTTGAACTGTGTCTGGCTTTCGTAGCCGACGCGCAGCGCGGCGGTTGCGGCGTCGAGAGATTCCGAAAGCATCAGTTCCCGCGCATGATGCAGCCGCAGGTGCTTTTGGAACTGCAGCGGGCTCATGGCTGTCATCGCGCGGAAATGGTGGTGCAACGTGGACATCCCCATGTTCGCAATCTCCGCGAGTTCTTCGACACGAAGCGGCCGCGCATAGTTTTGTTTCAGCCACGCGACGGCCTTCGCCACCCGGTTACTGTTCGTGCCAGCGAGCGCGAAACGCCGCAGCCGCGCGCCTTGCTCGCCGGTCAGCAGCCGATAGAGGATCTCACTCTGGATTTGACTGGCCAGGAACGGGATGTCCGCTGGCCTGTTCGCGAGCGAAATCAGTCGCAATAAGGCGTCGAACAGTTCCGGTGTGGCAGCGCCAACCGCGACGCCGAGATCGCGTTCGGGTGCATCCGGCGGCTGTATGTCGTAATCGGAGATGATTCGACGCAGCTTTTCGAGATCGAGGCGCAGCGTGGCTGCCACATAGGGCTCACTCTCGCTCGCCTCGCAGATCTGGCCGGTCATCGGCAGGCCGATGGCGGTCATGAAGAAGCAGGATTCATCGTAAACGAGCATTTCGTTTCCGACATGGATACGCTTGCTTCCCTTGATGATGAGCGCCACGCTTGGTTCGGAGACGCTGGAAAACGGGCCGGCTGGCTCGATGATGCGATAGAGCGAAAGTCCCGGAACAAGGTGGCCATAGCGAACGCCGTCCCATGGCAGTTGCGAGAGCATGCCGAGAATCCGCGCCCGAAGGGGCGCGGTTTCCTCGCGCAGGTCGCGTTGCTGCATAATCGTCTCGCTCGTTGCCATGCCCTCGCGTCCCTCCGACCGGCTCATCAAATTGGCGTCTTATCATATTATTTTGACCTCGACAGGAATAGGCAACCAGAACGCCGGAGCGCGCGGCGAAGCAGCAATTGACGGGAAGGCTACGGTCAGCAGCGACAATTGTGGGCGCATGGGGCGCTTTATTGAAACCGCTGGCTGGTGAACGCATCAAGGCCTTTTTGCCACCTCCCTGCCGAATCCGCCAATTGCAATTACTGGCCTGCTGGGCTGTCTGAGCGCGGCCGGCAAAAGCGCTAAGATCGCGGTCGCGGAATCGCCTGGTCGGCATCTTTGGATCCTGCGCGAATATCTAACTTTGGCGCCGGAGCGCTTCCTGGCGATTGTTCGTCATCCAATTCTCTTGAAAACCGAGCCGCGAAGTAATACCTTCGAAAAATCAATCCTTACATCGGTTCGACAATGACGACGACTGTTACAGCGAAGGGGCAGATTACGATCCCCAAACCAGTGCGCGACCTCTTGGGTATAGTGCCTGGGAGCAAGGTTGATTTCCGTCGCGCACCGGATGGAAGCATAGTGCTCGTCCATGCCGCTAAGAAACAGCAACCCAGCCGCTTCGCACAACTGCGGGGGCACGCCGGCAAAGGGCTGGATACTGACGCGATCATGGCCCTCACGCGTGGCGAACCGTGATATTCGTAGACACGAATGTTCTTCTCGACATCGTAACCGATGATCCGACATGGGCCGATTGGTCCATAGCGCAACTCGAAAACGCAAGTCTTGGGGGGACACTATGGATCAACGATATTGTCTATGCAGAACTGGCCGTTCGCTACGATCGGATCGAAGAAGTCGACGCGCTCCTTGATCAAGCCGGGTTAGAACTCGCGCCAGTCCCGCGGGCGGCTCTCTTTCTAGCAAGCAAGGTTTTCACGCGATACCGCAAAGCAGGGGGAACGAGAACCGGCGTTCTCCCAGACTTCTTCATCGGTGCGCATGCAGCCGTCAGCGGGTTGCCGTTGCTCACGCGTGATGTTGGTCGCTATCGAACCTATTTCCCGACATTGACATTGATTGCGCCGGATTTGCCGACCTAATCGCAGCTGATTGAGACGACGGTCGCACCGGGCACCCACTCCGCTTGCGCTCTCGTATTGGACGACGCTGGCATGCGGTGGCGGGCGCCTTGGTTCCACTCGATACATTATGCGATCTGCATGGCCTAGACCGTGAACATCCCGGGAACAGCTCCAGACGTGAGGCGATGAACGCCTGGAGCTCCTCGAGTCAGTCCAATGCTTCGGTAGCCGCGCTGCTCACCCGTCGCGACCGTCGTCCGGCACCTGGAAGGCTCGCCCAGGCACTATACTAATCATGCGGCTCATGCGGTGCATGCGACGCGCCGCCTATCTGAGGCGCCGGCGACCAGCATTCACGGTGCACGCTAGATTTATTGAAAGACGAGTACCTGCTGGCTCGCCCTGTCATTAGGTTAGTCTTTCGGTTTGGAGAAGCGAACGCCGGCGCCGCCACGATCCATGACCTCAAGCACGATCTTGGCGAGCGGGCCCGAATGGCGGTGGATGCAGGTCTTGTCCTGCGCAAGCGTACGGTAAAGAGTATGCGTGACCAGGTATGTTCCCGACCTCACGCCCGCGCTCTGGCAGGTGAACCGCGTTGGAGCGACGCTCGATGAGTTCTCGAGGAAGGTGCGAAATCTACTACGGGACCGTATTAAGGGCGGTCAAGTTCTCGATTGATCAAACGGCATATGTCGATAAAATCCGATTCCATCGACACGTTTATGCAACATGTCGCCGCCAGCGACATATCCGGACACAGTTTCGACCGGAGCAAGGAAACTAGAATGCCGTTTCGGCCTGACTGCCCCTACAACGATCTGCCAACACTACCACCCAACCAGGACCTTGAGACGAAGGCAGTTCTCAAAGCGTGCATTACAGCGCGCGCAGCGCTGGCAGAACTCAAAGTATCCGGAGAACTCATTCCAAATCAGTCTGTGCTGATCAACTCCATCCCTTTGTTGGAAGCACAGGCGAGCTCAGAGATCGAAAACATCGTTACGACGACCGACCGAATGTTCCGCTTTGCTGGAGATGTGGGGCATTCGCCGGACCCTGCAACAAAGGAAGCTCTACGCTACCGCACCGCGCTGCACCAAGGCTTCCAACTGCTCAAAGAGCGACCAGTTTCAACAGCAATGGCGATCGAAATCTGCCGGACAATAAAGGGTATTGACCTCGACATACGCGCCACCCCGGGGACCGCGCTCTACAACGAGGCGACGGGAAAGGTCATCTACACGCCTCCTGAAGGTCGCGATCTATTAAGGGGCAAGCTGTCAAATTGGGAACGCTACATCCATGAGGCCGAAGACATCGATCCGCTGATCCGGCTTGCAGTCATGCACTACCAGTTTGAAGCGATCCACCCCTTCACCGATGGCAATGGAAGAACAGGCCGCGTTCTCAATCTCCTCTATCTCGTTGACAAGGGGTTGCTCAACATTCCCGTGCTTTATCTGAGCCGGTATATTATCGGTAACAAGCGAGCTTACTACGACCATCTCCAGCGGGTGACGACGGAAGGTGCCTGGGAGGACTGGATCCTCTACATGCTCGCCGGCATCCGCGAAACTGCGGAATGGTCAAACAGAAAAATCCATGCGATCCGCGATCTTCTCGACGATACGGGCGCTCGGATGCGTCGCGAATTGCCAAAAATCTATTCCCGCGAGCTCGCGGAAGTCATTTTCGTCAACCCTTATTGCCGGATCTCAGACGTTGTATCGGCAGGCATCGCAAAACGGCAAGCCGCCGCAGTCTACCTAAAAGCGCTGGTCGATGCCGATATTCTCGCAGAGGTCAAATCTGGTCGTGAAAACCTCTACATCAATCCTCGGCTGCTCGAGCTGCTTACCGGAAACGGTCTCAATGACGTTTGATCCTAGTCCCAGAAGGTGGGCACCATGCGCCTTCAGGTCTCGTTATCGTGGTACTCGCTGGCGTAAAGCTCCGCCTGCAGCTGCGCGGTCGACGCAACTGGATGCGACGAGACGTAAGAGAGCGGTTTGATCTGCCCATGCGCTCCAGTCGATACATTGTGCGATCTTATCGGCCCGGGCCCACCATACCACGCTCCATGCGACGCCCTCACCTTTCATTGGTGTATCAGTAGCCAAACCTGTCCCCAAAACCCTGTGCTGGCTAATTATTTCGTGAAGGGGTTGATATCTTGGTTACTTCAGCCACAGATGAAATGTCTGTGAAGTGGAACGCTCAGACGCCGGCCCTTCCTCTTACCGCCTAAGAGGAGGGGCATTTGCGTTTGCCGGATCGGAAACGGCAAGCCATTTGTAGACACGCGTCAACGGCATTAGATTTGACCCCACCATCATTGACGCTTGTGGTCCAGAGCGCGCCCCTAGCCTGAAACCTATTTCTGCCTGAACGCCTTGTTGAACGTCATGGTCAACGGGCCGACGATATATTCGAACGCAGTGCGCTCGACAGTCGGGATGATGACATTCGCCGGCATGCCCGGATACAGTTTCACCTGCGGAAGTTCGGCAAGCTGGTTCTGGTCTAT
The DNA here is from genome assembly GCF_050474445.1 of Ensifer sp. B1-9. Taxonomy (NCBI): domain Bacteria; kingdom Pseudomonadati; phylum Pseudomonadota; class Alphaproteobacteria; order Hyphomicrobiales; family Rhizobiaceae; genus Ensifer; species Ensifer sp. B1-9. Next base: position 41,504 of record NZ_JBCHVG010000031.1, read on the forward strand.
TCTGATCTCGGCCACATAGTATGGCGCGTTTGTTCGGTTATCCACCAGCCTGTCGGCCGAAACGTTGACGACGCGGCCCTGCACCATGGGCGTTATGCGCTGCTTGTATGCCGTCAGGTGAACCTCGGCCAGCATATCGGGATGAACATCGCTGATTTCGTCAACCGCGATCTGTGCGTCGATCACCAGCGAATCCCGGTCTGGTACCAGATCCAGGATCTTCTCTCCGCGCATGATCACGCCGCCGACCGAAAACACAGTCAGCCCGACCACCTGCCCAGAATAGGGCGCCCGGATTTCGGTTCGCGCAAACACGGCCCTGGCATTGTCCAGGCGCGACAAGACTTCGAGCTCCTTGGCCTGTGCGGCTTCCAACTCCTTCGAAGCGTCGGAAAGCCGTTCGTTGTCCAGTTGCGCGATCTGCTGATTTTGCTCGGCAATAGCCTGACGCGCTTTTGCCGTCGCGGAAATCATATCCGCCACCTCGCCTTCGAGCTGGGCGCCGGTGCGTTCGAGTTGGAGCTGGCGGGGCTTCGAGGTCAATCCCTTCTTGACGAGCGGGTCGATGCTTTTCAGCTCCTCGCGAACGGATTGCAGCTGCGCCCGCAAGGCGTTGACCTGCGCCTCGCTGCCGTCGATCTGGGCTTCATATTGCGCGATCCGCGCCCGCAGGACGCTGCGCTGCCCTTCCAGCGCCGCCTGCCGGCTTTCGAACTGCTGCACTTGGCCGTTCCAGATATCGGTGACTTGCGCGTCCTTATTCTGCGCGGCCTTCAGATCCGCGGGCATGACAAGGCTGGAAGCGCGCGCCAGTTCCGCCTTAAGGCGCGCACTGGCGGCCCGCAGCGCGTAGAGCTGTTGCAGCAGCACCTTGAACTCGGCGCGCGCCTGGCTATCGTCCAGCGCTAACAGAAGGTCGCCCGCCTTGACGTGGTCGCCTTCCTTCACCGAGAGTCTCTTGACGATGCCACCGTCCAGATGCTGGACGCTCTTTCGGTTCCCCTCCACCTTAACGACGCCGTTGGCCACCACCGCGCCACGCAGCGGAGCGAATAGGGCCCAGCCACCAAGCACACCGAAGAACAGGAAGATGACGGCCCAGCCGAACAGCGACAACTGGCGGATGGAGTCGGACGGCGGCGGTTCGTTCCCGTCTTGGCCGTCGTCGCCCACCACGCCGGGGTCCATTTGCGGGACGCTCTTGCGGTGAGTATCCGGCAGCGAAGTGGCCGCCCGCACCACCGCTATCGCCCGGTCCACTCCGGCTTGCTCCGCCATCTCCTGCACAGGCGCTGCAGGCACGCAATCCACCACAGCCGGCCGCAGCCGGCTGTCAAGGCGTTCCAGAAGCGACTTCAAATTGCTCATATTGGTCGGCGTCACTTCATGCCCCCCGCCTGTTGCCGTCCTGCAAGGCATTGGGCACGGTCGGGCGCACCAGCCGGGCCATCACCTCCTGCCGCGGCCCCATGGCCTCCACCATGCCGTCTTTCAGCACCAGCAGTGTGTCCACCACCGACAAGGTATTGGGGCGGTGGGTAACCATGACAACGGTCGTCCCGCGCCGCTTCAACTCCGCGATGCAGGCAAGAAGTGCGGCGTCGCCGTCCGCGTCCAGGTTCGAACTCGGCTCATCGAGAAGGACGAGGCTAGGATCGCCGTAAACGGCCCGCGCCAGGGCAATGCGCTGGCGCACACCCCCGGAAAGCACAGCTCCACCCTCCCCCAGATTGGTATCGTAGCCCTTCGGTAGGCGCAGGATGATGTCATGCACGCCGGCCAGCTTGGCGGCTTCGATCACGCGCATGTCCCCCTCGCGGCGGAAGCGGCTGATGTTGGCGGCAACCGTGTCGGCGAACAGTTCGATATCCTGCGGAAGATAGCCGAGATAGCGGCCGAGCGTGGCGCGCGGCCAAACGGAAACGTCGGCGCCGTCCAATCGGACAACGCCTGCGGAGGGCGCCGTGACCCCGATGACGAGGCGGGCCAGTGTCGACTTGCCAGCGCCCGAGGGGCCGACGATACCCAGCACCTCGCCGGCGCCGATGCCGAAGCTGATGCCACGCAGGATGGGCTTGCCGTTGCCCGGCAACGCGAAACCCACCGCTTCCAGCGCCAGATGCCCTTCCGGGCGCGGCAGGCTCAAATTCTGTTCCTGCACCGGGTTGTCGAGGAGCATGAGCTTGATGCGCTCATAGGCGCTGCGCGCCGCCACGAGGTTGCGCCAGGAGCCGACCATCTGTTCCACCGGCTGCAAGGCACGCCCCAGCATGATGGAGGCCGCGAACATCGCGCCGCTGGTTGCCATGCGCTCGATGACCAGATAGGCGCCGACGCCCAAAATGAGGGACTGCATCGTCAACCGCAGGAACCGTATCAGACCCGACGCTGCCGCAGAGCGGTCGCTGGCGAGCTGCTGGCGATCAATCATCCTGTTGCGATCGCGCCGCCAACGCACGAGAAGGCCGGGCAACATGCCCATGGCCTGGATTACCTCCGCGTTGCGCAGGCTGGCTTCGGTGAAATTGTAGCTGCGCGAGGCAGCCTCGTTGGCATCGACCATTGGTTGGCGCACCAGCCATTCGTTGGCAACCGTCATGCCGACCAGGATGAGAGCGCAGCACAGGGCAAAGGCACCCAGATATGGGTGAAGCAGAAAGATGACGAAGATGTAGATCGGCGCCCAGGGAAGATCGAACAGGGCGTGGATGCCCGGCCCGGTAACGAACTGCCGGAAGGTGTCGAAATCGCGCAGCGGCGGATGCGCTGCGCGCCCGCGCCGCAATATGCCGTCGAAGGTGGCGCCGACAATGCGCCCCGCCAGCAGGCTGTCCAGGCGAACCCCGGCGCGCGACAAAATGCGCGCGCGCACCATGTCGAGTGAAGCAAGCGCGCCCAGCGCCACAAGCAGAACCAGCGTCAGCATCGCCAGCGTGACTTCGCTGCCGCTATTGATGACCCGGTCGTAGACCTGCAGCATGTAGAGCGGCGAGGCCAGATACAGGATGTTGATGGCAAGGCTGAACAGCGCCGCCGTTGCGAAATAGCGCCGGCAGGCCGAAAAGGCCGCGTTCAATTCCTCGGATTTTGGTTTGACGCTCACGCTTCGCCCGGCCCAGGCCGCCCCCGCTGGCTGATTTTCGGGACTTGCAACAAGGGGCGCAGACGCGCCCCTTGTCAAAGCCCGCTGAAGACCTCGCTCAGGCCAAGTGCCAGTAATCGTATTGATAATCGAGCGTCACTTTTACCGAGTCGGCGGAATCGGCCTGGGTAAAGGTCACGTTGTAGTTCACCTGGTGGTCGTCCAACGCCGTCGAGGTCAGGTTGACCGTCTCCGATGTGTGGCTCGAAGTCAGATTTATTTTGGTGCCCCAATCAAGTGGATCGCCGTCCGCCACGCCGGCCTTTTGCCCGTCACCCAGACCAGACGCCTGCGCCGTCACCGTTCCACCGAAGTGGAAATCGAAGGCGTCACTCGGAAGCGGATTGGCGAAGGACAGGACGTTTCCATTGATATTTCCGCCGCCGGTGGTCGAATCTGAGCGGTAATGAGTAGCGGAAACGGAGCCTTCGCCAAGCACGTGATATTGATCTGCCGTGCCGGTAATGTCGATCGTTACCGTGTTGGTGATCGGATCGGTATGGCCGTCGGTAATCTGGTAGGAGAGCTTGATCTCCTTGACGCCACCATTCAGGAGCTCGTCGAGCGCACGGCTGTTCTTATCGATCTCGATCGTATCCCCAACCACCGTGATATAGGAGGGCAGGTTTCCGCCGCCGTCCAAGCTCACGCTACCGTCAACGACGTGCAGCACATCTCCGTCCACATCGTTGGCGACGCCGTTGATGAGTTGGACGGTCTCGACATCGGGGGCGAGGTTGGTGATCTGATGGGCGGTATCATAGACCGACAGCGTCTCAGTCACGTCCACATGGATCGCTGTGGCCGTGGGCTGATGGTTCTCTGTTACCGGGTGATCCCAGTTGGCCGGCGCGTTGTCCGCATGGAAGTCCGTGTAATATTCGCGGGCGTGGTACTGCACGTTTTTAGCGTTGCCCGACGTCCACTCCGTCACATGCGTGCCGCTGAAGAAAGAGGTGAGGTCGATGACCTGTCCGGCAACCACGAGCTTTGGATGCGGATCGCCTGCCAAGTTGGAACCGAGGCTGGACTTACCGTTTGCGGACAGGAAAAGGTCCTCGACAGAAAACTGCCCGCCCTGCAGCGCGTCACGGATCGCAATGGCCGCGTCGAGGTCCCCATGCGCCTGAAACCACTGATAGGCGATCGCATCTGCGGCGTCGTGAACCTGGTTCTGTGCCCAGGTGGTGTATTTCGAAGACAGCGTGCCCTGAATAGACTGGCTAGAGTTAACCGGCGTACTGAGTTCGTGTGCGTAATCAAAAGTCGACAATGTTGAAGGCCCCCATTTCCTCTAAATCTCTACGCGAACGTCGCTTAACGCTGCTCACGTGCCGTATCGGATTGCCAATTTCGCCTATTCAATCGAGATCTGCTTATGCAGCTTACAGATGATATTGACGATCCTTATTTAGCAACTCCACACAAAGCCTATTGCCATGGATTCGGACTACTGTCACTTGGCTCAGATCCCTTTTTTAACAAATGGCTAACCATCACAGTTAACGGGTGTCCGACACAAGCGCACGATAGCGTAATGACCGCTGCCTACCGCGGCAGAAGATGACAAGTGCGCCAATCCGGAGCAAGGAATTCAACCCAGCATAGATCATCCTCCCCGAGATGGAGGGGGCTGCGCTCTCTAGCGGATCGTATTTTCTCAGCAGATTTTGATTGAGTCTCCGACGTTTTGCATATCGGCGAAGTAACACGCACCAGGAGCGGCGCCATTGACCATTCTTGGGTGTTTCGAATTTATTTCAAATTTCAAAGCGTATTCACAACAGAGCATCGATAACCTGGCTCGGCCGGCTCGCAATCGTATGGTCTCGACAGACAGGGCTCACGGGAAAAGCGGTCGGGCGCGGGGCAACGTACGCCCGATGGTGCTTGGCCCCTTCAGCCATATCGTTTTTGGACGAGACACTGCCTGCGCGCCCGGAGGCGTCCACACATGTCCTCAAGCCTGTGCTTGAGCCTTTCTGCTTATGCCGATCTGTCCGGTCGAGAGTGGGGGCAGTTCATGCGCTCGCATCGCCGCAGATAGCGGTCGTGGCGCTAACACTCTGTTAACCACAGAAATTGAGGAAGAATCCCGTTAAATGCCAAGCGACAACGATCCATTGTGCAACGGTTTGCTACAATCAGGTGACGGGGTATGCGGCCAATGCGGCAAAGCGACATCGAGAGAATGTCAACCCTGGCGGGCTTTGCGTCAGGCGGATCTCACTCAATAACGCGGTGCGATAGCAAGCATTTGCGCGAAGATCCCGCATTTTGTTACCAATATCTGACGTCGGTGTACTAGATGTTTAGTCCCGGCATTTGCTGGAGCGGATTGAGGGTGAAACGTTGGGGTTGTGAAGCCCATGCTTTGCAGATGAACTCGTAGGGCGTGAGGCCCTTGAGGGTCTTGAGCCTACGGCCGAA
>NZ_JBCHVG010000032.1:0-42450 GCF_050474445.1 Ensifer sp. B1-9
TCAGCCTCAGCCAACCAAGGAAACTCTAGAGCGAAGGTCGTCGTCGCCAGCAGCGCCGCCGCCCTCGTCAGTGATCGGGCTTATAGACCCCACACCTCCAACACGTCAACAGACATTTTCAAAAAAAATGACAGATTTCTGACAAAGCCCGGAAACGCAGGACTTTGAGCCCCCAAAAAAGTTTTGCCTCCCCTTTTCGGCCTGTGGAGACACATTTTGGCCCTCACTTTTTCACAATCCGCCGATCTAAGCGAAATCGACGATGCGTCGCGGATGCTTTCGCGCGGGCAGACTTGGGATAGCTGGGATATCGACCCCCTCCCCTCCCCGTGATTTGACTCCATTACGCGAAAGATGCACATCTTCGCGCAACGTATCGCAGGCAAGAATACGGTTTAGAGAAATCGGGGACCCTCAGCTCGGCATGAACACCGACAAGAACATGGTCAGGTCGCTCGGCGACCAGCCGCCGATCCTTGCGCATGGCCGTCGCGCGCCCGACAGGCGCGAGATCTCCTTACGCTGGCTTTCCGGTACCTTTCTCACTGGCATCACCTCAAGTCTTCTCATGGGCGTTGCGCTTTTTGCCGCCCTCGACGGGCGACAGCAGCTTGCGATCCCTGCCGAAGCCTATGCGGCGCTCGACGCCGCGCCGAATGGCGACGAACAGGCGCGTGCCGTGCGCGGTGGTCGCATCCTTTCGCCGAAGCTCGTCGCCAAGCCGGCCGACAAGACGGTCATGGAAGTCTCCACCATGACTCATGACGGCGAGAAGGAAGTGGTCCGCAAGCAACCCTTCGTTCACGTCAAGATGGCGCTCGCCGCCAACCATCAGCCCTCGGAAAGCTATCCGGACTTTGATCCGCTGGCGATCTTCTCCGCCGACGAAGCGGACGAGGAATCCCCGGTCGCCCGCACCGGTACGCTCTACGGCTCGAACGTCGATTCCGAAGTGGCGTTGAAGACCGTCGATTTCCCGCTGCATGGCGGCGTTGCCTTCGACAGCTCGATGTCGCTCGAGGAGGTTGAGGAAAATGTCCGCACCAATGGTTCGGTCCTGACCGAGGGCAGCACGCAGGTCGCTTCGCTCTATTACGTCGACCCGCAGCGTTTCGCTTCCGAAAGCGATGGGCTTGATCTGCTTCAGGGCCTGACCGCCCGCATCGTCGAGCAGAACAAGAGCGACGCCGCCTACGAGACCATCGACGAGGAAAGCACCGAATACGCCGACGACATCATTCCGGTCAGGCGCCAGACCGATATTGCAACGGTGATGGTCAATGCCGGCTATGCCAAGGCACAGGCCGAAGACGCCGCCGGCTATATCGGCGACGCGCTCGGGGCGACGGAACTCAGCGAAGGCGATGTTCTGCGCATCGGCATCATTCAGAACGGCGAAGCGCAGAAGGGCGAAGAGGCCCGCATCGTGCGCGCCACCATCTATTCGCGCAATCGCCATGTGCTGACGATGGCGGTCGACGACAAGGGGCGCTTCGTTCCGGGTGCGGAACCGCCGAAACTCGACGCGGTCGCCACCGCCTTCGATGACAACGGCGCGCCTGTCATGACAAGCGGCTACGATTTGCCGCGGGTCTATGACGGCATCTACCGCGCCGCCCTTTCCTATGGCATGAGCGCCGACATGGTCGGCCTCGTCGTCAAGCTGCTCGCCAGCAACGTCGATTTCCAGGCGCAGCTGAAGCCGACGGACTCGCTTGAAGCCTTCTTCTCCGTGACCGACGAACGCGGCATGGCGACGGAAGACTCCGAGCTTCTCTATGTCCGCGCCAAGTTCGGCGATGCGGTCACGGCCTTCTATCGGTTCCAGGACCCGGAAGACAATTCGATCGACTACTTCGACAGCGAAGGCAAGAGTATCCGCCAGTTCCTGCTGCGCAATCCCGTGCCGAACGGCCATTTCCGCTCTGGCTTCGGCATGCGCCGCCATCCGATCCTCGGCTTCTCGCGCATGCATACCGGCGTCGACTGGGCCGCTCCGCGCGGCACGCCGATCATCGCCGCCGGTAGCGGTGTGGTGGAAAAGGCCGGCTGGGATTCGGGCGGCTATGGCAACCAGACGCTGATCCGCCACGCCAACGGCTACGTATCCTCCTACAACCACCAGAGCGCGATCGCCAAGAACGTCAAGGTGGGCAGCAAGGTCGTCCAGGGCCAGGTCATCGGCTGGGTCGGCACGACGGGTCTTTCGACCGGTCCGCACCTGCATTACGAGTTGATCGTCAACGGCAACAAGGTCGATCCGCTGCGCATCCGTCTTCCCGGCGGCAAGTCGCTTTCCGGCGACGCGCTGGCGAAGTTCGAAAAGGAACGCGATCGCATCGACGAGCTGCTGAACAAGGACGGCGCCGGCGCCGAAGTCGCAAGCAACTAAAGCGGGTCGCGATCTCTCAGATTCGCTCCTCGCGCTTTAGGTTTTGATATCGCACGACCGCTGCGCACTTTTGCACGACATGCTCTACTGCATGTTTCCTTTACTCGTAGCCGATTAAAGGACAAAAAAAGCAGCAATTCAAAGTGCTACAGCGACCTTTGCGCGTCTGATAAGACGCGCGGCGCTGTAGGCGCCCCCTCCCCTCATCAAAAATGTGCGCAAATGAAAAGGCCGCCCCGAAGGACGGCTCTGTCTTTGATGTCTTGTCAGGCGGCTTCCTTGTCCGCCGTCGCTCCGCGCTTGAAGTTGAGGCGGTCGGAGCCGGCGAGCACCTTCACGGTCGAACCATCCGGGAACTCGCCCTGCAGTATCTTCTCGGCGAGCGGATCCTGCACGTATTTCTGGATCGTCCGCTTCAGCGGACGTGCGCCATAGGCCGGATCGTAGCCCTTGTCGGCCAGGAACGCGCGGGCATCGTCCTCGAGCTCCAGCGTAATCTTGCGCTCGGCAAGCAGCTTGCGCAGCCTTTCGAGCTGGATATCGACGATCGCACCCATTTCCGAGCGGCGCAGCCGGTGGAACAGGATGATCTCGTCCACGCGGTTCAGGAATTCCGGCCGGAAGGCGGCCTTCACCACCTCCATCACCTGATCGCGAACCACATCGCTGTCCTCGTTCTCGCCGAGGCCGGTCAGATATTCGGCCCCGAGGTTCGAGGTCATGATGATCATCGTGTTCTTGAAGTCGACCGTGCGACCCTGACCATCGGTCAGGCGGCCGTCGTCAAGCACCTGCAAGAGCACGTTGAAGACATCCGGATGCGCCTTCTCGATCTCGTCGAACAGCACGACCTGGTAAGGCCGGCGGCGAACGGACTCGGTCAGAGCTCCGCCTTCCTCGTAGCCGACATAGCCGGGAGGTGCGCCGATCAGGCGGGCCACGGAGTGCTTCTCCATGTATTCCGACATGTCGATACGCATCAGCGCGGTTTCATCGTCGAAGAGGAAGCGGGCAAGCGCCTTGGTGAGCTCCGTCTTACCGACGCCGGTCGGGCCAAGGAAGATGAACGAGCCGATCGGCCGGTTCGGATCCTGAAGCCCGGCGCGCGAACGCCGGACGGCGCGGGAGACCGCCTGCACAGCGTCACCCTGGCCGACGACCCACTTCGCCAGCTCGTCTTCCATCCTGAGCAGCTTGTCGCGTTCGCCTTCCAGCATCTTGTCGACCGGAATACCGGTCCAGCGCGAGACCACATGCGCGATGTTGTCGGGGGTCACGACCTCCTGCACCATCGGATTGGCATTGGCGTTTTCCTGGCTTTCGGCATCGGCAAGCTCCTTCTCGAGCTTCGGAATGACACCGTAGGTCAGCTCGCCAGCACGCTGGAACTCGCCCTTGCGCTGGACGATCGCCAGTTCGTTGCGGGCTTCGTCGAGCTGCTTCTTGAGGTCAGCGGCACGACCGAGCTTCTGCTTCTCCGCCTGCCAGCGAGCCGTCAGCGCCGATGCCTGCTCTTCGAGCGAAGCGAGGTCGAGCTCGAGCTTCTCCAGCCGATCCTTCGACGACGCATCGGTTTCCTTCTTCAGGGCCTCGCGTTCGATCTTCAGCTGAATGACGCGCCGGTCCAGCTCGTCGAGTTCTTCCGGCTTGGAGTCCACCTGCATGCGCAGCCGTGACGCCGCCTCGTCCATCAGGTCGATCGCCTTGTCCGGCAGGAACCGGTCGGTGATGTAGCGGTTGGAAAGCGTTGCGGCAGCGACCAGCGCCGAATCCGAGATCCGGACCTTGTGGTGTTGCTCGTATTTCTCCTTCAGGCCGCGCAGGATCGAGATCGTGTCCTCGACCGTCGGCTCCTCGATCATGACAGGCTGGAACCGGCGGGCAAGTGCCGCATCCTTCTCCACGTGCTTTCGGTATTCGTCGAGCGTGGTGGCGCCGACGCAATGCAGTTCGCCGCGCGCAAGCGCCGGCTTCAAGAGGTTGGAGGCATCCATCGCCCCGTCCGCCTTACCGGCACCGACCAGCGTATGCATCTCGTCGATGAACAGGATGATCTCGCCGTTTTCGGACTGCACCTCGTTGAGAACAGCCTTCAATCGCTCCTCGAACTCGCCGCGAAATTTCGCACCGGCAATCAGCGCGCCCATGTCGAGCGCCATCAGCCGCTTGTCCTTGAGGCTTTCCGGCACGTCGCCATTGACGATGCGGAGCGCCAGCCCCTCGGCGATCGCAGTCTTGCCGACGCCGGGCTCACCGATCAGCACAGGATTGTTCTTGGTGCGGCGCGACAGCACCTGGATGGTGCGACGAATTTCGTCGTCACGGCCGATGACGGGGTCAAGCTTGCCTTCACGCGCGTCTGCCGTCAGGTCGCGCGCGTATTTCTTGAGGCTGTCGAACCCCTGCTCGGCATTGGCGCTATCGGCAGTGCGGCCCTTGCGGATGTCGTTGATCACCTGATTGAGCTTGGTCGGGGTCACGCCGGCCTTGGCAAGAATGCCAGAGGTCGCCGCCGAGCTTTCGATCGCAAGCGCCAGCAGCAGACGTTCGACGGTGACGAAGCTGTCGCCGGCCTTCTTCGCAGCCTCTTCGGCACTCGAGAAAACCCGGGCGAGCGGCTGCGACAGATAAACGGAGCCATTGCCGCCGGAAACTTTGGGGAGCTTGGCAAGTGCCGCATCATTGCCGGCACGCGCTTCGCGGGCGTCGCCCCCGGCGCGCTCGATCAGCGAGGCGGCCATGCCCTGATCGTCGTCGAGCAGCACTTTCAGTACATGCTCGGGCGTGAACTGCTGATGTCCTTGCGCCAGTGCATAGGTCTGCGCCGACTGCAGAAAACCGCGCACGCGCTCGGAATATTTTTCAATGTTCATACTTTACCTCCATAGCCCGGCAGGCCCGTCTCGTGGCACCCGTCGGTGTTTCAGGATCAAGCTCCCGCATTCGGCAAGCCTGTCAGTGTGGAGCGATCCCCGCCTTGCGCCGGATCAACGCATCCGAAGCGAATATGGGGCACCGATTTTGGAAATTAAAGAGCCGCCCATGGTCCCTCGACGGAAATCTGCAACCGAAAAATGCGGCCGCCTGACGGTTTGCCCCGCGGTCGCATTTGCCGTCGAGGAGGCGAGAACCTCCGCGGGCTTCGTTAAGCCGCGATCATCGACCGTTCGGTGAAGGACGCGCCGAACTCCTTCATGCGCCGCACATAGTAGGCGGGGTCGATCAGAACCTCCGGGAGGTAGAGACCGGGAGCCGGCGCGTCACCCCCCTCAAGGCCGAGCATGCGTTCCACGGCGAGCGCAATGCCGAGGGCGGTCAACGGCGCCTGGCCCTCCGGCTGCACGATCTCATGGCGATGATCGAGTGGCTGGCCGTCCCTGCCCCGCCCCGCCATCTCGATGACGATCTCGGTCGAAAACGGTTCGCGGCGACGCCTGCTCGCGGATTCGCTATAGGCAAGGTCCAGCCGGATGTTGGCGGCATTCGTCCGGGCCGCAAGCGCCATGACGTCGAAGGGCGAATAGGCAACCGCATCGAGTTCGACGCCGTCGACGCTGACATAGCGTGCCTTGGAATCCTCGCCGCCGGCCCAGCGAAACCTGCCATCCTTGACCGTCAAAGCCGCCGGCGCAAATCCGGTAATGCGGTTGTAGTCGGCGAGCGCAGCCGGGCCGCCCATGTCCTGTTCGTCGAGCAGGACCCCGATGCGGATCCTGTCGATCGCCGTATAGGCTTTCGCAAATTCGAGGATCGGGAAGACCGCGGCCCCGGCGAGCCAATGGCTGGCGAGCAGGATCGGCGCCTTGTCCGGCGCGTGGATATATTGCGCCATCTCCGGCCCCACCTCGAACGTGCCGCTGGACAGGCTGATATAGGGGATCCCATGGTGCTGGGCGTAGCGCATGGAGCTCAGCTTCTCATCCTTCAGAAAGATGACGACAGCGCTGAAGCGCAGCTCATCGCCAAGGCCGAGATCAGGCCGCTCCAGATCGACGCTGACGCCGACGGCGTTTCCCACCTCCCGCGCGACGGCCTCTGCCCTGCCGAGATCGCGGCCGCCGACGGCGAGCGGCAACGTGGGCTGTAGCCGACGGATGATTTTCGCGGCCTGCGATCCGACAACCCCTGAACCGCCGATCATCAAAACAGGCAGAAACTTGCTCGACATCTTCCTATCTCCTAAACGAAAAGTACCCGATTGGTTATCTAACTTACTTTTAGTAAGTTACCATTAGTAGATAAGTTGCCGAACACCGCTTTCAAGAGACGTGGCGACGCGAAAGGAGGATTGCGATCGATGGCCCCGACGAAAAGTCGAAAGCTCGCCAAACCCGAACGGCGTGCCCAATTGATCGAGACCGCCAAGGCGATCCTGCGCGAATGCGGAGCCGATGCCCTGACGCTCGGCCACCTCGCCGAGCGTGCCGGCGTCAGCAAGCCGATCGCCTATGAACATTTCGGTACGCGCGAAGGATTGCTGATCGCGCTGTCCCAGGAAATCGAAGATCGCCACGCGACCAAGCTGCAGGCCGCGCTCGCCCGGGCGCCGAAACAGCTCGGTGCGGTCGCCGACATCATCAGTTCGGTTTACATCGACTGCACCGTCGACAGTGGTGAGGAATGGCAGGCGATTTCCGGAGCGCTGCGCGGCAACGCGGACATGATCGCGACGCAGCAGCAACAGGCCGACGACTACGTCGCCATGATCGAGGCGGCACTCGCCCCCTTCGCGAAGATCTCCGCCGGCGATTTGCGTCTGCGTTGCACCGGTATCGCGGGAGCTGCAGAGGCGATCAGCCGCGAACTGATCCGAGGCCGGACGAACGAAACAGCCGCGCGTGCCAATCTTGCGGCATTGATCGTCGACAGCGTCGACCATTGATCGCCAACGGCTACTGCATGTCTCCTTAAATCGACCTCGATTGAAGGACGAAGATATGCGGCAAATCAAAGTGCTACAGCGACCTTTGCGCGTCTGATAAGACGCGCGGCGCTGTAGGCAAAGAAAAACCCGGCCATGCGAAGCCGGGTTTTTGGCATGCCCCTGAACGGGCAATGTCGTTGTCAGGCCGCCGCTTACTCGGAAGCGGCAAGCACCGGCGCTTCCGAGGCGTCGCCCGAGGGCTGGGCCTCGTCGGCAGCACCTTCCTGCGCGCTGCGGCGCGGACGGCGTGGACGCGGCGTATTGCGGCGGCGCGACGCGGCGCGGCCGGAGGCGGCCGGGGCTTCCTCTTCCATAGCCACTTCCGCCGGCGTGCCTTCGATTACCGGCTGCGGACCCGTACCATCGATAACAACGGGCTGCGGCTCGGTTGCAGGTGCTGCTGCAGGCACGGCAACCGGGGCCGGCATGTCGTCGACATAGACCTGATCCAGATCGTCCTGGTCCTGCTCGGATGCATCGTGGCCGCGGAAATCCTGACGGTCCTCGCGCTGGAATCGGTCCTGCATCTGCGCCTGTGCGGCAGCAATGATGCGGTTGTAGTGTTCGGCGTGCTGCAGGTAGTTTTCTGCTATCACCCGGTCGCCGGAACTCTGGGCATCGCGCGCAAGCGCTGCGTACTTCTCGGCGATGTGCTGGGCGGTACCGCGAATCTTCACGTCCGGGCCGGAGCTGTCGTAGGTCCGCGTCAGCGGGTTCGAGCCCTTGCGGTTGTGATTGTTGTTGTTTCCATTGTTGTTATTGTTGTTATTCCGCCCGCGGCCGCGCTTGTTTTGCTGTCCTGGCCTCATAGTACATTCACCCGAATTCTCTTGATAATGATGATCATGTGGTTTCGTCTTCCGGCCGGATCCGTTCACGCCCGACAGAACACGCACCGCTGCGCTCGCACAACGGCGGCTTCGGCGCCGACTGACGTCAAATTAACAGGTACCTGCACAAGGCACTTGTTGAACCCTAGCAACTCTTTCTTGAGAGCAATCCCCGTGGCCAGGTCATACCGGAACGAATCTTAGGTCCATGACCTTCTGCCCAGTGCGCGGGCAAACTAGCCCGCTTCCTCTGGGATTCCAAGCCCTTTCTTTGCCTGTGCAAGAAAGAAGATGCGTCAGTGCAGCATTTTTTCAACGGTTGATGTCGCGTTCGAAGATCAGGACGCGGTCATTACCACCAAGATCCTTCGCCTCTTCACGCAGACGGAAATCTTCGGCGTTAAAAAGCGCCGTCACCGCCTCTTTCTGGTCGAAACCGATTTCCAAGCCTATCACGCCATTTGTCTCAAGATGATGACCAGCCTGAGAAGCGATGGCGCGATAGGCATCAAGCCCGTCTGCTCCGCCATCAAGCGCTGCGGCCGGGTCGTGAAGTCTCACCTCCGGCTCAAGCTCATGAACGACACTGGACCGGATATACGGCGGATTTGAGACGATCACGTCGTAGCGTCCGTCCACCTTTTCGTACCAGTTGCTGAGAAGCGGCCGGAATCGATCGGCAAGACCGAGAGCGGCTGCATTCGCCGTCGCCGTTGCCAGTGCGTCCTGCGATATATCGGTAGCCGTGCCCCTTGCTTCAAGAACCTGCGACAGCAGCGCGATACAAATCGCTCCGGTACCGGTGCCGAGATCAAGAAGGGCGCAACTCCCCTTTCGCGCCACCACCTCGCGCAGGTAGGGGATCATCCGGTCGACGAGCGTCTCGGTATCCGGACGCGGCTCCAGCGTTTCCTTCGACAGTTTCAGCGGCAGGCCGAAAAATTCGCGTTCACCAAGAATGCGGTAGACCGGTTCGCGTGCCAGTCGCCGCGCCACGGCCGCCCGGATCTTCGCGGCATCCGCCTCCGACACAGGCTCCCTGCCCCGCGATACGACCGCGCTCAGCGACAGGTCGAGCAGGCCGGAGATCAGATGCCGGGCATCGAGCGCCGCATGCTCGATGCCGCCCGCCTGCAGGCGATCGCGGCTTTCGGCGACGAGGCTTGCAAGTGTTTCGGCCATGGCTCAGCCTCGCTGTTCGCCGAGCTGCGCCAACTGGCTTGCCTGATAATCGGCGAGCAGCGCATCGACGACCTCGTCGATCTCACCCATCATCATCCGGTCGAGCTTGTAGAGCGTCAGGTTGATGCGATGGTCGGTCAGGCGGCCCTGCGGGAAGTTGTAGGTACGGATGCGCTCGGAGCGATCGCCCGAGCCCACCTGGCTCTTGCGGTCGGCCGAACGTTCGCTGTCGGCGCGCTGGCGCTCCAGGTCGTAGAGGCGCGAACGCAGGACCTGCATCGCCTTTGCCCGGTTCTGGTGCTGCGACTTTTCCGAACTGGTGACGACGAGCCCGGTCGGAAGGTGGGTGATGCGCACGGCCGAATCCGTCGTATTGACGTGCTGACCGCCGGCGCCCGACGAACGCATCGTGTCGATGCGGATATCCTCGGGGCGGATCTCGATATCGATGTCTTCGGCCTCAGGCAGCACAGCGACAGTGGCGGCCGAAGTATGAATACGGCCGCTTGCCTCGGTCTCCGGCACGCGCTGCACCCGGTGCACGCCGGATTCGAATTTCAGCCGCGAGAACACGCCGCGCCCGGAAACCGTCGCAATGATTTCCTTGTAGCCGCCGGCTTCACCGTCGCTCGCCGAAAGCACCTCGACGCGCCAGCCTTTGGCGGCCGCATAACGCTCGTACATGCGAAAGAGATCCCCGGCAAAGAGCGCCGCTTCCGATCCGCCGGTGCCGGCGCGAATTTCGAGGATCGCACTCTTCTCGTCGGCCGCATCCTTCGGCAGAAGCAGGATCTGGATTTCCTGCTCCAGCGTCTCGATCGTCGCTTCGACCTCGGGCTTTTCCATTTCGGCGAGATCACGCATCTCCCGGTCGGTCGACTTGTCGGCGAGCATGGCGGTGATGTCAGCCAGCTCGGCCGTTGCCTTCTCATAGGCGCGGATCTTCGTCACGACCGGCTGCAGTTCGGAATACTCCGAGGCGAGCTTGACATAAACGTCCGCAGCTGGGCCGGCAGACATGCGGGCCTCGATCTCACCGAACCGCCGTTCCAGTTCGCGCATCTTTTCAACGGGAAGCTTTGCCAAGTCTCACTCCAAATGCGTCTCCCCTCGCCCGGATCTGGGTCCGGACGAGGGTCACGACGCGTCAATTCAACCTAAACCGGAATGCCGTTTTCCGCGGCGAAATCCACCAGCATCTGGCGAACGGGCGCCTGGTCGCGCGTGTCGTCAAGCGCCGCGTTCAGCGCGGCAGCAAGCTTGCCCGCGTCGAGTGCCAGGAGCATCGCCTTGACCGGTCCTACCGCCGTCGGCGACATCGACACCGAGCGGAAGCCTAAGCCCAGCAACGCCATGGCCGAGAGCGGCTTGCTCGCCATCTCGCCGCAGAGCGTCACCGGCGTATCGTGCCGGTCGCCGGCGCGCACGATGTCGCGCAGGATCCTGAGGAACGGTCGTCCGAGCACGTCGAAACGATCGGATACGCGGGCGTTGCCGCGGTCGACCGCCATCGCGAACTGGAAGAGATCGTTCGAGCCGACCGAGACGAAATCCACTTCGGTCATCAGCTCGTCGAGCTGCCACAGCAGCGCCGGCACCTCCAGCATCGCGCCGAACTGCAGCTTGCGCGGCAATTGTTCGCCAAGCTTCGACTGCCGCTCGATTTCCTTCTGCAAGAGATCTCGCGCAATCCTGAGCTCGGAAACCTCGGTGACCATCGGCAACATCAGCTTGAGCTCGGCACCGGCCGCAGCGCGCAGCATCGCACGAAGCTGGGTCCGCAGAAGACCGGGCCGGTCCAGCGACAGTCGGATCGCCCGCCAGCCAAGCGCCGGGTTTTCCTCTTCCGCCGCGCGGAAATAGGGAACGACCTTGTCGCCGCCGATATCGAGGGTGCGGAAGGTCACGGGTTTGCCGCCCGTCTGCTTCAGCACATTGCGGTAAAACGCTTCCTGCTCTTCCGCCTTCGGCATGGTCGAGGCGATCATGAACTGGAGTTCGGTGCGGAACAGGCCGATGCCCTCGGCACCCGCCTCGTTCAGATGCGGCAGGTCGACGAGCAGGCCGGCATTCATCTGCAGCGTGATGCGTTTGCCGTCCTTGGTCAGCGGCTCGACATCCTTCAGCGCCCGGAACTGCGCCTGGCGCCGCGCCCGGAAGCGAACCTTTTCCTCATAGGCGCGCTGCAGGTCGGCGAGCGGCCGCAAGTGCACCTTGGCATCGTCGCCATCGATGATGATCGCATCGCGGTTTTCCGCGAGCGCGACAGCCCCCGTCGCCTGTCCGATCACCGGAATGCCCATGGCACGGGCAACGATCACCACGTGGCTGGTGACGGCGCCCTCTTCGAGCACCAGGCCGCGCACGTTTTCGCGCGGGTAGTCGAGCAGCTCCGCAGCGCCCATGGCGCGCGCGACGATCACCGCATCGTTCGGGAAGTCGCTGGCCGAGAGCTTGGCGCCGTAGCCGGAAAGCTGGCGCAGCAGACGGTTGGCCAGATCGTCGAAATCGTGCATGCGCTCGCGCAGATACGGGTCCGTCAGGCGGATCATGCGCGCCTTGGTTTCGCTCTGGACGCGCTCGACCGCAGCTTCCGCCGTCAGACCGTTGCGGATCGCCTCTTCGAGCTTGCGCACCCATCCCCGGTCATGCGCGAACATGCGGTAGGTTTCGAGCACCGCCCGATGCTCGCCTTCCATCGACACCTCGCGGCGCGACAGCATGTCGTCGATCGAAATGCGCAACGACCCCAGCGCTTCGGCAAGCCGCTGCAGCTCCTGGTCGGTATCCTCGTTGAGGAGGTTGGTGACGACGATCCTCGGTTCGTGCAGGACGACATAACCGAGGCCGATGCCTTCGCCGTAGCTGTTGCCCTCGATCGAGACGGGGCGCGAGAGATCGAGCTCGAGGCCGGGCTTGGTGATCTTCTTGAGCTCGCCGGTCGCCACCATCTCGGCGAGAACCATGGCGGTCGTCTCGAGCGCCTCGACCTCGTCCTCGCGATAGTTGCGCATCGCCTTGTTCTGGACGACGAGAACGCCAAGCGCACGGCCCGTGCGCAGGATCGGCACGCCGAGGAAGGAGTGGTAGATCTCTTCGCCGGTCTCCGGCAGGTAGGTAAAGGCCGGATGCGACTGGGCATCGGACAGATTGAGCGGCCGCGCCGAGGCGGCAATGGTGCCGACGAGGCCCTGCCCCATCTTCAACTGCGCCAGGTGGACGGCGGCCTTGTTCAGACCTTCCGTCGCGTAGAGTTCGAGCACGCCGTCGGAACGCAGGACGTAGACCGAACACACTTCCGCAACCATGTTCTGCGCGATCTGGCGCACAATACGGTCAAGGCGCTCCTGCGGCTCCAGCGGTTCCGCCATAAGCTCGCGCAACCGCTTGAGGAGAACGCGCGGACCTGCGGAAAGGTCTCTCATCGCGTAGGGTCTCCCGAAATAGAGTAGACGGCGGCAGCCGGACGCGCGGCGTAAACCGCCGCGAATCCCAAATCAGTCGCCTGTCGATTAACTCTTATCGAGACCGTAAGCGGAATGCAAAGTGCGAACCGCCAATTCCGCATAGGGACCGTCGATCAGGATGGAAATCTTGATCTCGGAGGTGGTGATCGCCTTGATGTTGATGCCCTTCTCGGCGAGTGCGCGGAAGGCCGAAGCAGCGACACCGGCGTGGCTGCGCATGCCGATGCCGATGACCGATACCTTGACGAGGCCGGCCTCGGACTGAACGACGTCGTAGCCGATCTTTTCCTTGTTGTCGCCGAGCACCTTCAGCGCCTTGTCGACGTCGCCCGACGGAACGGTGAAGGTCATGTCGGTCTTCGAGCCGTCCTCGGAAATGTTCTGGACGATCATGTCGACGTTGATATGGGCTTCGGCGAGCGGTCCGAAGATCGCGGCGGAGACGCCCGGCCGGTCGGCGAGACGGCGCAGCGAAATCTGGGCTTCATCCTTGGCATAGGCAATGCCGGTTACGACTTCCTGTTCCACGATCTCATCCTCATCACAAATCAGCGTGCCGGGCGGATTGAGAAGGTCACCCATGCCCGGCGCATCGGGATCTTCGAAAGACGAACGCACGAAGGTGCGGACCTTGTGCACCATGGCGAGCTCGACCGAGCGCACCTGCAGCACCTTGGCGCCGAGCGATGCCATTTCCAGCATTTCCTCGAACGCGATTTTCTTCAGCCGCCGCGCCTTCGGCTCGATGCGCGGGTCGGTCGTGTAGACGCCGTCGACGTCGGTATAGATGTCGCAGCGGTCGGCCTTGACGGCAGCAGCGATCGCCACCGCCGAGGTATCGGAGCCACCGCGGCCGAGCGTGGCGACGCGATTGTCCGGCCCAAGGCCCTGGAAGCCGGCAACGACGGCCACCTGGCCCTCGCCCATGCGGCGGATGATTTCGGCACCCTCGATGTCGAGAATGCGTGCGGCGCCATGGGCGTTGTCGGTGCGGATCGGGATCTGCCAGCCCTGCCAGGAACGGGCGTTGATGCCCATCGACTGCAGCGCGATTGCAAGAAGACCCGAGGTCACCTGTTCGCCTGACGCGACGATCGCGTCGTATTCGCGCGCGTCGTAGAAGGGCGAGTTGGCGCCGGTGGCCTTCGGCATGTTCTGCACCCAGCCAACCAGTTCGTTGGTCTTGCCGGACATGGCGGAAACGACGACGGCGACTTCATGGCCGGCATCGACCTCGCGTTTCACATGGCGGGCGACATTGTGGATGCGGTCCAAATCAGCGACGGAGGTTCCGCCGAATTTCATCACGATGCGTGCCATGTGCCTCTACCGGTACCCAATTTTGCGCGCGCAGGGCGCGCGTGACAGGAAAGCCCCCGCCGGCGCCCGACGGTCAAAAAGCTTGGGAGACTTCTCGGACATCGGCAGTCACCGCTTCGGGGAGCGGAAAGTCGCGGCGTCTCTTAGCGGATCAGGGGGCCGCACGCAATGGCAAGCGGACACGGATTCGGGCCTCGCCGCCGGCTCGGACAGGTACGTTTCGCAACAATATTGCCAAAGGAATGGCATGACGGAAATATCTGTGCCGCAGGAGCCTGCAATGCCGCGTTGAAAATTACCGGCGCCGATGCTAAAGGTGGCTTGCAACTCGAATTCGAGAAAGGGGGGCTGCACGTGATTACATTCTTCCGGCACCACCGCCAGCGTGGCCCCGTCCAAGCCCTGCAGATGCGTTTGCAGGGCTGACCGGACATACTTCGCAATCTCGCGAACCTATCCCTGGTCTGCCCAGAGTGATGCAGTGCGGAACCGTTCCGGTTTGAACGCCTGCATCGTCTTCTATTACCGAGTGACGGCCCGAGTGCAGCAGCTTTGCTGTCGCGGGCTCGACCATCCGCCAACCACGGCATGAGCTTGCCGCCCACGGATGTCTCACCGTCGCTCGCGCAGTCCAGAGAACGACCATGGCCTTGATCAATATCCGCAACCTCGGCGTCAGCCTGAGTGCACCGCTTTTTTCCAACCTCAATCTCTCCGTCGCCGCCGGTGATCGCATCGGCATCGTCGCCGCGAACGGCCGCGGAAAGTCGACCCTCTTGAAATCGATCGCCGGCACCTTCGACCCAACCGCCGGCGAGATCACGCGTTCGCGGGGCCTGACCATCGGCCACGTCGAGCAGAACGTGCCTGCTCCCCTGCTACCTCTCTCCTTCCACGATGCCGTTCTCTCGGCCCTTCCGGCCGATCAGGCGGAGAACGAAGCCTGGCGCGTCGACATCGTGCTCGACTCCCTCGATGTGCCGGAGGCTCTGCGCCGCCGCTCTGTCTCGGAACTGAGCGGCGGCTGGCAGCGGCTGGCGCTTCTTGCCCGCGTCTGGGTCACCGATCCGGATGCGCTGCTGCTGGACGAGCCGACCAACCATCTGGACCTCGCCAAGATCGCCCGGCTCGAAGCCTGGCTGAACGCCCTGCCGCGCGACGTGCCGGTGTTGGTCGCCAGCCACGACCGCGCCTTCCTGGATGCGACCACCAACCGCACGCTGTTCCTCAGGCCCGAGCAGTCGCCGATCTTCGCGCTTCCCTACTCACGCTCCCGCGCAGCGCTCGACGAGGTCGATGCTTCCGAGGAGCGGCGCTACCAGCGCGACATCAAGGTGGCGCAGCAGCTTCGCCGCCAGGCTGCCAAGCTCAACAATATCGGCATCAATTCCGGCAGCGACCTGCTGACCGTGAAGACGAAGCAGTTGAAGCAGCGGGCCGAGCGGCTGGAGGACGCGGCAAAGCCCGCGCATCAGGAACGTTCCGCCGGCGCGATCCGGCTCGCCAACCGCGGCACCCACGCCAAGATCCTGGTGACGCTGGACGATGCGGCCGTCGAAACGCCGGACGGAACCCCACTCTTTCGCACCGGCAAGCGCTGGATCTGCCAGGGCGACCGCATCGTCCTGCTCGGCGAAAACGGCGCCGGCAAGACGCGGCTCGTCAACCTCATCCGCGCTGCGATTGAGGAACCCGGCCGCGCGCCCGAGCCTCTGAAGGCGACACCCTCGCTCGTGCTCGGCTATAGCGACCAGGCGCTTGCGGGATTGTCCGACGACGAGACGCCGCTTGCCGCGCTCTCCCGCCGCTTTTCGCTCGGCGATCAAAGGGCACGCACCCTGCTCGTCGGTGCCGGCGTCGGCATCGACATGCAGGAGAAGGCGATCGGCCGGCTTTCCGGCGGCCAGAAGGCGCGCCTCGCCATGCTGGTCCTGCGCTTGAAGGAGCCGAATTTCTACCTGCTCGACGAGCCGACCAATCATCTGGACATCGAGGGCCAGGAAGCGCTCGAGGCCGAGTTGCTGAAACACGAGACAAGCTGCCTTCTGGTGTCCCACGACCGCAGCTTCGTGCGCAATGTCGGCAATCGCTTCTGGCTGATCGAGAAGCGCCGCCTTGTCGAAGTCGACGACCCGGAGGACTTCTTCGCGTCCACCGCGGCGAGCGAGCTCGGGTAGCGACGGTGTCAGCGTGCCCGCACTCATCGCATCGGTGACGCCCGCGAAGGGCGGGCGTCACCGATCGGATCCTAGGAAGGCGGCCGGGCGATCACGCAGGCAACCCAGCCACCCTCGAAGACATGCTTCAGCCGCGCCTCGACCATCCATCGATGACGAAGGGCCGCGGCTTCGAGCCGTGCAACGACCTCGTCGGCATCAGTGGACGGCTCGTCATGGAAGAGAAAGAGCCGTCCTTCCGGCTTCAACAGCCGCACCAGCGCGGCAAACTCACGGGTGGGATCGCCCCGCGTGAACACGCCGACGCGCATCGCGAATGCCTTGTCGAAACGGCGACCGGCCAGATCGAGTGACCCGAGGTCAGCGACCTGCAAAGTGGCCCGACCGGCAGCAACATATCGGTCGTTTCGCCGCGCCGCCGCTGCGATCATGGCGGCCGAGCGATCGATGGCCGCAATCTCCCCGTCGACAAGCCGCTCGCAAACCCTCGTCACCGCAACGCCGTGGCCGCAGCCGATTTCGAGAAGCTGATCCGAAGGCTGCGGCGCAACGACGGCGACTGCCCAGCCGATCCTGTCCAACGACATCTGAATTCCCCTGCATCGCAGATTCGACGAAACTAGCACGGTGACGTGCTTCGGCGCGAACTAATCTGATGCAACAATTAAACCACTTGCAATATTAGATCAGTTTTGACAGTCTCCTCCAAACACAGCACCGCAACGGGAGAAAGACAATGCGCAAGGTCATCATGTGGGACATGGTCAGCGTCGACGGCTTCTTCGAAGCGCCGGGACATGACATTAGCTGGTTCGTCTTCGAGGACGAACTCGCCGCCTATATCGGCGAAACACAGCTCGAAGCGGACACTTTGCTTTTCGGCCGCGTGACCTATGAAATGATGGCTGCCTACTGGCCATCCGCCGAGGGCGACATTGCTACCTTCATGAATGGCGTCGAGAAGTTCGTCTTCTCGCGCACCCTGACATCCGCCGATTGGCACAGGACAACGCTCGTGGCCGGCGACGCCGCCAAGGAAGTCGAGCGACTGAAGCAACGCGATGGCGGCACGATCTTCGTATTCGGCAGTGCGGATTTCGCAGCGGGCCTGATCGAGAAGGGTCTCGTCGATGAGTATCGTCTCGGCATCAATCCCGTGCTTCTCGGTGGCGGTGTGCCCCTGTTCAAGCCGGGCCTGAAGCGGACGAAGCTGAAATTGACCGACACACGCCCGCTGAAATCGGGCGTAGTCATCCTGCACTACCAACCGGAGGCGGACGCGCTGTAGGAGACAGAACATCGCTCCCACCTGGTCTGCGCTCATCTGGCCCATCGCCGGCTCTTGACTTCCCTGCCTGATCGTCCGACTTCACCAGGGAAGATGCAAGGAGACGGCGACATGAGCGAGACCGCACGCACGACGATCGACCAGAGCGAGGTGGACCGCTTTTCCGCCATGGCAGCGGAATGGTGGGATCCGACGGGCAAGTTCAGGCCACTGCACAAGTTCAACCCCGTTCGCCTCGCCTATATCCGCGACAAGGTGGCCGAGCATTTCGGCCGCGATCCCAGGGGCCCGCAACCGCTGAAAGGTCTGCGGCTGCTCGATATCGGCTGCGGTGGCGGCCTTCTATCGGAACCAATGGCGCGCATGGGCGCCGACGTCCTCGGCGCTGATGCCTCTGAGAAGAACATCGGCATCGCCAAGACGCACGCGGCCGGAAGCGGTGTGGCGGTCGACTACCGCGCCGTGACCGCCGAAGCTCTCGCCGAAGCCGGCGAGAGCTTCGATATCGTGCTCAACATGGAAGTGGTCGAGCACGTTGCAGACGTCGATTTCTTCATGACCACCTGCGCCCACATGGTTCGCCCCGGCGGGCTGATGTTCGTCGCCACGATCAACCGCACGATAAAGGCGGCGGCGCTTGCCATTTTCGCGGCCGAGAACGTGTTGCGCTGGCTGCCGCGCGGCACGCATCAGTACGAAAAGCTGGTGCGCCCGGAAGAGCTGGAGAAGCCGCTTGTGGCCAACGGGCTCGAAGTCACCGAGCGCACAGGCGTCTTCTTCAATCCGCTCGCCAATCAGTGGAACCTGTCCAAGGACATGAACGTCAACTACATGATCGTCGCCAAGCGCCCGCTGTAAACGCTGCCGGCAGGTTCAGCCGGCCTGCCGACGCTCCTGCCATTCACGTCTCAGCAGCGCATAGACGAATTCGTCGCCCCAGATACCGTTGAACCGGTCGTTCTCGATCAGATGCGCCTCGCGGCGCATGCCGAGACGCTCGACGACGCCCACCGAACCCTTGTTGAGCGCATCCAGCCGGGCGAAGATCCGGTGAAAGCGCAGCGTCGAAAAACCGAGATCGAGCACGGCCCGCATCGCCTCGGTCGCGTATCCCTTGCCGGCAAAGGCGGGATTGAAGATGTAGCCGGTTTCCGCCTGCTCCGCCGCCCGGCTTGCGAGCTTCAGCAGCACCTCGCCGATCAGGGCGCCATCCTCCTGCCGCTCGACGGCAAAGACTGCGACATCTCCGTCTTCATCGAGACGCGGCTTCGACGCCTTGACGAACTTCGTCCGCGCCGCCACTTCGTCCAGAGGTTCGGAATAGAGATAGCGATAGACTTCCGGCAGCCGATGATAGGCGAAGAAGGCCGGAAAATCGTCGGGCGCGAATGGCCTGATGACGAGGCGATCAGTGGAAATGCGTAGCTCGGACAATGTCATTGGCTGAAAATCTCCCATTGCGAAGCCGCGACATGGGAAGCAAGACGTTGTTTTTAAAGTGCCGTCGGCAAAGTTTGCAGCATCGGACAGGCGTTGGGCCGCGCGTCAGTTGGCCTCGTCCGGCAAGATCGGCAGCGGCGCGACCGCAATTCCTTCTTCGAGAAGCGCTACGGCCTCTTCCGCCGTCGCCTTGCCGATCAGGCCGCGTTCTTCCGCTTCGCCATAATGGATCTTGCGCGCCTCCTCGGGGAAGCGCTCGCCGACATCCTCGGCGTTCTCGCGCACGGTCTTTACCAATTCGCGGATCTTGGCGATCGTTTCCTTCTGCGCCTGGTCCATGATCACCGCCCGCGTTGCCTCCTTCTTGCGCGCGGTCGCGACCGACGGCGCCATCAGTTGCTTGGCAACGGATGTTGAACTGCAAGAAGGACAGGAAATCAGCTTGCGGTCGACCTGGCGGTCGAAATCGTCACTCGACGAGAACCACCCCTCGAAGGAATGGCCATTGTCACAGGAAAGCGTATAGCGGATCAAGCGGCGACGCCTCCTTTCCCGGTTGGCGCCACTTCGTTGAGCACGAAACTGCGGGCGTTCTTCAAATTCGGTATCTTGGCGCGTGCCGAATGCACGGAGGCGACATCGATTTCGGCAAGCACGATCGCCTCACCGGTCGGGCCGGCCGAAGCAAGCACTCTGCCCCAGGGATCGATGATCATCGAGTGGCCGAAGGTCTCGCGCCCGTCCTCATGCGTGCCCCCTTGCGCAGCAGCGATGACGAAGAGGCCGTTCTCGATCGCACGGGCACGAAGCAGGATTTCCCAATGTGCCTCGCCGGTCTGGCGTGTGAAGGCGGCGGGCACCGACATGATCTCGGCGCCGGCCACCGCCTGCTGCCGGAAAAGCTCCGGGAAGCGCACGTCGTAGCAGATGGTGAAACCAAGCTTGCCGAAGTCGAGATCGGCGATGCGTGCCGTGCTGCCGGGCTGATAGGCGGCGCTTTCCCGCCAGCTTTCGCCGTTGTCGAGGTCGACGTCGAACATGTGGATCTTGTCGTAGTCGCAGATCTTCCCGCCGTCCGGCCCGAACAGCAGGCCGCGATTGGCGATCTTGCCATCGGCAAGCGCGATCGGCGTCGAGCCGACATGGAGATAGATGCCGAGTTCACCGGCAAGCTTCGCCGCTTCGCCGGCAATGATGTCGTTTGCCTCGTCCTTCAGGACTGCGCGCAGAGCCGCCCGGTCTCGCTGGAGCGCGCCGGTCATTTCCGGCGTCTGGATATAGGTCGCGCCCTGGGCAGCCGCCTCACGCACCAGTCGCAGCATCGTCTCCGCATTCTTGCGCGGATCGACGCCGGAACACATCTGAATGGCTGCGGCCTTGAAGGTCATCTTGCTTTAACTCCTGGCGCGCGCCGCTGCAGAGCGAACAGCCTCTCTCGCTCTAGCGACTTGCAAAACATCGGGTCGTCAGGCGCTTCAGGCGGCAAGCATCGCGTCGAGCTTGCCGGCCCGTTCCAGCGCGTGCAGGTCGTCACAGCCGCCGACATGGATGTCGTTGATGAAGATCTGCGGGAACGTCGTGCCGCCGTGCGCCTTCTCGATCATCACCTGCCGAACCGTCGGATCATAGGTAGCGTCGTGTTCGAGGAAGGACACGCCCTTGGTTTCCAGTAGTTTCTTGGCGGCCGAACAATAACCGCAGAACTGACGCGTATAAATGACCACTGAAGCCATGATCCTGGTTCGCTCCTTCGCCGGCAACCGTGCCGGACAACTGATTGTCATATAGGACCGGATATGGCTCTTGCAAAGGTCAAAACCGTGACCGGTCCGGCTCCCGCCCGTTTCAGCGCGCGGGTCGCTGCCGAGACGGTTGCACCGGTCGTATATACATCGTCAACGAGAATGACGCTTTTCCCACGGAGACCCGCTTTGCCGCTTTCCGAGACCGCGAAGGCACCGCGCACATTGTCTTCACGGGCCTGCCGGGCAAGGCCCACCTGCCGGCTCGTGCGTCGGACACGCATGAGCACATCGGCTTGGTAGGGCCTGCCGGAGAGCCGCGCCACCGCCCGCGCCAGTTCCGCCGATTGATTGAACCGGCGCCTCCAGAGCCGGAAGGCATGCAATGGCACCGGAATGATCGCGTCGGCCGAGGCCACCGCACCGTCGCTCGCTCGGATCATCCACTCCGCCATCATCGGCGCGAGATCGGTGCGGTCGCGATACTTCAGCCCATGCACCAGATCGCGGGCGATGCCCTCATG
The DNA here is from genome assembly GCF_050474445.1 of Ensifer sp. B1-9. Classification (NCBI taxonomy): domain Bacteria; kingdom Pseudomonadati; phylum Pseudomonadota; class Alphaproteobacteria; order Hyphomicrobiales; family Rhizobiaceae; genus Ensifer; species Ensifer sp. B1-9. Next base: position 21,287 of record NZ_JBCHVG010000032.1, read on the forward strand.
GATTGCGACCGACCGCAGACGATCGAAAGCGGGCGGATTGGCAATGGCTTCGGGCGAAACCGAGGCCGGCCCATGGTCGACCGAAAACGGTGTCCCAAGAATATCGCAATAGGGGCGCTCGATCAGCGGCAAGGTCGACCAGCAAGGGGCGCAAACCGCGCGATGATCGCCAACCATCCGGCCGCAGCCGCAGCAGACTGGCGGATAGACGATATCGACGACCCCTGAGACGAGCCCCCGCAGCAAGCGCCCCCACCCCTCCTCCGGAAACAGCGGTCTCTCCCATGCCATGCTGTTGACTTTGAACCTCCGAAGGTCTCTTTGCTGGCCAGCTTGCGGAGACAGTATCGTGGAAAAAATCTTTGACCAGAGCCTCGTCGAGGCGCATCGGGCAAGAGCGCTCAGAAACGCCGATCCGAAAGCCGGCTTCCTTCTCGATATCGTCGCACAGGAACTCGCCGAACGCGTCAGCGTGGTCGAACGTCACTTCGATCGCGCGCTGGAACTGCACGGCTATACCGGGCAGACGGCGCGGGACCTCATGGCAACCGGCAAGGTCGGTGCCGTCGAGCGCGTGGAAACGGATGCGCGTTTCGGCTCCGACCAGGCATCGGTAACGATCGCCCCGCTCGAAGAGGTTCCAGGCGAAGCGGAGAGCTTCAACCTGGTGGTTTCGCCGCTCTCCCTGCACCTGACCAATGATACGCCGGGCGCCTTCATCCAGGTTCGTCGGGTGCTGAAACCGGATGGGCTCTTCCTCGCCGCCATCCCCGGCAGCGGCACGCTGCAGGAACTGCGCGAGGCGCTTCTGGCCGCCGAGGCGGAGCTGACGGGCGGCGCCAGTCCGCGCGTCATTCCCTTCGCCGACGTCCGCGATATCGGCGCCCTGCTGCAGCGCGCCGGCTTCGCGCTGCCGGTCGCCGACACCGAAACCTACACGGTGCGTTACGATTCGCTGTTTGCCCTGATCCGCGACTTGCGCGCCATGGGCATGACCAGCCCGCTGACAGCACGAAGCCGCGTGCCCGTCTCGCGGCGCTTCTTTCTGCGGGCCGCGGAAATCTATGCCGAGCGCTTCTCCGATCCGGACGGGCGCGTTCGCGCGACATTCTCGGTCATATACCTGTCCGGATGGGCTCCGCATGAGAGCCAGCAGAAGCCGCTGAAACCGGGCTCCGCGAAGCAGCGGCTGTCGACTGCACTCGGCACGAAGGAGCAGCCGCTCTGACGGACGACGGCAGCGTTCGTTCCGGCGAGGTCTTCAGACCTGTGCGTTCTGGAATGTCGTCGCCAGCACGTTGAGGACGGTCGTGAGCGCGTCGCGGACCTGTTCGAGACCAAGAAGCAGGCTGACGGAGATGATGGCAGCGATGAGGCCGTACTCGACCGCGGTGGCAGCGCTTGCGTCGCGAAAGAGGCGTCTCAGCTTTTCCATGCGTCCCCAGTCTGGTTCGTGTTCCGAAACGCACCGGAAAACCGGATGGCGTTAGTTCAGCATCCGCTCTTGCGGCCGTCCGCATCGATGATGCAGACCGCCCCAGGCATTTCCTGCAGCACGCTGCGCCGGACCGTATAGCGCTTGGTCGTCCCGCTCGAAGGGATGGAGCCGGTGGAAATATTGTCGTAATCGACGGGTGTGTTCGCCATGATGCGCCTGTCGTTCTTCGAAGAAAGCATCGGCGTCAGGATCAGCGTCAGAGCGATCACTGCCGTTCCAAACAGCAGGGACAGATTGAGCACACCCGTCCGGCGGGACTGATTGTTCATCAGATCCTTTTCCTGAACCGTGCTCCAGAAATCGTCGTCCACCATCCCAGCCTCACACACGCACAAAGCACGGCGAACGCAAGCGCCCTTCCCAAGCTTGGTTCCACCGTACTGCCTGAAATCAATACGCCGTTCACCAACAATGCGTACCGAAAATGAATTGAGCTATCTTTGCGCGAGGGAGATAAACGATCGATTAATAATCAATCAGATTTCAGGTAGGTTCAGAGCAAATCCATAAGAAACGGGATCAACGGCTCGTCCGCCGGCGGCATCGGATAGTCGCGCAAGGCCTTCGGCCGCACCCATTTGATAGCCTGGCCTTCCCGCCCCGTCGCCACCCCTTCGTAGCGCCGGCAGACATAGAGCGGCATCAGCAGATGGAAGTCCTCATAGGTGTGACTGGCGAAGGTCAGGGGCGCCAGGCAGGCGACCTTGGTGCGGATGCCGAGTTCCTCGTCCAATTCACGGATCAGGGTTTCCTCGGGTGTCTCGCCGGCTTCGACCTTGCCGCCCGGAAACTCCCAGAGACCGGCCAGCGATTTTCCTTCCGGCCGCTGCGCCAGCAGGATCCGGCCGTCGGCATCGACCAGAGCACAGGCCGCAACGAGCACGATCTTCTTTCCGTTGACGTCCATGACCTCAAGCCCCAGGCGTTCTGTAGATGTAGCTGTAGACCTCGGAGAAACCGGCGCCACGATAGAGCGCCAGCGCCGCGCTGTTCTCCGCCTCGACCTGCAGCCAGGCTTTCCTGGCGCCGCGCAGACGTGCCCAACGCAGGCAGACGTCGAGCATCGCCTTGCCGACGCCGCGCCCGCGGACCCGTGCGTCCACGGCAAACTGCATGATGCCGGCGAGATCGTTGTCCTGAACGACGAGAGCCACGGCGGTAGGCCCGGTCTCGGCATCTTCGAACAGGAAGAGGCCGCTTTCCGGCTTGATCGCATTGATGATCTCGGCGAGCGCGGCCTTTCTCTTCGGATCGCCCTTGGCGATACCGATGCAGGCATCGACGAAGCGGCCGGTGTCCTTGATCGGCAAATGGTCGATGCCCTCGCCGAATTCACGCTCGGCAAGATCGGTCGTCATCACCAGACTGCGACTGAAGGCCGTCCAGCCTTCCGCATCCATATGGGCAACGAGTTGCGGCGGCGTCAGCGGCGTCTGGCGCACGGTCAGAGGTCGACCGTAGTCGGCAAAACGCCGGGCCGCCTTTTCAAGGCGCACCGGGATGTCGCGATAGTCGGATGGATCGAGTGGGTTGACGGAGTTGAGACGCTTGGAATCATGCCCTGCATTGAGCCGGATCAGCCAGCTTCCGTCATATTGCACCGACGCTGCCGGCCAGGCCCGGAAGCCCACGGCCTCGAGACGGCGCACGCTCGGGAGATCAACCATTACCACTTCCCCACCTTCGGCCGCGACGTCGCCCGCCGGCCGAGTATCACTCGATGTCATCTTGTTGCCCCTACTGCATGTCTCCTCAAATCGGCCTCGATTTAAGGACGAAGACAGCAGCAAATCAAAGTGCTACAGCGACCTTTGCGCGTCTGATAAGACGCGCGGCGCTGTAGCCAGCCTGGACCGGAACCTCAGCTCCGGTAGTCGCCGTTGATCTCGACATATTCCTTCGTCAGGTCGCAGGTATAGACCGTAGCGCGGCCGGATCCGAGGCCGATGTCGACGCGGATCGTGATGTCCTCGGCCTTCATGACGGCAGTGGCTGCCGCTTCCGAATAGGTGGCATCACGCTCGCCGTCGACGGCCACGCGCACATCGCCGAACCAGATCGCCAGACGATCGCGTTCGGCCATCTCACCGGACTTGCCGACAGCCATGACCACGCGGCCCCAGTTGGCGTCCTCGCCGGCGACGGCAGTCTTGACGAGCGGCGAGTTGGCGATGGAGAGCGCGATGCGCTTGGCCGCCGCGTCGTTTTCAGCACCTTCGACCGTGACTTCGACCATCTTGCGCGCGCCTTCGCCGTCACGCACGACCTGGAGCGCCAGGTCGTGCAGCAGATCATTCAGCGCCACACGGAAGGCATCGAGGCGCGCGTCAGCCGCGTCGGAGATCGTCGGCTGTCCGTCTGCTGCTGCAGCCCCCGTCGCAAAGAGCATCAGCGTGTCGGAGGTCGACGTGTCGCTATCGACGGTGACCGAGTTGAAGGTCGGGCCGACGCCGGCCGAAAGCAGGGCCTGCAGCGCTGCCGGGGCAATGTCTGCGTCGGTGACCACGAAGGAGAGCATCGTCGCCATGTCGGGCGCGATCATGCCGGCGCCCTTGGCAATGCCGTTGATCGTGACCTTGACGCCGCCGATCTCGGCCGTGCGGGTGGCGACCTTCGGATAGGTGTCCGTCGTCATGATCGCTTTGGCGGCTTCGAACCAGAAATCTTCCTTGCCGGCCGCCGCCAGATCGTCGAGTACGCCGGCAAACTTGGTTGCATCAAGCGGCTCGCCGATGACGCCGGTGGAAGCGAGGAAAACTTCGCTCTCAGCGCAGCCGACCGCCTTCGCCGCCGACTTCGCGGTCAGCGCCGTCGCCTCGCGTCCCTTCTTGCCGGTGAAGGCATTGGCGTTGCCGGAGTTGACGACGACGGCGCGCGCGACGCCGCCGGCCAGGTTCTGGCGGCAGAAATCGACCGGAGCGGAGGGGCATTTGGAGCGGGTGAAAACGCCGGCGGCGGCGGCCGGCTTGTCGAACACCATCATCAGCACGTCGGTGCGGTTCTTGTACTTGATGCCGGCGGCAGCGGTCGCCATGCGGACACCGCGTACGGACGGCATTTCGGCGAAGGTTTTCGGAGCGAGCGGGGAGACTGAGCCGGACATGGGAAACCTGCTGTGACGTGTTGGGGCCAAAGCATTTCCAGGAAAACTGCGTAGCGGCTTTCCGTCAGGAAATGCGTAAGAACAAAAATCTGGAGCGGTTTACAACCGAACCCGCTCCCGATCTATCTTGCGACAAATGCCCGAACGGTTTTCACCGCCGGGCATCAGCGAAAAGCGGTGATGGCAGGCCCCCGCCAATGGCAGGACCTGCCGATCGAATTACTTGGCTTCCTGAGTTCCCTGCGCCTTGTTGGCCTCGTCATAGGCCTTCTTCAGAGCCGGATCGGAAATCTCGACGCTTGCATCCTTCTTGGCGGCAGCAAGCAGCTCAACGTATTTGTCACGCATGACAAGCTGACGAACCTGCGGCTCGACCTGCTCCAGCGTCGGCGGAGCCTGCGGGCGCTTGTCTTCGACCAGGATCACGTGGAAGCCGAACTGCGTCTTGACCGGGGTCTTGGTGTAGGCACCCTTTTCGAGAGCGAAGGCAGCCGCTTCGAATTCCGGCACCATGCGGCCCTTGGTGAAGTAGCCGAGATCGCCGCCATCGTCCTTGTTCGGATCGGAAGACTTCGCCTTGGCCAGTTCGACGAAGCTCTTGCCGGCGTCGAGTTCCTTGATGATTTCCTTGGCCTCATCCTCGGTCTTGACCAGGATATGGCGCGCCTTCACCTCTTCCTGCGCCGGGATCGCCGCGATCTCCTTGTCGTAGCGCGCCTTCACCTCTTCCTTGGTGATCGCGTCGACCACGTGCTTCTTGAAGTAGGCGTTGTGCAGTTCGCGCGCGGTCAGGTAGGCGACGCGCTGCTTGAAGGTCGCATCCTCCTGCAGGCCTTCCTTTTCGGCCGTCTTCGACAGGAGCTTGACGTCGATGATCGCCGAAAGGGCGGCGGCACGCTTCTGTTCGTCCGGCATCTGCTGAAGCTGCGGGTCAAGACCACCAAGCGCCAGGTTGAGTTCGGACTGACGCACTTCCTCGCCGCCAACCTTGGCGATCACCGGATCGGCGTCTTCCGCCCGCGCGCCACCATGAACGACCATTGCCGCAACCAGTGCCGCGCCGGCCAGGGTTTTCAACTTGGACATGCTCACTTACCTTTCAATTGGCCTTCAGCGCGATTGCGTCCGGCTTGTAGCGGCTGCACACCACCAGAATGTGGCGGTTCTGTAGCCGTCCGGCAGTGCAAGTGCGTTGACATAATTCGACCCCCCTCTTATCTGTCACGCAACCTCGCGTCCAGAACAGTTTCCGGGCGTTTCGCGGCATTGCGCGGTTTTTGCGGCGCGGCCACGGGACCCCAGGCAACAAAAAAGAAAGGACCATTCATATGGTCAGTCTCGGCGGCATAGCCCGCAAGTTGTTTGGTTCCGCCAATGATCGCCGCGTGCGCGGCTACAAGGGTCGGGTGGATGCCATCAACGCTCTTGAAGCCGAAATGAAGGCCATGTCGGATGAGGCGCTCGCAGCCAAGACGGTGGAATTCCGCAAGCAGCTGGAAGAGGGCAAGACGCTCGATGACCTCCTGGTTCCGGCCTTCGCCGTCGTGCGCGAAGCTGCTCACCGCGTCCTCGGTCTGCGTCCATTTGACGTCCAGCTCATCGGCGGCATGATCCTCCACGAACGTGCTATCGCCGAAATGAAGACCGGTGAAGGCAAGACCCTCGTCGCGACCCTCCCCGTCTACCTCAATGCACTTGCCGGCAAGGGCGTGCACGTCGTTACCGTCAACGACTACCTCGCCCAGCGCGACGCCGGCACCATGGGCCGCGTTTACAGCTTCCTCGGCATGACGACCGGCGTCATCGTCCACGGTCTGACCGACGAGCAACGCCGCGACGCCTACGCCTGCGACATCACCTACGCGACCAACAACGAGCTCGGCTTCGACTATCTGCGCGACAACATGAAGTACGAACGCGGACAGATGGTCCAGCGCGGTCACTTCTTCGCCATCGTCGACGAAGTGGACTCGATCCTGGTCGACGAAGCGCGCACGCCGCTGATCATCTCCGGTCCGCTCGACGACCGCTCCGATCTCTACAACACGATCAACGATTTCATCCCGCTGCTTTCGCCCGAGGACTACGAAATCGACGAGAAGCAGCGCTCCGCCAACTTCTCGGAAGATGGCACGGAGAAGCTCGAGAACCTGCTGCGTCAGGCGGGTCTCTTGAAGGGTGAATCGCTCTACGACATCGAAAACGTCGCGATCGTCCATCACGTCAACAACGCATTGAAGGCCCACAAGCTCTTCACCCGCGACAAGGACTACATTGTCCGCAACGGCGAGATCGTCATCATCGACGAGTTTACCGGCCGCATGATGCCGGGACGGCGCTATTCCGAAGGCCAGCACCAGGCGCTCGAAGCCAAGGAAAAGGTGCAGATCCAGCCCGAGAACCAGACCCTCGCCTCGATCACCTTCCAGAACTACTTCCGCATGTATTCCAAGCTCGGCGGCATGACCGGCACGGCGGCAACCGAAGCGGAAGAGTTCGGCAACATCTACGGCCTCGAAGTGGTCGAAGTGCCAACCAACCTGCCGATCAAGCGTATCGACGAGGACGACGAGGTCTATCGTACGCAGGGCGAAAAGCTGAAAGCCATCATCGACGAGATCAAGTCGGCGCATGAGCGCGGCCAGCCGATGCTGGTCGGTACGACCTCGATCGAAAAGTCCGAACAGCTTGCGGATCTCCTCAAGAAGTCCGGATTCGGTAAGTTCCAGGTCCTGAACGCCCGCTATCACGAGCAGGAAGCCTTCATCGTCGCCCAGGCCGGCGTGCCGGGTGCGGTCACGATCGCCACCAACATGGCCGGTCGTGGTACCGACATTCAGCTCGGCGGCAACGTCGACATGCGCATCCAGCAGGAGCTTGCCGACGTCGAGCCCGGTCCGGAGCGCGACCAGCGCATCGAAGCGATCCGCGCCGAAGTGCAGAAGCTGAAGGAGCAAGCGCTTGCTGCCGGCGGCCTCTACGTCCTCGCGACCGAGCGTCACGAGAGCCGCCGCATCGACAACCAGCTTCGCGGCCGTTCCGGCCGTCAGGGCGACCCGGGCCGTTCGAAGTTCTACCTGTCGCTCCAGGACGACCTGATGCGGATCTTCGGCTCTGACCGCATGGACAGCATGCTGCAGAAGCTGGGCCTCAAGGAAGGCGAAGCGATCGTCCATCCCTGGATCAACAAGGCGCTCGAGCGCGCCCAGAAGAAGGTCGAAGCACGCAACTTCGATATCCGCAAGAACCTCCTGAAATACGACGACGTTCTCAACGATCAGCGCAAGGTGATCTTCGAGCAGCGCATTGAGCTGATGGATGCCGAAAACGTCACTGAAACCGTGACCGACATGCGCACCGAAGTCATCGAGGACATGGTCAGCAAGCGCATCCCGGAGCGCGCCTATGCCGAGCAGTGGGATGTCGAAGGTCTGAAGGCCGACGTTCAGCAATACCTCAATCTCGACCTGCCGGTCGTCGAATGGGCTGCCGAGGAGGGCATCGACGAGGCCGATATTCTCGAGCGCGTCACCGCCGCTGCCGAGAAAGAAGCGGCGGATCGCGCCGAACGCTTCGGCCTCGAGATCATGCAATATGTCGAACGCTCGGTCGTGCTGCAGACGCTCGACCATCTCTGGCGCGAGCATATCGTCAATCTCGACCACCTGCGCTCGGTCATCGGCTTCCGCGGCTACGCACAGCGCGATCCGCTGCAGGAATACAAGTCCGAGGCTTTCGAACTGTTCCAGGCTCTGCTCGGCAACCTGCGCCAGGCGGTAACCGCACAACTCATGCGCGTCGAACTGGTGCGCGAAGCCGCCGAAGCGCCGCAGCCGGCACCGCCGGTCATGCACGGCCACCATATCGACCCGCTGACCGGCGAAGACGATTTCGGTGGCGACGCTGGAACGCTTCTGGCCCCCGCTCCCGTGCAACGCGATGCGAACGATCCGTCGACTTGGGGCAAGGTCTCGCGCAACGAGCTCTGCCCCTGCGGGTCCGGCAAGAAGTACAAGCACTGCCACGGCGTCTACGAGGCATAAGCGAGACGAGGGATAGCCTGGGGTTTCGCCCGGCGCCCATGCCCTTTTGCAGAAATGCCGCCTTCGGGCGGCATTTTCGTTTCCGCTTACTCGCACTCCAAGGCGCAGAAGGGCGCAGCGGCCTATCGAAACTCAAAGCGCAAGCAGTTGATCTGAAAGACAGCGACGCCCTTAACGATCGAACGACTTGGCGTAGGCGATCAGGCTTTCGAGCGCGTGAATGCCCGTGCGATTGATGTGGCGGCGGCCGAGCGTGGCGTTGATGCGGAAGGCGAGCTCCTCGGCATCGGCCGTTTTCAGATCAGAAAGCCGCTCGATGCCGATCTCCTCGAGATAGCCGATCATGCGCGGGCCGATCGATTTCGCCCGCATCATCCGCTCTCGCTCACCATCGCTTATCGGCATGGCCTCGTCTCGCCAATACAACCGCACTGAACCGTTTGTTAACGCTGTTCTGGCAGTAGTGAAACCCTGTATTGCGTAATCTCAGGGTGTTCTCGTGTTCATGGCGGTATGTCAAACGGCCGGACGAATGCTGCCGTCGGCGATGAGACACCGCCTGTCCGCGATGATCGGCGCAGTTGCTGCCATCTTGACCGGCTCCGACGTGAAGAACACGGCTCGCCGCATGGCGCTCGTCGCCTTCACGGTTCGCATCCTCAGCGCAGCCATCGCTTTCCTGTCGCAGATCATCCTGGCCCGGATGATGGGCGAGTTCGAATACGGCATCTTCGTCTTCGTCTGGGTCCTGGTAATCCTCTTCGGCAGCCTCTCCTGCGTCGGCTTCCATTCCGTCGTGATCCGCTTCCTGCCGGAGTATCAGGCGACTGCTGCGCTCGACGAAATCCGTGGCGTGACGACGGCAGTGCGTGTTTTTGCCCTCACCTCCGCCACCGCGGTCGCCGTCGTCGGCTTGCTCGGCATCTGGCTCTTTTCAGAGCGCATCGAGGCCTATTATCTCGTGCCGCTCCATCTCGGCCTCTTCACCCTGCCGATGATCGCCCTTGGCGACGTCATGGACGGAACGTCGCGGGCCCATGGCTGGGCGCTCTCCGCCATGAGCCCCACCTTCATCATTCGCCCGCTGCTGGTCCTCGCCTTCATGGTGGCCGCGGTCTCGGCGGGCGCGCCGCACACGGCGCAAACAGCCATGGTCGCGGCCATGGCCGCCGCCTATGTCACCACCGTCTCGCAGTTCCTCGTGCTGACCTATCGTCTCCGCTCGCGTTACGTGGTAGGGCCGCGGCGGATCGAGCTTGGCCGCTGGCTCCGGGTTTCGATCCCCATCTTCCTGGTCGATGGCTTCGGCTTTCTGCTGACCAACTCCGACGTCGTGATCGTCGGCCTCTATCTCGATCCCGATGACGTCGCGATCTATTTCGCCGCCGCCAAGACCATGGCGCTGGTGCACTTCGTCATGTTCGCCGTCAAGGCGGCGGCGGGCCCCCGCGTTTCGAACGCCATGGCCCGTGACCGCAGGCAGCTCGCGGGTATCGCGATCGAAAGCGCGCGTTGGGCCTTCTGGCCGTCGCTGCTGGTCGGCGCGCTGGTCCTGCTCGCGGGCCCGTTCCTGCTCTCGCTCTTCGGGCCTGCCTTTGTCACCGGCATGCCCTTGATGATGATCCTCTTCGGCGGCATTCTCGCCAAGGCCTTCGTCGGGCCGGCGGAAACGCTTCTGACCATGGCGGGCCAGCAGACGCTCTGCGTGATCCTTTACGCCGGCGCGCTGGTTGCCAACATCGCACTCAACCTCAGCCTCATTCCTCTTCTCGGACTGACCGGCGCCGCTCTTGCAACCGCAGGTGCAATGTTCGTCGAGGCGATGTTGCTGCATATCGCCGTCCGGCATACCTTCGGCTTCGCGCTCTTCGCCTTCGCGAGCGTGCAGGCCGGTAATGATAACAACGGGACTGTCCATCCATGATCGGCAATACCAATCTTCCGAGCGATGCAAACAGCCGGGCCGCCCGAGTCCTTGGCGGGCTGGCGCAATCTGGCGATGCAGGCCCGACTGCGGAACATATGATCGAGGTCGGCCGCCCTGGACGCCATCTCGCCATCTACCCGGCGAAGGCCGGCTACGATTTGCAGCGCGAGCTCGACTTCCTGTCGAACCGGGCCCTGGAACCGAACGTTTTCTTCACCGGGCGCTTTCTCGCCCCCGCGATGCCCCGTCTTGAAGACCGGGTGATCCGCCTCGCGATCATGCGTGACAACGATGAACGCCGCAGCCGGTTGCGGTTTCTGATGCCGTTCTCGATCGAAAAGCCGGGCTTCTCGATCGGCGCGCCGATCATTCGCGCCTGGTCCAACCCTTTCGGTCCGCTCGGCGTCCCGCTGCTTGACGCAGAGGATGCGGCCGAAACCATCGACAACTTGTTCGAAGCCTTCGCTGCTCCGTCGACCGGCCTGCCCTCGGTGCTCGTTCTTCCCGATATGCGCCTCAACGGCAAGGTGGCCCGCCTCACGCGCGCCGTCGCTATCGGCCGCAACCTGCCGCTGACGGTAACGGACACCTACAGCCGCCCCATGCTCGAAAGCCTGCTCGACGGGCCGACCTATCTGCGCAACGCCATCAGCCCGGCGCATTTCCGCGAGCTGCGGCGGCAGTGGAACAACCTGGAAAAACAGGGCGCGCTGAACTATTCCGTCGCCCGCCAACCCGCCGAGATCCGCCTGCGCATGGAGGAATTCCTGGCGCTCGAAGCGTCCGGATGGAAAGGAAAGGGTCGCAGCGCCATGGTGCTCGACCGGTTCCGTGCGGCCTTTGCCCGCGAGGCGATCACCAATCTTGCCGACGGCGACAGCGTTCGCATCCACACGCTCGACCTCGATGGCCGGGCGATCGCATCCATGGTGGTGTTCCTGATGTCGGGCGAGGCCTATACCTGGAAGACGGCCTATGACGAACGCTATGCCAAGTTCTCCCCGGGTAAGCTGCTGCTGGCCGAGCTGACGGAATGGCACCTCGACGATGCCAACATCGCCCGCTCCGATTCCTGCGCCGTGCCGGATCACCCGGTCATGAGCCGTTTCTGGCAGGAGCGCGAGGAGATGGGCACGCTGGTCATCGGGCTGCAGCAGACCCGTGACCGCGAAGTGCGCCAGGTCGCAGCCCAGCTTCATCTCTACCGCAACACCCGCAACATGGCGCGCATGCTGCGCGACAAGATCAAGGCACTGGCCGGGCGCTAAATTGAGAGCCGTTCCGGCTGAGCCGCGCGACCGCTCGCGGCCTCAATCGCCGCGGGCCTCCGCTGCCGCCCGTTCACGCAGGAATCGTCTGATAACCTTGCCCGAGGTCGTCAGCGGCAGGCTGTCGACGAAGGCGATTTCGCGCGGATATTCGTGCATCGACAGCCGGGTCTTTACCCATTCGCGAATGGAGGCCGCGACCCGCTCGTCACCGTCCACGCCCGGCCGCAGGACGACATAGGCCTTGACGATCTCCGTGCGAACCGGATCGGGTTTGCCGACGGCAGCGGCCAGTTGCACATCCGGGTGACCGGCAAGGCAATCCTCGATTTCGCCGGGGCCGATGCGGTAACCGGACGAGGTGATGACGTCATCATCGCGGCCGAAGAAGGTGAAATACCCTTCCTCGTCCATCACGCCCTGGTCGCCCGTCGTCATCCAGTCGCCGATGAACTTCTTCTCGGTCGCCGCCTCGTTGCCCCAATAGCCGAGGAACATCACCGGATCCGGCCGCTTCACCGCCACCTGGCCGACACTGCCGGGCGGCAGTTCGTGCCCCTCGCCGTCGATGATCGCCACCCGGTGGCCGGGTGCCGCCTTGCCCATCGATCCAGGTTTGACGACGCCGAGATCGGCTGCCGAGGAGATGACGATGTTGCACTCGGTCTGGCCGTAGAATTCGCTCACTTCGAGGCCGAGCGCTGCCTTCGCCCATTCATAGGTTTCGCGGCCGAGAGATTCCCCGGCCGAGCCGATGGTCCGGAGATTGAGGCGGTAGTGCTCGCGCGGCTTCTCCACCGCCTTCATCAGCCGGAGCGCCGTCGGCGGAATGAAGGCGTTGCGCACGTCCATCTCTTCCAAGATCCGAAACGCCGTATGCGGATCGAACTTCTGCGCCGGCGACGACACGACGGGCACGCCATGCAGCAGCGACGGCAAAAGCGCATTGAGCAGCCCTCCCGCCCAGGCCCAGTCCGCCGGCGTCCACATCCGGTCGCCAGGCTGCGGCAGGAAGTGATGATGGAACTCGAAGCCCGGAAGATGGCCGAGCAGCACACGGTGTCCATGCAGCGCGCCCTTCGGCGGGCCCGTAGTACCCGAGGTGTAGATCATCAAAGCCGGATCGTCCGGGCCGGTATCCGCCGGCACAAAGCCAACGGGATCACGCGAGGCAAGCGAAGAAAAGGCAATCGTACCTGGCTGCGGCTGATCTTCCGCCAGCACCACCAGGCGCAACTCCGGCAACCGATCCCGGATTGCGGCCACGCGCTCGAAGCCAAAGTTGTTGGTGACAACAGCCGAAACACCGGCGTCACGCAGCCGGTATTCGAGCGCCTCGACACCGAAGAGCAGCGCCAGCGGCAGCGCGATGGCGCCGAGCTTGTAGATCCCCGCATGGGCAATTGCCGCCTCGAACCCTTGCGGCAGCAGGATCGCGACGCGCTCGCCGGGCGCAATGCCCTCGCCTGAGAGCCCTTGCGCGAAGGCGGAGGATTGCCGGGCGAATTCGCCATAGGTCAGCGTCCGATGGGCGCCACCGGGATCGAAATGCTCAAGACAGACACGCTCCGGCTCCCGTGCAGCCCAGGCGTCGCTGACCGCCACGCCGATATTGAACTTTTCCGGGATCTGCCAGCGAAAGGCGCGGTAGAGTTCGTCGTAGGTCTCGATTTTCGGTAACATGACGCTGCCATGACAGATTTGTGCTGCAGCGCACCTAACACTTTCGCGCGCGGCTGTTCAATGACCGCTGCGGCGTCCGGCATGTCGGACCGACGATGGATGTGAAGAAAGTGTATTGTGGTGGTGCCCCATGCCGGGGTCGAACCAGCACTCCTTTCGGAACTCGATTTTGAGTCGAGCGCGTCTACCAATTCCGCCAATGGGGCTCAGGGAAATGCGATATCAGCGGCTCGGATTTACACGAAGGATTTCGCGATGGTCAACCATCATTTTCAAGATGCCACGCGGACAATCACGAAAGCGTGCGGACCTGTCGCGGCCACCACGATTTACAGCGCGCGTGATCCTGCCTAAGAAGACGCCATCCAGTTTGCACTGCGGCAAGTGCCGGTTTCCATAGGCCTGCCGCCCGCGAGGTATAGATGATCGACGCCGCCACCCAATCCCGCCAGCATCTGCTGATCGCCACTGTCGTGACCCTCGGCATGGCGGCAACCGTCGGCGGGGCGCTCGGCTTCGAGCATATTGGCGGCTATATCCCCTGCGCGCTCTGCCTGCTGCAGCGCGATCCCTACTACTGGGGCATTCCGGTCGGCATCCTCGCCATCATCACCAGCGCGCTGAAACTGCCCGTGTGGCTGACGCGCACGCTGCTTGCCATCGTCGGCATCCTGATGCTCGTCGGCGCCGGCATGGGCGTCTATCACGCGGGCGCGGAATGGCACTTCTGGGAAGGCCCTTCCACCTGTGCCACGACGGCGCAGGGCGTGTCGTCCAATGTCGGCGACCTGCTCGGCGACCTCGATTCAAAGCATGGCCCGTCCTGCACGGAAGCCGCATTGCGGGTGCTCGGCCTTTCCTTCGCCGGATGGAACGTGATCGCCAGCCTGATCCTCGCAGCGATCGCGCTTCGCGGCGCTGCAAGGGCGCGCTGATCCCGGATCGCTCCAGGAAAACCGACACCATCGCGTGACAACCCGACGAGGGTTGGCGAACGCACGCACCTGCCCTGATCCCGCTCCGGGGCTTGATCCGGCAAGAAGGCACGAACAGCGTCAGGGCTGCAGTTCGACGTCCCAGTAGAGATAGTCCATCCAGCTTTCATGCAGATGGTTCGGCGGAAAGAGCCGGCCGTTGTTGTGCAGGTCCTGTACCGTCGGCTGGTAGGGCCTCTGGTGCGGGAACATGCCGGCCTGCTTCGGCAGCTTGCTGCCCTTGCGCAGATTGCAGGGAGAGCAGGCTGCGACGACGTTGTCCCATGTCGTCTGGCCGCCGTGAGCGCGAGGCACCACGTGATCGAAGGTGAGATCGTCGGGCGAACCGCAATACTGGCATTCGAATTTATCGCGCAGGAACACGTTGAACCGGGTGAAGGCCGGGTGGCGCGAGGGCTGCACGTAGCTCTTGAGGCAAACAACGCTCGGCAGTCGCATCGAGAAACTCGGAGACGACACCGAATGTTCGTACTCGGCAAGGATGTTTACGCGGTCAAGGAAGACGGCCTTGATCGCGTCCTGCCAGGACCAAAGCGACAAGGGGTAGTAACTCAGCGGCCGATAGTCAGCGTTCAAGACGAGCGCTGGTAAGGCCTGTGGTGAGACTGCAATCGTCAAGCGTATTCTCCTGATCGATTCGGCATCTGCACCTTCTATATTAGGCCCGTTGCAACAGGATTGTGAAGCCGGAAAGAAAAATGCGCTCGCTGGATTCGCTTTTTCCTTCAAGGTGTCACAGGAACAGCATCGCGGCGCATTTCCTGTGCGTAATAGGCCCAGAAGAGCCGCGCGGCGACGCTACGCCAGGGCGACCAGGAGGCGGCGAGCGAATCAATTTCGCGTGCGGTCGGGCGCAATTCGAGGCCCAGTCCGTGGCCGATCGCGTTCTGCAGCGCCACGTCGCCGGAGGGGAAGACATCTGGATGGCCGGCGCAAAACAAGAGATAGACCTCCGCCGTCCAGCGTCCTACGCCCTTGATCGCCGTCAGATCCCGGATCGCCTCGGTCGCTTCGGCGTCGCAGATCGCATCGAGATCGATCTCGCCTCCGACCACCACGTCGGCGACGCGACGCAGCGCATCCGCCTTGGCGCGTGAAAGCCCGATTGCGCGGCAGTCCTCATCGCTGAGCGAAATCACCCCGGATGCCGTGACCTCGCCGAGCCTCTCCTCCATCCGTCGCCAGATCGCCGCGGCACTCACCTTCGAGACCATCTGCGACACGATGATGCTGGCAAGGCCGCGATAGCCCGGATCGGTTCGCCGGAGCGGCACCGGCCCGGCCTTGGCGACCACGTGCTCCAGGCGCGCATCCAGCATCACCAGACCGGAAAGCCCGGCCTCGATATCCTCATGTGTCCGGATGATCCGCATGATGCCTCCACAAAGCGGATGATTTTTATACCGCTTCCATGGCAAAGGGAAAGGATGCCAGACACGCCACCCGTTTTCCGCTTTGCCCCCAGCCCGAACGGCCTGCTTCACCTCGGCCATGCGCTCTCCGCGATGCTGAACCACGACATGGCGAAGGCCACGAACGGCCGCTTCCTGCTGCGCATCGAGGATATCGACCAGACCCGCTGCCGCCCGGAATTCGAGACCGCGATCTCCAGGGATCTCGCCTGGCTCGGCCTGGACTGGGAGCGCCCCGTGCGCCGCCAGTCGGACCACCTCGATGCCTATGCGTCAGCGCTCGAACGGCTGAACGAGCTTGGCGTGGTCTACCCCTCGGTCATGACCCGCGGCGAGATCAAGGCCGCCGTCGCCGAGGCCGAGGCGGACGGCCGGACCTGGCCGCGCGATCCGGACGGCAGCCCGCTCTATCCCGGTCGCGAACGCACCTGTTCGGCGAGCGAGCGAGCAGACTTGCTCGCAAGCGGCAGAGCCTATGCCTGGCGGCTCGACATGCAGAAGGCGATCAGCCTCCTCGGAGGCACCCCCCTCACCTGGGACGAGAGCGGCGCCGGCCCAATGGACGAAGCCGGCGTCATCCTGGCCAACCCTGCCGCCTGGGGCGACGTCATCCTGTCGCGCTCCGATGCACCGTCGAGCTACCATCTGTCCGTCGTCGTCGATGATGCGCTTCAGGGCGTCACCCATGTCGTGCGCGGCCGCGATCTCTATCACGCGACCTCCGTGCACCGGCTGCTGCAGCGGCTTCTGGACCTGCCGCAGCCGCTTTATCACCACCACCGTCTGATCCTCGGACCGGATGGCCGCAAGCTGTCCAAGAGCAACCAGGATACCGGCATAGCGGCATTCCGCGCCGCCGGCCGCACTCCGGAAGAGGTCCGGGCATTAATCGTCTAGATCCTGCTCTTCGCGAACGGCCTCGTTTCCATTGCGGAACTGAAAGCTCCGCCGCACCATACGCTTGACCCGGTATTTCAGGATCGCGGCATTGATCTCGGCGCCGATAATGAAGATGGCCGCGATCATGTAGAGGAACACGAGCACGATCATGATCGACGCCAGGCCCGCATAGGTCGAGACATAGGTGGCGAAGGTCGCGAGATAGGAAGCGAAGGCGTAGGCGCCGATCGTCCAGCAGACGAGCGTCAGCACGATGCCGGGGAGCACGTCGACCACCTTGCGGTGGCCATCGGGCAGCCAGAGATGCGACACCAGAAGTCCACCGGTCAAAACGACCAGGGCGAGCGGCAGGCTCCAGTTGTCGACGGTTGCCAGCACGCCGCCGAACCATGGCCACCATTCGCCGGCGTAACGCACCGCCAGCGGCACCGCGACCAAGAGGATGCTGAGCGCCGCCAGGATCAGCACGCCGGCGAGCACGAAGCCGAGGCTCGCAAGCCGGGTCACGTACCAGTAGCGGCTCTCGCTGACACGATAGGCGCGGTTCAGCGAGACGCGCAGCGCCTCCACGCCGTTGGAGGCGAAATAGGCCGCGGCAAGAACGGAAACGGTCAACAGCCCACCGCGCGGGATCGTCAGCACCCGCACGATCTCGTCGGCGACAGGCTTGGCGATCGATTCCGGCCAGGCGTCGAAAATCAGGTGCACGGCCGTTTCGGCGAACTGATCGGCGCCGAGAAAGCTACCAAGCGCGGTACCGAAGATCAGAAAGGGAAAGACGGCAAGCAGCGACGACAGAGCCACATGGCTTGCCATCGCCCAACCGTCATCGAGGCTGAAATGCCAGAGCGCATCGAATACGACTTTCCAGGTGATGCGTATGAATGCTGGCATCCACTCCAATCCTAAAGGGCCCCGAGACCGCACATTCCCGCGCCGCCGTCCCGGTACCGTTTCCTTGGTTTGACACGATCGCAATGGCGACAACGCTGGCGGGTTCCGGCATGCGCAATTCAATTGTATCCCGCCGATGAATATGGGAAACGGAGGCAGGATTTCTACAGGAATCGATCGGATGACTGATCGCCCCACAATCATTGTCACCGGATGTTCATCCGGGATCGGCGCCTATTGCGCGCGCGCGCTCCATGCCGATGGCTGGCGGGTCTTTGCCACCGTGCGTCGGGAAGAAGACCGCCAGTCCCTTGAAGCCGAAGGCATCGAAACCTTCCTGATGGACTATACCAAGCCGGAAACCATCGCCGCCCTGGCCGACACAGTGCTCGCGCTTTCCAGCGGACGGATCGACGCGCTGTTCAACAACGGCGCCTACGGCCAGGCGGGTGCGGTCGAGGACCTGCCGACCGAAGCGCTTCGGCTCCAACTCGAAACCAATGTCATCGGCTGGCACGACCTGACGCGGCGGGTGATCCCGGCCATGCGGGCGCGCGGCAGCGGCCGCATCGTGCAGTGCTCCTCCATCCTCGGCATCGTGCCCTATCGCTGGCGTGGCGCCTACAACGCCTCCAAGTTTGCGATCGAGGGGCTGTCGCTCACCCTCAAGATGGAACTTGCCGGCAGCGGCATCGAGGTGAGCCTCATCGAGCCCGGGCCGATCGCCTCCAACTTCACGACCAATGCGATCGCCTATATCGAGCGCTTTATCGATCTCAAGAATTCGGTGCACCGCGTCGAATACGAACGACAGATGCGGCGCCTCAGGGGCGAGAGCAAACCCGCCTCCGGCAAGCTCGGCCCCGATGCGGTTTATGCGGTTTTGAAGCACGCGCTGACAGCAAAGAAACCCAAACCGCACTATATTGTAACAAGGCCCGCCAGGCAGGGCGCGCTTCTGAAAAAACTCCTGCCGGCTGCATTGTTTTATCGCATCATCGGCCGACTTGGCTGAAGTAGAATTGCAAGGAAGAGTTCGATGTCCAGCTTCTTTACCGGCCTGACCCTGTTCATCATGGGCTTGGTCGTGATCGTCCTGATCCGTGGTCTCGTGAACATGGCGAAGGGCGGCAGCGGCAACACCTCCAACAAGCTGATGCAGGCACGCGTGCTGTTGCAGGCGATCGCGATCGTCCTGATCATGGTGACGCTGTGGCTCACCGGCGGCGGTCGACCGACCTAAATGACGCAATTCCGGACGGAAAGCCGTTCCACACCTTTCCTGGAATTGCCCGACCTGGATGACGCAATTCCGGACGGAAAGCCGTTCCACCTTTCCTGGAATTGCCCGACCTGGGTGACGCAATTCCGGACGGAAAGCCGTTCCACACCTTTCCTGGAATTGCTCTAGAGGATCGTGACGATAGATGGTGAAGCTCAACAAGATCTACACCCGGACGGGTGACAATGGCACCACCGGGCTCGTCGCCGGCCCGCGCCGCCTCAAGAGCGACCTCAGGGTCGACGCCTATGGCGCGGTCGATGAGACCAACGCCTTCGTCGGCCTGGCGCGACAGCACACGGCCGATATCTCCGCACTCGACGACGCGCTGATGCGGATCCAGAACGACCTCTTCGATCTCGGTGCCGATCTCGCGACGCCGGATACGGGCGAGCCGCCGCAATATGAGCCGCTCCGCATCGTGGCGGCGCAGGTGACCTGGCTCGAGACGGAAATCGACCGGCTGAATGCCGAACTCGAACCCTTGCGTTCCTTTGTGCTTCCGGCCGGCAGCCCCGCTTCCGCCGCGCTGCATGTCGCCCGCACCGTCGCGCGGCGGGCCGAGCGGCAGATGGTGGCGCTCGCCAATGTCGAAGGCGAGATCGTCAGTGCCGAAGCGATCGCCTATATCAACCGGCTCTCCGATTTCCTGTTCGTCGCGGCGCGCTCGGCAAATGACAAAGGTCAAGCCGACGTCCTTTGGATTCCCGGAAAAAACAGATAACGTCCGCTTCGACATCGTTCCCCCGACCAGGATGGGAACCGTGGCATGATCCGCGCTTCGGGAGACCGCATGTTCATACCGCTTCACGATACGAACACCCTGAAGCACATCAAGGTCCAGTACGTCACGATCAGCCTGATCGCCATCAACATCGCCGTCTGGCTGATCACCGGCCCCATTGCCTCGGAGGAGTTCGCCAACGCGGCCATCCTCGGCTTCGGCTATATCCCGGCGCTCATCTTCGACTATGCCCAGCTCGACCCTTCGCTGGTCATCGTTCCCGACGGCTTCACCTTCATCACCTATTCCTTCCTGCATGGCGACTTCATGCATCTGGCGATGAACATGCTGTTTCTGTGGGTGTTCGGCGACAATGTCGAGGACGCGCTCGGGCATTTCCGCTACCTCGTCTTCTATCTCCTCTGCGCCGCCGCAGGAGCGCTTGCCCATGGGCTTTTCGACCCGGCCTCCGAAGCGCCGCTGATCGGCGCATCCGGCGCG
This sequence comes from Ensifer sp. B1-9, assembly GCF_050474445.1. NCBI lineage: Bacteria > Pseudomonadati > Pseudomonadota > Alphaproteobacteria > Hyphomicrobiales > Rhizobiaceae > Ensifer > Ensifer sp. B1-9. The sequence goes on from NZ_JBCHVG010000032.1 coordinate 41,517, forward strand.
ATCTCCGGCGTCGTTGCCGCCTATTTCCTTCTGCATCCGAAGGTGCGGGTCTGGGTTCTGGTGTTCTTCCGCATCCCGCTGCCCCTGCCAGCCGCCATTCCGCTGGCCTTCTGGATCGGCCAGCAGTTCTTGATGCTGGTCGTCGATCCCGGCAGCGGCGTTTCCTGGAGCGCCCATGTCGGTGGCATAGTTGCCGGCCTCGTCCTGGTGGTCATTTTGCGACGCCGCGATGTGCCGCTTTTCGACCGCACCCTCGTCACGCCGCGCGCCGTCCGGCATAAGGCGGAACCCATTACGGCCGGACAACAGCCGCCTGCGGATGCGACAAAACCGCCGATGCCCTGGGGGCGCCAGACCTGAGCCCGCCCTCGCCGCTCCCACTCGTTCGGCGCGGATCGGGCGCCATTTCAAGGACTTGCCTGACACTGGCCATGCCTTGACGACCCGCAGGCGACCGGCCCCGGAAGCCGCTTGCCATCCGCCTATCTTACGTGTACGTAAACGTCATTCCAATTCTCGGGGTTATATCGATTTAGCGCCATGCACAGCGATTGTAATTGGAGAAAAAACGCGTATCGATGTCGCCAACCGACAATCAGGCGGCTCCGTTAAGGCGCATTTTCCTGCGAAAGCTCTTGGAGGGAAGAATCCATGAAAATACTTGTGACGGTGAAGCGGGTGGTTGACTACAACGTCAAGATCCGCGTGAAGGCAGACGGTTCGGGCGTCGAGCTTGCGAATGTGAAGATGTCGATGAACCCGTTCGACGAAATCTCGGTCGAAGAGGCGCTGCGATTGAAGGAAGCCGGCAAGGCGAGTGAAGTCGTCGTCGTTTCCGTCGGTCCGGCCAAGGCCGAAGAGACGCTCAGGACCGCGCTCGCCATGGGCGCCGACCGCGCCATCCTCGTCGAGACCGAAGACCAGGTCGAGCCGC
>NZ_JBCHVG010000033.1:0-39354 GCF_050474445.1 Ensifer sp. B1-9
TCGGGATGTCAAAGCTAAAGTCTATCTTGCAGCTGGAGCCATCCGCCGCCGACCGGGCTGCGCAACCCTGACCAGCTCCACCCGGCCGGCGGCTAGCGTCTGCGTACTGTGTAAATATAGCAACTTGCAAATCACGTAATAATGAATAGAATGACGTCGCATTTCTAAGTTGACTACTTTGTCTCATCTTTAAATAGCTGTGACATTGTGTGTAGCGGGGGTGGATTCAAGGATGAAGTGCGACTTGCGATAGATACCAATGGGTTGTCACTCGCAAGGAATGGCTCATGAGACGCACCTACTCCCAAATTGATATAGACGAACGTCGTAGGATCGCCCGCTGGCGAGCGGCTGGCCTCAGTGCCACTGTTATCGCCGAGAAGCTTGGGCGGCACCGCTCGACGATTTTCCGTGAGCTCAGCCGCAATGCTTTTGAGGATGCGCAAATGCCGGAGCTCAGCGGCTACTACTGCGTCACCGCCAATGAGATGGCGCGTGAGCGCAGAGCCAAGCTGCGCAAGCTTGCTCGGTTTGCGCATGTGCGCCGATCGGTGATCGAGCGGATCATGCATGGCTGGTCGCCGCAGCAGATCGCCGGCCGCATGCGGCTGGAGCGTCATCCGATTTCCGTCAGCTACGAGACGATCTACAAATTCGCCTATTCACCAGACGGTCAGGCCATCAAGCTATGGCGACATCTGCCGGAACGGCGTGCGAGACGTCGGCCACGGCACGCCAGGCGGCGCCATGGCCGTCGTTTCAGACCAGAACTCAACATACTCCACCGCCCGGACTCGGTGGCCGAACGCAAGCAATTCGGACATTGGGAGTGCGATCTCATTCAGTTTCGCAAGAAGTTCGGCAAGGCCAATGTGACGTCGCTGGTTGAGCGGGTCAGCCGCTTTGCCGTCCTCCTCCGCAACAACGACCGCCAGTCGCGGCCGATCATGGAAGGGCTGATCCAGGTGCTGCAGTCCCTGCCCCACGCTGCTCGACGCTCCATCACCTTCGACCGTGGCACTGAGTTCAGCGAGTGGCCCTATCTGCAGGCTGGCATTGGAGCGCAGCCATGGTTTTGTGATCCGCAGTCGCCCTGGCAGAAAGGCACGGTCGAGAACACCAATGGCCGCGCGCGCAAATGGCTTTCGAGAGAGGTTGATCCCCTGTCGATCACTGATGGTGACCTCAAGGACATCTGCGATCAGCTTAACTCGACACCGCGGAAATGCCTCGGCTACCGAACGCCCGCGGAAGTCTTCCGCAAGAAACTACTCGCGCATATGCGACGTGTCGGTTAGCATTGCACGCGCAAGTCGCAGTTCGGCATGAACTCACACGGCATTTTAGAGATGCGACATATAGGCCAGTTAGAGATGCGACACTCTCGCCTCTCGACGCGCTGGTCAATGTCAACGTTGGGAGCAAGGATGACGACCTTCCGCCTGGTGGAGACCATGAGCGTTCGGAGTCGTGATGTCCTCCTTGATCACCATGTCGCAGAAAGAATTGCATCGCCTCGAAGTCATTCAGAAGATCAATGATCGACGCCTAAGCGTTGTCCTGGCAGCCGAACTGCTCGGGCTCAGCCGAAGTCAGATGCACCGGCTGCTGCAGGCTTATGACCGGTCCGGTGCGGCCGGTCTGGTTTCAAAGAAGCGATCGCGGCCAAGCAATCGGCGCCACAGCGAAGATTTTCGCAATGCGCCGCTGGATCTGATCCGCGAGCGCTATCTGGATTTCGGTCCGACGCTGGCGCGCGAGCTGAACGAACTGCATCACGTGGGCTCCTCTCATTCCGGCCGCGGCGTTCGATCCGCCGTGGGCGGAGCTGGCGCCGATCTGCGGAAGGGCCATGCGGTGACGGCGCGATCAAGCCGCCTTTTCGGCGGTCACATCGAATTCGAAATGGATGCCGTCGTACGGAAACTCGACACCATTCTCATGCCGATCGATGACACCCGCATTGATAAGTGTTGTCACGTCGCGATGAACGGCCTGCACATCACGGTCCACGCGCCGGGCAACCTCGCGGATGGGAAGCGGGCCTTGTCCGGCCAGAGCCTTAATGATGGCGAGACGCAAGGGGGCTAGAATACGGTGCAAGTCATCATAGCTCGAAAACTCGACGGACGGTCTCGCTTCGACGGCTTTGCCGGACAGTGCGAGCTTGCCTGCCGCAACAAACCGGGCTTTGATGTCGTCGATCGTGCCCAAACGTACAGTCAGCGTCGTCATCCCAGTATCCTTTCCATATCCGCCTGAAAGGCATCGAAGAGAGCTTCGAGGGTGGTAAATCCTATCGCTTCCTCGCGAGCACCGATGTGCCGATGATCGCCTTTGCCGCGCTCGTTGTCATACCGGAGCACGCATTCTCCATTCACGACGAGCGCAAGCCTGTATTTGAACGGATGTGCGCTGCCCGGTACCGGTTCCGGCAAATGCCACAACACGACCTCAAAAAAGGCCGCGTCGTTGATGACCTTTCGGGATTTCTCGATCAGCACGGCTTTCATGTTGTTATCCATAACAACACGCCGCTCTGTTGTCAATGAGAACAGCAACCAAGCGATCTTTTTTAGTGACCAGTCGCGGCGGAGACGACCGCGACCGGTTAGGGGCTGATCACTCAGCTACTTCACGGAAGGCCTCGATTTCGGTTTCTTCCGCGATGGGGTCGATTACCGTCCCGTCGAACTGGTTCACCCGCCCCCTCCCTTCCCTTGCAACCCGGCCCAGCCGGTCCGGTCGGGGGCTTGCCTCAGCGCAAGCGGAGATGTCGGGTGTCGTATTTCTAAATGGCTGAAGACGTATCCAAGTGACATTTTAACTTTGCGCAACGGCGGACAGTTCAACCTGGCCGCCACATTGTGTGTCTTGTGTGGTACGAACGTCAGCGGGCCGCGCCTTTTGATTGCCTTGAAGTCAACTCCAGCCAGTTTTCAACGTGGAGGTTGGGAATGCGCATGAACTCCCCGGCATTGGCCGTAACGAGGACTGCTCCGGCGGCACAGGCGTGAGCAGCGATCAATAGGTCATTTGGGCCGATTGGTTTGCCCATGCCTTCCAAGCCGGCCCGGATGTCGCCGTACTTTGTATCGGCAGGCACGTCTAGTGCGAGCACCAAAATGCTTCCGAGAATGGCTTCGATCTGGGTCAGCAGCTTCGGGGATCCCTTCTTGGCGCATCCATAACGTAGCTCTGCCGCCGTTATGATGCTGACGCAGATTGCCTCCGATCCGACCTCAGCAATGCGTTCAGCGACCTGCCCTCTCGGGTTCCGGGCCAGCTCGGACACAATATTGGTGTCCAGCATGAAAAGGCTGCTCAAAGGTCGATCTCCTTGGCGGGCAACAAAGTCTCGTCAATATCGGGGAACTGATCTTCAGGCCCAAGGGGATCCAGACCCGCCAGGACTTCCAGCAGGTTCTTGCGGCGCACCGGCTCTATGATAAGCCGATCCCCGTCGCGGTGGATCATCACTCGATCGCCAGGAAGCTCAAAGTCAGCCGGGATACGGACAGCCTGGCTCCTGTTATTCCGGAAGAGCTTAGCTTCCCTTGCAGGAGGTTCGTTGTGTCTGATCTGCGGCATGAAATTCTCCTCTTCTGCATATACATCTGCATATACAAGCCGGCGAGAGAGATTTCAAGCGAGAGCCTGACCTACTCCGTGAGGTCCAGTTTCGTGCAAACGACGATCCGTTGCCATAGGCGTCGATTAGAGGGATCTCGGCGTTGCCCATATTCTTCCAAGCAGCCTTTCGCCCACTTCCCTGCCCTTAAACACGAGTTGCCTTTGCTCTATGTTGCTCCTGGGGACGTTGCCGACATTGTCGCCGACTATGGCCATTTGATTGTCGACGAATGCCATCATCTATCAGCGGCCAGCTTTGAGCTTGTCGCTCGCCGGACCAAGGCACGATACGTGGTGGGTCTATCCGCGACCGTCGCTCGGAAGGACGGGCATCATCCCATCATCTTCATGCAATGCGGCCCCGTTCGTCATCGGGTCGACGCAAGAGTTCAAGCTGCCGAACGTGGCATCCGCCATCGCGCTCGCGATCGTGCGACGAAGTTTGAATTGCCGCCGTCCCTGACTTCGGTCGAACGCCCTTCCATACCTGCAATCTATGCCGCTTTGGCGCAGGACAGCGGGCGGAACAATCTCATTTTCGATGATGTGCTGAAATCGCTCGAGGCGAAGCGTTCGCCGATCGTCCTGACAGAGCGAAAGGACCACCTCGATTATCTTCACGAGAGGTTCTCGCCATTCGTGAGAAATCTCGTGGTACTGTGCGGCGGCATGTCCGCAAAGGACCGTAAGCAAGCCAACATGGCATTGAATGTCCCTGGGGACGCCGAGCGCCTGATCCTTGCAACGGGCCGCTATATCGGTGAAGGCTTCGATGATGCGCGGCTCGACACATTGTTCTTGACGATGCCGATCGCCTGGAAGGGGACCCTGGCACAGTATGTCGGCCGGCTCCATCGCCAGCATGATGACAAGAAAGACGTCTTGGTCGTTGATTATGTCGACAACGCCGTCCCGGTTCTGGTCCGGATGGCTGCGAAGCGACGTGCGGGTTATCGGGCGCTGGGCTACATGATCGAGTAGCCGCCCGCTCTCTGCGGGAAGCGGAGTGCACTTGGCAGATGGGGCTTATTCTCAGAACGACTCCCGGGCTGTGTTGTCGTAAGCACAATCGCCTAGGATCCAGACCGAAGGCCGCTACGCCGCAGTGACTTTAGGCGAAGCCCCAGCCGGCTCCCCCATACTCTTCGTTCTGCTTCGATATGCCTACGACGCTCGTATGATTGAGCTTCAGAAGTAGCGTCCGTTCCGCACATAGCCGCGCTTGCATGTTATCAGTTTTCATGAAACTCTTTCCTAGGGGTTGATTTTCACGTACGGATATCAAAATTCATGAATGCGTCGCAGCGGAAGCCATATTCAGACGCAGTAAGCGTTTTTCACGGACGCTGGTTGCCAGAGAAAGCGACCCCTGCGGGATATGCTGCTCTAATCGACGCATATGAGTTGCCAGTCCCACTGCCACGGAGGCTGGCGGCCATTGGTCCACGCCACAAAGTCTATCAGGCTGACGACTGGAATATCTATACGCCGCGGCACACGCCTGATGCCGATCTTATCGGCCATCTGACTTTTGCCCTGCGCTATGAGGGCTTGGATTTAGCAGCCCTTAAAGCGCTGTTTCGCGCCACTGGCCCCGATGCGATAAGCAACATCGTGCGGGCGTCTCCGACGGGCTCATATGCGCGGCGGCTGTGGTTCCTTTACGAATGGCTACTTGATACCCGGCTAGATCTTCCTGATGCGACCCAAGGCACCTACGCCCTTGTGGTCGATCCTGACCAGCAGTGGGCGACGGGGGGTGCAACATCCACTCGCCATCGCGTGAAAAACAATCTGCCGGGAACGCCGGCCTTCTGTCCTATGGTCTTTCGGACGGCGGCGCTCGACACGTTTGTGGCGCGTAATCTGGCCGACGAGGCTCGGCGCCTGATTGCAGAAGTGCCGGCTGATCTACTGGCGCGAACGGCAGCGTTCCTGCTCTTGAAAGATTCCAGGTCGAGCTTTCAGATCGAAGGCGAGGACCCGCCTCAAGACCGCATCCAGCGCTGGGGCCAGGCAATCGCGGAGGCAGGCCGTCGTCCGATCGACCGCGCGGAGTTGGAGCGCCTCCAGCGCATAGTCATCGGCGATGCGCGCTTTGTGCACCTGGGATTGCGCGCCGAGGGAGGCTTCGTCGGCGAGCACGACCGCCATACCGGAGCCCCCATACCTGACCATGTCAGCGCACGACATGAGGATCTGCCGGAACTCATCAACGGGTTGACCGCCTTCGACAGGGGAGCGGCCCGAGAGCTCAACCCGGTGCTTGCTGCCGCCGTCCTAGCCTTCGGCTTCGTCTATATCCATCCTTTCGAAGATGGGAACGGCCGTCTCCACCGCTATCTCATTCATCATGTTCTGGCTGAGCGCGGCTTCAATCCGCCCGGCTTGGTTTTTCCTGTTTCCGCCGCCATCCTGGATCAGATCGACGACTATCGTAAGGTGCTGGAAAGCTATTCACGCCGCGTGCTGCCACAGATTCATTGGAGGTCGAATGATCGCGGCAATGTCGAGGTATTGAACGAGACGGTCGATTTCTACCGCTTTTTCGACGCGACGCCGCATGCAGAATTCCTGTTTGCCTGCGTGGCGCACACGGTCGAAATCGACTTGCCGGCTGAGACCGCGTTCCTAAGAGCATACGATATGTTCAAAGACAGGGTTCAGGGGATTGTCGACATGCCGGACCGGCTACTCGATCTCCTGTTCCGGTTCCTGCGACAGAATAGCGGCAGGCTATCGAAGCGTGCCCGCGAACGGGAGTTTGCAGGTCTGGCTGACGAGGAGGCCGTTCAGATCGAGGCCATATTCGCAGACCTTCGTCCAAATCTTTGAAACCTCATCGACGAGAGAGCGAGGCTTGCGTGCTTCCTTGCGGAAACTCGTCCCTTGTACCGGTGGGCCTTAGAGCCGCTTATCAACCTGTGGCGCGACGAGCCCAGTTGACTATCATTGCCTCTTGGGAGGCCGGTCAAACGTCAATGTTTGGCAGCAAGACTGGTGAAGCGTGGCTGTGCTCACGAGTGCACCAACCGGAGTGTCGATCCAATTCAGATCATTCCCCAGGAGCGCGACGATTGAAACCCTCAAAGCTAAGACCGAAGGTCCCCCACCCGCCCCCTCCCTTCCCTTGCAACCCGGCCCAACCGGTCCGGTCGGAGGCTTGCCGCAGCGCAAGTGGACATGCCGAGTGTCGTATTTCTAAATGGCTGAAGACGTATCTTTGCTCAGCGGCGGACATTTCAACCTGGCCGCCACATTGTGTGTAGTAAGTATTTTAGGGATGCGACACTCTCGCCTCTCGACACGCTGGCCAATGTCAACGTTGGGCGGTCGGAGCCGTCGTCTCCTGTTTACTCGTTGTGTAGACAACTGGCCGCGTCGTCCTTGGCGAAACAACATCGTTCACCAATATTAACTATGAACCAATGAGGTTAAGACAATGACCGCCGCTTTCACTGTGCGCGTGCAAGACGAAATTGCTGAAAAGCTTGACAGGATAGCCGCGCTTTCTGATCACTCTCGTGCCTATTTAACCGCCCGGGCCATTGAAGACTCAAGAGAGGAATGGCAATTGGCCGAGATACAAGCTGGTATAGATGAGGCTGATCGCGGCGAGTTTGCCGGTGTGAACGAGTTGGCCAGTGTGGTGGCAAAGTACTTAAAGGCCGCTAGCAAAGCATGAGCAGCTACGCTGTCCGAAGGCTCGACCAAATCGGCAAAACGATCCCGAGGCTGCCGCGCGCGTCGTAGCACGCATCGTTTCGGCTGCGGACAATCTAGCGAGTCAGCCGGCCATGGGTCGCGTCGGACCTATCAAGGGTACCCGCGGGTACGCCTTTGCAGAGCAGCAAGCCCTTGCGCAGTTGAAAGCGGCAGGGTGGACCCAAAGCGAGAGTCTATTTGCAAGCTGGGGTCGTCCGCCGCAGACCCGGCCGCGCAACACTGAACAGTTCCACCCGAACCGCGAATTGCATCCGTGTATTACGCAAAATTATTCCGCTTGAAACAACAACAATAAACGACGTTTCTAATTTTACCACTTTGCGTCATCTTCAAATATGCAGCCGAAAAGTTGAAGAATCCTGTTTCCACAATATAGGAATGTCACCCTCCCCAGGCGGGCAGTATGGGTTGACCGCTTTCGGTAGCAAGGCCACACTTGCAACCTGCAGCAAGACAGGAGGAAAAAATAATGGCCGAGCCAGACCAATGGCGCCACATGGCAAGCGCGCCGAAGAATGGCAGTCGGATCCTCGTCACGATCCGTCCGTCCGAACAGGGGGCGGCAGAAGTTGACCTCGCATATTGGTCGAATGGCGATCAGTTCGGCGCAGAAGGTTGGCGCGCCTCTGATTCCTCGCCCGGCCGCATCATCGAGTACGCCGAGCCGGAATTGAAGTGCTGGATGCCGATGCCCTCGGCCAACCTCACTCGCAGCGCGATGCCTTCCCCCTGGGAAGGCGACGACGACCAAGAACTCGACGGGTCAGGAATTTGAGCACTCGCGCCGGCACGGCGAGGAACAGGATCCAATCGAGCTATCCCAACCGGAGTACCGTTCGCAATTCTAGATTGATCTCCTTGGGGCATGTGCTTGCAGCCGGTGGAACGCCTCTCGGCGCCCACCCGGCGAATGGGCAATAATATGGCGTCAGTATGCGATTCATAGAGCATAGATCGAGGAAGCTCCGTGGCACGCTTGCCGATACGCCACCGGCTCGCCATTCTGGGTTCGAAGTCTAATTCCGAACACGCATGGCCTTGAAACCTGCCCTGACCTCTTCGGCAAAGAGTTCCGGTTCCTCCCAGGCAGCAAAGTGTCCACCTCTCGGCGCGCGATTGTAGTACACGAGCTTCGGATAAGCTTTTGACAGCCAATTTCGCGGCGGCCGATAGACCTCTCCTGGAAACACGGTCACGGCGACAGGAATTTTAGCAGCAGTGAGCTTCGCTCCTGCCTTGAGGTTTTCCCAATAGATACGTCCGCTCGACGGGCCGGTATTCGTCAGCCAGTACAAAGTGATGTTGTCCAGAATATCGTCTCGGCTCAAAGCCTGATCCGGATTGCCGCGTGTGAACACCCAATCCGCGATCTTGTCGTAGAGCCAGGCCGCTAGCCCCACCGGAGAATCCGCAAGCCCGTACCCGACCGTCTCCGGACGCGTGCTGAGGATCGAAGCGTAGCCAAAACCGTTGTTGAGGAAGTCACGCGCCTCGTCGAAAACCTTCCTCTCGTCGGCTGACAAGCTGTCGGGAGCCGGCCCTCCACTCTTCAGCGCTTGCGCGGCGTCGACTGGAAACGTTGTCGCGCGCTCAATCCTGTTGACGTGGATACCGAGCAGCCCTTCCGGTGCCTGACGCGCGAGGGCGTCGCTGATGATGGCGCCCCAGTCGCCCCCTTGCGAGACATAGCGGTTGTAGCCGAGTCGTTTCATCAGTCGGTCCCAGGTCATGGCAATCCGCTGCGCGTCCCAACCCGTAGAGGTTGGTTTTTGCGAAAAGCCGAATCCGGGGATCGAAGGGATGACAAGATGGAAAGCATCTTCGACCTTGCCGCCATGGGCGGTGGGGTCGGTTAGTGGGGCGATCACGTCCAGCAGCTCAAAGATCGAACCGGGCCAGCCGTGAGTCATGATCAATGGAAGTGCGCCCTCATGGCGTGAGCGCGCGTGGATGAAATGAATGTCCAGCCCATCGACGTTCGTCAGGAATTGAGGAAACGCGTTAAGCTTTCGCTCCGCTCCGCGCCAATCATAGGCGGACTGCCAGTAGGCCACGAGTTCCTGGAGCATCCGCTGCTCGACGCCCTGGGAGCGGTCTTTGACGGTCGCGCTGTCCGGCCAGCGCGTTGCCGCGAGACGGCGCCTGAGATCCGCGAGAGCCGTCTCGGGAATGGCGGCCCTGAACGGACGGATATCGTCGCTTTTGATCGACGTATTCATGTTGGCGGTCGCGCCGGACGCAGGGTGCACCGCTGCCGCAACACCGATCGCAGCGCCCGAGAGCAGGAACGAGCGCCGCGTGACCTGGCTCTTTCGAGCCTTGTTTTCCAGGTCCATTTGAGAGTTTCCTTTACAAACGCGCACAATCGACTGGGTTTGGACTCGGCGCTGGGCCTCGCCAGTGGCGGCGAGGTCCCGGGCTGCGGTGATCGTCAGACCTCGTCGGGACCTGTACGGTAGACGAGGAACTTGTTTCCTTCCGGATCGCGAAAATAGGCGCAGTAGGGGTCACCGCCATCAGGGCCTCTCGGACCGGGAGCTCCCTCGTCCGAGCCGCCTGCTTCCAGGGCCGTCGCATGGGCGAGATCCACCTGCGCTCGCGAGCGGGCCTCGAAGGCAGTCATCGTACCATTGCCGGCAATGGCCGTCTCGCCATTGAACGGCTTGAGCACGCCGAACTCGAGGGCGCGATGCCCATAGTAGACGGCACGTCCCGGCTGAACGAGCACACGACCGATACCGAAGACGGCGAGCAATTTGTCGTAGTAGTCGGCAGCGGCATCGAGATCGTTGGTACCGACGGTCGAGTGGCCGGGGAGCGCTCTGGCTTGTTCTTGGATCGCATGTAGCGAAGCGGATGTTGTATCGTTCATTCTGATCTTCCTTTTTGATGCGAGCGATTTTCGTCTCGCTGTTTCGCTTGGGATCGCTGTCGAAATCGGACGATCCGCGAATGACCGGAGATCTAAGAACGCGGCCGGGCGGCCGGCACCCAGCGGAATTGAGAGCCATCCTCTCACGCGGACACCTGGTTCGATCGGGACGGCTGTAGCGAAGAGCCGGACGCTGGAAGAAGGGCCAACGCCAAGACGAGATTTCTCATCTGCGTTTGATGGAGACCTCTCGCATGGGAATGGGCGGCCTGCGACCGCGGGGCATTTGCTCAATTCAAGAGGGTTCCTCTCACAAATGCCATCTGCCAGCGACCCGTTGCATATCGGATCTTCGCATCAGATTTGGATTTGACCAGAAGGACGCCTGACATGGTTATCCCATCCCTGAAGAACTTCGCGACCGCCGCTTCCGTGGCAATTGCATCGGCAGCGTCAGTCCAGGCTGGCGCAGCCATCCCTGCGATGAAGCCGAAGATCGACTTCATCAAGATCGACGGGACCGTTACGCTGCGGCGTTTGGTTGCCCGTCCGGCCTCCCCCAAGGGCACGGTTCTCTTCCTGCACGGCTTCCCCGAAACGCTGGCCGTCTGGAAAGAGATCGCGACGACACTGAGCACGGACTACGAGGTCCACGCTTTCGACTGGCCCGGATATGGCCAGTCGTCGCGCCCCTCGCCGTCACAGTTCTCCTATTCGCCGAGAGACTACGCCAAGATTCTCAAGGCCTACATTGAGAAGACGGGCATCGACCGATCGAATCTGGTCATCTACGCCTCGGATATCGGCGGCCTGCCCGCACTATTGCTGGCGCTCGACGAACCAACCGTGGCGATGACGATCATCGTTGGCGACTTCGCGCCGCTGAACCGGCCGCAGTACATGTATGAGAGCCTGCAAAACCTCAAGACAGAGCCGACGGCGACGCCGACGCGTGCCTATATGAACAAGACCAGCGGCGAAATCTTAGCAAACGTCCATCGTCGCGGCCTTGCATCCGATGCCCAGTACGAACTGCCGCCCGAGATACAAGCGGATATGAAGGATTCCTGGCTGCGAGATGGCATAACGAGCGCCGACGCTTTCGCCTTTTACTATTCCCATTTCACGCGCGACGAGGACCATCTCGAAGCCAACCTCGGCAGGCTCGCGACTCCGGTCAAAGTGATCTGGGGCGAAAACGATATCTACATCAGGCCAGAGATGGGAAGGGAGTTCGCGAAGCGAACCAATTCGCAGTTCGACATACTGACAGGTATAGGCCATTTCCCGCATCTGCAGGATCCGGCGACTACTGTCCAAAAGGTTAGGGCTGCCTTTGCCAATTAGGCCTGCGACGCCTCGCCTCTTCTGCAGGCCGCACGTAGGCGAGGCAGCGCCCAGTCGACGAAGGACCGCACCTTCAGCGTCAACTGACCCTGTCCAGAATAAACGATGTGGATCGGTTGGGGCGCCTGGTCGAAAGCCTCCAAAACCGGCACGAGGGCGCCTGAAGCGAGCTCGTCCGGGATTTGATAATCGAACAAGCGGGCGATGCCGGCTCCGCCAACCGCCGCAGCCACGCAATTGGCCGCGGTGTTAACCTCGAGACGGTTGCGTGGAACCGCCTCCACCTCGTGGCGGTCGACGTCGAAGGTCCAGAAGAATGTCCTCTTGTTGAAGAGTACTCCCTCGTGGTCTGCGAGATCGCTCGGATGCTTCGGCACGCCCCGGCGCTGCAAATATGCCGGACTGGCGCAGGTCAGCAGGCGAAACTCACAGGCCTTGACCGCGTAGAGAGAGCTATCGGCCAGGTCGCCCAACCGGATGGCTATATCGACCTGCTCCTCCACGAGATGCACTGTGCGGTCGAGCGAGAGCAGGTTGAGCGACACCTCCGGATATTTTTCCATATAGCTGAGGGCGATCGGCATCACGTAGCGCGCGCCGAACTCGACCGGCATGGTGATCGTCAGGGTGCCGCGAGGCGTCTGGTACTCGCCGGATGCCCGACGTTCGGCTTCCTCGAGATCCGCCATGATCCTGCGGACTGCCTCGACATATTCCCTGCCCGCATCGGTGAGTTGAAGATTGCGGCTGGTGCGCACGAGCAGGCTCGCGCCCAAGTGCCGTTCGAGTTCGGCCACCTTGCGGCTGACGCTGGGCAGTGGCGCATTCAGCTTCCTGCTTCCCGCCGAGATGCTGCCGGCGTCGACGACTGCCAGCAACATCTTCATTGCTTCGAGACGATCCATCGCACCCCCCGGCGCATCTGACGTTGCTTACGACGTTATGATCTCATGCTCTGCCCGCGTTCGAAGTCTTTGCATGCGGTACCGTACCCGCGCTCCTTCCCTGCGGTTCCGAAGGAGCGCGCACCTCCTGCGCAAGCAGGTTCTCCGCCATGCGTTTGCTCTGCCGGACCGGCTCGCCCGTCCGTGTCATTTGCGCAACGGCGGTCGCTCCCTCGTGCAGGAGGTTGATCGCGTCTGCGACGCGTTTCGGTTCCACGAAACGGGCGGCATGGGCGAGTTCCTCGAAATAGGCGAGAACGAGCCGCTTGTGCATCAAGGCGGCGCGGAACACCGGATCGACAGCTTCCTTGTGTTCCCCGGCAGCGCTCATGAAAATGCAGCCGCGGAACTGCTTGTCCCGAACCGAGGCCTCCAGAAAATCGAAGGTTGCCAGAAGACGCTCATAGGGATCGTCCACACGCTGCTCGACAAAGATCCGCATTTCAGCGCGGGATTCCTCATCACGCCGCTCAAGAGCAGCGAGGATAAGCTCCTCTTTGGTTTCAAAGTGACGATACAGCGTCGTCTTGGCCACCCCTGCCTCGGCGATGAGGAGATCGATGCCGGTCGCTTGGTAGCCGTGCAGGTTGAACAGCCGCAAGGCGGTATCGAGCAGATGGCCGCGGATCTCTGAACGGCGCATGTCATTCTCCAAAACAAAACAGCTTTGTGTCATTTTATCGCGCTGCCCGAGAAACGCAAGCACCGGGCTGCCAAGGCGCCCTGCTCTATGCTCAGCGCCGCTCGAACCGGCATCGCTCAGTAGCGCAGCTACACATTCCCGTGGGCAGGATTGCCAAACGATACAGATCGGTATATTTAAGCATCTATCGATAAAGAACTGTATCGTTTGGAGGCCAATCGGGACAATTGCCCGACGCCGCCAAGCAGGAGAAAGCAACGCCTCATGATCATGCACTATCTTATCTCGAGGATCCGCGCACATCAGCGCTACCGCCACACCGCTCGGGAACTCGGGCGCTACAACGACCACCAGTTGGACGACATCGGCATCTACCGCTTCGAAATCGACGATATCGCTCGCCGACAGTTCAACCAGTGACGGAGCCTGGGCGCGGGGGCCGGCGCAACGATGTATCGCGCAAAAGAAGCCGAGCACCCGCGTCGCAGCTTCACGGCTGGTTCCAAGCAGCACACCTATTGGAGACAAGGAATGACCTACAGAAAGACAGACGAAGCGATCCAAAAGCTGACGCCCGAGCAGTTTCGCGTAACGCAGCAGAGCGGGACCGAGCGTCCCTTCACGGGCGAGTACAATGACAACAAGAGGCCGGGGATCTATGTCGATATCGTTTCCGGCGAGCCGCTGTTCGCCTCGGCCGACAAGTTCGATTCCGGTTGTGGCTGGCCGAGCTTTACCAAGCCGATCGTGCCTGCCAATGTCGAGGAACTACAGGACCGTTCCCATGGTATGATCCGCACCGAGGTGCGCTCGAAACATGGTGACAGTCACCTTGGCCATGTTTTTCCTGACGGGCCTCGGGATCGAGGCGGCTTGCGTTACTGCATCAATTCCGCCGCCCTGCGCTTCATTCCCCGCGAGGAGATGGAGGTGGAGGGTTACGGCGGGTTCATCAATCAGGTGGAGGATATCTGAATGACCGATAGAGCTGAAAGAGCTGTTTTGGCCGGTGGCTGCTTCTGGGGGATGCAGGATTTGATCCGCAAGCTTCCCGGGGTCATCGCGACGCGGGTGGGCTATACCGGCGGCGATGTGGCCAATGCCACCTACCGCAACCACGGCACCCATGCCGAGGGTATCGAGATCGTTTTCGATCCGGGGACGATCAGCTACAGGCGGATACTGGAGGTCTTCTTCCAGATCCACGATCCGACCACCAAGAACCGGCAGGGCAACGACATCGGCATGTCCTATCGCTCGGCAATCTACTACGTCGACGACGAGCAGAAGCGGGTAGCGGAGGAGACGATTGCTGACGTCAACGCCTCAGGCCTGTGGCCGGGCAAGGTCGTGACCGAAGTGGAGCCCGTGGGAGATTTCTGGGAAGCCGAGCCGGAACACCAGGATTACCTGGAGCGCTATCCCAACGGTTACACCTGCCACTTCCCGCGCCAGAACTGGATTCTGCCGCAGCGCTCAGCCGCTGAATAACCGGGGTCCGATGTCGGCGTGAATTCGGGCAGGCAGCTTGCCCGAATTTTCGTTAATCTGAGGCGACACCAAGGGCGTCTTTGCGACCACGTTCATCGCGCAGCCCTCGATATTGTCCGCAAACAGGGAGTGTACGGCCTTCCAAAAGATGTAGAGGCACCAGCCCTGCAACATTTAGGCTTCGCGTTTTGCGCCTTAATGTTCGTTAGGGATACCCCCCGAAAGCGCCCGCTGTCCCTGCTTCACGATGGTCTCGAGAAACTCGCAGACGACGCGGATGCGTTTCGCGCCGCGAACCCCCTCATGGACGATGAGCCAGATAGGATCTTCCTGCCGGCAAAGGTCCGGCTTGACCCGGACTAGCCCTTCCTCCTTGTCCGCGAGAATGCACGGCAGCACGCCCATGCCGTTGCCCGCCTTCATCGCTAACAACTGCGCTTGCATGGAATCGACCGTCAAATTGGCGACACCGCTATCGACCCATGAGCGCAACGTCTTGGGAAGGGAGAGAAACGACAGGGGGTCTCCCCAGGTGATAAGCCGATGGCCGGTGATGGGCAGCTGATCTTCCCGAACAGGATAGCGCTTCAGATAGTCGCTCGACGCATAGAGGCCGAATGCGATCATACCGATCCGACGTACCACGTAATTGCCCTGTTCGGGACGGCAGAGCCGCAGGCCGATATCCGTTTCCCTTTGCGGAAGTTGGGCGAAGGATGCGGCGTTGACCACAACTCCCAACGAGAGGTCGGGATAGGCCTCCTGCAGCGCCGGCAGGCTTGGCATCAGGAGACGATGGGCAAGCGCATCGACGGTGATAATTCTCACCGTTCCCGAGACGCTACCATCATGCCCGCAAAAACTGCCCTCCAGCTCGTGCATTGCGGTTTCAATCGCCGTCGCCTTTTCAACCATGGCGCGGCCTGCATCCGTCAGCTCGTAGCCTTCTGGTCTGCGTTCGAACAAGCGCGTTTTCAATGCGAATTCAAGGGTCTCTATTCGTCGCGCGACCGTCGAAGCACTGGCCTTCACCTCACGCGCAGCGGCGGTGAGGCCGCCCTGGCGTGTCACTGCGAGGAAGTAGCGGACATCGTTCCAGTTCATGTTTCTATTTTTCGAAAACCCTCTTGCGAACTTAGGCGTCGAACGGGCCGAAGGGAAGGTCTATCCCTTTAAGCATCGTGGAAACGGAGCTTGGCCGTGAAAAATCGGCAAAGCTCATTCAGACGCTCGAGGCTGTGCTCATGATGAACAGGCAATTTTCGGTCGGCGTATTCGCAGCGCTCTTTGCGGCGTTTGCCTTCTCCCTCAATTTCATCGTGCCATTCATTATCGGTGACTACTCCACCTTCGATTTCGCCCTGGTCCGGCACGTCGTCTCGGCGTTGGTTGGTCTAGTCATTTTGTTTTCGGGACGAGAGACGGCTCTACGCCACCTGACGTTCCGCAACGCCATGGCGGCAACGGGATTGGCCTTCATCGGCTACGTCGGCTACTTTCTGACGGTGACGGGAGCTGCAATCTTCAGTGGACCGGTCATTGCGCCGGCCTTCCTTGGCCTGGTGCCGATCGTACTCGCGATCATTGGAAACCGGCGTCAGCAGTCGCTCCACTGGCGCTTCTTGATGACGCCACTCGTACTTGTGGTGATCGGTCTCATTCTGGTCAACGGCTCGGCATTCACGACTGACAGCCTCATTTCCGTTCGGTCGCTTTGGATTGGTATCCCGCTTGCTCTTGCGGCGGTTGGGCTATGGGTGTGGTTTGCCATCGCCAATCAGGCGGCGCTCGCAATCCGCCCTGACATGCCCTCCGATACGTGGTCTGCGCTCATCCTTATCAGCGGTGGTGTCCAGATGCTCGCATTTTACCCGGTTGGTACAGCGATGAGCCTCGTTCAGCTTCCGGAACTCGGTTTCGGCTGGGAAGCGGCCGGCTCCCTCTATTTGTGGGGGACCTCGCTCGCCCTGATGGCGACGGTGTGCGGGGTGTGGGCGTGGAATGTCGCTTCGCGTACCCTGCCCGTCGCGCTCGCGGCGCAATTGATCGTCTCGGAAACTGCCTTCGGCGTGATCGGTGGCCTCGTTGTCCATGCGCGATGGCCGACAATGATCGAGGCCACCGGCGTTGTGGTGCTGATCGCCGGCGTCGTTCTAGCCATCCGTGTGTTCTATGGCCAACAGGTCGATATAAACGAGGCTATTCCGGAGCCATCCTGAGGTTCGCAGCGATCGATTGGCGATGGCTGCCCGCAGCGCGGGTGAGAAGTATCGGCGAAAAATCTCAGCTACGCTCGGCAACACCGTGTCGCAAGACTTCGACGGTCACTGTTTCGGCGTCAGACCATCCAGCAGGAAATCGAGGCCCTTCCTGAAGGTGCCGTCCCAGTCGTTTTCCAGCAAGAGACGGGAGCGTCCAATTGTCGGGTAGCGTTCACTAAGGTGCGTAAGGCGCTGCTGGGCTGCTTCCTTGTCCTCATCCGACAGGTCGAAGCTTGCCCGTGTGACGGTGGCGCCCAGGACGTGATTCCAAAGTGACCAGATCGCAACGTTGAGATCCGCGTCGGCGACACCGGCGCGGGACAAGATGCTGCCGAGCAGTTCCAAGCGATGCAGCATGTTGGCGCCGAGCGCCCGGCTCGGCAACAGCGAAGCCGACCAAGGATGACGCAGCATGCAGGCGCGCCAGTCTTCGAGCATATGGACGACTTCTGCGCGCCACCCTCCGGGTTCACCCGTTTGCGAAAAGCCGCGGTATTCGAGCACCGCGTCGAGCGCGAGATCAAAAACATCCTCTTTGGTGTCGATGTGCCAATAGAGGCTCATTACTCCTGAGCCGAGACGATCAGCCAGCCGTCGCATCGTCAACCCGTCTACACCTTGAGCGTCCAGCAGTTCGATAGCGGTCGCTATGATACGTTCGAGGGAGAGCGAACCGTCGCCGCGCTGTTCCTGGCCTGATTGGCGACTCCCATTTTCCCGTTGTAATCGTTTCGTCCGGGCGCCGCTGCTTTTGGCCGCCATTGCATCTTCCTCTTCATTCGCTCCCGCGTATTTGGCCGGAAACACAGTGGATGTCGACCCTTACCCATTGACTCGTACAGTGTACGATGTAAGGAAGATCGTACACTGTACGAGTCAATCGTCAATGATTGGGCTCAGGGTTCAAATTATGCCGGCGCGAGACCCGTGCTTATGGCATTCGGGCGAGAAAAATCATGTCACGCACAATCAAGCATGTGCTTATCGGAGGGCTAGTCATCATGAACATTGGAGTTCTGAGTGCGGCAACAGCGAATGAGGGCAATCTCAAGCTGACTATTGTCAATCCCAAGACTCTCTACGACCCGACGCCGAATGGTTACAGCACCGCGGTGGTCACGCCCGCTGGTGCACGGGTGGCCTACATCTCCGGACAGGGGGGCCAAGACAGTACGGGAGCGTTGTCGCCCGACTTCGCCGTTCAGGTTAAGCAGGCCTATGCGAATTTGCGCGCTGCCCTCGACTCACTCGGCGCCCGGCCAGACCAGGTTGCCAAGCTCACAATCTTCGTGGTCGACCACGATATGTCCAAGCTTGGGGTGTTGACCGAGAACGTCAAGGAAATGTTTGGGACCGCGCTGCCGGCACAAACGTTGGTTCCCGTTCCGAAGCTCGCAATCGACCCCATGCTGTTCGAGGTCGAAGCCGTTGTCGTTCTGCAATAGTATTGCTCGGGCCAGCCCGCGCGAGGGTGTCGATAGAGGGTCGGCGGCGGTAGGGCGCAAGATGCAAGCCGCCACCCGCCGCCTTTCTGCGCCCTGCCCTTCGCGGTCACGACGAAGCCGCCGCTCTCAACTTGCCACGCGCGCAATTAGCCAGGCGCTGGCGGACCTTGCTGCTTCGTCCTGACGAAATCAGCGGCTGCCGACCGACAGAACCGGGTCTGTTGATGGAACGCCGACATCGTGGAGACCTGATCGAGCGGCCTGCGACTATCGACCGGCGCATCACCTTTCGCTCGACTCCTAATCCCATTTGCGCACCCGTCTAATCCTTGACGGATGCGTGCATTGTGAGACGCTATTTCTTTAAGGTTGTAGTGCGTAGGGGCATCCAATGAAGCTCTCAAAGACCAAGAGAAAACATCCTGGAAAAATGCACAAGGCAGTTGGGATCGTCGGCCGCTATGACGACGGGCTCGTTGGCGCCGGACGTGCCACCCCCGGCTTTTCCTACCGGGGAAGATGGCTGAGCGAAGGATGCCCGGGCACCTTCGAGACCTGGCTCGTCACCAAAGGTGTCATGCCCAAGGTATAACAAGGCGCTCCGGCCGGCATTTCAGTGGACCGCGCCGTGCAGCGCGGTGCTCTTTCTCACGCCGAGAGCGGTCGTTCGCCTGCGCTCGCGTACCGCCACGGGACTCGGTATCGCATCGCCATTCGGCCACAAGCTTCGGTGCCGAGCGCCTCGTGACGGACCTGGCCTTTCCGGCACCTCTCGGACCAAGACGGGAACTTGCCTTGGATCGTCCAGATATCCGGCTTCGAACTCCCCATCTGACAGGGCGACAGGCAGCGAGGCGGTGAGGCAGCGACGGACGCGCTTGGATCGCCGTCCGCAGTAAACACGCTGCACAGTGATGACTTGCCGCCACGGGATTTTTCGCGTCCGGCATTCTGGCGCGGCCTGCAGGAAGGGCACACGTTGCAGGAACCTGCGTCAAGCGCCCGATGCAACTTTCGCGAATTACGCAGGATCAGCCAAAACGAAAAGTTTTGCATCTCTAATATTGCCAGTGTTATGGTCCATCCGTTTGACCCTCCCATCGGTACGAATCCGTTCCCGGTTGGAGGAGGCATAATCCGGGGGCACGAGCATGCCGTTTCATCTGCCTCGCCTGCCGTTACTCGCGAACCTGGATGGTTATCGGGTGGGTTGGCTGCGCAGCGATATTTCGGCCGGACTTGCAATTGCCGCCGTCGGCCTGCCAAGCGCCATCGCCTATCCCGCTATAGCCGGACTGCCCGCCGAAACGGGTCTCTATGCCAGCATAACGCCGCTCATCGCCTACGCGCTCTTCGGTCCATCGCGCCAGCTCATCGTTGGACCGGATGCTGCGACGATGACGGTGCTGGCGGCGGTTCTGACAACGGTATTCGCGACGCCCGGCGCGACGGTTGACCGCGTGACGGCGGCCGCGCTGCTCGCATTGGTCGTCGGCATCCTGTGCCTGCTTGCGCGTCTGGTACGGCTCGGAGTGCTCGCGACCTTTCTGTCACGCCCGATCCTGACCGGCTTCTTCGCCGGCATTTCACTGTCGATCCTGGTCGGGCAGATCAAGCGCTTTACCGGCGTCGATATCGAGTCCGAAGGACTCATATCGCCCGTGCTCGAACTCCTGCGACAAGCCGGTTCGATCCATTGGCCGACCTTGGCCTTCGCCCTGGCCTGTTTTGCCCTTCTGCAAGTGGCCCGCATCTATCGCTCGCCCATACCGGGCCCGGTAATCGTCGTTTTCGTGGCCGTGCTACTTTCCTTTCTCTTCGACTTCGAAGGGCGCGGCATGGCGATCGTCGGCGACATACCGCAGGGGCTGCCATCGCTCGTTCTGCCGCGCATCGGCAACCTGCCAATCGACGCCTTGCTTACCGGCGGGGCGGCGATTTTCCTTGTCAGTTTCGGCTCCGGTGTCATCGCCGCCCGCAGCTTCGCAACGATCGGCGGCTACCGTGTCGACCCGAACCGCGAACTGACCGGATTCGGCGCGGCAAACTTCGCCGCCGGGCTGTTCGGAACGTTTCCGGTGACGGCCTCGGATTCGCGCACCGCCGTGAACTTCGCCGTCGGCGGTCGTTCGCAAATCGCCAGCCTCGTCGCAGCCGCAACCCTCATGGCGGTACTCCTGTTCCTCGGCAACGTTCTGCGCATCCTGCCGGTCGCTGCTCTGGGTGCGATACTCGCGGCAACGGCCCTCAGCCTTATCGATATCGAGGGCCTTAGACGGATATGGCGCATCAACCGGATCGAATTCGTTTTTGCTCTGATCGCCTTGTGGGGGCCCATCGGTCTCGGCGTGCTGAGTGGCGTGGTCATCGCCATTGCCGCCACCCTGATCTATCTCTTGCTGCAGACCATGTATCCGCACGACGCCCTGCTCGGCAGAATTCCGGGTCGGGACGGCTTCTACAAGCTGCATCGCGCACCGGATGCACGGCCTGTGCCGGGCTTCGGAGCCTGCATGATCCAGGACAGCCTGCTTTTCTACAACGCGGACTATGTGCGAGCGCGCCTCACGGCCATTGCCGAAGAACTGCCGCCGCCGGCCCATTGGCTCGTCATCGACGCCAGTGCGATCCCCCAGATCGACAGCACCGCCGCCGAGATGCTCGGGGAACTCGCTGACGAGTTGAAGGCCGGGGGCATCGCGCTAGGTCTGGCGGAGCTGCATACGGATGCGCGCGCCCTGCTCGACCGGGCCGGCATCATCGAAAGAATCGGGCCGAACATGATCTTCGAGGGTATGGAGGATGCGCTCGACGCTTACGAGGCCCGGTATGGCGAAAGCCAGGAACCGGAAGGGGAAATCGCTGCGAACTCGAACGCCGTGGGAACCGCACAGAGCTTCGAAACGGGAGAGAAAGATGGGAAAACACGAAGGCAAGAAAAAGAATAAGGACAAGAACGACGCCGATAGGGTTGCCGAAGGAGCAGCGCCAGAGGAGCGCTCATCCGGCGGCTACGCCAAGGAGCTTGCCCGGCTGCAGGAAGAGATCGCGCACCTGCAGGCCTGGGTGAAAAAGACCGGCGCGCGCATCGTCATTGTCTTCGAGGGGCGCGATGCCGCCGGCAAGGGTGGCGTGATCAGGCGGCTGACCGAACGCGTCAGCCCCCGCGTCTTCAGGGTCACGGCCCTGCCCGCGCCCACCGAGCGGGAAAAGTCCCAGATCTACATGCAGCGTTACATCCAGCATTTGCCGGCCGCCGGCGAGGTCGTGATCTTCGATCGCTCCTGGTACAACCGCCCGGGCGTCGAGCGCGTCATGGGTTTCTGCTCGGAAGACAGCGCCCGACGTTTCCTCGAACTCGCACCGCGCTTTGAAGCGGCAATGGTCGAAAGCGGCATCGTCCTGCTCAAGTACTTCCTCGATGTCAGCGAGAAGGAACAGGAGCGCCGGTTCCGCCAGCGCATCGCCGACCCGTTGCGCCAATGGAAGCTCAGCCCGATGGACGTCGAGTCCTATCAGCGCTGGTGGGACTATACCCGGGCCTATAACGAGATGATCCGCATGACGGACACGGAGTATGCCCCCTGGTGGATCGTCCCGTCAGACGACAAGAAGCGGGCGCGCATCAATTGCATCTCGCACATTCTCGCCTCGATCCCGTACGAACACGTGAAGTTCACCGAACCGGACCTCGGCAAGCGCCAGAAGCGGCCGAACGACTTCGCGGACGACGATCACGTTCGCAGGACGGTACCCGACGTCTTCTAGGACTGGTAAGCCCGCGCCTTGCGGCGCGGGGCTTCCGAGCGTTGAAGGTTCTCTGGCAGCAGTACTGAAGCGCGGGCGCCGGCGAGACCGCCGGCACGGAGAACAGTCGCGTTCAGGCCTTGTCTGGAGCCCAGTTCAGGAAGAACCCGACATCGCCGGGCACGCCGCCCGGAAAGTTGATGATCATCGCCTTCAGCTTGTAGCCCTGCGGCTTGCCATGGGTCTGGTAGCGATCGAAAAATTCCTTCGCCTTGCCCTGCAGGGTTTGCGGCCAGTCGCGGTCGCCACTGTTGATTGCACGACCGCTGTCGCTGCAAAGCTCGGAGGGGAAGCTGTAAACCATCGCCTCGAACTTGCCGGCCTTGACGGCGTTTGCCACAAGCCGGCGAACGATGGCGATCTCCTCCTCCGTCACCTGTTTTTCCAGAAAATCTGCGGCAAAATCGGCGTGTTTCTGTTCCTCGATCGCCTTTAATCGCCGCTCCTTGTCCATTTCCTCCATTTCCCGCTGAAGGATCTGCATTCGGAGGTCCTGCGCACTCGGAGGTGCGCCCGCATTCTTATTCTCAGCCATCACGTCGATCCACTTCAAGCAATGGGACTACTGTGGCACGGACTACACACCTGCCGTGCACCGAACACCAAAGACGTCCCGCAAGTACATCCAAGGGAACCCGATCGGCATACCAATTCGGGGACGAAGCATTTTCGTATTCGAGCCGTTTCTCGTCCGAGGGCTCTCTATTTGCTGGTCTTCTCACTTCCAAGCGGAACAGCCTTGCGGGCTAAATCCCCCGCAAGGCTATCCTAAAATACTACAACCGCAAGAGGACGGTGACAATTCAGCAAGGGCGATGAAATCGGCTCAGAACTCCGAGGCAAACACCCTTCATCCGACGCATGTCCGCCCTACCGAATACGACCCCTGTCACAGGGCGGACCGGTCCAAGTCACTCGCCGCCGCCTGCTTCAAGCCGGGCGCTGCCCGACTGCCAAGTATTCGCAGGAGCCTCGGGTCATTATCGCGAAGACGCTCCACGATCCATCGCTTCGTCCACTCGTAGGCTTCGACATAGAGTTCGGAATGCTGGCTCCAGTCCATGAATCCGATCGCGCTCGAAATCGCCGGGGAGACGAGAATATCCTGCTCATCGAGCATGACTTCCTCGGGCCTGTGCGCCAGCACGCTCGCCGTTATCACCTGAATCATGCTCGGGACCTTCGGCAGGGTGGCACGACCGAAGGGTGTGAGCATACGCACCGCCAGTTCGGATGCTCCCGGTATGCTGTCATAGTCGATATGATGTTTTCTTGGTCCGTTAGAGCCCAAGCTCGCGACGACATTAGGACCGGTCTTGAGTTCTTTCATCTGCTCCAGCGGCAGATTGTTCATGATGGCGCCATCGACCAGCATGTCGCCTTCGGCCGTGAAGAATGGTGGCAGGACACCAGGGATCGAGCCTGACGCCCTGACGGCCTGCCAGAGCTTTCCCCGGCGGTGGACATGCGCCCGCCGACTGCTGAGATTGGTCGACAGAGCGAAGAACGGAAGCCAGAGGTCTTCGATGAGAACGTCGCCATATTCCGCCTGTAGCGTGCGGTCGAGCACCTTGTGATCGAGCAGCGCATATTGTGGCAAGGTGAGACGACGAA
Source organism: Ensifer sp. B1-9 (assembly GCF_050474445.1). Lineage (NCBI taxonomy): Bacteria > Pseudomonadati > Pseudomonadota > Alphaproteobacteria > Hyphomicrobiales > Rhizobiaceae > Ensifer > Ensifer sp. B1-9. The sequence goes on from NZ_JBCHVG010000033.1 coordinate 23,784, forward strand.
ACGCGCGGCTCTTGACGAAGATGAGATGCGTTCCCCGGTCGATTGCGTCAGCGTCCAGTCCTCTGGCGAAGCCTGCCATCATCGCAGCGCCAGAGCTGGTGCCGCCGAGATAGTCGAAGGAGGCCCCCGCCTCGACGAAGGCTTTGTAAACGCCGATATGCGCGCAGCCGAGCGAGCCTCCGCCGGCTGCGACAAAGCCCCTCGCCTCACCTGAGATGAAGCGGACCAGGCGCTCGACGTCCAACCCGTCTTCCAGCGAAACGTGGTGATGCTGGCGGACCCCGGGTCGCGCGTCGAGCCAGGCGGCGGTTCCGGAAACCGTTGCAGTGCGCTTCGGGTGAACGAGTACAAGCCGAAGGTTCGACGGCGCATGGATGGCAAGCGCCAGCGCCTCACAGGCGCTGAGGTCGGCCGGGTCGGATGCATCGGCGAACAGCAGCACATTATCGGCCTGACGGATACAGACGCGCGTCCACTCGCTTGGCTCGTCATCGGCGACATAGACGATGATATCGGCCTTGCCTTCGAGATGGTTCAGCCAGTCGAGCACGGGCTGATCGTCGATCGGCAGGCCGGCGAACCGGTCTTCGAGTTCTCGCCGGGTCAGGAACACGGCCCGCTTGCCAGCAGAAAACGCGGCCCGGAGCTGCGCGGTGAAATCGGGTAAAATGCGACTGCGGCCCGCAGGCACGATCGCCAGCGTCCGGAGTTTGCAGGGTTGCTTGGTCTGCGTGGGCGCCGGCGGCTGCATCGCGAACCGGCGCGCGAGAAACGTCGTCACCGACTGGCGCAGGCTGGGCAACGCCTTGGCGGCCCTCTCGAACTGGTCGTCACGTATTTCGAGTACGATTGAATCACGCGCCGCAACGACGGTGGCAATGCGCGGTAACGCGGCGAAAAAGCCGATTTCGCCGACAAGCTCGCCCTGGCCGATCTCCGCAACAGTCTCGCCAACGCCCTCCCGGTGCACCGTGAAGCGTCCCGATAGAACGACGAAGAAGCGGTCCGACCGGTCTCCCTCACGAACGAGAACCTCGCCGCGTCGCAAAATCCGGCGATCGGAGTTGGCGGCCAGAGCCTCCAGCGCGGCCAAGGACGTCTGGTCGAACAAGAGCGTCGCCGATAGCAATTTGGCGGCAAGGGAACCGGTGGAGTCCATCTAACCTTCCTCGGTGCAGCGTCGGTCAACCTTAGCGGTTCCCACGGGAATTGCCGAACAGATTTGGTGTGGGCCACCCTCTGTAGCGGGCGACGTTGTCGGACGCCTGGCGAGCAGCGCTCACTCTTCCAGAAGGGCGTGACAGTCGCACCACTTCGCCAAGTCGCCTCGTCCCGCTCACGTTCTGCGACTGAGGCGAAGAGGGCCAAGCCCACGGGCTGCCCTCGCCAAGGCTCCAGCGGGCCGGAACCGGACGAAGTTTGGCCGGAGGAGCCAGCTTACCCAAGCAACAACAATCCCAATGAAAATCAATTCACTAGAACCGCTGCATCATGCGAATTGATAACCTCGCCCAAGCCAGTTCCGTTCGATCCGGCTAGCGGGCACTCAAGCCTAGCGCTTGGCGTGGATGTCTTTCGCCTCGTCCCGAGGCTCCACGTCTGGCTGTTCGTGCCGCATGGCCTGCGCCTCGATAGAGCCGATGACAAAAAGGACGGAAAAGGCGGATGCCGCCGCAAGGCCGGCCACGACCCATTGGCCGAAGCCCACCGCAAGGCCGATGGCCCCTGCAAGCCAGAGACTGGCGCCGGTCGTTATTCCCTGAACCTCGCCCCTGGAAAGTACGATGGTGCCGGCGGCGAGAAAGGCAACGCCCGCGGTCACCGCTTCCACCACGCGCAGCGGGTCGAGGCGGACACGATCGTCGAAGAAGCCACCGAGCCGGACGCTCTCAAGCGAAATGATGCCGAAAGTGCAGGCAGCAAGGCAGACGAGCATATGGGTCTTGAGGCCCGCCGGTCGCGCCTTTGCCTCACGCTCGAAGCCGATGACGGCACCCAGGAACAGTGCGCCGAGGACGCGCACAAATATGATGGGATAAGGAATCTGTGACGGCGGGAACAATTCGGCGGCGATTTGATCCATGCGGAACCAACGCGAAGTCTTCGCATTGGTTCCGCATGATGGCGCCGTGCCTCACCCAGTGCGCGGTCGCCGGGAGCGGCCTGTCCCCACCCCGCTCCGAAGCGAAGTCGAAACGCTTAGTTTCCGAGTGCCGCCAGGGCGGCATCCAGGCGCTCCTGCGCTTTCTTCGGGTTCTTGGCGGCCTTCACGGCATCAAGATTGACTGGGGCGTCTCCGACCTGGACGACGCCGACCATGCCCATGCCGTAGTGCGGCGTGCACTTGACGCCGTAGACGCCGGGAGCGGTGAAGGTCACCTTGTAGTTTTCATTGACCTTGCTCTTGAAGGCCCCGGCGCCGTCCGGGATCATGCCCTTGATGGTTTCGACATTGTGCCCCTTGTCGGTGGGGATGAAGGTAACCGTGTCGCCGGGCGCAACCTTCAGCGACGCCGGCTCGAACACCATCGCGCCGTCCTTGCCCTTGTTCAGCATGTGCACTTCAAAGTCTGCGGCGGCTGCAGGTGCTGCGACAAGCATTGCCGCGATGGCGAAACCCAATCCGCTCTTGATTGCATTCAACATCGTCTTCTCCATTTGAGCGAGCAGCCCGTGCTCGGGTTGTTCGAACAGAGAAATAGGCCCCCGATGCCGCCTCTACTTTGATGCGCGTCAAATTCGGAGCGCTTTTCTAATGTTGACAGTACATAGGACTCCTATACCTATAATCGCCATGAGCAACGAACCTGGCAGCACACCCTCTTTGGTCGACCGAATTGGTGACGGGCTATCGCGCGTGGCGACGGCCATGCGCAGCGAGGCCTGGACGGCGGCCGAGGCCATCGGCCTCAATCCGACGCAATTGCAGATCCTCACCTTTCTCGTCGCCCGCGGCCGGAGCGGCATGCGCGTAAAGCAGATTGCTGCCTATCTCGGCGTCAGCCAACCCACGACGACGGACTCGGTCAATGCGCTCCTGCGCAAGGGCCTTGTCGAGAAGCAAGCCGATCCCAGCGATGCGCGCGCGCTTTCGGTCGCGGCAACGCCGCAGGGCGAAACCGCGGTTTGTCAGGCCGGTCAACTGGCATCAGCGACCGAGGATGCCATTGCGGCGCTCTCCAAGCTCGAGCAGCAGGACCTGCTGATGCACCTCGTCAAGATCATCCGCCGCCTGCAAACGGCTGGAGCCATCCCTGAGCAGCGCATGTGCGTCAACTGTCGTTACTTCCGGCCAAATGTTTACGACGATGCGAAGGCCCCGCACCATTGCGCCTTCGTCGATGCCGCCTTCGGGCCGGCGGAATTGCGCGTTGACTGCGGTGAATTTGGAGGCGCCGACGCCGCTGAGCGGGACGCTGCTTGGCGCGTCTTCAACCACGGTGCAGCCTGAAATGAAAATGAAAGGACACACCAGCGCCGGCAACTAGCCCGGGGCAAGACCGAAAGCGCCCCATGCTTTCACGAAGAGCTTCAACATCGGATCCCGCAAGCACCGTTCTCCGTACCGCGGACGGACACCGATGATGTTGGCGCCGGTCCGACGACTGCCATCGGCGGACCGGCAATTTTCTCCCTCCACGCAAATAGAAAGAGAAAACCATGAACAGAATTAATCTCGTTGACCCCAATTCGGCAACCGGCGCCAGCGGTGAACTGCTTGGCGAGATCCGCTCGGCCTTCGGGATCGCCCCCAACATGTTCCGGGCGGTCGCCAATTCCCCGGCCGCACTTGCCAGCATGTGGGGCTCTTTCGGCGCGCTCGGGAACGGCCGCCTCGGTGCCAAGCTCGGCGAACAGATCGCCGTTGCCGTCGCCGACCGCAATGAGTGCCATTATTGCCTGGCCGCCCATACGGCACTTGGCCGCAAGGCCGGAGCGACCGCCGAGGAAATGGCAAGCGCGCAACGGGGCAAGTCGTCCGACCCGAAGACCGCCGCCGCGTTGATCTTCGCCCGGAAGCTTGTCGAGGCACGTGGCCAGGTCACTGACGCGGATGTGCGGTCGCTGCGCGATGCCGGTTACGACGATCAGGACATCGTCGAGATCATTGCCCATGTCGCGCTCAACCTCTTCACCAACTACATCAACGTCGCGCTCGCCGTACCGGTGGATTTCCCTGTCGTGAAGCTCGTTCGCGAAGCGGCCTGACAAGGCGGCCGGACGGCAGAACCCGTCCGGCCTTCTCCGGAGAAGACAATGAACAGCAGCTATCGGATCGCGGCGCCGGAACTCGCCGTCTCAACCTGGTTCAATTCCACGACGCCCCTTAGCCTCGAACGGCTTCGCGGACGGGTCGTTTTCCTCCATGCCTTTCAGATGCTCTGCCCGGCCTGCGTCTCGCACGGCCTGCCCCAGACCCAGCGCGTGCAGACCGTCTTCCGCGAGACCGACCTCCAGGTCATTGGCCTGCATTCGGTGTTCGAGCATCACGCGGTCATGACGCCCGACGCGCTCAAGGCCTTCATTCACGAATACCGTCTGACCTTCCCGATCGCCGTCGATCAACCATCCGATGACGGGCCGATACCGAAGACGATGGCACTCTACGGGATGCGCGGCACGCCAACCGCAATCATCATCGGCCGCGACGGTCACGTTGAATATCACCGCTTCGGCATCGAAGACGACATGGTCATCGGCGCCCGCCTTGCCGCGCTGCTCGCGGCGCCGATCCCCGACGTCGCCGCCGAAAGTCCGGAAACGAACGGGTGCACGAACGACGGCTGCATGATCCCCAATACTTATGATAAACGCCGCTAGAGGAGACGGCTGATGACGTCAAAGAAGGCCGTCGCTATACGGCACGTGCATTTCGAGGACCTTGGCACCTTTGCGGACCCGCTGCGCGCGGCGGGGTTTGCCATCGAGTATCGAGACGTTGGCAATGCCGACTATCTTTCGTTCGATCCGACCGAGCCGGATCTTCTCGTCGTGCTCGGCGGCCCGATCGGCGTCTACGAGGATACGGCTTATCCCTTCGTCGCAGACGAGATCGCAATGCTGCAAGCACGTCTTGCCGCCGATCGACCGACGCTTGGCATTTGCCTGGGCGCGCAACTGATCGCCCGGGCGCTTGGCGCTCGCGTCTATTCATCCGGTATCAAGGAGATCGGCTTTTCGCCGCTCAGCCTTTCTGCCGCCGGCCTTGCTTCACCTCTCCGCCATCTCGCCGACGTTTCCGTGTTGCACTGGCATGGAGATACGTTTGACCTGCCGCGCGGTGCCGAGCTGCTCGCCTCGACTCCGGCTATCGCACGGCAGGCTTTCATGCAGGGACGGACGGTGCTCGGCTTGCAGTTTCATCCAGAGGTGGAAACGGGTGCTCGCTTCGAACGCTGGCTGGTCGGCCATGCCTGCGAACTGGCGGCTGCTGGGTTGAGCGTGGCGGATCTTCGTGCCGATGCCCTGCGCTTCGGCCCCAGCCTGAAGCGCGCCGCAGCAGCGATGATTAGCGACTGGGTGGAGCATATCGATGATTGATCGGCAGCCGACCGCACTCGACGCCTTGCTCTTAGGCAGCCTCTCGCCGATCGACGATCGGGGGACCCTCAGCGGCATAGTCAAATATCCAATCGGTGGCGCCGTGCTGCTCGGCGCTACCGGTTTTTCCGGCGATCACCAGGGGGATCTCAAAAGGCATGGCGGCGTCGACAAGGCCGTGCATCACTACCCTCGGGACCATTATCGAGCCTGGATGGACGAGATCGGCTCCATGCCGTTGCTGCAACAGCCGGGCGCCTTTGGCGAAAATCTTTCGACCCTGGGCCTGATGGAGCGCGACATCGCGGTTGGCGACCGATTCCGCCTGGGCGACGCTCTTCTGGAGGTAAGCCAGGGAAGACAGCCCTGCTGGAAGCTAAATCGCCGTTTCGATTTGCCCGATATGGCCCGGCGTCTTCAGCAATCCGGCCGCACCGGCTGGTATTATCGCGTCATCGAGGGCGGACCGGTTTCGGCCGGCGACCGACTGCACCTCGTCGAGCGCCGTCACCCCGAATGGAGCATCGCCCGGCTCTGGCATTTTCTCTACGTCGATACCCTCAATAGGGAGGCTCTTGAAGAGATCACAAACCTAGCCATTCTCCCATCGAGCTGGCGGGATTACGCGGCCAGGCGCCTCCAGACGCACACGGTCGAGGACTGGTCGCGACGTCTCGATGGCGAAACCGCGCCGACGAGCGGCTAAAGTGCCTCGCGATCTCTCGCAATCGCGCCTTGCGCCCTATCGCAGAACCGCACACGGATACGTTCCATCCGCACCACGGGCGGGCGGTGACGGCTGTTGCTAGATTGTTGTGACGGACGCGACGCGCTGGCCGTTTCGCGCTGGTTCCAACATATCGGCAATCTCTTCGGCGACGAAGATTGCATGGTCGTTGACCTGCGGCAAGCCCATCAGTTCGCCGAAGGTGCCACGCGCCAGCGGCCCGGCAACGATCAGCGATCGCTCCGCGGTGCCGTTCGCACCAACTGCGCGGCTTGCCTCGTCGCAGGCAAGACCCAGACCCACGTCATCCAAACGCAACCATCCCTGTGAAGCGAGGTCTGCCAGCCAACTCTGGCTCGAGAGGATGCCGGTATGAGCCGGACCGGTGGTCACCACACAGGCATCGAACAGTAGGCGCTCCCGGCGGCCGGCATGTCGGTGACGGATATCGACCGCGATGACATGGCCGCGTCTCTCGACCTGCTCGATGGCAGCTCCGAGAATTCGCACCCGCCCTTGCTCCAGCCCATCAAGGATCGCTCCATCGATCTGCGGTGCCACGCGGAAGCGGTGGACGTCCCAGAACGGACGCAGATGGCGCACGAGGCGGCGGCGCTCCACCACTGGCAGGGCCCTCCAGACCTGACCGCCCTGGCTGCGGAGCGCATCGAAAACCCCATGCCAGCTGGTACCGATTTCTGCTGCCTGGCGCAGGGCGCGCCGAACGCGCTGCAGCAATTCGAGTGCGGTTCGCGCCGGGTTGTTGGAGAAATCGCCGAACGGTTCCTGGGGCTCACCCGGATGACCGCGTGACCGCAAGCCTCGGCGCGACAATGCGACGACCGGGCCGCGATGATCGGCGAGCCCCAGCGAAGCAATCACGTCGGCTGCCGTCAGCCCGTTTCCGATGACGAGGACGTGGTCATCGGCACGGATGCAGTCCAGGGCACCAGCAACGGTGGAATCGGGCACGTAGCGCGGGTGGCCGTAAAGCGCCTGATCCACGCGGCGTGGGGCGCAGGGCGCCGGATGCGTCGTGGCGATAACGACGATATCGGCCAGCAGGTCCGTGCCGGCGGAGCTGCCCAGTCGCCAACGATTCCCGCTGCGCTCGATATGCTCGACACGTTCGCGCCGATGCTCGACCTTTCCACTTTTCAGGAACGGCGCGACGAACTCGCAGACATAGCGGCCGAACACCGCTCGGCGCGGATAGAGATTGCCGTCAACCGCCAGAGCATCGGGATCGCCGAGCGGTTCGCCTTTTACCGCCATCCAGTTGAGGAAATCGTCGGGATCGTCTGGAACCAGGCTCATGCGCGCCGCCGGTACGTTGATGCGGTGCGCGGGATTGTCCGTATCGTAGGCGAGGCCTGCGCCAAGGCGCCCCCTCGGCTCGAAGACGACAATGGCCGCGCCGTCACTTGCCGCGTTCCGCGCGAGGTTTGCGGCAACCGCCGCCCCGGTGAAGCCGCCGCCGACGATTGCGATGACGGTTCGGCGCGTCGGTCCCGTCACGATTGGGAAACCTTCAGTTTCGGACGATGATCGCCGGCAATCGTTTCGCCGAACGGCCCGGTGTTGATCGACGCCTCGCGGGTCGGAACGGCATGGGCAAGCGGCAGGTTCGGCAGCACCAGTTCCCCGAAACGATAGGCCTCTTCCAGGTGCGGATAGCCGGACAGGATGAAACTATCGATGCCGGCCTGCCGGTATTCCTCGATACGAGCCCTCACGTCGTCGGGGTCGCCGACCAGTGCCGTGCCCGCACCGCCGCGCACCAAGCCAACCCCGGCCCAGAGGTTTGGAGCGACTTCAAGCTTGTCACGTCGGCCGCCATGCAGGCGGCTCATGCGGCTCTGACCAACCGAATCCATACGCTCGAACACCTTCTGTGCCGCGGCAATCGTGTCGTCATCGACATATTGTATCAGTTCGTCAGCGGCCTGCCATGCCTCCTTGGCCGTTTCTCGCACGATCACGTGCAGGCGGATGCCGAAGGTTACCTCCCTGCCCTCGGCATTGGCGAGCGCACGAACGTCTGCAATCTTTCGGGCAACGTCTTCGACGGGCTCTCCCCAGGTCAGGTACTTGTCGATCGTGCGCGCCGCCACTTCCTGACCCTTGCCCGAGGAGCCGCCGAAATAAAGCGGCGGATGCGGCTTCTGCACAGATTGAAACAGCAGCTTGCCACCTTCGATATCGAAGTGTTTTCCCTTGAAATCGACCTCTTCACCACGTAGCACGGCTTTGTAGATATTGAGGAATTCCTCGGTCACCTCGTAACGCTCGCCGTGCGAGAGGTGAATGCCATCTCCCTTGTTTTCAATCGGGTCGCCGCCGGTGACCACGTTGATCAGCAACCGCCCATTCGAAAGTCGGTCGAGCGTGGCCGTCATGCGCGCTGCCAGCGTCGGCGACAAGAGGCCAGGCCTCACGGCGATCAGGAAGCGCAGTTTTTCCGTAAGCGGCGCCAGCGCCGAGGCGACCACCCAGCTGTCTTCGCAACTGCGGCCCGTCGGAATGAGAACGCCGTAATAGCCGAGCGCGTCGGCCGCCTGGGCCACCTGCTTCAGATAGTTGATATCGACATTGCGGCCGCCACGCGTGGTGCCGAGATAACGGCTGTCGCCGTGGGTCGGCAGGAACCAGAGAACATTGATCTTTTCGGGAATTTTCACAGGCGCAGTGTCCATCGGCGAATGCCTCCTCGCAAGCTGGTCTTCGGCAGCCATGAACGTCTTGCCGACCGCAAAAACATAAACTCTATAAATTTTATTGACAATCAAAAATCAGACGACCATCTTTAGTAAGAGGAAAAATTTTTCCCGTATCGGCGGTTCGCGCCCGGGAATTAGGCAAAAATTTCGAGGGACAGGCCATGACGATCGCGCTCGCCGCATCTCCTGCATTCGACGCAAGTGTTCCAACCAGCAATGGCTACGAGCCGATCACGGCGCCGGCTCTCAAGGCGGCCATGCGCAATCTGTCAGGCGGCGTCTCGGTGATTACCGCAGGCATCGGCGACGAACGGACCGGGGCCACTGTCACTTCGGCGACGGCCCTGTCGGTGGATCCGCCGACCATGATCGTCAATATCAATCGGACCTCTTCGACTTGGCCCGTCATCCAGCGCTATCGGCATTTCTGCGTCAACATCCTCTCGCGAGAGCAGCAGAGAGTGGCCGAACGTTTCTCCGGCCTGGATGGCGCCAAGGGCCCGGCCCGCTACGAGGGAGCCGACTGGGTTCGGCTGGCAAGCGGCGCGTCAGCATTGAGCGGGGCATTGGCCGCGATCGACTGCGAAGTTGAGGAAATCATCGAGCGCCACAGCCACGCCATTATCCTCGGGCGGGTCGTGGCCATCGCCACAGGTTCCGGCGAGCCGATCCTCTACCACAACGGCCGCTACGGCGGTCTGGACATCTAGCCTCGCGCAAAGCCCGGCAGGCGCACGAAGCTGCGCCGAAACGTCTCAATTTTGGAATGGGCGCGCTGCGGGTCAGTGAAATCCGGAATAAATTATCTATATAAAATCTATCTTTTTAATAATTATTGTAGTGAGGCTCCGCAGCGGGGCCAGGACCCAACCGTTGAGGAGCACACAATGACGATCCACAGACGCACCCTTCTTGCCGCCGGCGCGGCCTTGCTTCTCGCCAGCCAGGCGCCCTTCCCCGCTCTCGCCGCCGAAACGACGCTGACCATCGGTTACCAACCGATCGTCGAGCCGTCGCGCGTTCCGCAGGCAGACGGAACCTATGAGAAAGTCACCGGCGCCAAGATCACCTGGCAAAAGTTCGACGGCGGCGCCGACGTGATCGCCGCGCTCGCCTCCGGGTCGATCGATATCGGCTATGTCGGCTCGTCGCCGCTCGCCGCTGCCGCCAGCCGGCAACTGCCCCTCGAAACGATTTTCGTCGTCGGACTGATCAGCGAAGCCGAGGCCCTCGCCGTCAAGGGCATCGACAAGCCGGAGCAGCTTGCCGGCAAGAAGATCGCGACCCCCTTCGTTTCGACGGCACACTACAGCCTGCTCACGGCCTTGAAGCACTGGAATATCGATCCGAAGGCGGTCGAAATCCTCAACCTCCGGCCTCCGGAAATTGCGGCTGCCTGGCAGCGCGGCGATATCGACGGCGCTTATGTCTGGGACCCGGTGCTCTCCGAAATCAAGAAGACCGCGACGGTGCTCGCGACCTCTAGTGATGTGGCGAAATGGGGCGGTCCTACCTTCGATGCCTGGATCGTCAGCAAGAAGTTTGCCGAAGCGCATCCGGATGTCGTGACAGGCTTCGTCAAGGTGACAGGGGACGCCTATGCGGATTATCGCGCAAAACCCGAGAGCTGGAACGCCGCTTCGCCTGAGGTGGAAAAGATCGCCCGCCTGACCGGCGCAAAGCCCGAGGACGTTCCGAACCTGCTCAAGGGCTATTACTTCCCTTCGCTTGAAGAACAGGCCGGCGCCGATCTTCTCGGCGGTGCTACGGCCAAGGCAATCGCCGAGACCTCGGCTTTCCTACTTGATCAGGGCAAGATCCCTGCGGTGCTTCCGGATTACACGCCCTACGTCTCCGCCCGCTGGGCGCAGGAGGCGGCGAAGCTCTCGTTCTGAGGCCAGAGCCGTTCCCCTGCTCGCCCGGCACAGACAACCGGGCGAGCATGCCGACGTGCCAGCCGAAATGGGAACACAGGATGTCCGTTCTTTCCCTCGAAAATGTCACGCTGCGATATGCAGCCTCCGACAGCAGAACCGCCCCGGTTCTCGCTTCCATTAACCTGAAGATCGCCCGCGACGAATTCGTCGTCGTCATCGGCCGCTCCGGTTCGGGCAAGACCAGTCTTCTCAATCTGGCGGCTGGCTTCGTGGCGGCAAGCAGCGGTCATGTCTGCATCGACGGCCGACCGGTTACGGGTCCGGGTGCAGATCGGGCCGTGGTTTTCCAGGACGATGCGCTCTATCCGTGGCTGACCGCTCTCGACAATGTCGCCTTTCCACTTCACCTGCGCGGCATTTCCAGGTCCGAGCGCCAGGAAAAGGCGAGGAACCTCCTTGATCGGGTCGGTCTGCCTGACGCGGCGGGCCGACACGTCTGGGAGCTTTCCGGCGGCATGCGCCAGCGTGTCGGCATCGCCAGAGCACTCGCCTCCGATCCGAAGTTTCTGCTGATGGACGAACCGCTTGGCGCGCTCGACGCACTCACGCGCAGCCGGATGCAGGGGTTTCTTCTCGATGTTTGGCAGAAGAGCCGCGTCGGCGCGCTCCTGATCACCCACAGCATCGAGGAAGCGCTTCTGCTCGCGACCCGGGTCATCGTGCTCGCCCCCAATCCGGGACGCATCGCCAGCGAGATCGCAACCACATTCGGCCATGACTTTCTTGCCGGCGTACCGCTCTCCGAGATCCGTAGTTCTCCGGCGTTCCGGCGCCTGCATGACGAATTGACTGGCCTCATCCATGCCGAAGACGAAGGGATCGCCGCATGAGCCTCTCGATCGAAAGTGCACCGTCGACGACGCTTCAGGCGCAGGGCATTGTCGAGCAACCGGAACGACGCACGACACGATCACAGGTACCACTCGCCTGGATATCCTTGACGACGATCGCTGCGTTGCTCGCTCTTTGGAGCCTTGCCTCAAGCTATGGTCTCGTTTCGCCGCTGTTCCTGCCCTCGCCGCTCGCCGTCTATCAGGCTCTGCAAGGCCTTGCCGTTACAGGCTTCGTCGACGCGACGCTCGCCCAGCATGCGGGCGCCAGTCTTCTGCGGATTTTCAGCGCGCTTGCAGTGGCAATCCTCCTCGGCGTGCCGGCCGGCATTGCCATCGGCACCAGTCGGCTCGGCAAAGGCATCCTCGATCCGATAGTGGAGTTCCTGCGCCCCTTGCCGCCGCTTGCCTATCTGCCCTTGGTGATCATCTGGCTGGGGATCGGCGAGGCCTCCAAGATCGCGGTCATCGCGCTCGCAATGTTGCCGCCGATCATTCTGTCGACGGCGACCGGCGTCAAATCCACCTCGCCGGATCACATCAACGCCGCCCGCGCCTTTGGCGCGTCGCGTCTGCAGGTTCTACGCCACGTCATCCTGCCAAGCGCCCTTCCTTCGGTCCTGACCGGGACCAGGATTGCGCTCGGTGCGGGCTGGTCGACGCTGGTGGCCGCCGAACTGGTCGCGGCAACACGCGGCCTCGGCTTCATGATCCAGTCCGCAGCTCAATTTCTGGTGACCGATGTGGTGATCGCGGGCATCGTCGTCATCGCCGCCGTCGCCTTCGTCTTCGATATGACGGCGCGGCAGCTTGAGCGGTGGCTGGTACCGTGGGCGACGCGACGATGACATCTTGGAAGATCGGGCGTCACCGTCACCCGGTCTTCAGGGTCACGCGATGCCGCGTGGCGATCAACCGCGCCGCGGCATAGGTCTGAGTCACGATCTCGGGCACCAGGTCGATGTCCGGCAGACTGCCGACGCCGAGCGGTCCGATCGCGTAGAGATTGCGCGTCGGCTGTCCGCCGGCGAGAACTTCGCCGGCCGGACTGACGGCGATCCCAAGACTGAGCTCGTCCGGCTCTGCCAGCCCGCCGGCAAAGAGGCTCTGCATCAGCGGCGCCCGAAGGTCCGGTGCCGAACAGCGACAGTCGATCACCTGATCGGCCGCAAGCAGCGTTTCCTCGCTTTCGCCCGCCCAGCGCACCATCAATCCATCTGGGCGGCGCTTGCCCGCCCAGCCCTTCCGAATGGTGGTTTGCCCGCCGGCGAGTTCCTGCCGGAGTCGCAGGTGCAAAGGCGCCGGCAGGCGGTTGCGATGGCTGTCATAGATCGAGCGCAGGTGCCGGTTGAACCGGCGCTTTTCCTCTTCAGGCAATGATTGCCAGAGCGAACGTGCGCGCCGGCGCAGCCCGTTCATGGCCGCCTGCCAGCCAAGGCCGGTGGCCTCCGCCTCCGCGCAGGCCTGCCGCACGAAGCGGACGATCTCGCCGAGCCGGGTCGGCATCGGTCCAACCGGAAAAGTCGGCGCCGCCGCGAGGCGCGTATGCGGCTGCGGCAGAAAGCCGTGTCGGGAGAGAATGGTGATCTCGCCGGCAAAACCGTTGTCGCGCAATTGCAACAGCCGGTCGACCACCCGGACACCACTGCCGAGGAGGACTGTATGGCGCGGAACGACCAGACGGCGGGCGCGCACCAGCGGTCTCTCCTCTTCGGCAATCTCCATCTCGCCTTCGCGCAGGCCAAAGCCGGTGGCCAGCACAACGGCATCGCACTCCACTGTCGCTTCCTCCTGCATGACCAGGAAGCGGCCATTGGCTTGCTTGCGCAGGCCCAACACCGCCTGGCAGGAGAGCTGTATCGATATATCGGGCCGGCGCGTTAGGGCTTCGGAAAAGCGTTGGTAGACGTAGTCGCTGAAGATGCTCTTCGGCACAAAGATCTGCTGAAACCCGGGAATGGCGGCGGAAACTGCCGCGCGGAACTCCGCATTCGCCAGGAGCCAATCGTTGAAGTCCTCCGGCTGGCCAGCGGCGACCGAGAGGTCGCGCACCCGGCTGTTGAGGATCTCGCCACTTTGGGCGGCGGCCAGCACTTGCCCGCCACTGATCGTCGGTTGCGGGTCGAAAAGGTGGACGTGAAACGCGGTCCGCACCGACTTCATCAGCGCAATGGCCATCATCACGCCGGAAAATCCGCGACCAATGATGGCGATATGCGGCTTGGCTCTGGCAGCGGCTCCCTCGGGAGCGACCTTCGCAAACAATCCATGGACAGTCATGTGCACTCTCCCATGGCCGGTTCTGTCCGGCAAAGTCTGAAATGCATGGCTGTTTCGGTCCGAACGCGCACACCGACCGAATTGTCACAAAATGCCGACCCAGGTGTCGATATATGCGATAGTCGCAGGGTCGGGAAAACATAGCGCCCACCGCGGCAGCGGTCGAGCCCGTATCCGTTGTTCTGGCTGGCCTGGCACTCCGGCGCATGGTCATCCCTAGACGGCATACTCTATAAAGTTAGTGCGCTATTAGAGCGCGAAACGATCCCAACATCAAGTGCTGCGTAGAAGAGTATGTCGGTCCAGTTCCATAGGGCTTCAGGCCGGGCTGCTCGGCATAGGTGACCGTTCCATGACTTCAAGCTCCATGGGTTGCGCCCGCGATGGCTCCCGCCGTGCGATGCCGTTCAGAACGCGCAACAGATCATAGCCATGCGACCAGCGGCCGAAGCCACTGGCGATATTGATATGGCCGGCATAGCCGAGATCGACGAGACGGCTGCCCCATCGCGTCGAAACGTGCCGCAGGCGATCGAAAGGCATATAGGGATCGTTGAGGCTGCCGACGACGAGGCTGGAAAAAGGCAATGGCAGATCGGGCATTGGGCCGAAATCGATGGCACCGGGATGCAGGCGATCGGTTGGGCCGAGGTCGCAGGGCGCAACGAGCAGCGCGCTGCGCACATGCCCTGCCAGGGGGCGCCGCGCCAGATCGGCAACAAGAATCGAGCCGAGACTGTGGGCCACCAGGTCGACGATCCCGTGCCGGAGGATTTCGCGTTCGAGAGCATCGCGCCAATCATCAAGCCTTGGCCGGTTCCAATCGTTCTGTTCGACCAGAACCGCATCCGGATGATCCCTCAGCCAATGGCGTTGCCAGTGCCCCTCGTCGGACCCGAACAATCCCGGAATGATGAGCGTTTTTGCCATGACATCAATCTCTTGCGAAGGCGATCCAGGACCTGCAACGTTCCGTTGCAAACAGATCCGGTTCTGGATCGACTATGCGCAAGCAACAGACGGCGGAGAAGCAAGGAACGCCTAATATCTATAATTTCTATAGTATTTATTTTCTGATCTGAAGATCACGCCCCCCGCGATCAACAATCGGACATGGAACAATATCCGCAGTAGAGTGTTTCCTTCGACGCGGCTCAAAAGCGAAATCAGTTTCCTTGTGACCCGTCCCAGCGTCAAAAATTTGCGTTGTTGGAGCCCGTGAAATTGTTAGTTTGGCGCCGAAAGACACCGGCGCTCTGACAAGCCGGCCAACCGGCGATTTGATGATCGGTTTGGATAGGGGATGGTGCAACCCTTTGCGGTTGCAGGGCTGAAAAGGTGACCGAAAGTTGACGGAGCGACGCAATGGGAGCCGCTGGCGGTTTCGCCAGCCGAGTGTCTTGCCTGGATTTGGGCTATCGCTCGGGATCACGCTGAGCTGGCTGGTGCTGATCGTGTTGATCCCGCTGTCGGGGCTGGTGGTGCGGGCAAGCGGGCTCGGCTGGTCCGAGTTCGTGGCGCTGACGCTCGATCCGC
>NZ_JBCHVG010000034.1:0-9960 GCF_050474445.1 Ensifer sp. B1-9
GACTATGTTGTATCGCTCGACGGACCGCCTCTGTCGTCGTGGCGCTCCCATGAAGAACCTGGCCCATAGCGCATCCTTTGATTCGGAAGATAAGGATGCCCCATCAAAGCCTGGGATCAAACATCTAGTACATCCGTAGTCGGACGTCCTCGGCGGCGATCAAGTAGCTCCCTTTGTACAGCGCTATCATGTCGGCGCCATGACATGATCCGGGCTTGAAAGCAGAAATGAGACCTTCCCGGGCCAGCGATGTTCGCGCGCCAATCCGGGAATACCAGCAGAGTTGACGCGAGTGTTTCAGCGCAGCCTGAGAATGTCGCAGGATGCGCCGAGCGGCGCTTCCGCAGCGTGCGGCCGGCGCACGATCAGGCAGTCGGACTGCGCGAAGACCTTCATCATCGACGAGTCCTGCCGCGAGAACGGATGCGCGACGAGGCTCCCGTCTGCGTCTCTGGTAAGACGCGCACGCACGTAGTCCTGTCTGACGTCGTTGGCTGGCAGCGGGCTCGCAAGTCGTGCGGTCGTCATACGCTCGCGGGCGGGCAGTCGCGCGAGCTTGCGTGTCAGTGGCTCCAGGAACAGCAGCGCGCAAACGAGGCTCGAGACCGGGTTACCGGGGAGGCCGAGCACGGTCGTATCGCCGAGCTTGCCCACCATCAGCGGCTTTCCCGGGCGCATGGCTATGCGCCAGAAGTCGAGCGTCATGCCGCAGGAAAGCAAAGTTGCCTGAACCAGGTCATGGTCGCCGACCGAGGCGCCGCCAAGCGTGACAAGCACATCGACATCGGCCGCCTGGGCCCGCGCGACCTGGTCCGCGATCGCCTTTTGGTCGTCGGCGACGATACCGAGATCGATGACCTCCGCGCCGTTGTCGCGCGCGATGGCGCCGACACCGAAGCTGTTGGAGGCGATGATCTGGTCGGCGCCCGGCTTGCTGCTGGGAGGCAGCAGTTCGTCGCCGGTGGCGAGGATCGCGATTTTCGGGCGCTTGAAAACGGGCAGTCGCGCGTGATTCATGCCGGCGGCGAGCGTCAATCGTCCGGCATCGAGCAATTCGCCCGCTGAGAGCGCGGCTTCGCCAAAGGCGAAATCCTGCCCGGACAAGCGGATATGGCGCCCTTTACCGGGAACGAACTTGGTTCGGATCCGGTCTTCCGGCAGCCGCTCGGTATCCTCCTGGATGATCACCGTATCCGCGCCGGCGGGCAGGGGCGCTCCGGTGAAGATGCGCACGGCCTGTCCAGGCCCCACCTCTCCCTTGAAGCCATGGCCGGCAGCCGATTGGCCGATCACGGCAAGCTCGGCGCCAACGGTCTCGATGTCCTGGTGGCGGACGGCATAGCCGTCCATCGCCGAATTGTCGAAGGCCGGATGCGTGACGAGCGCCGGGACATCCTCGGCAAGGACGCGGCCGACAGCGTCGTGAAGACCGACATGTTCGGTCCGTGGTCTCAGGGTGGCGCTGCCCAGAATACGGTCGAGCGCATCTTCGACGGATAGCAGCGACATGATCTCATTTCCCTTCGCGTCGAAAGTCGCCGGACCGGCCGCCAGATTTGCTGACGACCTGGATCCCGCCGATTTCCATCTCGCGGTCGGCGGCCTTCGCCATGTCGTAGATGGTGAGGCACGCAACGCTCACGGCCGTCAGTGCCTCCATCTCGACGCCCGTGCGGCCGGTGAGCTTGGCAAGCGCCTCGACCCGCAGGCCGGGAAGCGCTGGGTCGGGTGTGATGTCGACGGCTACCTTCGTCAGCATCAACGGATGGCATAGCGGGATGAGAGTAGCGGTCTGCTTGGCGGCCATGATGCCCGCAAGCCGCGCCGTGCCGATGACGTCGCCCTTCTTGGCGTCTCCTTCGAGGATGAGCGTCAGCGTTTCCGGCTTCATCCGGACGTGGCCTTCGGCGACCGCAACGCGCACCGTCTCGGCCTTGTCGCCGACATCCACCATGTTCGCTTCGCCGCTGCCACTAAGATGCGTGAGCGTCGGCTTACCCATTACTCGGCCGCCAGTGTGTTTGCGGTACCGGTCAGCAGGCTGCGTGTCGCCGCTTCGACGTCACTCTTGCGCATCAGGCTTTCGCCGACGAGGAAGGTGGTGATGCCGCTTTTTTCCAGCCGCTGGCAATCCTCGTGGGTGAAGATGCCGCTTTCGCCGACCAGCAGACGGTCGGAAGGCACCATGCCTGCAAGCTGCTCTGAAACGGCGAGATCGACTTCGAACGTCCTCAAATTGCGGTTGTTGATGCCGACGAGCGGGGAGGCGAGCTTGAGAGCACGTTCCATTTCTTCGGCGTCATGCACCTCGATGAGCACGTCCATGCCGAGTTCGAACGCCGCTTCTTCGAGGCGGCGAGCGTCGTCGTCGCTGAGCGAAGCCATGATCAGCAGGATGCAGTCGGCGCCCCAAGCCCGCGCCTCGAACACCTGGTAGGTGTCGAACATGAAGTCCTTGCGCAGTGCGGGCAGGGCGCAGGCCGCGCGTGCCGCTTCAAGGAAAGCGGGCGCGCCTTGAAAGCTCGGTGCATCCGTGAGTACCGAGAGGCAGGCGGCACCGCCAGCTTCGTAAGCCCTGGCAAGGGCTGGCGGGTCGAAGTCCGGGCGAATGAGCCCCTTCGACGGGCTTGCCTTCTTGATCTCCGCGATCAGCCCGAATGTGCCGGCGGCCTTGCGCGCGGCGAGCTCGGCTCGAAAGCCGCGCGGCGCGGACTGCTCGGTGATACGCGCCTTGAGCTCGGAAAGCGGCGCCTGCGATTTCGCGGCCGCGATCTCGTCGCGCTTGTAGGCTTCGATCTTGCGCAGGATATCCGTCATCGTTGCCGATCCTTTCTCAGGCCGCGTTCGAAACGCTGATCAGGCGCTGCAGCGCCATCTTGGCACCGCCGCTCGAAAGCGACTGGCGGGCGAGCGCCATGCCTTCGCCGAGGTCCTTCGCTCGTCCGGCTATCATCAGCGATGCTGCCGCATTGGCAAGGGAAATGTCCCGGTAGGGGTTCTCGGCACCATCGAGCACCGCCTGGAGTGCCACCGCATTATACGCTCCGTCGCCGCCCTTCAACGCATCGAGCGTCACCGTCTGAAGGCCGAAATCGGCCGGCGTCAGCGTAAAGGTCGAAATCTTGCCGTTCTCGAGAGCCGCGACCTCAGTCGTGCCGGTCGTGGTGATCTCGTCGAGGCCTTCCCCATGAACGACCCAGACATTTTCGGAACCGAGATCGCGCAGCACCTCAGCAAGCGGCTGCACCCACTGCGGCGCGTAGACGCCGACGAGCTGCCGCTTGACGCCGGCCGGATTGGAGAGCGGACCGAGCAGGTTGAAGATCGTCCGCGTTCCGAGCTCCACCCGCGTCGGGCCGACATGGCGCATCGCCGAATGATGCTGCTGCGCGAACATGAAGCCGACGCCCGCCTCTCGGATGCATTGCGAGATGGCTGCGGGACCGATGTCGAGCTTGACGCCGAGGCACGAGAGCGCATCCGCCGTGCCCGACTTCGAGCTCAGCGCGCGGTTGCCGTGCTTGGCGACCGGGACGCCCGCGCCTGCCACGATGAGCGAAGCGAGCGTCGAGATATTGTAGGTGCCGGCGCCGTCACCGCCGGTTCCGACGATATCGACGGCATTGGCCGGGGCATCGACCGGCAGCATGCGGGCACGCATGGCGCCGACCGCGCCGACGATCTCATCGACCGTTTCGCCCCGCACACGCAGCGCCATCAGGAAGCCACCGATCTGCGATGGCGTTGCGGCCCCCGACATGATGATTTCGAAGGCGGCACGGGCGTCTTCACGGTTCAGCGCCTCGCGGGCGGCGACCTTGGCGACGAATGGCTTGAGATCACTCATCGGTTGTTTCCTCGAAGCCTATCGTTGTGCAACTGCGGTTTCGGCGAGCGTCTGGTTGATCGAAACGCCGTAGGCGGCCTGCAGCGTGGCGACCATCTGATCCAGAATATCTTCGCCGCTGACGCGGGCCATGGCCTCGATCTGGCGGCTATCGTCCTGCAGAGCGTCGGTGGGGCCACCGTTCTCGACTGCCGTCACCTGCATGAGCACCTGTCCCTCGCCACCGATGCCGGCAGCGTTGGTTACAAAGCCGTTCGGACCGGAGAACGCGGCTGCGACAGCCGCCGGGCTCAGGGCCGCGTCCGAAGTGGCGCGCGTCAGACCGGACTTCGTTTCGACGGCGAGACCGAGTTCATTGGCGATGTCGGCGAGCTTTGCACCCTGCTCGACACGCTGCTTCAACTCACCAGCCTTCTTGGCAAGGGCCGCACGCTGCTGTTCCGCCATCCAATCGGCGCCGATCTCATCGCGAGCCTCGTCCAGCGTGCGATCGCGCGCGGGGGTAACTTCATCGAGGTCGAACCAGACATAACCGTCGCGGCCGACATTGACCGGCAGAGTTTCCCCTCCGACATCCGCCTTGAAGACTTCCTGAAGAAGGGCAGCCTGCTCCGGCAGGCCGGCAACGGCGTCGCCGTTCTTGTCCTTGCCGGTTGCATCGATGGCATCGATGGTCGCCAGCTTCAGCTTGAGCTGGTCGGCGACCTCCTTGATCGGAGCGCCGGAAGCGCGCTCGTCCTCGATCTTGTCGTGGAGGCGCATGACCTCTTCGCTCGCTGCCGAAAGGGCGATGTCCTTGCGCAGTTCTTCCTTGACGTCGTCGAAGCTGCGTACCGCTTCCGGACGGATGTTCGTCACGCGCAGAATGACCGGGCCGAAGGCGCCGTCGACAACCGGAGATACGCCACCGTCGGCAGCAACCGCGAAGGCCGCTTCGGCGATCTTGGCGTCAGGCACGCGATCTTTGGTGAATTCGCCGAGAAGCACGTCCGCCGAGGTCTTGCCTTCAGCCTTCACCAGATCATCGAAGCTCGTGCCGGAGGAGAGCTTGGCCGCTGCAGCGTCAGCCGCTTCACGTGACGGGAAGGTGAGCTGCTCGATGGTCCGCGTCGCGGCGGTGCGGAAGCTCTCCTTGCGCCGGTCATATTCGGTTCGCATCTCTTCATCCGTCACGGCTGCCGTGTCTGCGACGTCGATCGGCTCGAGCTTTACATAGCTGAACTTGCGGTATTCGGGGGCGCGGTAGTTTGCCTTGCGGGTATCGTACCAGGGCGCCAGCACGTCGTCGCCCGGCACCTTCACCGGGTCGATATTGGCGTTCGAGAGCAGCAGATAGTCGACGGTCCGCTTTTCGTGGCGGTAGGCGCCGATCGCATCCGTGAGAACCTTGGGAGCGGCATAACCGTCCGAGAGCGCATCGACGATCTGCGAACGGATCGCGGTCTGGCTCTGGCTGTTGATGTAATCCTGTTCGCGCAGGCCCGCATTGCGCAGCACGCTCGAGAACGTCAGCCGGTCGAATTGGCCATTGACGCTGTGGAATGCCGGATCGTCGGCGATCAGCTTGGCCAACCGGTCCTG
This sequence comes from Ensifer sp. B1-9, assembly GCF_050474445.1. NCBI lineage: Bacteria > Pseudomonadati > Pseudomonadota > Alphaproteobacteria > Hyphomicrobiales > Rhizobiaceae > Ensifer > Ensifer sp. B1-9. Next base: position 5,429 of record NZ_JBCHVG010000034.1, read on the forward strand.
CGACAGGCCGAGGTTCATGTCGTCTGCAAGCTGGTCGAGAGCCGCACCGGCAACGACTTGCGAATAGACCCGCTGTTCGATGCCGAAGGCGCGTGCCTGTTGCGGCGTCAGGCGGGTGCCGAGCTGGCGGGAGGCCTGAGCCAGCATGGTTTCATAGGCGAGCCGGAACTCCGGCGCCTTGACCTTGACGTCGCCGACAACCACCACCGCGTCCGACTGGCTCGTCATCGTCAGAGATGAGCCGCCCCACACCATGAACGACAGAACGAGAATGACTAGCAGGCCTTTGACTACCCAGGTCTGGGCGGCAGTTCTCAGGGATTCGAGCATGGGGGCAGAAACCTCGTTGCAATGCGGCGGCCATGGGCCAAACGAATTCGTTCCTTAAAACAAACGAAACAGGAAATGAAGGGTCGTTTGCCGCAAATTGCGCGCACTCACGGGGATCGTTGGCCAATCGCGATCGCCCGGCTTTCAATGCTTGTCACTGCCGCGTTGCCGCGGGCGCGGAAGGTCCCACGAAGGAGCTGCAAACCCATCGGGCGCGCGCGGCACAACCCATGTCGGATTCATTAGCCGGCAATCGAAAATTATATGTCAGATTGAGTCGAATACGCGTTGGAACTGTGGTTCTGTTGCAAGGGTAAGGGGCGATTCTGAAGTCCCCGCGGGAAGGCATGCAATGCAGTCGACAATCGTGATGGTCAATCTTTTCGGGGCGGTCGCACTGCTCCTCTTCGGCCTGTCGCTCGTCAAGGATGGCGTGACGCGCGCCTTCGGTGCGCGATTGCGCGCCGGTCTCGCGCAGGGGACCAATGGGCCCGTCCGCTCTTTCGCGACGGGACTGGTCGCGACGCTTGCCTTGCAGAGTTCGACGGCCACTGCCTTGATGACCGCTTCCTTCGTGGAGAAGGGGTTGGTGCGCTCGCGCATGGCCCAGATCGTGCTCCTCGGCGCCAATGTCGGCACGGCCATGACCGCCTGGATCGTCGCGACCGGCATCGAATGGCTGTCGCCGCTCGTGATCCTCTTGGGCGTCGTTCTGCACCGTGCCAGCCGCTCGAACGCCCGCCAAGGTCTCGGGGCCGCGTTCGTCGGCATCGGCCTCATGCTCCTGTCGTTGCACCTGCTGGGTTCCGCGACCGAGCCGATGCGCGATTCTCCGGCGCTGGCGGCGTTCCTTGGCATGCTCGACAGCGCCTGGCCTGTCGCCCTCCTCATATCCGCCGGGCTGGCTTTCGCTTCGTCCTCCAGTCTGGCGGTCGTCATGCTGGTCCTGTCTCTCTCGTCCGCGGGCATTCTGACCGTGGGATTGACGGTGGCGCTCGTGCTTGGTGCGAATCTCGGGGGCGCGATCCCGCCGGTCATGGCGACCTTGGCCTCCGCGCCATCGGCGCGCCGAGTCACCCTCGGCAATCTCGTCATTCGCGCAGCCGGCTGTTTGGTCGCACTGCCGCTGACGAGCTTGAGTGTAGAATTCCTGCAGAGCCTGCCGCTGCCGCGACAGAACCTGCCTGTCGATATCCACCTTGCCTTCAATCTCGCTGTCGCGATCCTCGCCTGGCCTTTTTCCGGCCTGCTGTCGCAACTGATGGTCCGTTTCATTCCCGATGCGGAGACGGAAGAGAGCGGACCGCGCTATCTCGATGAAAGTGCCTTGCATACGCCGGTCATGGCGCTCTCCGGAGCGACCCGCGAGGTTCTGCGCGTGGGCGATCTGGTCGAGAGGATGTTAATGCGCGCGGCCACCGCCTTCGAAAACAACGATCTCTCCGAAATTCGCGACATCGCCAAGTTCGAGAAGCAGGTGGACCAGCTGCAACAGGAAGTGAAGATCTTTCTGTCGCGCTTGGGACGTGATGGCTTGAGCCAGGAGGACGGTCGGCGCTCGATCGTCATCATCGACTACGCCATCAACCTCGAGCATATGGGCGACATCATCGAGAAGGGGCTTTGCGAGGAGATCGTCAAAAAGGTCGACAACGGTCTGAAGTTCTCGGAGGAGGGCTATCAGGAGCTGAAAAGCCTGTTCAATCTTACAATCGACAATCTTCGCGTTGCCCAATCCATCTTCGTCAGCCGCAATGCCGATCTCGCCCGGCAGCTCATTGAGGTGAAGGTGAGCGTTCGCCACATGGAGAAGCGTTCGGCCGAGCGGCATATCGAGCGTTTGCGAGACGGGCTGGTCCAGAGCCTTCAGACGAGCTCGCTGCATCTCGACATGCTGCGCGATCTCAAGCGCGTCAACGCGCATATTGCGTCCGTCGCCTATCCGATCCTGGAGGAGAGCGGGCTTCTGACCGAGAGCCGGCTGCGCCCCGAGGCCTAGAGCGCCGCGCGTTCATCTGCACGCACTAAGGTCGCTCGCTTCAGCTAAAATCTGCATGTGCTTTACGATTCTGTGACCTAGTCGTCGGTTATCAAGAGCTGCTCGCGGCTGATGCTGTGGCCTTTAGCTCTTTGCGGATAAAGGCGTCAAAGCATCTTGTCAGCGTCACGCGCTCATGGCCGGGCTCGAGGCTCGGCTGATAAAGCGAAAGCAGCCTCCGATTGACGTTGGTGACCGGACAGGTCGGCACGAGCGCGACGTCGACCGAACGGAGGGCGGCGCGGACATTCTCATCCGGCGGAGGGACGGCGCGGAACGGATCTGCACCGATCGCGACGTGTTTGGGGGCGCTGCGATCCATCAGCCACGGGAACGGATTGGTAAAATCGATGTTGAGGATCGTTTCGAAACGCACGCCATTTGCCGCCTCATAGGCGCGCATCGCATCGATGGCTTCATCGACATTTGTCAGCCAGCCGGCTTGGAAGTCGAAATCGCTATAGAGCAGGAACGACGGTAGCTCGCCGGCATTTGCAAAGGCATCGAAGGCGGGGCGATGGGCCGTATAGATATCGCGCAGGCGTTCGGCGCGCAGCGCCAGAATGGGTCGGAGATTGACGGCGCCCATTGTTTTGAGGTTCCTGCTTTCGAGCGGCACATTGTTGATGGCCCCGATCCACGCGCGAGCGCTTTTTTGCAGGACGGCGGTGGCTGGTGGGAGGGTGGCCGCCAGGGCGAGTATCGCTATTGCGATCGCACGCGGCTGAGGCGTGGCACCGGTGACCTCGTCGGCAACGATTTTCAGCAGCAAAGGCAGCAGAAAGATGAAGGCCTGGCTGCCGGTGTTCTGGCTCTCGAAGAGAATACCGGCAAGGACGAAGGCGGCCAGCCAGACGAACGGTTGGTCGAAGACCTTCGCGAGTGCCGATAGGGAGGGGTGCCCGCCAAGCTGTCGCAGGGATTGTGCAAAGGATGAAAGGTGCGCCGCGAAAAGCGCCAAGCCAAGCAGCCCGGCCGGAATCAGCAGACCGGCATTGAGCGACGCCGCCTGCAGAAGGCGTGGCAACAAGCTGTCGTCATTGACGGCCAGCAGTGCCAGGATGTCGTTGAGATAGGCCGATACGGCGCTCACGGAAATCTCGGCCACGGCGAGCACGGCGAAGAACAGCGATGCTGCGGCCAGCGCCGACTTGAAGGGGATGCGGCCTGCGGCAAAAGCCATCAGGCAAAGAACAGTGCCGGCGACAGCGCCGGTGATCTTCACGAAGAAGAGAGCGACCATCGCCGCGGCAACGACGAATGCAAGGATACGACGGTCGCGAACATGAACCAACGCTGCAGCGAGCACATAAAGGAGCTGGCAGACCTGGCGATTGTAGATGCCGAAGCCGTCTGAGCCGGGATAGGGGTAGAAATCGCCGGTGTTGAACGGCAATACCGAGAACCACAGGAACGGCAGCAGGATCGCATAGGCAAGCAGCGCCGAGCGCTTTTGCACGTCGAAGACGACGAGCGCCATCACCGGCCCGGTGACGAGCAGCAGACACCAGCTCGCGAGCAGCAATGGATGGCCGTTGGGGAAGATGACCTGCAGGCCAGCGAAAAGGTAATAGCCGAGTGCGCCGACGGGCGTGAAGAAATCGACCGAAGGGATTTGCCCGTCACGAATTCGGTTTGCAGCATCGAGATAGAGATAATGGTCCCAGAACATCGGGCCGATCGGCTGCGGGATCGTCACGCAAAGCAGCAGCGCGAGCACACCAAAGGCGAGGGCGAGCAGGAAAAGCGGTGAGCGGACGAAGGTGAGTGCCGCACCTGGCTGTTGCGCCTCCAGATCGAGTTCGGTGCGGCTATGCATTGCGGTCTCGTCTCCCCCTGGGGAGCGATGCACGCTGCATGCTGGTACAAGCTCCCCGCCTTCTTATGCCATCATCCGGTTTTAAGCCGGTTAATGCGACGTGATTGCGAGAATTATGCTTCTCGCAATATCTTGACGATACCACAGCGCCGAATCGTGCGTGATTTTGTACTTGAGCCGGTTTCGATTTAAGAAATTGTGCGGGAGGCATCAGCCTCGGAAAGACCAAGGAGAGCATTGTATGGAACGGACGTGCCTGGCCATCATTCTGGCTGCGGGCGAAAGCACGCGGATGAAATCGTCCATGTCGAAGGTGCTGCATCCGGTCGCTGGCCGGCCGATGAT
>NZ_JBCHVG010000035.1:0-2500 GCF_050474445.1 Ensifer sp. B1-9
CTTGTCCTTGTCGGCGTTGCCTCGAAGGGGAGCGGCGTTTCGGTTGTTTATCTTGCGTTTTGCAGACCTGGCAGCGACCTACTCTCCCGCGTCTTAAGACGAAGTACCATCGGCGCTGGGGCGTTTCACGGCCGTGTTCGGAATGGGAACGGGTGCAGCCACCCCGCCAGAACCACCAGGTCGGCAAAGCGCAAGATTTGCCTTGCGGGCAAACCGGAATGAGAAGCTGGTTGAAGTTTTCACTTCATTTGTTTTGAACACGTCGTTCATCCGGACGAATGCGTTGCATTCGCCTTGGTGATGAACACAAGCAATGGGAACGATCAAGCCGATCGAACGATTAGTACTGGTAAGCTTCATGCGTTGCCGCACTTCCACACCCAGCCTATCAACGTGGTCGTCTTCCACGGTTCTCAAGGGAATACTCGTTTTCAGGTTGGTTTCCCGCTTAGATGCCTTCAGCGGTTATCCATTCCATATATAGCTACCCTGCTATGCCCTTGGCAGGACAACAGGTCCACCAGAGATATGTCCATCCCGGTCCTCTCGTACTAGGGACAGATCCTGTCAATATTCCTACACCCACGGCAGATAGGGACCGAACTGTCTCACGACGTTCTGAACCCAGCTCACGTACCGCTTTAATTGGCGAACAGCCAAACCCTTGGGACCTGCTCCAGCCCCAGGATGCGATGAGCCGACATCGAGGTGCCAAACAACCCCGTCGATATGGACTCTTGGGGGTCATCAGCCTGTTATCCCCGGCGTACCTTTTATCCGTTGAGCGATGGCCCTTCCACGCGGGACCACCGGATCACTATGACCGACTTTCGTCTCTGCTCGACTTGTCAGTCTCGCAGTCAGGCGGGCTTATGCCATTGCACTCGACGACCGATTTCCGACCGGTCTGAGCCCACCATCGCGCGCCTCCGTTACTCTTTCGGAGGCGACCGCCCCAGTCAAACTACCCACCATACACTGTCCCGGATCCGGATGACGGACCGCGGTTAGACATCCATGACGATAAGGGTGGTATTTCAAGGATGGCTCCACAAGAACTGGCGTCCCTGCTTCAAAGCCTACCACCTATCCTACACATGCCGACACGAATGCCAGTGTAAAGCTATAGTAAAGGTGCACGGGGTCTTTCCGTCTGACCGCAGGAACCCCGCATCTTCACGGGGAATTCAATTTCACTGAGTCTATGCTGGAGACAGCGGGGAAGTCGTTACGCCATTCGTGCAGGTCGGAACTTACCCGACAAGGAATTTCGCTACCTTAGGACCGTTATAGTTACGGCCGCCGTTTACTGGGGCTTCGATTCAGAGCTTGCACCCCTCCTCTTAACCTTCCAGCACCGGGCAGGCGTCAGACCCTATACGTCGTCTTGCGACTTCGCAGAGCCCTGTGTTTTTGATAAACAGTCGCTACCCCCTGGTCTGTGCCACCCCAAAAGACTTGCGTCCATTGGGGTCACGCTTCTTCCGAAGTTACGCGTGCAATTTGCCGAGTTCCTTCAGCATAGTTCTCTCAAGCGCCTTGGTATACTCTACCTGACCACCTGTGTCGGTTTCGGGTACGGTCTATAATGATGGAGCTATTTCCTGGAACCGCGTCCCCGCCTGGACAATCCAATAAGTCCAGACAAGTTAAGCGATCCGTCACTACCACCAGGCCCACGAATATTAACGTGGTTCCCATCGACTACGCGTGTCCGCCTCGTCTTAGGGGCCGGCTAACCCTGCTCAGATTAACTTTAAGCAGGAACCCTTGGTCTTTCGGCGAGAGGGTCTCTCACCCTCTTTATCGTTACTCATGTCAACATTCGCACTTCCGATACCTCCAGGACCCCTCACGGGTATCCCTTCGCAGGCTTACGGAACGCTCCGCTACCACGTGCCATAAGGCACATCCTCAGCTTCGGTGCATGGCTTTAGCCCCGTTACATTTTCGGCGCAAAGACCCTTATTTAGACCAGTGAGCTGTTACGCTTTCTTTAAATGATGGCTGCTTCTAAGCCAACATCCTGGTTGTTTTGGGATCCTCACATCCTTTCCCACTTAGCCATGACTTGGGGACCTTAGCTGGAGGTCAGGGTTGTTGCCCTTTTCACGACGGACGTTAGCACCCGCCGTGTGTCTGCCGACTAGTACTCCTCGGTATTCGGAGTTTGGTTAGGATCAGTAAGACGGTGAGTCCCCATAGCCCATCCAGTGCTCTACCCCCGAGGGTATTCGGTCGACGCTCTACCTAAATAGATTTCGCGGAGAACCAGCTATTTCCGAGTTTGATTGGCCTTTCACCCCTAGCCACAAGTCATCCCAATCTATTGCAACAGATGCGGGTTCGGTCCTCCAGTTGGTGTTACCCAACCTTCAACCTGCTCATGGCTAGATCACTCGGTTTCGGGTCTAATGCGACGAACTGAACGCCCTGTTCAGACTCGCTTTCGCTGCGCCTTCACCTATCGGCTTAAGCTTGCTCGTCACACTAAGTCGTT
>NZ_JBCHVG010000036.1:0-5226 GCF_050474445.1 Ensifer sp. B1-9
TGATTGGTGCCGGCAAGTTCGGTTCGATGGTCCTGGCGCAAGCCCAACGTATAAGTGGCTTGCACATGGTGGCCGTGGCCGACCTCAATGTTGGCAAGGCGCGTGAATCCATGGAGCGCGTCGGCTGGTCCAAGGAACGATATGAGGCGCAGAGCTGCGGCGATGCGCTCAAGTCCGGCAAGACCTTCGTGACTGACGACGTCAACGCCATCTTCTCCTGCGGCGAGATCGAATGCGTCATCGAGGCGACGGGTCACCCGATCGCTGGCACTCGCCATGCGCTCGGCGCGATCGAGAGCCGAAAGCACGTCGTGATGGTGAACGTCGAGGCTGACGTGATGGTCGGGCCGATCCTTGCCGAAAAGGCCAGAGCCGCCGGCGTCATTTACTCGATGGCCTATGGCGATCAGCCGGCACTGATATGCGAACTCGTCGACTGGGCGCGCGCCACCGGCTTCGAGGTCACCGCCGCCGGCAAGGGCATGAATTTCGAGCCGCGTTACCGGTACTCCACGCCGGACACCGTCTGGGGCTTCTTCGGCTGGACGGAAGAAGAAGTCAAAAAGGGCGACTTCAATCCAAAAATGTACAACTCTTTCACCGACGGCACCAAGGCGGCGATCGAAATGGCCGCGGTGGCCAACGGCACGGGCCTCGATTGCCCGGATGACGGCCTAGCCTTCCCGCCGGCCGGCCTTCACGATCTCGCCCGCGTTTTCCGTCCGGCAAGCGACGGCGGCCGCATGGCCCGCTCGGGTCTTGTCGATATCGCCGCCAGCCAGGAGCCGGATGGCCGCGAGGTCTTCAACAACATCCGCTATGGGGTCTTCGTCACCTTCAAGGCGCACAATGAATATGCTCGCGCCTGCTTCAAGCAATATGGCCTGCTAACCGATCCGTCCGGCTGGTATGCCTCCATGTGGCGTCCTTTCCACATCATTGGCCTGGAGACATCGGTTAGCGTGCTCTCGGCAGTGCTGCGCAACGAGCCGACCGGCTCGTCCAAGGAATTCCGCGGCGATGCGGTGGCGACCGCCAAGAAGGACATGCAGCCGGGCGAGATGCTGGACGGAGAAGGCGGCTACGCAGTCTGGGCAAACGCCATTCCGGCGACACGTAGCCTGGACCTCAAGGCGCTCCCGATCGGCCTTGCGCATAATGTGAAGCTGAAGCGGGCGATCAAGAAGGACCAGATTGTCAGCTTCGACGATGTGGAGATCGTCAACGACCTCGACGTCGTAACGCTGCGCCGGGATATGGAAGAGCGCTTCCGCCCCAACCAAGACGCGGCTGCCTGATCGTGCGGGAAGGGGAGGGAGAGATGGAGGCATTCGTCGTCATTGCCGAATTCCGTGTCCGTCCGGAACGTCTTCCTGAGTTTCTGGAAGCCGCCCGCGATGATGCGACCCATTCGGTCGCAGATGAGCCGGGTTGCCGGCAGTTCGACGTGGTTCAGCCCGACGAAGAAGACGGGACCGTGGTGTTCTACGAAGTCTATGACAGTCGTGCGGCCTTCGATGCCCATCTTCAAACACCGCATCTCGAACGGTTCCGCGCGGCGTTCCCGCCCCTCATCCTCGAGGAGCGGCCCGTCCGCTTCCTTCGGCGCCGCTATCCGTGAGGAGGAGAACGCCATGGTCAATGGAGCAAAACGCGTAGCTGTCATCGGTACGGGCATCATGGGAGGCCCGATGGCCGGACGTCTGGCCGACGCCGGCTTCGATGTCACCGCGTGGAACCGCACGCGAGACAAGGCAGATGCGCTTTCGTCCCGCGGTATCGCAAGTGCAAGCACGGCACTTGAAGCAGTAGCCGGGGCGCAGGCAGTGGTCGTCATGTTGAGTTCGGGGCCGGTCTGCGAGGACGTTCTGCTTGGCGGCGGTGGCGTGCTCGCTGCGATGAAGCCCGGCGCGGCACTCGTCGTCATGAGCTCAATTCCGGTGGAAACGGCCGTTCTCATAGGGGAAAAGGCTTCTGCCCGTGGACTTGTCTATAGCGATGCGCCGGTCTCGGGCGGAGAGAAAGGCGCGCGTGAAGGCACGCTCGCGATCATGGCGGGCGGTAAGGCGACAGATGTTGATGCGCTCGGCGATGTTTTTGCCTGTCTCGGCCGAGTGACGCATGTCGGTCCCGCTGGCTGCGGAGCGCTGACGAAGCTCGCCAACCAACTTATCGTCGCCTCGACGATCTGTGCCGTGGCCGAGGCGCTGACACTTGCCGAGCAGGGAGGCGCGGATCCCGCGCGCGTGCGCGAAGCGCTGCTCGGTGGATTTGCCGATTCCACCGTTTTCCGCCAGCACGGCTTGCGAATGGTGACAGGTGATTTCCGGCCGGGAGGGCCGGCGAAGTACCAGGTGAAAGATACATCCACGGCTCTGGCATTTGCCCATAGCCGTGGTTTGAGACTACCGGTTGGCGAGGAGGTCGACCGGCTCTACCAGGCCATGGTCGACAACGGCGATGGCGATCTGGATCATAGCGGAATCATTCTTGAGCTCCGGCGCATGAACAAGACCGCGAAACCGATGGCTTGTGCCTGATATCAAACTTTGGGAGGAATGACATGAAACTGGCAATTATCCGCGGTCTGCTCGCAGCCGCCACCCTCTTCTCCGCCTCGCTCGCCCAGGCTGAAACCCTGACGCTTTCCACACCGGACGCCGATACGTCGGAAATCACCCTTGCGGCCAACAAATTCGCCGAGCTTGTATCGGCCAAGACGAACGGCGAGCTGACGATCAAGGTGTTTCCGAACGGCACGCTCTATGGCGGCGATCCGTCCGCGGGCGTCAAGCAGCTCGCCGGCGGATCCCTCGATATGTTGCTGAACTCGACCTCGCTCTATGCGACCTTCAATCCGAAGTTTACGGCTATCGCCATTCCTTATCAGTTCCGCGATATCGATCAACTGCGCGCCTACCTGGACAGTGACCTCGGCCAGGAACTGCAGGGAGATTTGAGCAAGATCGGCATCCTTGGGCTCGATCTCTGGTCTCGTCCCTTGCGGCAGATCACTAACTCCAAGTTGCCGATTACCTCTCCGGCCGACCTGAAGGGCATGAAGCTGCGGGTACCGAATAATCCGCTCTGGGTTGAGTTCTTTGGTGCCATGGGAGCTGCTCCGACACCGATGGCTTTTGCCGAGGTCTACAATGCCTTGCAGCTGAAGGTCGTCGACGGCCAGGAAAATCCGATCAATGTGCCCGTCAGCGCGCGCCTCTTTGAGGTTCAGAAATACGCAACGATCAGCAACCATATCGCCGACGCATGGGTGCTGGGCATGAATCCGGCCCGCTACGAGGCTTTGAGTGACGGCTTCAAGACCGCCTTGCAGGAAGCCGCGAAGGAAGCCGAAGCCTGGAAAGCTCAAAACGACGCAGCAGACATCGAGAAGTCGCTTGAGGCCCTCAAGGCGAGCGGCATGGAAATCAATGAGCTCACCGAAGAACAGCGCCAGGCGTTCGTTCAAGTCGCTGCCGGTCTCTCCGACAAGTTCTCAGCGCTGGTGAAGGATCAGGCCTTCTTCGATCGCACCAAGTCTTTCGCCAACACGAATTGATACCCCCCGGGGCGGCACTTTGCGTGGGCGCACGGTGCCGCCTAAACGGCTCTGGTCTCATTCTTGAGGAAAGGCATCTTGATGCGTCCTTCTTACAGCTCTTCGCTCGGCACCTTCGTCAGGATTGTCGCCGATGTGGCGGCGGGCGCTGCTTGCGCCGGTATTCTGATCGTCGTCCTTGTACAAGTCGTCGGCCGACTTGCCGGGCATCCTTTTCCCTGGACGGAGGAGGCGACGCGCTTCCTGTTTATCTGGATGGTCTTTCTCGGACTTGCCGCCGGTTTCAGAACCGTCGAGAGCGCGCGCGTCGTCGTCTTTCTCGTTCTGGCACGGCGTCTCTTCCAACATCTGGCAGTCCCGATCTATGTCGTGTCCTCCGTCTTCTTCTTCGGGTTGATGGGATGGACCGGGCTGACGCTGGTGCGTCAGCAAATCATGATGAGTGAAACTGCTGCCACGCTGCCCATTCCGATGTGGGTTATCGGCATGGTGATGCCGGTATCCGCCGTGATTGCGATCCTGGCAATCCTGGAATCGCTTCGCAGTCGGCGCGAACTCATCGCTCTCCCCGAACTTGGCTTGCCGGCGAACGAAAGCGCCCATGCCGACATCTCGATTTCAGCGGGACACTGATCCATGTCGCTCTTTCTTCTCATTTCCTTCTTCGGCCTGAGCATGCTCGGCATACCGCTCGCCGTGGCCTTGGCGCTCGCCGGTGTTGCAACGCTCTGGCTCTTCACGTCCATGCCCTTGGATCTGCTGTCGCAAACCATGTTTTCCTCGATGAACTCGTTCCTGCTGGTGGCTGTGCCTCTCTTCATTCTGGTCGGTACCGTCATGGAACGGGGCCGGGTCGCGGAGCGCATCTTTGACTTCGCCGAGGCGATGGTTGGCTGGCTTCCCGGTGGGCTCGGCCACGTCAACGTGATCTCGTCGGTCATATTCTCCGGCGTTTCCGGCTCGTCAGTCGCTGATATCGCCTCGGTCGGGGCAATCGAGATCAAGGCGATGGAGCGGCACGGTTTCCCCAAAGGGTATGCAGTCGGCATGACGCTGTGCACCGCAACGCTGTCGTCGATCATCCCGCCGTCGATCTTGGTGGTCATAGCGGGCTCCATCGCGAACGTGTCGATCGGCACGCTTCTCGTGGCCGGTCTCGTGCCCGGCCTCTTCATCGCCTTCGCCTTCCTGATCTTCAATCACTTCTATTCTGTCTATTATGGCTACAATCCGCCGACGCCGTTCAATTTCCGGCTGGTCGTCGTGACGGGACTGCGGGCCATTTTGCCGATGTTAACGCCGCTCATCCTCATCATCGGCATTGCAAGCGGGTTGTTTACGCCAACCGAGGCGGCCGCCATCGCCGTCGTTTACGTTGCCGTGCTCGGTCTCCTGGTCTACCGGACCTTACCGTTGAGCGAGATTCCCGAAATCCTCATCTCGACTGCGCGTATTTCCGGCACGATCCTGTTCATCGCCGCGACTTCGCAACTCGCCGCCTGGATCTTCACCTTTGACGGTCTGCCGGAAAAGGTGGCCGATCTCTTGCAGGCCATGAGCCTTGGACCGATGACAGGGATGCTGGTGATCTTCGTGTTTCTCTTGATCATCGGCATTTTCATGGAGGCGATCCCGGCCATGTTCATCCTCATTCCGGTGCTCATGCC
>NZ_JBCHVG010000037.1:0-3580 GCF_050474445.1 Ensifer sp. B1-9
CCGCGCTGTGCCTGGCGCTCCTTCAGACGCGGGAAAAGGGTAAACACCTTCTCCACGTCCTGATCGAAGTGCTTCAGGTTGTCGAGGCTCGCACCCATCTGCAGGTTCTCGAACACCGTCATGCGCGGGAAGATGCGCCGTCCCTCGGGAGACTGGGCGATACGCATCCGTGCGATCTCGTGCGTCGGCATGCGGGTGATGTCCTGGCCTTCGAAGAAGACCGAACCGGTGCGCGCCTGCGGGCTGCCGCAGATGGTCATCATCAGGGTCGACTTGCCGGCGCCGTTGGCGCCGATCAGGCAGACGATCTCGCCGCGGTGAACCTCGACGTCGACGCCGCTGAGCGCCCGGATGTTGCCGTAATAGGTCTCGACGGCTTTGACTTGGAGAAGAGGCGCCGTCATCAGTTGGTGCCTCCCTGTCCGCCTTCGATTTCCTCGATTTGTTCGATCACCTCTTCAACCTCTTCATCCTCGACACCCAGATAGGCCGCGATGACCTTCGGATCGCTCTTGACGAAATCCGGTGTGCCGTCGGAAATCTTCTGTCCGTATTCCAGGACCACCACGTGATCGGAAATCTCCATGACCACGGACATGTCGTGCTCGATCAATAGGATCGACGTGCCGGTCTCGGCGCGGATGCCCTGCAACAACTCGTTGAGCGCCAGCGACTCGCGCGGGTTGAGACCGGCGGCCGGCTCGTCCAGGCAGAGAAGCTCAGGTCCCGTGCACATGGCGCGGGCGATCTCGAGACGACGCTGCGCGCCATAGGAGAGGTCGCCGGCCGGATCATCCGCACGATCGATCAGCGACGCCTTTTCGAGCCAATGCTTGGCAAGATCGATCGCTTCGCGCGATGCCTGCCGGTAGGCGGGGAAGCCCAGGAGCCCGAGGAACGTGTAACCCGACGCCTGCATCAGCTTGTTGTGCTGCGCGACCAAGAGGTTTTCGAGCACGGTCAGGCCGGAGAACATCCGGATGTTCTGAAAGGTACGCGCCACCTTGGCATGCTTGGTGATCGCGAAGTCCGGCAGCCGTTCCAGCAGGTATTCCTTGCCGGCCTTCTGCTTCATCGTGATCATGCCCATCGTCGGCTTGTAGAAGCCGGTGATGCAGTTGAACACCGTGGTTTTGCCTGCGCCGTTCGGGCCGATCAGCGCGGTGATGTCGCCGCGATAGGCTTCGAAGGAAAAGTCGTTGATGGCCATGAGACCGCCGAAGCGCATCGACAGGTGCTCAACCTTGAGAATGGGGTCTTTTGTCATTGTCGTTGTCTCGCGGGCCATCAGCCGTGCCCTTCCTTGGTGAAGCTGCCGGAGACGGCCTTGCGCTGGTGCAGGAAGGCTGTCGGTTCGCGCGATCCGACGAAGCCGCGCGGCTTCCAGACCATGACGACGACCATGGCCAGGCCAAAGATCAGCATGCGGTAGAGTTCAGGGGTGAAGTCCGGCCCGAAGACCATCTTCAGGAAGGACAGTTCACGCAGGATTTCGGTGCCACCGATCATCACCACTGCAGCGATTGCGATGCCGGTCAGCGAGCCCATGCCGCCGAGAACCACGATCGCCAGAATGACCGCGGATTCCAGGAAGACGAAGGATTCAGGCGACACGAAGCCCTGGCGCACGGCGAAGAACGAGCCGGCAATACCGCCGAACATCGCGCCCGTTGCAAAGGCCGTCAGCTTGGTCGTGACCGTGTTGATGCCAAGCGACTTGCAGGCGATCTCGTCCTCGCGCAGTGCTTCCCAGGCACGGCCGATCGGCATGCGGCGCAGCCGGATCGTGACGAAGGCCGTCAGCATGCAGAGCCCGAGGATCAGGTAGAACAGGAAGATCTTGTAATAGGCCGACGAGATCGGCAGGCCCATCAGCGCTGCGAAGCCATCCTTCGACGCATCGAACTTGATGCCGAACAGCGTTGCCTTGGCGATGCCGGAGACACCGAACGTGCCCTTCGTTACCTCGGTCCAGTTGATCAGCACGAGGCGGATGATTTCCCCGAAGGCAAGCGTCACAATCGCCAGATAGTCACCGCGCAGGCGCAGGACAGGGAAGCCGAGGATTGTGCCCCAGCACGCGGAGAGGATGCCGGCGACCGGCAGGAGGACCCAGAACGACAGGCCGAAATAGGTCGACAACAGCGCGTAAGAATAGGCGCCGACCGCGTAGAAGGCGACGTAACCCAGGTCCAGAAGGCCGGCGAGGCCGACGACGATATTCAAGCCCCAGGCCAGCATCACATAGATCAGGATCTGGATGCCGAAATTGTCGACCCACTTCAGCGAGCCCTGCACGCCGAAGATCGCGACGATGATCGGCGGATAGACGACCAGGAACAAAATGGCGAGCTTCGAGAAGTTGCGGCTGAAGAAGCCCTCCTCCTTCACCACCTCCTCAGCCGCGGCCTTGGCAGCCTTGCGCCGGGCCATGGCCGGCTGGACATAGGCAACCATCAAGAAGCGGCCGACGGCGGCGACGATCACGAAGATCGCAAGCAGCCCCCAGCGCTGGTTGAGAATGAGCTCGTTGCGGATGTTCTGGTCGGACTTGAGACCGACGAACAGCACGAAAAGGCCAAGCGAAATCAGGCCCGCGAAGACAGCCTCGCGCAGGGCCCGCGCCGTCACGTCAGTGCCGGCACTTGCAGTCGTAGAAGCAATGTTTGCCATGGAATTATACCTTCTCGACTTCCGGTCGTCCGAGAATGCCAGACGGCTTGAAGATCAGGACGATGGCGAGAATGGAGAAGGTCGCGACGTCCTTGTAGTCGATGGTGAAGTAGGCAGACCAGAGGGACTCGATGAGCCCGATCAGCAGTCCGCCGAGAACGGCGCCCGGCAGCGATCCGATGCCGCCGAGAACGGCCGCGGTGAACGCCTTGACGCCAGGAACGAAACCGTCGGTGAAGACGACGACGCCATAATACATGAGATACATCGTGCCTGCGACGGCGGCCAGTGCCGCGCCCATGATGAAGGTCACCGAGATGGTGCGGTCGACGTCAACGCCGAGCAAGGCCGCCATCTTGCGATCCTGTTCGGTCGCACGCTGCGCACGACCGAGCGGCGTTCTGTTGACGATGTACCAGAAGATGGAAAGCAGGATCGCCGTGATGATGATGATGATGATCTGCTTCAGCGAGATGGTGATGCCGAAAATGTCGTAGACCGAGGAGACGAGCGGCGGGATCGGCTTGTTGCGCGGGCCCTGCGTCACCTGGATGAAGTTCGACAACGCAATCGACATGCCGATTGCCGTGATCAGCGGCGCAAGCCGGAACGAACCGCGCAGCGGCCGATAAGCCACCTTCTCGATCGTCCAGTTCCACAGCCCTGCCGTCAGCATGCCGACGATCATCATCAGCAAGAGCGCAAGTACAACCGGGACGCCCCCGATGAATGTTGTGAGAATCAGAAAGACAATCAATGCGGCGAAACCGCCAAGCATGAAGATATCGCCGTGGGCGAAGTTGATCATGCCAATGATGCCGTAGACCATGGTATAACCAATCGCGATCATACCATAAATAGACCCAAGAGTCAGCCCGTTGACGAGCTGCTGGACGAAATACTCCAT
>NZ_JBCHVG010000038.1:0-2062 GCF_050474445.1 Ensifer sp. B1-9
GTACGCATCCGAGGTGGGCCGCCTTGCTGAGAAGTGAGGCGAACTGGATGTTCTGTCTATATGGACGTCAATATAGACAGTGTGAGAACCGTGGATTTAACGATAGAGAAGCGGCCGCAAGTTAGCCGTATGGAGATTGTCGATAGCGGGCGGCGTCGCCGTTTCAGCAACGAGGCCAAACTTGCGATCGTGGCGGAGAGTTATTCCGCCCCGCGTCAGGTCACGGCAACAGCACGTCGCCATGGGATCACACGCTTTCAGTTGAACGATTGGCGTAAAGCAGCACGCGAGGGACGGCTCGGCAATGGGCGGGGGAGTGAAGGGTTTGTTCCTGCACTGTTGGTCCCGGAGCCAGGCATGCCGGTTGTTGCGCCGACCAATTCTTCGACGGTACAAAGTGGGCTTATGGAGGTCGTCAGCGCCAATGGTCGCCGTGTGATCGTGGGACGCGATGTCGACGTTGAAGCGCTGCTTCGGGTCCTGCGCGGACTGGAGGCGCTGCGATGAATCCGTTTCCGATGGGAACAGGGGTCAAGGTTTGGCTTTCGACAGGGTATACGGACATGCGCTGTGGCTTTCCCTCGCTGGCGCTTCGGGTGCAGGAGGTTCTGCAGCATGATCCGTTGTCAGGGCATCTCTTCGTCTTCAGGGGGCGCAGATCGGATATTTTGAAGATCATCTGGCATGATGGTCTGGGCGCCTGCCTTTTTACCCGGCGGCTGGAGAAGGGCCGGTTTATCTGGCCGAATATGGAGGGCGGCGCGGTAGCGATCTCACCGGCACAATTGTCGTATTTGTTGTCCGGGATCGACTGGCGCAATCCGCAGGAAACCTGGCGTCCGACACGGGTCGGATAGCATTATTACATTGAAAATATTGAGTGAATCTGATCGAATGGCTTCATGACCTCGAAGCCTGTGGATCTTCCTGCGGACCTTGCGAGCGCCTATCTGGCGCTGCTTTCCGAGCGTGAGATGTTGCAGGCTGAACGTGATGTCGTTGTCGCCGAGCGCGATATCGTCGTCGCGGAGCGGGACATTGCGGTGGCGCAAGCCGCCAATGCGCAGGCCATGCTGTCGGACAGTGAGGCCTTGATTGCCAGTCTGGAACTGGCGATCGAAAAGCTGAAGCGCGAACTGCGCGGCCGGCGATCCGAGCGCACGGCGCGCCTGATCGACTAGATGGAATTGCAGCTCGAAGAACTGGTGATGGCGGCGACGGAGGATGAAGCCGCGGCGCAGGCGGCTGCCGCCAAGACCTCGAACGTACGTTCGTTCACGCGCAAACGGCCGCTCCGAAAGCCGTGGCCGGAGGATATCGAGCGCGAGCGTGTGGTGATCGATCCCCCAGCCACCTGTGCATGCTGCGGTGGGTCGCGCCTGTCGAAGCTGGGCGAGGACGTCACCGAGACGCTCGAGGAGGTTCCGCGCCGGTTCAAGGTGATCGAGACGGTGCGGGAGAAATTTACCTGCCGCGACTGCGAGGCGATCAGCCAGTCGCCGGCGCCGTTCCATGCGACGCCGCGCGGCTTCATCGGTCCTCATCTGCTGGCGACGATCCTGTTCGACAAGTTTGGCATGCATAGCCCTCTCAACCGCCAGAGCACCCGGTTCAAATGCGAGGGTATCGAGCTTTCGACCTCGACGCTGGCCGACCAGGTCGGGTATGGAACGGCCGCGCTGCTGCCGATCTTTGAACTGATCGAGGCGCATGTCTTTGCGGCCGAGCGGCTTTTTGGCGACGACACCACCATTCCCATCCAGGCCAAAGACAAATGCACGACCGGGCGAATATGGACGTACGTGTGCGATGACCGGCCTTACGGCGGCGCCGCGGCGCCGGCGGCCGTGTACTATGCTTCGAGCGACCGCCGCGGCGAGCACCCGCAGAAGTACTTGGCCGAGTATGGCGGCATTCTGCAGAATGATTGTTACAATGGCTTCGAGCCGCTCAGTGTCGCCGAAAAGAAAGCGGTACCGATCACCTTCGCCTTTTGTCATGCGCACGCGCGGCGCAAATTCTTTGAACTGGCCGACATCCAGAAAAATGCCCGCGACCACAA
>NZ_JBCHVG010000039.1:0-1916 GCF_050474445.1 Ensifer sp. B1-9
GCTGACCATGCCGCGGGCGCGGCCGGCGCCGATCGCCAGCGACGCCAGCACCGCGAGTTGGCAGGTGAAGGCCTTGGTCGAGGCGACGCCGATCTCCGGACCGGCAAGGATCGGGAACACCGCATCGGATTCGCGCGCAATGGTCGATTCGCGCGCATTGACGACGGCGCCGATCTTCAGGCCGAGCTCCTTGCAGTAGCGCAGCGAGGCGAGCGTGTCGGCGGTTTCGCCCGACTGCGAGATGAACAGTGCCGCCGACTGCGCCGACAGCGGGATTTCGCGATAGCGGAACTCGGAAGCGACGTCGATTTCCACCGGCAGGCGGGCATAGCGCTCGAACCAGTATTTGCCGACCAGACCAGCGAGATAGGCCGTGCCGCAGGCGGAGATCGCCAGACTCGGAACCTTGGCAAAATCGATTGTGCCGGCGAGCGGCTTGATGCGGTTGCCGGCGAAGTCGATGTAGTGGCTCAGCGCGTGCGCGATCACCTCCGGCTGCTCATAGATCTCCTTCTCCATGAAGTGCCGGTGGTTGCCCTTGTCGATCATATAGGCGGCAGCCGACGAGATCTGGCGCGGTCGATCGACGACGTTGCCGGCGAGATCGAAGATGTGCACGCCGTTCGCACCGATCACCGCCCAGTCGCCGTCGATCAGATAGGTGATCTCGTTGGTGAAGGGCGCAAGCGCGATCGCGTCGGAGCCGAGGAACGTTTCGCCCCTGCCGTGGCCGATCGCCAGCGGCGGGCCATTGCGCGCCGCCATGATCGTCGACGGGTCGTCCTGATAGAGCACGGCGAGCGCATAGGCGCCGGTGACCCGCTTCAGCATCGCATGCATCGCCTCGCGCCGGCCAAGGCCTTCGCGGCGGAACTTGGAGAGCAGATGCGCCACGACCTCGGTGTCGGTGTCGGTCTCGAACCTGGCGCCATCGGCGATCAGTTCGTCCTTCAATTCGGCAAAGTTCTCGATGATGCCGTTATGGACGACGGCGACGCCGTCGGTGAAGTGCGGATGGGCATTGCGCTCGGTCGGCGCACCATGGGTCGCCCAGCGCGTGTGCGCAATGCCGATCGTGCCGGCGAGCGGCTGTTCGCGAAGCCGGATCTCGAGATTGACGAGCTTGCCCTCGGCGCGCCGGCGCTCCAGCGTTCCGCCATTGATGGTCGCCACACCGGCGGAATCATAGCCGCGGTATTCGAGGCGCTTCAGCGCATCGACCAGTCGCTCCGATACCGGCTGGTTGCCAACGATGCCCACAATACCGCACATAGTCGTCTCCGATTTGTCCCCGCGCCCGTCGCGGCGCCTCAGTCAATGAGGGCAGATGTCCCGCCCGACGCGCTGCCTTGGTAAAGCATTTGCCGGGTGAGGCAATCCGCCTCGATTTCACTTTCGGTTTCAGTATTTAACGCTCCGCATGTTTCGCTGAATCGCAGCCGATTCACGCAAGCAGCAGCGGATCTTTACGCGTCTGATGGGGCCACGGCGTCGGCGGCTTAGCCGGCGGCTTTTGCGGCCTTCTTGGCTGCCTTCACAGCCTGGTAGCGCTCGCGCAGCAGTCGCGCCCGACCCGGCTTGATCTCCTGGCGCGCGCGGCCGAAGGCGACGGCGTCGGCCGGCACGTCCTCGGTAATCACGCTGCCCGAGGCAACCAACGCTCCCTCGCCGATCGTCACCGGCGCGACCAGCGACGAATTCGACCCGATGAAGGCATTTTCGCCGATTCGGGTCTCATGTTTGTTCACGCCATCATAGTTGCAGGTGATCGTACCGGCACCGATGTTCGAACCGGCGCCGACGAAGGCGTCGCCGATATAGGTCAGGTGGTTGACCTTGGCGCCTGCGCCGATCTCCGCCTTCTTGACCTCGCAGAAGTTGCCGACCTTCGACTTTTCGCCGAGATCGGCGCCCGG
>NZ_JBCHVG010000040.1:0-1411 GCF_050474445.1 Ensifer sp. B1-9
GCCACCAGACCCGCGGTCGAAGAATCGTGGCCGGCGGCACTCTCCTTGCCTTCGACGACCGGCAGCAGGCCGGTTGCCAGCTCCTTGCCGAGCTCGACGCCCCATTGGTCGAAGGAGTTGATGTTGAACAGCGCGCCTTCGACGAAAACGCGGTGCTCGTAGAGCGCGATCAGGCGGCCGAGCGCGAAGGGATCGAGCTGGTCGTAGACGATCGTCAGCGACGGGCGGTTGCCGGTGAAGACGCGGTGCGGAGCAATCTTGTCGGCCTTGGCGTCCGCCATACCCTTGGCGGTGAGCTGCGCCTTGGCCTCGGCGAGCGTACGACCCTTCATCAGCGCCTCGGACTGCGCCAGGCAATTGGCGATCAGGAGCTCGTGCTGATGGCGCAGGTTCTTCTCATGGCCATTCGCGGCGATCATGAATTCCGCCGGAATGATGTCCGTGCCCTGATGGATGAGCTGATAGAAGGCATGCTGGCCATTGGTGCCGGGCTCGCCCCAGACAACCGGGCCAGTGGAGTACTCGACCGCGGTGCTATCAAGTGTCACCGCCTTGCCGTTCGATTCCATGTCGAGCTGCTGCAGATAGGCGGGGAAGCGCGACAGGCGCTGATCGTAGGGCAGGATCGCCCGCGACGGATAACCGAGCACGTTGCGATGGTAGAAGCCGAGGAGGCCGAGCAGAACCGGAATGTTCTCACGGATCGGCGCGGTGCGGAAATGCTCGTCGATGGCATGGCCGCCATCGAGGAAGCGGCCGAAATTCTCCTTGCCGATGGCGATCATCAGCGGCAGGCCGATCGCCGACCAGATCGAATAGCGCCCGCCGACCCAGTCCCAGAAGCCGAAGACGCGGGCCTGGTCGATGCCGAAGGCGGCGACCTTGTCGAGCGCGGTCGAGACGGCTGCGAAGTGGTGGCCGACGGCCGCTTCGCCGAGCTTGCCGGCGATGAAGGCGCGGGCCGTCTGGGCATTGGTCATCGTTTCGATCGTCGTGAAGGTCTTCGAGGCGACGATGAAGAGCGAGGTTTCCGGATCGATCAGTTTCAGCGTGTCGGCGATGTGGGCGCCGTCGATATTGGAAACGAAGTGAAGTCGGGGGCCGTCATGGAAGGGCGCAAGCGCCAGCGTTGCCATGACCGGGCCGAGGTCGGAGCCGCCGATGCCGATATTGATGACGTCGGTGATCTTCTTGCCGGTCGCGCCCTTGAGCGCGCCCGAGCGGATGCCGTCGGCAAAAGCGCCCATGGCATCAAGCACGCCGTTGACGTCGGGCATCACATCCTTGCCGTCGACGAGGATCGGGCGGTTGCCGCGGTTGCGCAGCGCCGTGTGCAGCACGGCGCGCTCTTCGGTGATGTTGATGATGTCGCCGCGGAACATGGCGTCCCGCTTCTCCTCGACCTTGGCGG
>NZ_JBCHVG010000041.1:0-1258 GCF_050474445.1 Ensifer sp. B1-9
ATGGGTGACAATCTCGTGCCGAACGGATTGTCGATGGTTTGCAATGTCCTCTGCTCCAAGTCGATATATCCCAGATCATAGTGCATGAAGCTGACGAGCCAAATGCCGTCGTCGACTTCCTTGATTCCGAGTTTCTGTCCTGCCAGCACGGTCGAGATGTTGATCTTCTTGCGATAGATGCAGATGCGGCCGCAATTGGTGACGAGCGCGTCTCGATCGTGGAAGGGATAGTCGATCTCCGGCAGGCCCCGGTAGGGTCTTGCGGATGCGACATAGAGACTGGCGGGCAGCTTCATTTCCAGCGCTTCGTGCGGCCGCTCCTGATTGAATTCGTTGACGAAAGCATCGAAGCGGGCCTGCTGCTGGAGGATGTTTTGGCCGGGTGGTCGGGTGGCCTCTTTCTTCAACGTCAGGTGCATGCGCTCATGCCGGCCGTTCTGTTGGGGACGGCCGGGCCTGATGCGCTCGAGCGCGATGCCGAGCCTGAGCCACCAGACCGACAGCTTCGAGAGATTGTAGAGCCCGTTCGGCGAGGCAAAGGGCAAGCCGTTGTCGCTTCTGATCGCGAGCGGAAGGCCGCATTCGGCAAACAGCCGCCGGAAAGCGTCGAAGACGCCCTGTTCTCGGGTCGATTCGAAGGCTTCGCAGCAAAGAAGGTAGCGCGATGCCTGGTCGGTGATTGTGAGCGGGTAACAGTATCGGCCATTGCCGAGCTTGAACTCGCCCTTGAAGTCGGCACACCACAGATCGTTTGGCATGAATGCCTGCGACAGCGGCGTTCCTTCGGCGCGAAAGCGCTGTCGCTTGCGGGCATGGGTGACGAGCCCGTGCCGGTCGAGCACGGCATGCACGGTGCTCTTGGACGGCACGCGCGCATCGCCGGCGAGCCGCTTCACCAGCAGTTCGCGGATCTTCCTGGCCCCCCAGTGGGGCTTCTCCTTCTTGCAGGAGACGATCATCGCCTCGACCGCCCCGGGCAACTGGTTGGCGTAGCGCACCGGCCGGCGCGACCGATCCGTCAGCGCCTCCAGACCGTCGTCCTTATAGCGATTGAAGATCTTGTAGCCGGTCTTGCGCGAGATGCCGAAGGCCCGGCACACATCGCTCATGCCTTCGCCCTCAAGCAGCCGGGCGACAAATCGCAGACGTTCCTCCATCACCGAAGTCTCTCTCCACGGCATCAACACCTCCCGCAAAAAGCGAAAAGTGTTACCCATGTCTCCGGTACGAAACGTCACCTATCTCTCAGGTCGGGCAC
>NZ_JBCHVG010000042.1:0-1079 GCF_050474445.1 Ensifer sp. B1-9
TTTTGCGAGGCATCCTCGTCGCCGAAGAAGACCGTGCCGCCGGTCGGGCTTTCGAGCCCGGCGACGAGGCGCAACAGCGTCGTCTTGCCGGAGCCGGAGGGACCTAAGAGCGCGATCAGCTCGCCGGAGCGGATGTCGAGCGAGACGTCGTCGAGCGCCGGGAAGCGGCCGAATTCCTTGCGGATGTTGTGAACGCGCACGTCCATGGCGATACCTTTCGAATGCGGGCTTTCCCGGTCAGTGCCTGCGGCTGGCGGCGATCTCGGCGCTGTAGCGGATCTCCAGCGCCGTCTTCAAAATCAGGGTGATCAGCGCCAGCAGCGCCAGCAACGCCGCCACCGCGAAGGCGGCGACGAAGTTATATTCATTATAGAGGATTTCCACCTGCAACGGCATGGTGTTGGTCTCGCCGCGGATATGGCCGGAGACGACCGAGACGGCGCCGAACTCGCCCATGGCGCGGGCGTTGCATAGGAGCACGCCGTAGAGCAGCCCCCATTTGATGTTCGGCAGCGTCACGTGCCAGAAGGTCTGCCAGCCGGAGGCCCCGAGAGACAGGGCCGCCTCCTCGTCGCTGCTGCCCTGTTCCTGCATCAGCGGGATCAGCTCGCGGGCGACGAAGGGGAAGGTGACGAAGACGGTGGCGAGCACCAGGCCCGGCACGGCAAAGAGGATCTGGAGGCCGTGGTTCTGCAGCCACGGGCCGATCAGGCTGTGCGAGCCGAACAACAGCACGAAGACGAGGCCGGAGATCACCGGCGAGACCGAGAACGGCAAGTCGATCAGCGTCGTCAGGAAGGCCTTGCCCTTGAACTCGAACTTGGCGATCGCCCAGGCGGCGGCGACGCCGAAGACGAGGTTGAGCGGCACGGCGATGGCGGCGACGGTCAGTGTCAGGCGGATCGCCGAGAACGTCTCGGTGTCGCCAAGCGCGGCGACGAACTCGGTCGGCCCCTTGCGCAGCGCCTCGGTGAAGACGGCGGCAAGCGGCAACAGCAAAAACAGCGCGACGAAGGCAAGGGCGGTGATCGTCAGCGTCAGCCGGGCAAAGCGGCTTTCCGAGGTGGCGGCGGCAAGCT
>NZ_JBCHVG010000043.1:0-1048 GCF_050474445.1 Ensifer sp. B1-9
TGTTTAGTCCCGGCATTTGCTGGAGCGGATTGAGGGTGAAACGTTGGGGTTGTGAAGCCCATGCTTTGCAGATGAACTCGTAGGGCGTGAGGCCCTTGAGGGTCTTGAGCCTACGGCCGAAATTGTAGGCAGCGACGAAGTCGGCGAGGTGCTGGCGGAGCTGGTCATGGCTCTCATAGTAGAAGCGTCTGACGGTGGCGTCCTTGATGGTTCGGTTCATCCTCTCCACCTGACCGTTGGTCCATGGATGCTTCGCCTTGGTGGTGCGGTGCTCGATATCGTTGGTGGCGCAGGTGTATTCGAAGGCATGGGCCCAGAAACGCTCGCCCTTGGCGATCGCCTCTTTGATCAGCGGCACGGCGGACCCTCCAGCGCCGGGCGTCGTGAACTGGATCCCGTTGTCGGTGAGCACGGTGTGGATCTTGTAGGGGACGGCGGCAATCAAGCGCAGGAGGAACTCGCGCGAGACGGCGGTGGTGGCCTTCTCGTGCAGTTCGACGAAGGCAAACTTCGAGGTGCGATCGATGGCGACAAACATGTGCAGCTTGCCTTGTTCGGTGCGTACCTCGGCGATGTCGATGTGAAAATAGCCGATCGGGTAGCTCTTGAACTTCTTCTTCGCCGGCCTGTCTCCGTCGACATCCGGCAGGCGGCCGATGCCGTGGCGTTGCAGGCAACGATGCAGCGAAGACCGCGTCAGATGCGGGATCGTCGGTTGCAACGCATAGAGGCAGTCATCAAGTGGCAGCAGTGTGTAACGCCGGAAAGCAACGATAACCGCTTCTTCCTCGACGGACAGGACAGTCGATCTCGGCTCCTTCGGGCCGGTCGGAAGGTCTGCGACTGACGCCCGCTTCCGCCACTTGGCGACGGTCTTCTGGTTGATCCCGTAGCGCTTCGAAAGCGTCCTCAGGCTCTCTTGACTATGTTGTATCGCTCGACGGACCGCCTCTGTCGTCGTGGCGCTCCCATGAAGAACCTGGCCCATAGCGCATCCTTTGATTCGGAAGATAAGGATGCCCCATCAAAGCCTGGGATCAAACATCTA